>JAUNAJ010000002.1:0-108128 GCA_030527645.1 Lachnospiraceae bacterium | reverse complement strand
GCAATGGCAGTACAGGAAGCATGAAAACAAGAGACAGGAAGCAAAGGAGAAACAGATATGATGAACGTGATAATGACAATAGTGGCAACTGTGATTCTGGTAGGGGCAATGGCAGTACAGGAAGCATGAAAACAAGAGACAGGAAGCAAAGGAGAAACAGATATGATGAACGTGATAATGACAATAGTGGCAACTGTGATTCTGGTAGGGGCAATGGCAGTACAGGAAGCATGAAAACAAGAGACAGGAAGCAAAGGAGAAACAGATATGATGAACGTGATAATGACAATAGTGGCAACTGTGATTCTGGTAGGGGCAATGGCAGTACAGGAAGCATGAAAACAAGAGACAGGAAGCAAAGGAGAAACAGATATGATGAACGTGATAATGACAATAGTGGCAACTGTGATTCTGGTAGGAGCAATGGCAGTACAGAGTGCATAAGAACAGAATATGGTGAATACAGAGGAAATCCCCCGGGTAAATGGTCAGAAATTGACGATTTGCCCGGGGTTCTCATGTGTCGCAGAATCTTCATTTTTTGCAGGTACTGTAGTACAATGAATACTGAAAAAAATACAAAGTTTTGTTTTCAAATGAAGAGTGAACGAAAGAATGGGGTGCAGGAAAAGAAGAAGGGGCAGATGGACAGCTGCGTGTTTGGGCCTTCTGATCGTTTTTATCCTGGCTGCTGCAGGGCTTTTTTATAAGCCTTCGATCGCGGTGGATGTGCTGGCTAATATTCCGGAGTATTCAGGAGAACCGATTACTCAGGTGAATGATAATTACCCGGCATTCACAGTGAAGGAGAAGTCGAAGACGACAGTCTTTGAAAAGTACAGCAGTCTGGATCGGCTTGGACGGTGCGGACCTGCATTTGCCATGATCTGTCAGGAGACAATGCCTGTTGAGGAAATGAGTCGGATTGGGAATATAAGACCCAGCGGTTGGCAAACTGTAAAATACAATGATCGGATTGATGGAAATTATCTTTACAATCGATGTCATTTGATAGGATTCCAGCTGGCAGGGGAGGGTGCGAATGAAAAAAACTTAATCACCGGCACCCGTTATCTGAATGTATTAGGGATGCTTCCCTATGAGAATCAGATTGCTCAATATATCAACGAAACATCGAATCACGTATTGTATCGTGTAACGCCCTTTTTTGAGGGGAATAATCTTGTGGCAGCAGGGGTTCAGATGGAAGCCTGGTCTATAGAAGATGAGGGGAAAGGAATCTGCTTCAACATCTACTGTTACAATGTGCAGCCGGGAATCGTGATAGACTATGCAACAGGAGACAGCTTTAAGGATCCGGAGTATCAGGCTGAAGGTCTTGAGAATAACAATGATGGAGTGAACAGAGATATTTTCGATCCGGCTGATGACCTTCAGCGCATAGAAGAGAGGCAGGATAGATATATTCTGAACAAGAATACTCATAAGATCCATATTCCGACCTGCACCAGTGTAGATGAGATGAAAGAGAAGAATAAGGAATATTACACTGGTTCGATCAAGGAGATTATTGAGGCGGGTTACAGTCCATGCCACAATTGTTTGGGCAGCGCTGCAGAGAGCAGTGAAGCGGTCTATTAATGATTATGAAAAAATGAAGAGAGACGGGGAACGGCATTTTGAAAAAGAGATTATTTGGGAACAAAAAAAGAAAAACGATTAAATGAAACAATAATCAAATCGTTGCACATTGATATTCACTGATATATTCCGGCAATCCACCCTTGCCTGAAGCGTGAATTCATGCTACAGTTACAGTAATCAAATATTTCTGGAGAAACGAGTCAAAGTAAAACCCTTCCGGGCATTGCTTTGACTTTTTTGCGTGAGAAACCCTCTTTGGGTCCTCTTATCGCTGCGTTGTAAGGAGGAAGAAAGGATATGTATGACATTACTATTATCGGCTGCGGAGTGATCGGTGCATCGATCGCTTACTCACTTTCGGCCTATGATCTCAAGATTCTGATCCTGGAGCAGGAAAATGACATTGCTATGGGCACCACCAAGGCAAACAGTGCGATTATCCATGCAGGATATGATCCGGAGCCCGGAACATTGATCGCAAAACTGAATGTGCGAGGCTCGGAGATGATGGAGGAGCTGTGCCGGAAGCTGTCTGTAAAATATGACCGGATCGGCTCCCTGGTGCTGGGATTTAACGAGCAGGACAGGAAGCATCTGGAAAAGCTGTATGACAACGGGATGAAGAACGGTGTGCCGGGATTAAAAATCCTTACAGGTGATGAGGCTCGTGAGAGGGATCCACATCTGACAAAGGCTGTGACCTGTGCCCTCTATGCTCCCACTGCTGCGATCATTGATCCCTGGGGCCTTGCCATTGCGGAGGCGGAGACAGCGGTCCGCAACGGTGCCGAGCTTCACTGCAGTGCGAAGGTGACGGGACTGGAGCAGAAGGAGAAATCTGTTGTTCTTCACACGGCTGCCGGAGACTTTGAGACAAGATATGTGATCAACTGTGCAGGAGGCTGGGCAGGAGAGATCTGCGCCCTGACAGGTAAAGAGGAGTGGGAGTCTCAGCTGGCAAGAGGAGAGTATTACCTTATGGATAAGTCCAGCGGATCCCTTGCGAAGCATGTGATCTTCCAGTGCCCGACAGAAAAGGGCAAGGGTGTGCTGGTGGCACCTACCGTTCACGGCAATCTGATTGTTGGACCCAATGCAGCACCGGTGGAGGATCCCTATTGCCGTGAAACAACCCTTGCAGGTCTGGATGAGGTGGCAGAAGCGTCCCGCCGCAGCATTGACGGAATAGATCTTCGCCAGTGTATCCGGAATTTTGCCGGTGTCCGGGCGATTATCTCAGAGCCGGATTTTGTGATCCGTCCGGCGGCAGGCTGTCCGTGTATGCTGCATGTGGCAGGCATTAAATCCCCGGGTCTGTCTGCTGCCCCGGCAATTGCTGAGTATGCGATTGAGCAGCTGCAGGCAATGGGACTCTCCTTTGTGAAAAAGGATTCCTGGATCGATACGAGAGAGCAGATCCGGTTCAAAGAGCTGTCACAGGAGGAAAAGCAGGAAATGATCCGGAAGGATCCACGCTACGGAAGAGTGATCTGCCGCTGTGAGACTATTACAGAGGGAGAGATCGTTGCTGCGATCCATTCTCCTGTTCCGCCATGCTCCATTGACGGTGTGAAGAGAAGAGCCGGTGCAGGCATGGGCCGCTGTCAGGGGGGCTTCTGCGGTCCCCGTGTGCTGGAGATCCTTGCAAGGGAACTGGGAATATCCCCCTTCGATGTTCTGCAGGATGGAGAGGGAACAAAGCTTCTGATCAGTGAGACGAAGGGAGGTACTGCGGTATGAAATATGATCTTGTAATTATCGGCGGAGGCCCGGCTGGTCTGTCTGCGGCAAATGCAGCCTGGGAGGACGGCTGCCGTTCCATCTGCATCGTAGAGCGTGACCGGGAGCTGGGAGGAATCCTGAATCAGTGTATCCACAACGGCTTTGGTCTCCATTATTTTAAGGAAGAGCTGACCGGACCTGAGTATGCGGGCAGATTTATTGAAATGCTGAAAAGCACCGATGTGGAGGTGCGGATTGACACCATGGTTCTGGAAATAACAGAGCAGAAGGAAGTGCATGTGATCTCAGCGGCAAATGGCTATGAGGTACTGGAGGCGGGTGCTGTGGTACTGGCAATGGGCTGCCGGGAGCGTACCAGAGGTGCCATTGCCATTCCGGGAACCAGACCTGCAGGCGTATTTACTGCCGGAACTGCCCAGAGATATCTGAATATTGAAGGCTATATGGTAGGTAAGAAGGTAGTGATCCTGGGCTCCGGTGACATCGGGCTGATCATGGCGCGACGCATGACACTGGAGGGAGCGGAGGTTCTTGCCTGCGTGGAGGTCATGCCATATTCCGGCGGTCTCACAAGAAATATTGTGCAGTGTCTGAATGACTTCAATATCCCGCTGTATCTGTCTCACACCATCACGGATATCCGGGGAAAGGATCGGGTGGAGCAGGTAGAGGTGGCTGAGGTTGGACCGGACCGCCGTCCGATCCCGGGTACGGAGATGACATTTGACTGCGATACAGTACTTCTCTCCGTTGGTCTGATTCCGGAGAATGAGCTGTCCCGCAGCGCCGGGATCACCATGGATCCGAGAACAAACGGACCGGTTGTCTACGAAAATATGGAAACCTCCATTCCGGGTGTCTTCGCCTGCGGCAATGTGCTCCATGTGCACGATCTGGTGGACTTTGTTACTGCAGAGGCGGCAAAGGCAGGAAAAGCAGCAGCATCCCTTGCGGGAACGGTTTCAGAAGAAGGTCCGGTTCTTGAGCTTAAGAACGGACCGGTGGTAGGCTATACGGTTCCCCAGCAGGTGCATATGCATGCGGACTTTAAGGTTCTGGAGGTGTTCTTCCGTGTTCGGGCTGTGTTAGGAGCCTGCCATATCTATGTGAGGGATGAGGAAGGAAATCAGATTGCCACCTTCTCCCGTGAGAGAGTGGCACCCGGTGAGATGGAGACGATTAAAATACCGAAGGTGCTGCTTGCAAAAGCAAAGGGAGCAGTCACCGTTTCAGTGGAAGAGGATCAGGAGGAGTCAAAGGAATGAAACATCTTATCTGTATTACCTGCCCGAAGGGCTGCCATCTTCAGGTAGATGAAAACAAGGACTATGCCGTAACCGGCAACAACTGCCCCAGAGGAGCAGAATACGGAAGAAATGAGCTGCTGCACCCGGTGCGGGTGCTCACCTCTACGGTCCGTATCACAGGGGCTGCGATTCCAAGACTTCCGGTGAAAACGGACAAACCCCTTCCCAAGGAGCGGATGTTTGACTGCATGGAGCTGATCAACGGACTCCTGGTGCAGTCCCCGGTGCAGGTGGGACAGGTTCTGGCAGAGGATCTGTTCGGTACGGGAGTGAATCTGGTGGCTTGTAAAACTTTGTGATATACTTGATGCATTATTAAGGAACGGAGGAATGGACAATGGCTCAATTAGAGTATCTCCGTGAATTCAATTTTGCATCGGTCTGCTTCCGGCTGCTGCTGGCGATGGTGTTCGGAGGGATCCTGGGACTGGAACGAGCCAGGAAGGGCCGCGCAGCAGGATTCCGTACCTATATGCTGGTGTGTATCGGTGCGGCTCTGACCGTGCTGCTCAGCCAGTATGAGGCAGAGCTTCTGGCAACACGCTGGGCAGATATTGCTGCGGAAACAGGCTCGAAATCCGATGTGTCCAGATTCGGAGCGCAGGTAATCAACGGTATCGGTTTCCTTGGCGCCGGAACCATCATCACTGTACGGCAGCAGCAGGTCAAAGGTCTGACTACCGCGGCGGGGCTCTGGGCATCCGCCTGCATGGGTCTGGCCATCGGAGCAGGCTTTTACGAATGTGTCTTCCTGTCTTTTCTGCTGATCTTCCTGTCGGTAGGGGTTCTTCACCGGCTGGAGCTGAATCTGATCGAGCAGACGGCAGATATCAATCTGTACATTGAATTCACATCGCTGAGCAATATCGCACCGGTGATCGCCCGTATTAAGGAGATGCAGGTGCGGGTCTACAGTGTGGAAATCGACAGGGGAAAGAAGGGCAGCGGCATGTATCCCAATGCTGTATTTTCCCTGCATCTGAACACGCGCATTCCCCATTCGAGACTGGTTTCTGCCCTGTCCGGAATGGATGGAGTCACCATGATCAAAGAGATATAGGAGGGTCTGAAGTATGCTTTCAATATTTGATCCCTTTCGGGATCTGACCACGATCTCCATTGCTCTGCGTCTGTGTCTGGCTGTATTCTGCAGCGGGATCGTGGGAATGGAGCGCGCCCTGAAGCGGCGTCCGGCAGGCTTTCGCACCCATATCCTGATCTGTCTCGGTGCGGCCATGACCACCATGACCAGCCAGTATCTGATGCTGGTCCAGGGATATTTTACAGATATCGCTCGGCTGGGAGCCCAGGTAGTGGCCGGAATCAGCTTTATCGGTGCCGGCACCATTATGGTTACCCGCCAGCACCGGATCAAGGGGCTGACTACGGCGGCAGGCCTCTGGGCCTCCGCTATTGTGGGTCTTGCCTTCGGAGCAGGCTTTTTTGAAGGCGGACTGATCGTAACAATTCTGATCATCATTGCCGAGATGTTCTTTGCAAAGCTGGAGTTCTATCTTCTGGACACTGCTCCGGAGCTGAACCTTCTGATCGAGTACCGTGAAAAGCCGGCACTGGATACGATCCTGTTTCTGCTGCAGAAGGAAGGGATAAAGATTCAGGATATGCAGGTCACCCGGTCTGCGAGATCGAAAAAGCACAATGCCAGTGTGATCTTCAGCCTGAGACTGGAACGCAGGTCCGGAAGCGTGAGTGAGATCATCAAAGCAATATCGGAAACAGAGGGCGTGATCTCTGTGGATGAGCTGTAATAAGCAGACAGCAGGGAACGCTGGCTGAGACAGAAAAGCTGTCATCGGATTGATGACATGACTGTTAGGGAGGAAACTATGAAAAAACCATTATTATTCGCACATCGGGGCTTTTCCGGTAAATATCCTGAAAACAGCCCGCTGGCATTTCAGAAGGTAATTGAAGAAACAGACTGCGACGGAATTGAAAGTGATGTACATATCACGAAAGACGGACAGCTGGTAATTTTCCATGATGCATCGGTGGAGAGAACCTCCAATGGAAGCGGATGGATCAAGGATAAAACCATGGAGGAGATGCTGCAGTTGGATATCGGTGCCTGGAAATCCCCGGAATTCGCCGGACAGCATGTGTGGACACTGGGACAGCTGCTGGACTTCTGTAAGGAGACCAGGCTGCTGCTGAATATGGAACTGAAGAATTATGAGGTCTTTTATGAGGGACTGGAAAAAAGGGTGATCGATGAGATCTGTGCCCGCCGGATGGAGGAGCAGGTATTCCTGTCTTCCTTTAATCATATCTCCATGCAGGCCTGCAAGGGCATCAATCCGGAGATCAAGACCGGACTTCTGTATGATAAGCCGTTTCTGGATATTGACAAATATATCGAACGGTCCAATGCAGACTATATGCATCCTCGCTACATGCTGCTCCAGTATCAGCCGGAGCTGGTAGAGCTGTACCACGGCAGAGGCATGAACATCAATACCTGGACTGTTAATGACCGGGAGAATATGGAGGATATGATCCGCAGAGGTGTGGACTGTATTATCTCCAATGAGGCAGACCTGCTCTGCGAAGTTGGTCAGGAGATGTGTGACTGAAAGATTCCCGGGAATAAAGACTTTGACCGGGAATAGAAAAATCCCGCAATTCTATGAAAAACGGAATTGCGGGATTTTCTCATAGTTCTTTCCATAAATTGCTGCAGGTAGTAGAGACGCCGTGGGCTCCTGCGCCGAGGGCGGCCATAATATCCTGCTTGTCCTGGATCAGACCGCTGGCAATGATTGGCTTCCGGAGCTGCTTTGACAGGCGGTCAATGATCTTCGGCATGGTGCCGGGGAGAATGTCCACAGCATCCGCATAGGACGCCTGCTTCTTTACATTCTCGAATGAAAGAGAATCAATAACAAAGAAACGCTGAATGCAGAACAGACCTACGGATTTTGCGTATTTGATCTGATTGATCCTGGTGGAGATGATACCGTCTGCATCGGTATTCTGCAGGAGATAATCGATCGCGATCTCTTTTCCGGACAGCCCCTCGATCAGATCTGTATGGACGAAAACCATTCGATTTTTCTGTTTTGCCTTCTCTACCAGCATTTGAATGTTCAGAACGGTTCCGAACAGGAGAAAGATGATCCGGCAGTCGGAGGCGAGGACTTTTTCCAGACCTGCTTCGTCCTTTACGGCTCCGATGATCGGGGAGTCCAGGAGAAGATCTTCGAATGCAGATGTTGTTGCTGACATAGCGGTATGTCCTTTCCGGAGATAATGAATTGTAGTTACTGGAACTGTTCAGGTTCTGTATCCATATAGATCATTTCTTTTGGGTTTACGATCTGAACAATTACACTATATCACAAAATATGAAGGATTCAGAAGAAAATATGCCGGAAGGGGAAGTTCCGCATGAGAAGAAATGCTCCTGTCCGGAGGCGATAATTGTTGGAATTGATCCGAAAATTAATAAGTGGTACCTTCAACTCCTTGTTGAAAAAGTGAAAAAAGCATGAAGAATGAATGAATAAATTGTGAAATACTGCTTGCTTTTTAGGGAGTCCTGTTGTAAGATACAAACAGTCAGGTAAATCAAATAATGAATTGCTTGCGGAGAGATGAGTCAGAGCAAATGGAAGCACCTGCTGCGGCAGGTACTTAAGTTTTGTGCGGCTCATTTTTTATTTAAAGGAAGAAAACCAGAGGAGGGAATGTATCATGTTTAAAATGCTGAATCCCAAGCGCTTCTATCACGCAGTAGGAAGAAAGAAGTTCCTGGAATTTGTACTGCTTGCGGTATTTATTCTGTTCTTCTACGGTCCCCTCATCAATATGCTGATGCTGGCATTTGCCGATGAATACACCGTACCGCATGTTCTTCCCACAGTCTGGGGCTTTAAGTGGTGGCAGTATATCTTCGCACAGAAGAATCTGGTATCATCCATCATCCAGTCCTTTACCATTGCTATCGCAACTACAGCGATCTCCATGGTCTTCTGTATTCCGGCGGCATATTCCATTGCAAGATTCAAATATCCGGGAAGAAAGATCTTTATGCTTTCCTTCCTTCTGACCAATGCCTTTCCGAAGCTTGGTATCTACACATCCATCGCAGTACTGTTTTACAAGTACGGTCTGATGGGAACCTATCCCGGAGTTATCATTATCCACATGATCAATTCCATGATGTTTATGGTATGGCTGCCTGCCAGTGCCTTCCGTTCTGTTCATAGACAGCAGGAGGAGGCAGCAAGGGATGTGGGTGCCGGACCCATTCGAACCTTTTTCAAGGTAACCCTCCCGCTGGCTATGCCGGGTATCTCCGTTGCAACTCTGTACACCTTCCTGGGCTCCATGGAGGAGGCACAGGGAACCATGCTGGTAGGTCTTGCAAGGATCCAGACCATGCCGGTTGCCATGTATGGAATCGTTCTGGATTCCACTGCTGTGCAGATCGGTGCTGTATTTGCAATCCTGCTGATCATTCCTTCTGCGGTCATGATCTTCCTGATGAGAAAGTACATCGGACCGGAAGCGATCGCAGGCGGATTCAAGATGAAATAAGAACCTTCTGAATGGTTACAGATATGAGTAAGGCTCAGGAATGACCTGAATAAAGAGATACAAGAAAAATTTGGAGGATAATGACCAATGAGTGATCGTAAGATTAAGCTTCAGATCAAGGACATGACAAAGTTCTACGACAACGGAGACGGTGTTGCACATATCAACCTTGATGTATATGAGGGTGAGATCGTCACCTTCCTTGGCCCTTCCGGCTGCGGTAAATCTACGATTCTGAGAACGCTGGGAGGATTTCTGGATGTAACGGAGGGTGATATCCTGATCGACGGCCAGTCCATCATTGCCCTGCCGCCGGAGAAGCGTCCTACAGCCATGGTGTTCCAGAGCTACAACCTGTGGCCGCATATGAGCATTTATGAAAACCTGGCTTTCGGTCTGAAACTCAGAAAGATTCCGAAGAGCACCTACGATCCGGATATTAAGAAGATGCTGGAGCTGGTGCATATGAGCGGAACCGAGAAGAAATATCCGGGACAGCTTTCCGGAGGACAGCAGCAGCGTATCGCCATTGCAAGATCCCTTCTGCTGAAGCCTTCCCTTCTTCTTCTGGATGAGCCCTTCTCCGCACTGGATGCAAAGATCCGCCAGGAGATGCGCGAGGAGCTGAAGAAGATCCAGAGTGACCTGGGAATCACCATTATCTTCGTAACCCATGACCAGGAGGAGGCGATGGCTCTGTCCCACAGGATCGTGGTTATGAACAAGGGTAAATTCGATCAGGTGGGAACACCGGAGGAAATCTACGATGATCCGCAGACTCTTCATGTTGCCTCCTTCATCGGCGAAATGAACTTCATCAAGAGAGACGGTACTGATGTAACAGTGGCTGTTCGTCCGGAGGATCTCACTGTGGTGCCCGGTAAAGATAAGGGTGATCTGAATGCCACTGTGCGTACCTCCATGCTGATGGGACATTATGTATCCCTGACTGCTCAGTACGGCGAGGATATTATCAAGTGCTTCGTTGACCGTGAGGTCAGTGAGAATCTGAGGGTGGGCGATGATATCAGTCTGACGATCGGCAAGCATACGCTGTTCCGGGACGGAAGCCGTGTCTGACCTTCTGAATAGTTACAACAACTGTTGCTTTGACAGGGAGAGGACTTCCCTTCAAATAAAAAAGGAAAAGGAGAAACTAGTTATGAAATTTAAAAGAGTAAGTGCATGTTTACTGGCAGCAGCTATGGCGGCAACACTTCTGGCAGGATGCGGATCCTCAGGCAGCTCTGATGCAGCATCCACTGCAGCTTCCGAGGCAGAGACATCTGCAGGAGGAAAAGAGACGGTAACACTGTGGGCAACAGGATCCGACAACGTAAGAGCCGTATATGAGACTCTCATCGAGGATTTCAACACCAATTCTGACTACGCAGATCAGTATCAGGTTGAGCTTCAGTTCATGCTTTCCGGTACCGGTACACAGGCTCTGACTGATATGCTGGTTGCGGCTGCGAAAGCAAATCAGACCGGAACAGATTATGATATCGTTGACCTTTCCGGTGATGACCTGTCCAAGATCGTTTCCCAGATGGGAACAGAATATCTGGTAGAGCTGGACGATTCCAAGATTCCGAACGCAGCAGGTGTTTCTGCAGAGAGCAGTGTTGCTCCTGAATTTGTGCAGCCGTTCCGCGGTACTACTGTAGTTCTGGCTTATGATTCCGAGGCTGTTGAGACTCCTCCGACAACCTTTGAGGAGCTGGAGGCATGGATGAAAGAGAATCCGGGCCGTTTCGCTTACAACCAGCCGGGAACAGGCGGAGCAGGAGACTCCTTTGCACGTACAACTGTTTACAACCAGATCGCTGATGAGTCTGCGATCACCTCTGACGATGAGGCATGGACAGCAGAATGGGATGCAGGCTTTGCTAAACTGGCTGAGCTGAACGAATATATGTATGAGTCAGGCGGATCTCACGTATATCCGGCTAAAAACCAGGGTACACTGGATCTCCTGAATCAGGGCGATATCGATATGTGTCCGAACTGGGCAGATATGGTTCTCTCTCAGAGAGCAGCCGGAACACTGAAGGATACCATCAAGATCACTCAGATCGATCCTTCCTTCACCGGTTCCTTCCAGACACTGGCAATCCCGACCTTCGGATCTCATGAGGACGGTGCATACGCTTTCATCGACTACATGCTTTCTGAGGCAGCACAGACCATTCTTGTTCATGACATGGCAGCTATTCCGCTGATCGATACCACAAACATCGATATGGAAGGCTATGAGGATGTTGCAAGTCTTGATACCAGCAGCTTCCGTATCATGTCTATCGGTGATCTGAGCACATCCTTCAACGAGAGATGGGACAACGAGATCGCAACTATTGGCTGATTCTGATATAGCTCGATATGAATTCGATCGAATTCAATCGAGAAGACGCTCGCTTCGCTGCGGGGTGAGAAACTCGACTGGAACAGCAGTCATTCAGAATAGTTACTTACTTACTATGAAAGGGAATCATCATGAGTAAAAGACTGAAGAATTATCTTGCTGCTTATGGTATGGTTCTGCCGGCGTTCCTGGTAGTCATGCTGACTGTAGCCTACCCAATCATTTCAGCTGTCATTCAGAGTTTTCGGGATGAGGATACAGGGGAATTTACGTTAGCAAACTACACCTACTTCTTTACTGAGCCCGCCCAGGTGAACAACCTGCTGTATACACTGATGGTTGTATTCCTGACCGTTATCATTGCAATCGTCATTGCCTATCTTCTGGCACTGTATCTGCGGTTTGTAAAATCGAAGATTGCAAAAACGATCGGTACACTGTACCTGCTTCCGCGTTTCGTTCCTGCGATGTGTGCGGTATATGCAATGATCACCATCATCCGTGACTCCGGTCTGATCAATCGAATCGGACAGCTCTTCGGACTGAACATAACTCTGGGTCTCATGTATCATGCAAGCGGCATCATTGTTATGAACCTGTGGTTTAATATACCGTTTGCTGCAATGATGATCACTGCAGGACTCGGAGCAATTCCGGACTCAATTATTGAAGGCGCCAGAGATGTTGGTGCAGGCAGATGGAAAACCTTTACTTCCATGATCCTGCCGTTGTCCCTGAAGGACGTTGTAATTGCTTCTACCTTTGTTTTTATGACCAATGTAGGTTCCTTTACAACCCCGTATCTGATGGGCGGAAATGCACCGAAGATGCTTGGAATCGCACTGTATGATCAGTTCAACAAGTATCTGGCTTATAACCGTTCGGCTGCCCTTTCAGTTATTATGTTCCTGATCTGTTCCGTTTCTGCAGGTGTGTATATCTACACAAACCTGAACGAGAAGGAATGGGAGAAGTAATCGGGATTCAAAAGTTTATCCAAGGCGCCGCCGGGAAACCGGCGGCGCCTTTTCCTGTATACGATGAACTTCATTTCATACAGCATGAGGAGGTTACTGTTCACGGGTAATGTTCCGCGAGGTGTTTTCATGCAGTTTCTGCATGAAAACCCGAGGATTACAGCGCCAGATTGCGCGTCAGCGCAATCTGTGTGCATCGCGAAGCGTGTTACAGTTCACCCCGTGAACTGTAACAACTGAGGAGGAAACGAAGCGGAAAATCCAGTGTCGGGACTCGCAGTGCAGAGTCCGGAGTGATACAATCAAATATAGAAGCATCCTTGGAATAAGTGAGGGAGGAAATACAGAATGATACGGAATGTAGAATTGACCGCGCACTCCGGTGCGGACGGCACACCGGATAATACCCTGGCGTTTGTGCGCTATGCGCTGACCACGGAGGCGGACGCTCTGGAGGTGGATGTGCGGAAAAATACAGAGACGGGTGAACTGCAGCTGGGGCACGATGCGGTACATACGGATGCCCAGTCTCTCAGGGAGGCCTTTGGGCTGCTGAAGATGCATCCCTCCATGAAGATCAACTGTGATCTGAAGGAGTCAGGACTGGAAAAAGAAGTGCTGAAGCTGGCCGCAGAACTCGGAATAAGGGACCGGCTGATCTTTTCCGGCACGGTGGATCCTTTCGCGATTGAGGATGCGGACTTCCGCCGCGAACAGATCTACTGGAATATTGAAGAGCAGATCCCTGGTCTCTATGAACGGTGCAGGGAGGATTTTGACTACCGGCTCATTGCGGCGGAAATGATGTGCGACAAAATGGATGCGGCCGGTGTGGATACCGTTAACTGTTATTACGGCCTGGTAGACGGGGAATTCATGAAGGCTTTTCTGAGGAGAGGAAAGAGGATCTCCGTGTGGACTGTCAATGACATGGAGAAGCTTACCTGGTTCTTTAATCAGAGAGTAAGGAATATCACCACCCGACGCGTGCACAATGGATTAAGAAACTGCAAGATCGCCAGACGCTGGGAAATCGAAAAAAAGTCGATCTTCCGGCAGGAATTCTGGTGGGCGCCGGTGGATTCAGCCACAGATGTCAGGATGGAGTTTCAGGTGCCTGCGAATACGGATGCTCTGGAGGTGCATTTTCACTATACTCCGGGACAGGAGTCTCTGGATGAATACTGCAAAGCACCTGTAGAGGCTGCAATAAAAACCTACTACGGTGATGCAGACCCTGCCAGAGAGCCAATGACGGTGCAGCAGCAGTATCCCATCAAGAATCTTGTGACGGTATCGGCATCCCGAAATGGGGAATATGTTGGCAATGCCCACCGATGGGATACGGATCAGACGCTTCTGTTTACTACTTACTTTGCTTCGCCTGGTTTCAGTGCCCCGGAGTCCATGGAGGGAGACTGGGAGATCCAGCTGCATCTGCACTGCATTATCTCTCCCAAGTGCCGGGGGATTGTGGAGGTGTTTGCTCAGAGCTATACGGATAAGGATGAAAACTTCTATCTGGATGTACATCAGATCCAAACGGAGGAAGGCAAGGAGCAGCTGATCGAGGCAGAGAAGGTGTTTTACCGGGAGAAACTGAGCAGGGACCATGCCTCCATCGCCGAGGGTGCCATGCACTGGTATCCGGTGGAGCTGCACACACATACCCAGCACAGCGACGGAGATTATGTGGTGCCATCAATGGTCAAAAGATCAAAGGAGCTGGGCTTCAGTGGTCTGGCCCTGACGGATCATAACACAAAGGCCGGTCTTCCGGAACTGCTTCGTGAGACTGCAAAATTCAATCTTGTACCGATCGAGGGTCTGGAGTGGACCACCTATTTCGGCCATATGCTGGTGCTTGGGGAGAAGGGCTATACAGACTGGAGAGGGGTGAAGCCTGCGGATATTGATGAGGCTATTGCCTCCGTGCACAGAAATAAGGGAATCGTAGGAATCGCTCATCCGAAATCCATCGCAGATCCCATTAAGACAGGCTACCGGTGGATCTTCCGGGTGGAGGACTGGTCTCAGGTGGATTTCCTGGAGGTTTGGTCCAGACATGATGCACCATTGAAGATCCAGACCGACGGAGCCTTTGCTATGTGGGATCATCTGCTGAATGAGGGGTACCATATCACCGGAACCAGTGGAAGGGATATGCATAAGCTGGATTATAACGCCTATGGTCATACCTATGTGGGAAGCAGAGAAAAACTTAGTGAGGAGGCGGTGTTCCATGCCATTCGCCACGGACGGATCTGTGTGGCAATGGGACCGCTTCTGACGGTAGAGGGCTTCGCAGGCGGACTGGCGGCAGAGTGCGGTGATACAGTTCCGGCAGGAGAACTGGAGATCCGCTGGAATGTAACCTGTGACAAGATGCGTCACGATTACAAGCGGGATCAGATCATTCCGAAACGTGTCCGGCTGATCCGGAACGGAAGCGAGATCGCATCGGAGGAGATCCTCTCCTGGGACTGTGATCCGGAGAAGATCCTGAAGGGAGTTTTCACTGTACAGGCAGAGAAGGGTTGGATCCGGGCAGAGCTGATGGGGGATTATTTCGGACATTCCGATACCAGAATTGCCTTTACGAATCCGTTTTTCATAACAGAGGCATAACGACACAAATGGAACAGGGGGACGGTGGCAATACCGTTTAGTTAAGACCTTATTGTTAACTGAGGCTCCTACATTCCCAAAAAGGAAATCAAGTCGTAAGATCTTGATTTCCTTTTTATGTGCATTCTATCGTCCGGAATTGGGATGCAATCATGCCGCGGACCGCTCGCGCTTAGTCCTCACGCAGCGGTACTAAGTTCGAGCTTCGCTGTCACTCGCTCTCACTAAGGACCGGCGTTGCGGATGTCCGCTCTATGACAGCAACCCACTTCCTTATACAGTGTAGTTTTGTTTGCATATATTATTTTGGGGCAGCACAGAAAGACAGATTTACATCTGTCGAAAAAAAGGGTATACTATATTTGGTTTTATGCTCTGTTATTTAATGGCTTTACAGTTTGAGATCGCATTTTTCGTGGATGGTTTGCTTTCTCATCTATGACTGTCAAATGCATTAATAACAGAGCTTTTACTTTTTTATTGCTTATCTTGCTCTTTAGAAATTCTCTTACGACCGGAACTGCATCATCAAAGGACACTTTATATTCCTTATTTCTGTTTTTACATTTTTCTACTAGTTCTTTACTGTTTTGTACATAAGAATGGATCAGTGAAGTCAGGTTATATAACAACAGCTTTGCGTATACTTCCTGAATGATCAATTCCCGCTTAACAGAATGCAGATATACAAGCGATAACGCGTATTTTATGCTTCTGAAAGAGGTTTCGATCGCCCATCTTTTCCAGTATAAGGCTTTTAATCCATTAGTTGAAAACTTCTCTTTCGGAAGGTTCGTTAAGAGGTACTCATAAGTGTCCTCGCTCAGTTTTACACATACACAGCGGAAAGACATGTTATAAACTGTGGTCTTATCGTCAGGCTCAATATAATCAAATGTACGATTATGCCCTAGTACTTTGGTTGTGTCAGGATGTTTAAGGTACATTTTCTTTCTTGATCTGGTCACTCCTATTGTGATTGGACGATCGAATTCTTCATCAGACGGAACCAGGTATCTAAGAAAACTCCCACTGGAAGAAGGCCCCTTACATCGGATCAGAAAAAAGCGATCCCGCTCTATTAAATTTGCCATTGTATTCAGAGTAGCGTACCCACGATCTGCAATAAATATAGTATTCTCAGGCATAGTACACCCATCAAGCAGAGTACAAAATGCCTTGTTTTCATTCATCTCCGGGCGCGGCTGTGGGATCATAGAGATGTAACGGTTCTCACATATATCGAAAAGTACATTTATGTGCATCTGATAGTAGCAGGAATCACTTCTTGCCTGTTTTACACAATAAATTTTATCTTTCTTATCGGTAGGAAGATTAATGTCCGATCCATCGATGGCAACCAAATGAAAACCCTCATAAGTTTTCGTAAAGGGAACCTTCTGGTTAAAGGCCTTCAGAAGAGACGGAAACAGTTCGACATTAAATTTCTGTCGCTGCTGTGTGAATGCTGATTTGGTGTGAATGTGTCTTTTGATTCCAAAATAATTGAAAAGCTCTGTATTGGTACGGTTCATAGAAAGACAAAGAATTGCCAAAATCGTATCAAGAAAATTACAGCAGCGATTTCTGGTCATATCAGAGCCGGGATTATTAACATACGAATCAAGATTTTCTTTCGTTTCCATGAGGGTAGCGTAAAACTTAGATCGAACAGAAGATGGTATCATACAAACGTGCCTCCTTAAAATTAGTAACGACGATCTACTAATTTCAAGGGCCGCCTTACTGACTTGCAGCTGTAAGTCAGTAAGGCGGCCGCACATTTTTCCCTATTTGTCAATGGGATATTTAATTTTTTTTAAGAAACAGGGGAAAATCCTTAACTAAACGGTATTGGGACGGTGGTGCAGTTCCGCGAAAAGCGGAATTGCACCACCGTCCCCCTGTTCCATACAGCTGCATGGCAGGATTATCAAAAGAAGATTCCTGTGATAAAAATCTCCAGTCCAATACCGATAAGGATCACGCCACCGAGAACAGAAGCCTTTCCTGCCAGCTTTGTTCCAAAGGTCTTGCCGATCTTCAGTCCTGCCATGCAGATAAAGAAGGTTACAACACCGATGATCAGGGCAGAGATCAGAGCCGGTACGAAGCTGTAGTCTGCAATGGTAAAGCCTACAGACAGAGCATCGATAGAAGTGGCGATTCCCTGCACCAGAAGGACGCCAAAGGAAAGAGTTTCTTTATTACCATCTTCCTCTTCTCCGCGGATTCCCTCCAGCAGCATCTTTCCGCCAATATAGGCAAGAAGGATCAGGGCGATCCAGGGAATAAAGGTTTCGAAGGTCTGAAAATATTCTACGATCGTATGAACACAGACCCAGCCGATGAGCGGCATGGCAATCTGAAAAGCTGCATATACACCGGCAATTCCGCTCATTCGAGAGCCTTTCATAGTCGGATTGTTCAGACCGTTGGCCATGGAAACCGAGAAGGCATCCATGGCCAGGCCTATACCGAGAAGAACACTGTTAATAAGTAACGACACACCTAAATCCATTCAAACATTCCTCCATATTGAATCATAACAATGATAAGCAGGATTTCTCCGAAGCATTGTTCATGTTCATTATAGCTTTTTCGTTATCGTTCACGGAGAGCCTCTCCTTCATGCGTATTTCATTCAATCTGTGAACGACAGTGATTTTTTGCATAAAAAAATCCCAGATATTGCTATCCGGGTTTGAAGAAAGAAAATCTATATAGAGCGATCTCCCACGTATAGCAAAGCTGTTATACATGAGTCTCGCAATTTAAAACAAGCCAGATCAGAGGGCTGATCAGTATGTTGACTTGCTACGTGCTGTGCACGCTTGCTACTCCCTCACAGAACGATTTGTATCTTATATCAGAGGTGGTCGGTTAGTCAATTGTAACAAATAATTTATCTTGTATTTGTTTAAATACACGGTGCGTGAGCAATCCGTTACAATTCATGGGTAACCTGCAATCTTTTTATAAAACTTCTCTGATATAGAAAGATATAAGCACAGAAAACAAAAACCCGAAATCCCTGTGCCCGAGAAGGAAGAAACAGGCACAGGAAACCCTGAAACCTGAAATCCCTGTGCCTGAGAAGAAAGATATGAGCACAGGAAAACAGAAATGGCCAAGGAGATTAAGGCAGATAATGGATGAGAGATTCTCCGTGAACTGTAACAGCAATCCATGAAACCCGGTATTATATCTTGACGAAACCGATTTTCTCTGAGAGAATGCAAGGAACATACACAGTACGTATAAAGGGGATTTGCCGACTATGATTTTAAATGTAGCAAACTTGAGCCACGGTTTTGGCGACCGTGCAATATTTGAAGATGTTTCCTTCCGCCTGCTGCCCGGTGAGCATATCGGTCTTATTGGTGCCAATGGTGAGGGAAAATCTACTTTTATGAATATTATTACCGGTAAACTGATGCCGGATGAGGGAACCGTAGAGTGGGCGAAGCGTGTCCGGGTGGGCTATCTGGATCAGCATACGGTCCTGGAGAAGGGCATGACAATTCGGGATGTGCTGAATTCAGCCTTTCAGTTTCTGTTTGATATGGAAGCAGAGATGAATGCCATGTATGAGCAGATGGGCAGCGCAGACGAAGAGGAGATGAACCGCCTCATGGAGGAGACCGGCACCATGCAGGATCTTCTGGATCATCATGACTTCTACATGATCGATGCAAAGGTGGAGGAGGTAGCCGGCGCCCTTGGCCTGAAGGACATCGGACTGGAGCATGATGTTTCCGAGCTGTCCGGAGGTCAGAGAACCAAGGTGCTGATGGCCAAGCTGCTTCTGTCCAAGCCGGATATCCTCCTGCTGGACGAGCCTACCAACTATCTGGATGAGAATCATATCGAGTGGCTGAAGCGGTATCTCAATGAATATGAGAATGCATTTATTCTGATATCTCATGACATTCCCTTCCTGAACAGTGTAGTCAACCTGATCTACCACATGGAAAACAAGTCTCTTGACCGCTATCCCGGTGATTACGATCATTTCCAGGAAGTCTATGCCATGAAGAAGTCCCAGCTGGAGGCGGCTTACAATAAGCAGCAGCAGGAGATTGCGGAGCTGAAGGATTTTGTTGCAAGAAATAAGGCAAGGGTTGCTACCAGAAACATGGCCATGTCCCGGCAGAAAAAACTGGATAAGATGGATGTGATCGAACTTGCCAGGGAGAAACCGAAGCCGGAGTTCAATTTCAAACAGGGAAGAACCTCCGGAAAGATGATCTTCGAGACGAAGGATCTGGTGATCGGCTATGATGAGCCTCTGTCCAGTCCATTGAATATTTCTATGGAGCGAGGAGAGAAGATTGCCCTGGTAGGTGCCAACGGTATTGGAAAAACCACTCTGCTGAAAAGTATCCTTGGTCTGATCAAGCCCTATAACGGAGCGGTGGAGCTGGGGGATTACCAGCAGATCGGTTATTTCGAGCAGGAGTCGGATCAGAATAATCGTACCACCTGCATTGAGGAAATCTGGAGCCTTTTCCCGTCCTGGACTCAGTATGAGGTGCGTTCTGCTCTGGCAAAATGCGGCCTTACCACACAGCACATCGAATCCCAGGTCCGGGTGCTCTCCGGTGGCGAACAGGCCAAGGTGCGGCTGTGTAAGATCATCAACACAGAAACCAACATTTTGCTGCTGGATGAGCCTACCAACCATCTGGATGTGGATGCTAAGGAGGAACTGAAGAGAGCTCTGAAGGAATATAAGGGTACCATCCTTCTGATTTGCCATGAACCGGAATTTTATCAGGATGTTGTAACGAAAGTCTGGAATTGTCAGGAATGGTCTACAAAGATCTGACGAAGAACAGTCAGCTGAATTTTGCGTGAGAACGAAGTAAAACAGGAAATATCGAACGTATTCAATGCAAATATACGGACCGGAGGTGTCGTTCTGAAAAGATGAACGACACCTCCGGTCCGTATATTTTACTATTTCTGCGCTTTTTCGATCAGCTCCAGAATAGTTCCGATGGAATCGCTCTGGGTGCTGCTGTTCATGGCATCTATATAGGTCTGACGGTTTTCATACAGCTCTTTTACTGCCTTAAGAAGGGATTCATCTGTAATCTCCTCCTCCTCTATGACCATGCTGTAGCCCTGTTTCTCAAAGGATTTTGCATTGAGGATCTGATCGCCCCTGCTTGCTTTGGCGGATAGCGGAATCAGAAGATTCGGTTTACTCAATGCCAGAATCTCACAGATGGCATTGGCTCCCGCCCGGGAGATCAGAAGATCTGACATGGCGAAGAGATCCGGCAGCTCCTGCTTGATGTATTCATACTGCACATAGCCGGGAGTTCCGATGAGGCTCTGATCCAGCTTGCCCTTTCCGCAGAGATGGCAGACCTGGAAGTCCTTCAGAAGCTCCGGTAGAATGCTGCGAACCGCATCGTTGACAACCGCTGAGCCGAGGCTTCCGCCGATGATCATGATGATGGGCTTATCCGCAGTAAAGCCGCAGAAAGAACGGCCCCGTTCTGCATTTCCCTCTTTCAGTTCCTGACGGATGGGGGTGCCGGTCACAACCGCCTTGCCTTCCGGAAGTGCGCTGATGGTCTCCGGGAAGTTGCAGCACACGGTGGTGGCTGAGGGAATAGACAGCTTATTGGCAAGTCCGGGAGTCATATCAGACTCATGGATCAGCACCGGAATCTTTCGGCTTTTAGCGGCCAGTACCACCGGTACCGATACAAACCCGCCTTTTGAGAATACCACATCCGGCTTCAGCTTCTTCATCAGTGATTTGGCCTCATGGATTCCCTTCAGGATTCGGAATGGATCCGTGAAGTTCTTTAGATCAAAGTAGCGGCGCAGCTTACCTGAGTGAATTCCGTAATAGGGGATATCCAGCTCTTCGATCAGCTTCCGCTCCATGCCGTCAATGGATCCGATATAGGAGATCTGGTATCCGGCCTCCTTTAATCGTGGCAGCATGGCAATATTTGGTGTTACGTGTCCGGCAGTTCCGCCGCCGGTAAGAATAATGTGTTTCATGTACATCACCTTTATACAGGGTGTCCGAAAATAGGACAATTGTTTTTTTGCAGCTGGTTTGTCAGCCGGAGAGGAATGTTACTGTGCAATTGCTTCCTTTAATGCTTTTGCCAGCTGATCAGGACAGGAGGTGGGCTTGAATCCGCACTTGATTCCTTCCATTTTTTTGATGGCCTCGTTTACATCCATACCCTCTACCAGAACTGCCACACCCTGGGTATTTCCGCTGCAGCCGCCCTGGAATTTTACATTATGTACCTTTCCGTCTTCAATCTCGAATCCGATTGCTGATGCACATACACCTTTTGTTTTATATACCATTGTACTGGTCTCCTTTCAAATGCTGTTTCAGCCTATTATAACAGATATCGGCAGGGGATTCTACTTCTTCTATGATAAGAAGGGCTGCCCCGGTGGCAGCGTGTTACAGTTCACGGGGTGAACTGTAACACGCTTCGCGATGCACACAGATTGCGCTGACGCGCAATCTGGCGCTGTAATCCTCGGGTTTTCATGCAGAAACTGCATGAAAACACCTCGCGGAACATTACCCGTGAGCAGTAACGGTAGATTTCTTACTTTATAGGAAACTTCGTCTCCTATAAGGCATAACCATCCGGGAGGATGCGCAGCTTCGTTTACACTGCGCGCGCGGAACAAAGCTGCATTTTTCAGACTATGAGCGTGCGTTTCAGACAGTTCGATGATCAGGTTGATTGGAAAAACGGACAAAAACAGATAAAATAGTATTGGAAAAACGGACAAAAACAGATAAAATAGTATTGGAAAAACGGACAAATGAAAAGGAGTTGTTTATGAGAAGAAAAATCTGGGATGAAATAGATCATTTTTTTGAAAATAGTCAAAGACAGGCACTCCTAATTACAGGTGCAAGACAGGTTGGGAAAACTTACATTATCAGGGAATATGCAAAAAGAAAGTTTGAATATTTTATTGAAATAAATTTTCTGGAGAATAAAGAAGTTGGAAGGGCATTCGATTCAGCTGCAACTGCAGAGGATTTTTTGCTGAGAATTTCTGCCATGACAAATGTCCCCATGATAAAAGGTAAGACACTGATCTTTTTTGATGAAGTACAGGAATGTCCGGAAATAGTTACCATGATCAAGTTTTTGGTAGATGAAGGCAGTTATTCTTATATAATGAGCGGATCATTACTGGGAGTAGAATTAAAGGATATAAAATCAGTTCCGGTAGGTTATTTGAAAATAGTAGAGATGTTTCCGATGGATTTTTTTGAGTTTTGCAGGGCCAATAAAGTTTCTGATGAAATATTTGATTTGCTGCAAACAGCATTTGCTGAAAGAAAGCAAATTGATCCATTCATTCATGAAAAAATAATGAGTCTTTTTCGGCTGTATCTTGTGATCGGCGGAATGCCGGCTGCTGTAAATGCCTATCTTAAAACAAAGAATATCCAAAATGTTGTTGAAGTACAGAGAGGGATTATTGCCTTATATAAAAAGGATATAGCAAAATATGATCCGGAAAATAAGCTGTATCTTGAAAATATTTTTGATTTGATTCCAAGTGAGTTAAACAGTAAGAATAAAAGATTTATTTTGAAAAAGCTGAATGAGAATTTCAAATTTTCCCGATACGAAAATAGTTTTATCTGGCTGAAGGAAGCAGGTGTCGCATTGCCGGTGTATTGCGTCGATGAACCGGTTATACCGCTGGTATTGTCCAGATCTACTAACTTGTTTAAATTATTTTTGGCGGATGTAGGTCTGCTATCGTCAATGTATATGAATGGGATTCAGCTGAAGGTCCTAAATGGAGAGATTGATATCAACTTCGGATCTGTATGGGAAAATGCAGTGGCACAGGAGCTGCAGGCGCACGGTTTCGACCTCTACTATTTTAACAGCAAGAAACAGGGAGAGCTTGATTTTGTTATTGAGCAGATGGGAAAAATCCTTCCGATCGAAGTGAAATCAGGGAAAAATTATACCAGACACCATGCATTAAATACTGTACTTTCAAATGAAATCTACAAAATTCCCGAGGGATTAGTTCTCTGCAGTGAAAATATCAGAGTAGAAAATAATGTATTTTACTGTCCTGTGTATCTGACAGGAATGCTGAAAAAGGAAGAAAATCTGGACTATCATTATGAAATCGATTTAACAGGATTAGTTTGATGAAAAGCCACACCGTATAGCTAAACTCTGTACGGAGGGGCTTCAACAGTCACAGGACGGAAATATCTCCTCAAGTGGAAGCCATTCTTGTTATTCCTGAGTGTTCTATGGAGGACCTGATCTGGAAAATGCTGCAGACCATGCCGGATTCGGTTGTTGCGGCGGAAAAAATCTGTTATACTTCCGTCATGGATTTATCTGCCCAAAATGCAGAGCGAAATAACTTTATCTTTATTATTGAAGGGAAACGATTCATGAATCTTAAGATTGAAAATGGAACCATCCTTCTGTTTTCGGAGGGAGCTTTGAAAACAGAATGCCGGGATCTGTATGTGAAGGGGGACAGAATTTCTTTCGAGCCCTTTGCTGAATCAGAAACCTTTGAAACCTATGATGCAAAGCACCAGCTGGTGATGCCCGGTCTCATCAACATGCATACCCATGCCTACATGACGTTAATGAGAAATTACGCGGATGATGTGGACTTTACGGACTGGCTTTTTAATGGCGTGATGCCTGTGGAGGATAGGCTTCCCACGGAGGCTGCCTACTGGACCAACCAGCTGGCATTTATGGAAATGATTCAATCCGGAACCACCAGCTACGTGGATATGCATATGTATCCGGGACAGTCCGGAAAGGCTGCCAACGACGCAGGCATGAGAGCCTTTATCGGCCGTGGTCTGGTTGGTGAAGATTTGTATACAGATGGCGCGGAGCGTTTTGCTCAGGCTATTGCGGAGCTTGAAGAATACAGCTCTGATACCTGTGAATTCATTCTCTCCCCACACGCCATCTACAGTGCATCACCGAAGCTGATGCAGCAGGTGGCGGAGGAATCCAAAAAGAGGGGACTGCTTCATCAGACCCACTTGTCAGAGGGAATGACAGAGATCAACGACTGTCTGGAGAAATACGGAAAGTCTCCGGTTGCCCTGCTTCAGGAGATCGGCTTCCTGGACGATGAGACAATTCTTGCCCACTGCGTGCAGATGCAGGAGGGAGATATTGATATTCTGCGGGAAACCGGTGCCCATGTGGTAACCAATCCCGCCAGCAACGCCAAGCTTGGCAACGGCTTTGCTCCTATCACGGAGATGAAGAATGCCGGCGTGAACGTGTGCATTGGTACAGACGGAACCGCCAGCAACAATACCCTGAATATGTTCCGGGAGATGGGGCTGCTTTCCCTGATCCATAAAGGAATTCAGAAGGATTCCACTGCTATGCCGGCACAGTATGTGGTGCAGGCTGCCACTGTTCATGCAGCGAAGGCACTGCACAAGGAGAATCAGCTTGGCGTGATTCGTGAGGGAGCGAAGGCAGATTTGATCTTCCTGGACCTGAGAAGTCCCTCTCTGTTCCCGAACAACAACATCGTTTCTTCTCTTTGCTATTCTGCCAATGGATCAGAGGTGGTATCCACCATGATCAACGGAAGATTTGTCATGAGAAAGAAAGAGCTGCTCACCATTGATACCGAGAGAGTATATTACGAGGTGGAGAAGCTGGCAGAACAGTACCTGTAAGCAGCTGCCAGACAGCAAAGCTGAAGAATAGAAACAATTAATACCGTAACAAAAGGGGAGGGAATGCATATCCCCGCTGCATAACGGCAAGATAACAAGATAGATAGAAAGGAAATTATATGAGCATTATTAAAGATCCAAGTCTGGCACCGTCAGGAAGAAAGAAAATCGAGTGGGTTCGTTCCTTCATGCCTGCTCTGTCACAGATTGAGAAACAGTTTGAAGAGGAGCAGCCCTTCAAGGGACTGCGAATCGCTGTATCCGTTCATCTGGAGGCAAAGACTGCAAACCTTGGCCTTGTACTGGCAAAGGGCGGAGCAGAAGTCTATCTGACCGGCTGCAATCCTCTGTCAACCCAGGATGATGTGGCGGCAGCAGTTGCAGAGATGGGAGTAGAGACCTTTGGAAAATACGGTGTATCTGCCGAGGAGTATGAGGACCTTCTGGCGGCAACTCTGGCCTGCCATCCACACCTGATCGTAGATGACGGAGGCGATCTGATCAATCTGCTGAGCGGACGCTGCAAGGAATATGCAGACTGCCTGATCGGCGGCTGCGAGGAGACCACCACCGGAATCCACCGTCTGAAAGCAAGAGAGCGGGAGGGTGTACTTCCCTGCCCGATGATGGCGGTAAATGATGCTAAAGCAAAGCATTATTATGATAACAAATACGGTACCGGTCAGTCTGTATGGACTGCCATCATGGATACCACAAACCTGATCGTAGCAGGAAAAACCGTGGTAGTTGCAGGATACGGCTGGTGCGGTAAGGGAACAGCCATGCGCGCCAAAGGTATGGGTGCCGATGTAATCGTAACAGAGGTAGATCCATTCAAGGCTCTGGATGCTACCATGGACGGTTTCCGCATCATGCCGATGGACGAGGCTGCAAAATACGGTGATATCTTTGTAACCGTAACAGGCTGCAAGGATGTTATTGTAAAGAGACATTTCGATGTGATGAAGGATAACGCTATTCTCTGCAATGCCGGTCACTTTGACTGTGAGGTAGATATTGCTGCACTGAAGAAAGAGGCTGTTTCTGCAGAGGAGCGCCGTAACAACATCATCGGCTACACTCTGGCAGACGGTCGTACGCTGAATGTTCTCGGTGAGGGACGTCTTGTAAATCTTGCCTGCGGAATGGGACATCCGGCAGAGATCATGGATATGTCTTTTGCAGTACAGGCACTGTCTCTGAAGTGGATGGCTGATCACAAGGATGAGGTGGTAACAAAGGTTTACAACGTGCCGGATTCCATCGATGATGAGATCGGACGCTATAAGCTGGCTGCTATGAACCTGCAGATCGATACGCTGACCAAAGAGCAGGAGGCGTATCTGACCGGCTGGGCAGTAGATTAATTCCCATATAAATAATAACTTTCATTCACATGAACTCAATAGAAGTGATCTCATGCGAATGCAGGGTCCGAATAGCAACAATACATGAACAACAGAAGGGTATGCACCGCGGTTTTGCGGAGCATACCCTTCTGTTGTCTTATCCATCCTTTATGGGTGAGTCACTGCATACCAAATCTGAGTCTGAGCATCTCTATTCCATCAAAAAGGGAATGGCAGACCTCATCAGCAATTGTTTGTCTCAGTTCGTCTGTTACCGGATCCAGATCCGGCACCATAACTGTATAGCAACCGGCGGATCGGGCTGCTCTAAGGCCATTGACACTGTCCTCAAAGACAATACATTCTGAAGGAGCAGCCCCGGCAAGGGCAGCCGCGCGCAGAAATATTTCCGGATTCGGTTTGCTGTTTTCAATTTCATCTCCACAGATCGATCCCTGGATATAGCGATCGATCTCTGCCGCTTTCCACCGGGGCTCTGCTTCACTTCGTTCTGTTCCGGTTGCCAGAATGATTGTGATGCCGTTCTTTTGCAGAAAGTCAAGAAATTCATGAAGACCGGGCTTCAGCGGCACTCCTGCTTCTGCAATAGTTCTTTCCACGTATTCCTCAAATATTTTTCTGGATCCCCAGTAATCGGCATCGTCCCCGAACCATTCTTGAAATGATCTGCAGTTTTCTGTGTGTCCCCGTCCATGGAACTGAAGGAGATGCGCCTCTGTAATTGGATAGCCTTTGGCAGATCCGGCATGCAGCCAGGCCTGCAGGAAAAGGCGTTCTGTATCAAATAAAGTTCCGTCTACATCTATTAATGCTGCCTGTAACATAATTCTCTGCCTTTCTTAATTATTTTGAATCGCTTACTTTCTGTATGTCACATCCGGCGTCGGTTAACCGCTTGAGAAATGCAGGATCGGCGTGTTCCGTAGTCAGGATGTGGGTGAATTCCTCAGCAGGTGCGATCGTAATCATTCCGTTCCGCCCCATCTTACTGGAATCTGCCAGCAGATATACGTTTGAACACTGAGACAGCAGCAGGGATTTGATCTCGATATTGCCTGCATATCCATCCGACACCTGCAGACTCCGGTCTATTCCGTGACAGGAGATAAATGCCGCTGTGGGATGGAATTTAGCAAGATTGTCCTTCGCAAGATAATTTCCGGTGCAGTAGGAGGTGGGATTGAAGTCTCCTCCCAGACAGATGAATTTCCAGTTTGGGCGGTTTAACGCAGCCAGACTCATCAGCAGCCGGAAGGAATAGGTAATAATAGTAAGACTGTACTCCTCAGGAATGTACTGAGGGAGGAAGGAAACAGTGGAGCTGTTATCCAGAAAAATGCAGTCCTGATCTCTGATCTGCTGTGCCGCATAAAAACAGAGGCGTTCTTTTTCTTCTCTGTTCTCGTGTGACCGCTGATCAAAGGGAGTATCCACATCAAAGGAATGGAGACTTCTTTCTATATTAGCGGCTCCTCCATGGGTTTTTTCTATCAGTCCCTGCTGAGCCAGAGTATTTAAATCTCTTCGTATGGTTTCTCTTGAGACCTCCAGCCTTTCTACTAATTCATTTGCACTGATATAATCATGTTCCGTTACCAGATCTAAAATCTTTCTGTATCGTTCCGCAGAACTGAGCATATAGGTATCCTCCATATATATATTAGGGAAAACATATTGTATTACTTTCTTTGCAGTGCTCTCAGGCTGCCGTGCTTGAACAGCAACCCTTTTTCATGTAAGATCATAACACAAACCACAAAAAAACACAACTACACACAAAAAAACAAATTTAATATTGACGAATGTGGTTTTTTGTGGTTTAATACAAACATAGACAACGGAAAAGCACATAATAACACAATTCAAACAACAAAAACCACAGGTTGACAATGGTTGGAACCAAAGTTGAAGAAAGGAAAGGACAATAACCATGGGAAAAACACAAAAAAGATCTGTAGCAAACATTCAGAAATTCGGCGGGGCACTAAGTGCTATGGTCATGCCGAATATCGGAGCATTTATTGCTTGGGGACTCCTGGCAGCATTGTTTATTGATACCGGATGGATTCCGAATGAATACCTGAATCAGCTGGTAGGACCCACACTGAAGTATTTAATGCCGATCCTGATCGGTTACACAGGCGGCTACAATATCTATGGAAGACGAGGCGGCGTTGCCGGCGCACTGGCAACCATGGGTGTTGTGATCGGAGCTGACATTACCATGCTGATCGGCGGTATGGCAATGGGACCTCTCGGTGCAGCAGTGATCCGCTGGATCGACAAAAGATTCGAAGGAAAAGTTAAACCTGGCATGGAGATGCTGGTTGACAACTTCTCTTTAGGAATTGCCGGAGCGCTTCTGATGGTACTGGGACTGGTAATCGTTGAACCGATCATGTCAGCGATTCTTACAGTACTGACTGCAGGAGTACAGTGGCTGGTGAATGCAAACCTGCTTCCATTTACAAGTATTTTCGTTCAGCCGGCACAGGTATTGTTCCTGAACAATGCGATCAATCACGGAATTATGATCCCGATCGGAATCGAAGAAGCAGCAGCAACCGGAAAATCCCTTCTTTTCCTGGTAGAGGCAAACGGAGGAACCTGGTTCGGCCTTCTTCTGGCATTCGCAGTATTCGGAAAGGGTAATGCAAAGAAATCGGCTCCGGGAGCATCGCTGATCATGTTCTTTGGAGGCATTGGCGAGGTTGCTTTCCCCTATGCTCTCTCCAAACCGATCACAATCCTCGGACCCATGGCCGGAAATATTGTAGCATTGTATATTCTGCAGATTTTTAACGGAGGAACGGTAGCGGCTGTATCTCCGGGAAGCTTCCTGGCATTGATGGCTATGACACCGAAATCTGCATATCTTGTAAATATTTTTGCATATTTTGCAGCAACAGCAGTTGCATTCCTGGTAACAGCATTCTTCCTTCGCAGGGACAAAGCACCGGAGATCACTGAATCCGCAGGCAAACCGGCAGGCAAGAATGAAGCACTGGATGTAGATGTAAGCGGAACAGTAAATAAAGTGGCTTTTGCCTGTGATGCAGGTATGGGATCCAGCGTAATGGGCGTTGCAATTCTCAGCAAAAAGCTCAGGAAAGCAGGCATCGATGTGGAAATCTGCCATACACCGATCAATGAGATCCCGAAGGATGCAGATCTGATCGTCACAAATCAGAATCTGGCAGACCGTGCCGCAAAGGCAGCACCCGGAAAACCGATCCTGACTCTTACAAACTTTATGAACGAGGAAGAGTACGATCAGATCACAGAAACAATCCGTCAGTTAAAGGAGAAGGAAGAGTCCGGATCTGTACTTCCTGCCGGAGGCAGTGTTGAAACATCATCCGAAGATGCTGCAGAAAAAATCCATCTTTCCGATCAGGACATTGTTCTGAATGCGAAGTTCCCGGATAAGAAGACAGCAATCGAGGCATGTGCAGATATCCTGATTCAGAATGGATATGTAGAAAAACAGTACAAGCAGGATATGATCCGGAGAGATGAGGAAGCCTCTGTATACCTTGGGAACGGTGTTGCCCTTCCTCACGGTCTGGCTGAATCAAAAGATACAGTAAAGAGAGCAGGCATCTGCTTCATTCAGGTACCGGAAGGAGTAGACTTCGATGGTGAGACTGCTTATCTGCTGGTTGGTGTTGCCGGAAAAAAGGATGACCATGTAACGATCCTTGCACATGTCGCACAGGCATTGATGGATGATGAGAATATTGAGAAATTGAAGAAAACAGGTTCAAAAGAAGAGGTTATCAGTATTTTGGATTTTTAATAATCAGTACTTTGAAGAAGCAAAGAAAGGAAAACGTATGAAAACAGCAGTACATTTCGGCGCAGGAAAAATCGGACGAGGATTTATTGGTGATCTGCTTCACCAGTCAGGATACAGGATCGTATTTGCAGATGTGAATGAAGTTCTGAATAAGGAGATGAACACCTACCACAATTATTTTCTCTATATTATTGAGGAGGATCACAGAAAGGTGGAAATTGATCATGTCAGTGCACTTTCTCCGATCACAGAGAAGGAGCAGTTGATTCAGGAAATTTTCCGGGCAGATCTGATCACCACAGCAGTAATCGTAGACAATTTTGCAAAGATCGCAGGTGTTCTTGCAGAGGGTCTGAAGGCAAGACTGGACGCAGGCAAACCGAGAATCGATGTGATTCCCTGTGAGAATGCACCCTACTGCGGCGATATGCTGGTAAAGGAGCTGGCTGCAACAGGAATCCTGACAGCAGAGGAGATTGCACAGGCAGCAGCGGTTCCGAATACAGTTGTGGACCGTATGGTATTCGGCTACACCTGTGATGGAAGAGAAGGAATTGAGATCGGAAAGGATTTCGAGCTTGCCATCGAGCTGACCAGACTGACAGATACCGGTTCTGAACCGATCAAAGGAGCTGAATACACCGACAATATTGAGAAATACCTGGAGAGAAAGCTGTTCGTGATCAACGGTGGTCACTGCAGCGCCGGTTATCTGGCTCATCTGAAGGGCTTCACGATCATTCAGGATTACTTCCGTACAGAGGAAGGCCTGGAAACCTCAAGAAGATCCATGGCACAGGCGGCTGCACTGATTGAAAAGAAACACGGCTTCAATCACGATAAGATGATGGCCTATGTAGATTTTGCATTAAACCGCTGGTGCACGCCGGGTGTAGCTGATGAGATCACCCGCATCAGCCGTGCACCGATCCGCAAGCTGAAACCGGCAGAGCGAATGGTTGCACCGGCCGTACAGTGCGCAGAGGCAGGGCTTCCCAATGAGCTGCTGATCAAAGCAATCGGAGCAGCATTCCTGTTCGATGTGGATACAGATGATCAGGCAGCGGAACTGCTGAATTACGTAGAGGCAAATGGAATTGACGAGGCAGTTGAGCACTATACAGGGCTGAAAAAAGGAACAGAGCTTCATGCTCAGGTTGTGGCAGCCTACAGGGAACTGAAGAATACAGATCAGTGATCAGAATCGAAAAACAAAGCGGAGAATCGCTGAGGAAAACTATTTATTTATCCATATTGTAAAAGAACCAATAGAAAGTTTAATAGAACAGATTGAAAGATAAGGAGAATATACCATGAAATTACAGCTTGCATTAGACGAATATACACTGGAAGAAGCACTGGAAATGGCAGAGAAGGTAAGAGATTCTATTGACATTATTGAGATGGGAACACCGTTTGTCATTCATTACGGAATGGAGGCCGTTCGTACCTTTGCTGAAAGATTCCCTGATAAGGAGATCCTGTCTGATGAGAAGATCATGGACGGAGGCTATCTGGAGTCTGAGATGGCATACCAGGCAGGTGCTGAGTACTGTACAGTTCTTGCAGTAACAGATGATCTGACCATCAAGAGCTGTGTAAAGGCTGCCCATGACTACAATAAAAAATGTGTAGTGGATATGATCTGCGTAAAGGATTATGCAAAGCGGGTCAAGGAGTGTGAGGATCTTGGCGCGGATGTACTTGCAGTACACACCGGTGCAGATCAGCAGGCAGCAGGAAGAACCCCTCTGGATGATCTGAAGATCATGACGGAAAATGTTAAAAACGTACAGGTTGCAGTTGCAGGCGGCATCAGCAGCAAGACGATCCGCGAATATACGAAATTCCATCCGGACATCATTATTGTGGGCGGCGGTATCAAAAAGGCAGAGGATCCGGCAGAAGAAGCAAGACTGATCAAACAGGCAATGGAGGAAGCATAATATGGAAAAAGCCAGTAATCTTCTTGCAATCCTGGAGGAACTGACACAGGATGCACAGAATATTGATAATACAGCAATTGAAGAAGCAGAGCAGAAAATTCTTCAGGCAAAACGAGTATTTGTCAGCGGTGCAGGCCGTTCCGGATTCGTTGCCAGAGCCTTTGCAAACCGCCTGATGCACATCGGTTTTGATGTACATTTTGTAGGGGAACCTACCACTCCTGCGATTCGAAAGGGTGATGTGCTCATGATCGGATCCGGATCTGCAACAACGAAAAGTATGCTGATGCAGGCACAGACAGCAAAGCGTGAAGAGGCAGAAGTTGTTATTCTGACAACGAATGAAGAGGGCGATATTGCTAAGCTGGCGGATACGGTAATTCTGATCCCAGGTAATTCCAGTCGCTCGCATACCCAGTCCGCAGTGAAGGCACCTTCTATTCAGCCAAACGGAAATTCCTTCGAGCAGCTCTGCTGGCTGATCTATGACGGCATGGCCGTTGATCTGATCAAGGCTGCGGGACAGAAACAGGAGCAGATGGACAGAAGACATTCGAATCTGGAGTAGGGAAAGGCATAGAACATGAATGATTTTACATATTTAAGTCCCACGAGGCTGATCGTAGGAAGACAGGCAGAAAACCAGGCAGGAACATGGATTAAGGAGTATGGAGGAAGCAAAGTTCTGGTTCATCATGACAGCGGATTCATGAAGCAGAATGGTTTCATTGACAGAGTCATTGAACAGCTGAAGGCGGACGGACTGTCTGTAGTAGAACTGGGAGGCGTTGTTCCAAATCCTCATCTGGAGCTGGTGCAGGAAGGAATTGCACTCTGCAAAAAGGAAGAGGTGGATTTTCTCCTGGCAATCGGAGGAGGAAGTGTCATTGATTCTACCAAGGCAATTGCCATGGGTCTGCAGTACGAAGGAAATGTGTGGGATTTCTTTATTGAAAAGGATGGAGAGCCGTTGAATGTACCCGCAAAGAGTACTCCCTTTGGTGTCATTCTTACAATTGCAGCAACGGGAAGTGAGTGCTCCAACAGCTGCGTGATCACAAAGGCTGATGAGAACCTGAAACGCTTCTGTGACAATGATGTGAACCGTGCAAGATTTGCAATCGAAGATCCGGAATTAACGATGTCACTGCCGCCTTTCCAGACAGCATGCGGAGTGGTGGATATTATGTCTCATTCCATGGAGCGCTATTTTACCCCGGAGAAGGAAAATATGGTTCTGACCGATTATCTCTGCGAAGCGATTTTCCACACCTGTATGGAATGCGGAAGAATCCTGCGGGATGATCCGAACAATTATGAGGCAAGAGCGAACATTATGGTGGCGTCCTCCCTCTCTCATAACGGACTGACCGGTATGGGTAGAACCGGTGACTGGGCAAGCCATTATATTGAACACGAGCTGTCCGGTGAGTATTTCTCAGTTACCCATGGTGCCGGACTTGCGGTGCTGACTCCGGCATGGATGCGTTACGTATACAAAGAAAATCAAACCCTGTTCCTGAAGTGGGCCACCCGTGTCATGGGTGTGTCCATGGATTATGAGAAGCCGGAGAGAACCATCCTCGAGGCGATCGATCGACTGGAAACCTTCTATAAGGAGATGGGAATGCCGACACGGCTTTCAGAGCTTCCCGGCGTAGAGAATCTGGATGAAGCAGTAATGGAGAAGATGGCAAAACGTGTCCGTGTTATGCATCCGGACGGCAGTGTCGGTGGATTCAAACGTCTGTATACGGAAGATATCATCAACATTTTCAGAATGGCAATGTAATACCATGAGATAACATGCTCTGCGAGTCTTGAATCCGGTCTTCCGCCGGCAGAAGCAGCCCCATTTCTGTTTGAAGTAAAAATCCCCCGATGAACCGCAGTCCGGTTGGCTGCTGTTTATCAGGGGGTTTTTCAGTCTTCTTCCAATATGGAAATTTCCAGAAAATCGAAATCAATTTCTTCAATAAAGCTGTCTCTGTAGAACCGGGTCTTATTCATTCGCTTGAATTCCCGGATATTCTTTTCCAGCCAGATAGGCTTCTCCAGATCCCAGGCATAGCAGATCTCATCCAGAGCATGGAAGATCCGGTGTGTTCTGGTGTCATCCTCTGTATTGTCAATGGTGATATCCTTTAAAAGGCGGTTATCACGAAACATTCGTCCCCATAAGCGCAGCATATTGTATTCCTCCGTAGTCGATTCGGGTTGTGCCGGAACAGCATTGATGTTCCTGTATGATATTGCGAAGCATACATGCAGGTGAATCGTTCATGGCAAATGTACTTTCTGGTAATCATAGCACAGTGCGACTGCATCTGTGAAGAGAGAAAGGGTATTTTCAGGACGGAACGTTCAGTATCTTTTTGATAAGCTAATAAGCAAAACAGGGCAAAAGAGTATTGCATTCCCCCTTCCGCCAGATAAATCTCCCCACTCTCTTGCACAATAAAGAAAAATCATATATTATTACGGATATGATGGCACTGTGTAATAGCAGTGTGTAAAAGTACTGCCCTTCTCGTGACGGAAGCAAAGCAGTCACTGATCTCAGTGGAAAAGACTCGTGAACGAGTCCTGAATAGGAGGAAAACTATGATTCAGTTATTAGAGGGCGGCGCCTATCTGCTGAACGGAACAGAAGTGATTCCGGCTGATGCAGAAGCAGCTGCAAAGATTCAGGCAAAAACAGGTGCAGCACCTGATATGGAAGAGGCGAAGAAGAATACCATTGCCTATGGTATTCTTGCTTCTCACAACACATCCGGCAATATGAAGGATCTGCAGATCAAATTCGATAAGCTGACTTCCCATGATATTACGTTCGTAGGAATCATTCAGACAGCCCGGGCTTCCGGACTGGAGAAATTCCCGGTTCCCTACGTACTGACCAACTGCCATAATTCACTCTGCGCAGTAGGCGGAACCATCAATGAGGATGACCACATGTTTGGTCTGACCTGTGCAAAGAAGTACGGCGGTGTTTACGTACCGCCTCACCAGGCAGTTATCCATCAGTTTGCCCGTGAGATGCTGGCAGGCGGCGGCAAGATGATCCTTGGATCCGATTCCCATACCCGTTACGGTGCCCTGGGTACCATGGCTATGGGCGAGGGAGGACCGGAGCTGGTTAAGCAGCTGCTGAATAAAACCTATGATATCCCAATGCCGGGAGTGGTGGGTATCTATATGACAGGAAAGCCGATTCCGGGCGTAGGTCCCCAGGACGTGGCTCTGGCGATCATCGGTGCTGTATTTGCCAACGGCTATGTGAAGAATAAAGTCATGGAGTTTGTAGGCCCCGGTGTGGCTAACTTAAGTGCTGATTTCCGAATCGGAGTGGATGTTATGACCACAGAGACCACCTGCCTGTCTTCTATCTGGAAAACCGATGAGAAGATCAAGGAGTTCTATGACATCCACGGAAGAAGCGAGGATTACAAAGAGCTGAATCCGGGAGCAGTTACCTACTATGACGGCATGATCACCATCGAACTGGATAAGATCCGTCCGATGATCGCCATGCCCTTCCATCCGAGCAATACCTACACCATCGATGAGGTAAATGCCAATCTTATGGATGTGCTGGAGGATGTGGAGAAACGTGCTGCTGTTTCTCTGGATGGAAAGATTCCGTACACTCTGAAGGATAAAGTGGTAGACGGAAAGCTTCTGGTGGATCAGGGAATTATCGCAGGCTGTGCAGGCGGCGGCTTTGAAAATATCTGTGATGCAGCAGATATCTTAAGAGGACAGAATATCGGATCGGATGCATTTACCTTAAGTGTATATCCCGCATCTACTCCGATCTATATGGAGATGGCGAAGAACGGCGTTCTGGCAGATCTTCTGGCAACCGGTGCCATTGTGAAGACGGCCTTCTGCGGTCCCTGCTTCGGAGCAGGCGATACACCGGCCAACAACGCACTGTCTATCCGTCATTCTACAAGAAACTTCCCGAACAGAGAGGGATCCAAGATCCAGAACGGTCAGATTTCCTCCGTTGCTCTTATGGATGCCCGCTCCATTGCCGCTACCGCTGCAAACAAGGGCTTCCTGACTCCGGCAACAGAGTTTGCGGGAGAGTATCGTCATCCGAACTATTACTTTGATTCCAGCATCTACGCAAATCGCGTATTTGACAGTAAGGGAGCAGCGGATCCATCTGTTGAGATCCAGTTCGGCCCAAATATCAAGGACTGGCCGGCTATGTCTGCACTTCCTGAAAATATGATCCTGAAGGTTGTTTCCGAGATCCATGATCCGGTTACCACAACGGATGAGCTGATCCCATCCGGAGAGACCTCCTCCTTCCGCTCTAATCCGCTGGGTCTGGCAGAGTTTACCCTGTCCAGAAAGGATCCTGCTTATGTGGGACGTGCAAAAGAGGTGCAGAAAGCGCAGAAAGCCATCGAAGCAGATACCTGCCCGTTAGAGGCACTTCCGGAGATGAAACCGGTCATGGAGACCATTCAGAAGACCTATCCGGAGGTTGGACGCGGCAATATCGGAGTGGGATCCACCATTTTTGCTGTGAAACCGGGAGATGGTTCTGCCCGTGAGCAGGCAGCTTCCTGCCAGAAGGTATTGGGAGGCTGGGCGAATATTGCCAATGAGTATGCGACCAAGAGATATCGCTCCAACCTGATCAACTGGGGCATGCTTCCGTTCCTGATCCGGGAGGGAGAGCTTCCCTTTGCCAACGGAGACTACCTGTTTGTTCCGGGCGTGCGAAAAGCCGTTGAGGATAAAGCGGAGGTGATCCATGCATATGTTGTTAAGAACGGCGAACTGAAGGAGTTCGACCTTCGCCTGGGAGATCTCACTGACGATGAAAGAGAGATCATCCTGAAGGGCTGTCTGATCAATTACTATAAAGGCTGATCACAGAGAAAAGAATAAGATAAAGCTGAGCCCGCCGGAGTGTATTCCGGCGGGTTTCTTTTGCTTCCATGCAAGCAAAGGGAATGTCCGGCGGATGTTCCTGTGCCTGATATGAAATGGAAGGAAGGACGGATGGGAGAACCACAAGTATTGTGCTGCAGAAACAGGGTGAGAAGATAGAATATTCTGAATATTTAAATATAGTTAATAAATATTAAAATAATTATTGACAGGCGGAGAAATATATAGTACTATTAGACCATCAAATAGAACTTCAAAAGAGAGGAATATTCCAATGAGAATCTAACTTTTAACAGGAGTTTTCAGAGAAGGAGGTACGGACCGCCAAAATATTAATATGAATCCTAATAATCCATGAAAGCGAAGGTGTAGACAATGAAATTACTGAATTATCATTGAGGACCCGATTCAAAGAATGCGCATTTTGAATCGGGTCCCTTTTTGTATATTTTCGGTTGCGGGAATTAGAAAAAGCATCTTCCATACATGCAAAAAAGAACGTCCATTGGACGTTCTTTTTTGCTGAATAGTAGTATTCGTTTATTCTTCGGATTGAATAATTACAGGAAGATCTCGCAGTCAGGCTCTACCTTCTTGCATGCTTTCAGCACTTCCGGCATAACGGTCTTAGGATCTGCACCTTCCTCAAAGTTTACGATCATCTTCAGGGTCATGAAGTTTACAACTGCCTCAGCAACGCCGGCTGTCTTGTTAGCAGCCTCCTGCATCAGGTTTGCACAGTTTGCACAATCAACGTCAATCTTGTAAGTTTTTTTCATGATGGAATCTCCTTTAAAATTTTTGTATGAAATATTTTGTAGCTGCGTTTTTTGTTGATACCAATATATCCTTTACAGACGGATGCGTCAATTGAATCGATCAAAACACTTCCAATTGGAATAATGTTTTCCGATTGGATTATTTTTTGCCTTTTTGTTCTGAAAACGCATGGAATATGTTACACTGATAGCAATGAAAAGTTCGGACCCGGGAAGGGGGGATTCCTTTTTGGAGTAAACTGTAACCGGGCGGGAGGTTTCTATGGAAGAAGCAAGGAAAAGACTGGAGGAGATTCTGGCAGATGTGCCGGATAAGAGGATCCGTGTAAGGCATGTACATCTGAATCAGGAAAGTCATCCGCCCCATGCAGACAAGATGCGGATGGGTACAGACGGTAAGGGGCTGGTGGTGAGCACGGAGCTGTTTCCCGGCATTGAGCTGTCGCTGCAGCAATACCATGCGAATCGGGTGGTTCTGCGCCATGATTCCGTCCCCGGGGTGGTGGAGATCCATCACTGCAGGAGCGGTCGCTGCGGTCTGAATCTGGCGGATGCACATTCTCTGTTCCTGGGAGAGGGAGATGTATTTATTCAGACGCTGGATCAGGCAGTGGATTCGGAGATGACTCTGCCGCTTGGGTACTATGAAGGAATCAATATTCAGATCAATCTGGAACATCTGAACCGGAAACCGCCGGAGATCCTGAAGGGAGCCGGCCTGGATCAGGAAAGCATGATGGCGGCACTGTGTCCCCACGGAAGGCCGGTGCTTCTGCCGCCGGAGCACGATATTGAGCATATATTCAAGGATTTTTACGATATGCCGGAGCAGCTCAGGCTGCCTTACTATCGTATCAAAACACTGGAGCTGCTTCTGTATCTGTCTCTGAGAAGGCCCGGAGGAGAGGAACTGACCTCCGGTTATCAGACCAGTAAGACGGAGCGGATCAGCCAGATTCACGAATACCTGACCAGTGATCTGACGATTCGTCCGACAATTGAAGAATTATCTCAGACGTATCACATGAATACTACTACCTTGAAGGAGTTGTTCCGGGCGGTGTACGGTCAGCCAATTGCAACCTATATGAAGGAATTCCGAATGCGGAAAGCCATGGATCTACTGGCGAAGCAGAAGTTCAGTATATCGGAGACAGCCGCGCTGGTGGGGTATGAGAACCAGAGTAAATTTACGGCTGCCTTCAAGCAGTTTACAGGAGAACTGCCCCGGGAGTATCGGAACAGAGTGAGAGCGGAATAAGTGGAACAGGGGGACGGTCCCTCCGTTCTACATCGATACGGAGGGACCGTCCCCCTGTTTCAGTTGCCCATCGTTCTGTTCTGGGGTATGATGGGATAGGCGGAATTCCACCTTACGAGCTCGGCTTGAATCAGCCCGGACAGGTCGGGAATTCTGCGGGATTAAAGTGGAGGATACGATGTGATGAACAGAAAAAGAAAACATACGGCAAGCCTTCCGGCACTTCTGCTGATTCTGGTACTGGGTATGAGCCTGTTCACAGGCTGTCAGGGGGAGCTGGAGAATACCGGCGGAGCCGCTCCTGGATATTCTGCGGTGTCAGAGCCTTCTGATGCCGGGATTGCCGAAGCAAACGATGCGTCGGTTTCAATTGGTGAGACGGATTCGACGAAAGAGGCGGAAAATGATACGGATATTGAGACGACTGATTCGGCGGGGCCTGAAACCTCTGAGGCAGAAGCAGAAACAGCTGCGCAGCAGTATTACTTCCGGAATGCGAAGCTTCTGGTACAGCATTATGAAAAACACGGGATCGAGATGGGATTTGCCTCTGCGGAGGAGTATGAGGCTGCAGCATCTGCTGTAATTACCAATCCCGATGCGCTCCATAAAAAGGAGCAGGAGGACAACGACGAGGTATATTATGTGGAGGATACCAACGAGTTTGCGGTTCTCTCTGATGACGGCTATATCCGGACTTATTTTTATCCGAATGCCGGAATCAAATATTACGAAAGACAGTAAAGGAAAGAAGAATGGAAAAACTAAGTTATGAGATCCATGAGTACTGGAGCGGAAGAGCAAAGGGATACTCAGACTACAACAAGGAGGAATTCAGGGATTCCCGTTATCACAGCTGGAAGGAAACACTGGATCAGTCCATCCGGTCTGCATTTCCCGGGAAGGAGCCCGGGGAGATCCGGGTGCTGGATGCGGGCTCCGGCCCCGGCTTCTTCACAGGCATTCTCTGCGAGTGCGGGTACCGGGTGACTGCCCTTGACTGCACGGAGGCTATGCTTGAGGAGGCAGCTGCCAACGTTGGGGCGCATGCAGACTCTGTCCGCTGGATCCTGGGAGATGTGGAGGCCATCAATTTTGAGGACATGTCCTTCGATGTGATCGTCAGCAGGAATGTGACCTGGAACCTTCCGCATCCCAAAAGGGCCTATCGTGAATGGTTCCGGCTGCTGGATCAGGGCGGACTTCTTCTGAATTTTGATGCCAACTGGTACCGCTATCTGGTGGATGAGCAGTCAAAAGAAGCCTATGAGCGGGATCGGATCAATACGGAAGAGGCAGGCTCCTACGACTGCAATGTGGGTGACAACTTTGAAAAGATGGAGGAACTGGCGAGGCAGATGCCTATGACGGAGCTCCTTCGACCCGACTGGGATGAACGCGTCCTGACAGAGATCGGGTTCGGTACCGTAGAGTCGGATCGGGAGATCTGGAAACGGGTCTGGTCAGAGGAGGAGAAGACCAGCTGTGCCTCCACCCCCATGTTTATGATCAAAGCCCGGAAGAGTGATATCAAGGAGCGGGTGGTTCGGTACTGGGGCAAGAGAAGTGAGGCCTTTCTGGATCAGCGCCGCCAGGAGCTGCAGGATCCCATTACAAAGCGCTGGCTGCAGGAAATTCTTTCCTATCTGCCGGAGAAGAGACCGCTGAATATTCTGGATGTGGGCTGCGGCTGCGGATATTTTTCCATCCTTCTTTCGAAGGAAGGACATATCTGCACCGGCATCGACCTGACACCGGAGATGGTTGCCGGTGCAGAGCGATTGGCAAAGGAGGAGAAGGAAAACTGTGTGTTCCATGTGATGGATGCAGAAAATCTTTCCTTCGGCGATAAATTATTTGATGTGGTGATCTCCAGGAATCTTACCTGGACGCTGCCCCATCCGGCTAAGGCCTATCAGGAGTGGCTGCGGGTGCTGAAGCCCGGCGGACTTCTTCTGAATTTTGATGCCAACTATGGATTGGAAAAAACGGAGCGAATGGATCAGCTTCCTCACGATCATTCTCATCAGATGCTGGGACATGCCATGCTGGAGGAAAATGATCTGATCAAGCAGCAGCTTTCCATCAGCTTCCACTCCAGACCGGCCTGGGATATGGAGACACTGGGGAAACTCGGAGCCGAAAGGATTACTGTAGATCTGAAGGTAGGAAAGAGAGTATTCCTGAAAAAGGATATCTTCTATAATCCGACGCCAATCTTTACACTGGCAGCAGTAAAGGAACAGTGAGAAAGCGAAAGCTCGATTTGAATTCCATCATGCGGGAGGTATGCTCCTGCTGACCGGAAATATGTAAGGAGATCGAACCAATGCGATCCTTTGATCCAAGACAGATTCTTTTTGAAAACAGGCAGATACTTGTTGTATACAAGCCGGCAGGGACTGCGGTTCAGAGCGGTTCTGTGGGGCAGATGGATCTGGAGCATCAGCTGCTGGGTTATCTGGCCATGAAGAGCAGCGGGAGAAGCATCCCCTATCTTGCGGTGGTTCACAGGCTGGATCAGCCCGTGGAGGGAATTGTTTTATTTACTAAAACGAAGGAAGCTGCGGCTGCCTGCTCGGCACAGCTGCAGAACGGTACCATGAAGAAGGAATATCTTGCTGTGGTACAGCCTTCTCCGGAGAAGAAGGAGGCTCCTCTCGATGACTATCTGCTCAGAGAACGGGGGTCCAACTCCTCAAAGGTTGTCCGGCGAGGGACAGCCGGTGCAAAAAAAGCCAGTCTTTCCTACCGGGTGCTGGAGGAGAATGACCGGGGGCAGGCACTGCTTCGAATTCAACTGATGACAGGCAGGCATCATCAGATCCGGGTGCAGCTTTCCCATGCCGGCATGCCGATCGTCGGGGATCGGAAGTATGGGACTGCTGAGGCAGCTGCAATCCGGAAGGAGGCCGGCAGGACAGGCGGCAGGGGATTGGCCTTGTGTGCAGCGTCCCTGACCTTTCGGGATCCGGAAACGGGGAGAACGGAGACCATTGCGATCAGTCCAAAGGGAGAAGCATTTGCAGGGTTCAGACAGGTAACCGGATGAATGTCCGGTTTATACTTGCGGATCTCATTGCGTGACTCTTTTCCCTTGATCGTATTCACCGTTGACCAATAACAGAATGGAGATTGCTATGGAAAATCGGAAGTTCACTAAGATAGTACAGTTAACTCTCTCGGGTCTGTGTGCTGCTGTCCTGCTGACAGGCTGCGGACAGGGAGCCGCTGTGTCCGGTTCATCTGAGGCGGAGCAGGAGGCTGTGATTCCTGTGGAACAGGAACTGGTCCATGATTATACCTCTCCGGCGGGACTTCAGGTGGAGCCCGGAGCCTATGTGGCTGTAGTGGTAAAGGGACTTGGTGAGAATAATTACTGGAAGATCATCCGTCAGGGTGTAGAGGCTGCAGTGTCGGATGTGAATGAGGCGATGGGATTTACTGACAGCAGTGAGATCAGACTGACCTTTGAAGGACCTTCGGAAGAAGGGAATGAAGAAGAGCAGATCAATACACTGGATACGGTTCTTGCAGAAAATCCTGCGGTACTCTGTCTTGCAGCTGCTGATATGGAGTCCTGTCAGGCACAGCTGGAAACAGCACGGGATAATGAAATCCCTGTTTTGATTCTGGACGCAGGAGTGGAAAGTTCGCTGGTTACGGCAGTCTGCCAGACGGACAATGAAGCAGCGGGAAGAGAGGCGGGAAAAAGGCTATGTGAGAAGCTGAATGGAACGGGCAGGGTGGCGCTGGTCTGTCATGAGCCGAAGGCTGAGACAGCTGCTCTCCGGTCGCAGGGCTTCAGGTCTGCACTGGAAGAATATCCGGGAATTGAACTGGTCTGTATAGTGGAACCGGACGATGAGTACTCTCTTGAGGAAAAGATGGCGGCCATGCAGGAGGAATATCCGGACCTGGATGGGATATTCTCAACGAACGAAAGCAGCTCCGATCTGGTATTGCAGCTTTATGAGCAGGAGGAGGAAATTCCGGTTCTCGTGGGCTTTGATAACGGAACCGAGCAGATCCGGGCGATTCGGGATGGGGTGGAATATGGCTGTATCAGTCAGAATCCCTATACCATGGGCTATGCAGTGGTGATCGCTGCGCTTCGGGCAGCGGCAGGAGAGGAAATCGATTCCTTCATTGATACCGGATATATCTGGATTGATCAGTCCAATATCGATGACCCGGATACTCAGATGTATTTATATGACTGACTACTCTCCACAAGTAAAAAGGACCTGTCACCATGCGGCAGCATGGTAACAGGTCCTTTTGAGATGCACACTGCGAAAAATTTCACAGCTTCCTGGTTGAGTCATGAAGATCCTGCTCCAGGATCCGATTCATCTTTTCATCCAGCTCCTGCTGTTCCAGGAAGATGTCAGAGACTTCCCGGGAGATGCTTTGGCGGACATCTGACAGATCTGCGGTAAAGTGTTTCGGTTCATCCGGATCTGCGGGTCGGGGGACAGCAGGAATAGTACCGGTAGATCCGATATCCGTTTCCTCCCGGGCGGACTCGAAGAAATCGTGGCCATAGGATCTGAATCGTTCGCTGCCTGCAGTACCCTGCTGCTTCGCGCTTCTCTGGCCGATCGGACGGGTATTCAAGGGTGTATATTCAGAGGTGGTCCGGCGGGGGGCCGAACCGCTCCGGCGATGATCGGCATGCTTTTTGCGCTGGGCTGCCTGTTCCTTTCGTTTTCTTCGATTTCTGATTCTTCGCATTCTGCGTTTATGACGAAGCTTGTCTCTGGTTCTTTCTTCGTCGGAGTTCCAGTCTGAGCGGGATCGCCAGAGCTGAAACTGCAGAAATAATCCAAAAACAGACAGTGCGATTCCGAAGAGTACAAGCAGAGAGGTGGATTCATGCTCCCAGAGCATCAGAATGACCATTCCGGAGCCGAATCCTCCGCCCACTGCGGTCAGTATACTGATTACATCCCGTTCCCGAACAAGGGTCAGAATGCCTGCGACAGCGCCGAGAATAATCCAGAGAACGACAGATTCCAGGGTCGGTGCGGGGAACAGCCGGCTGAAGATATAGGGAACCAGTACAAGGCACAGGAAGAACAGGCCGATTTTATAAAGGAGGAGTGCCAGCAGTCCTAATATAAAAGCCCCTAAGCCTGTTACAATGTACAGGATCAATCCGGATCTGCCGAGATATATGCAGGCTGTTGCTGCAATCAGAGCTCCGATCAGCATTCCTGCAAGAATCCCCCAGAGCTTTCGAAGATAATAGCCGAAGAAGCAGTTCAGAAGAGCAATGACCAGCAGGATGATCAGCAGGGTGTGTCTGTATTCCGGATAATAGGTGGATACTGTCCCGGAAATGTCAAAAGACTGGTAGATCGAATATAGAGACTCCATATAAAACCTCCGCGTTCAATAATAATTTTCAGTTGCCGATTTCCATCGAACAGATTACAATAGAACCATGCGAAAAACAGGGGAGTAATCGTATGAAAAAAATCGGAATAAGAATCATGATTTTAGCTGGGATTTTTATCGCAGCTGTATTGTTTTTTTCCACTATATTAAATCACAAAGACACCAAAAAATCCAGAGCGTTGACATCGCCCACCCTTCCTGTCATGTATATGAATGTGGAAGGAACCAGGATAAATCCGATGAGCGGATGTACCGTGGAGCTGCAGGGGGATACCATCAGAGAGTCGCTGACACCTGTTTCAGGGGAGCGTGAGCTGTCTTTCGAGTTGAGGATGTACGAAAATGAAATCAGCGGTGTGGATTATGAGGTAACGTCACTGGTGGATGAGGCGCTGGTGGAGAATGGAAAGGTCAAAAATCTGCAGGAGGAGGAGGGGACTCTCTCTGCTTCCTTTACGCTTGGCAATGCCATTCTGCTGGATCAGGAGTATCTGCTGAAGTTTACCGTGTCTCTCGGGGATGGATCGTCGGTTTTTTATTACACCAGAATCGTTCAGCGAAGCAATGTAAGCGCGGCGCAGTATCTCAGCTATGCCCGGGAGTTTTATGAAAACTGCCTGTACGGAACGCTGACGGACGAGGAGATCAACAACCTGGAGCCTCAGGATGCCTACTCAAACAGCAGTCTTCACAGCATCAATATTCATTCTGCCAGAAAGCAGATCACGTGGGGGAATCTTGCTCCGTCCATTGTGCGAAGAGCGGTTCCAGTGATCCGGGAAATCAATGATACGACCTGCAGCATTACGCAGACGTATCTGATCAGTGCAGAGGATGAAGAAGGGCGGCTGGAATATTATTCGGTGGACGAGTTCTACCGCATGCGCATCCGGCTGGGATCTGTTGTACTTCTGGATTTTGAACGAGAGGCAACACAGCTGTTTGATCCCTCGCTGGATGTGGTGATCGGCTCAGGCATCAATCTTGGCGTGGTAGGAAAAGAGGTTCCCTATGTGAATAACAGCAGTGCATCCATTACAGCATTTGTTGTGAACGGGGAGCTGTGGACCTATAACCGGAATGCTCATAAATCTGCCTGCGTATTCAGCTTCAGAGAACATAACGGCTTTGATGCCAGAACAGAGAACAGCGATCATGGCATCAGCATTTCTTCTGTGTCGGAAAACGGTGATATAGCCTTCGCTGTATACGGATATATGAGTGCAGATCTGCATGAAGGACAGATGGGAATATCTGTATATCATTATTATGCAGAGCAGAATATTGCAGAGGAGCTTCTCTTTATTCCCTGCAATGTGGGATTTGACAGAATGGAAAAGGATCTGTCCCGTCTGTTGTATGTGAACAGTCAGTATATGTACTTCTATCTGAATCATGCGCTGTATCGGGTCACTTTGTCCGACAGAACATCGGAGGTGCTGGTGGATCAGGTGGAGGATGACTGTATTGCAGTGTCGGACAGTCAGAAGAATCTCGCCTGGATGCAGGAGATGGAATACTCCGGTTCCTCCCGGATTACGGTGATGAATCTGGAAACCGGAGAAAGCAGCGATATCAGTGCCGGAGAGAATGAGAAGATCCGGGTACTGGGCTATGTGAATGAGGATGTGATCTATGGCGTGGCAAGGGATTCGGATATCGGTGTGGATGCTTCCGGTAGAGAAGTATTTGCCATGTACGATCTCCGGATCCAGAATCCGTCCGGGGAGGTAGAGAAGGAGTATCAGCAGAATACGATCTTTATCACCGGCATTGTGGAAAGTGACGGTCTGGTAGAACTTTTGAGAGCTACCCGCTCGGATGATGGAATCTATTATCCTGTGGAAAGCGATAACATCATCAATAATGCAGCGGAGACAGGCGATACTGTCACACTGAAGCTGGATGTGGATGACCGGGCAGGAACACAGAGCTTTCTGATCTATACAGTCAGCGGAAGCAGCTCCAATCTGCTGGAGGTGGATGCTCAGTATCTGGAGCAGGAAGCTGTGAAGGAGCCGGAGCTGGATTTCGGAACAGACTGGTCTGCTGACTGGTATGTATACGGGAAAGGGGCTCTTCGGGCTGCCTGCCGGGATGCGGCCGAGGCGATCGCACTGGCTGATGAATGCGTCGGCGTGGTACTGGATCGTCAGTCACGCTATGTGTGGGAGAGAGGTAATTACGAGAATACTGCAAGTATCGATCCGGCAATCGTACATCCGGTTCTGTTCAGCGCATCGCTGGATCAGGAGGAGCTGCAGGCTGCTCTGGGATCTGATTATGCCGTATGGAATCTTTCCGGCTGCAGTCTGAGTGATATGTATTATTTCCTGGCACATGGCTGCCCGGTTCTGACCAGAATGTCAGAGGGAGGTACATCGCTGATTTTGGGATTTGACGTGTACAATGTATGGCTGTATAATCCTGAGGATGGAGGCACATATGCCGTGGCAAAGGAGGATGCGCAGGCGCTGATCACTCAGTATGGAAATCTGTATCTGACCAGCAGGCGCCTTGCATATTGATAAAAGGAGAAAAATATGGAACAGTTAGTAACAGTTAAAGAGCTTTACAGAGAGACTGAGAAGTATCTTGGAAAAACCGTCCGTGTGGGCGGCTGGGTCAGAAGTATCCGCGATTCCAAAAAATTCGGATTTCTGGTCATGCATGACGGATCCTTCTTTGAAACTCTGCAGATCGTATATCACGGTGAGATGGAAAATTTCCAGGAAATCTCAAAGCTGAATGTAGGTGCAGCTGTAATTGTGGAAGGTCAGCTGGTGGCAACTCCACAGGCAAAGCAGCCCTTTGAGATACAGGCAGATTCCGTTGCGGTTGAGGGAATCTCCACACCGGATTATCCGCTGCAGAAAAAAAGACACAGTCTGGAGTATCTGAGAACGATTTCCCATCTGAGACCGAGGACCAACACCTTTCAGGCTGTATTCCGTGTTCGCTCCCTGGCAGCATATGCCATTCATCAGTTTTTCCAGGACAGAGGATTTGTCTATGTGCATACACCTCTGATCACCGGAAGTGATGCAGAGGGTGCAGGGGAAATGTTCCAGGTTACCACGATGGATCTGAATAACATTCCAAGGAAGGATGACGGTTCTATTGATTATGCCCAGGATTTCTTCGGAAAGCCAACAAATCTGACGGTCAGCGGTCAGCTGAACGGAGAGACCTATGCTCAGGCCTTCCGCAAGATCTATACTTTCGGACCTACCTTCCGTGCAGAGAACTCCAACACAACCCGTCATGCTGCAGAATTCTGGATGATCGAGCCGGAGGTGGCGTTTGCCGATCTGGAGGACAATATGGAACTGGCTGAGGCCATGCTGAAATATGTGATCAACTATGTAATGGAGCAGGCTCCGGAGGAGATGCAGTTCTTCAACAGCTTTATTGATAAAGGTCTGATCGAGCGTCTGAATCATGTGGCAACTTCAGAATTCGGACGTGTCACCTATACAGAAGCGATTGAGATCCTGGAGAAAAACAATGATGCATTTGAATACAAGGTCAGCTGGGGCTGTGACCTTCAGACAGAGCATGAGCGCTATCTGACAGAGCAGGTATTCAAAAGACCGGTATTCGTAACGGATTATCCTGCTGAGATCAAAGCGTTTTACATGAAACAGAATCCGGATGGAAAGACAGTTGCGGCTATGGACTGCCTTGTTCCGGGAATTGGTGAGATTATCGGCGGAAGCCAGAGAGAGGAAGATTATGATAAGCTGATGAAGAGGATGGAGGAGCTGAATCTGGATCCCTCCACCTATGAGTTTTATACAGATCTTCGTAAGTACGGTACTACCCGCCATTCCGGATTCGGTCTCGGCTTTGAGCGCTGCGTGATGTATCTTACAGGAATGGGCAATATTCGTGACGTACTTCCATTCCCGAGAACTGTAAACAACTGCGAATTATAATACATCAGGTCTGCCAGTCAGAGGCAGTCTCCGATTGACAGAACTGCAGAAAAAGCCTGCCGGTATCCGGCAGGCTTTTTCTGCAGTTACAGGGAGATTCAATCGCAGGCTTCCAATACCTTTTGAAATTCCATGGAACCGCCGAACAGATCCAGAGCACTTCCGATGGTGACATCCAGGCGGCCCTTTCCTGCACGGCGCAGTTCCTGCAGGTCATCGAAATTGCCGACCCCCCCTGCGTATGTGACAGGAAAGGCTTCTAATTCAGACAGGAGTTCGGCAAGAGGGGTTTCGATACCTGAGGCCTTCCCCTCCACATCCACTGCATGGATCAGAAATTCATCACAGTAGGAGGTCATCTCCTGCAGCACGTTCGGAGTGATGACCACCTCGGTAAATTTCTGCCACCGGTCTGTAACAATGTAATAGTCTCCGTTCCTTTTTCTGCAGCTGAGATCCAGGACCAGATGCTCCTTTCCCACGGTTTTGGTCAGGTGCTCCAGGTTTTCATAGGAGATCTGCCCGTTTTTGAACACATAGGAGGTGACGATGACGTGAGAAGCACCTGCATCGAGAAATTCCGCGGCATTCTCTGCGTTGATTCCGCCCCCGATCTGAAGACCCTTCGGCCAGGTCTGCAGGGCAAGGAGCGCCTGCGCCTTCGTTGCTTCGTAATACTCAGAGGAGGCAGGATTCAGCAGAATAATATGACCGCCCTTCAGATCATATCTGCGATAGAGGTCTGCATAGAAGGCGGCATCCTGACCGGAAACAAAATTTTCTGCTGCCTGATCGCCCTCGTCCTTCAGGGTGCCTCCGACGATCTGTTTTACTTTTCCGTTGTGAATATCAATACATGGATGAAATTTCATTAGGTCTCTCCTTGGTTCGTTGGTGAGGGCTCAGAAGCAGACAGGTAGGAGCTGTCCTGGATACTAAGCTCCAGAATATGATAGGAGATCATCAGATAGAACAGCATCTCCTGATCCTCAAAATTAACAGAAATCAGTTCCTGGATCTTTTCCAGACGGTACAGAAAGGTGCTGCGGTGAATGAACAGCTTCTTTGCAGACTGTACAGCATTCAGATGAGATTCCAGGTAAATTTTCAGAGTATTATAGTAATCGGAATGATGCAGCCGGTCATGCTCCCTCAGCTTCATGAGTCTGGGGGAACAGACCATATGGACCGGGAGGTCCGTCAGGCAGCATTCCATGAAATACTGGAGAGTGATATCTTCGAATTTGTGGAGCCATCGAAAGGTCTGATACCTGCTTCCATAATCCAGAGCAAGGCGTGCCTGCGTATAGCAGTGCCGCAGATCTGCAACACCGGTTATGGGGCTGCTGATACCTGTTTTCAGGAAACTGTCACGAAGAAATTCGATGATATGATTCAGCAGACCTTCAATGGTGTCGTCATATCTGGTCAGGTTGATGAAAACAATGATTGCTCCTTCATAGCGGAATGCACAGGACCCGGGAATGATTTCTTCAAAATGGCGGCACAGATAATTGCTGGTCATGCTCTGGTTTCCAAGGGCCGACATTTTTACAGTCATACAGCAGTACCGATGTTCAGTGAACCAGCCGTAATCTGCCAGCATGGTGCCGTAGACGGAATAGTCTGCCTGCCTCTGACTGATGATATCACAGAGGAGATTTTCCAGGGGATACACATCACCGGGAGAATTCTGTGCTGTTCTCCGCAGAAGAATCTGCATATAGCCCGCAAGATGCATGAGCAGAGGTCCTGTCTCCGGGGAAATCGTTTCCAGCTCCTCTGTCAGGATCAGGCGGTAGGAAAAGATGCCGTGATCAAAGAGATTGCAGCAAAGTTCTCTGCTTCCGGACAGGTAATCCGGCAGAAAATACGGTCTCCTCAGAGAGAGAGAATCCAGAAATATCTGATCTGTCTTACTCAGCGTCAGGGTCTCGTAGGAATTGACCGGGTCAATGAGATGCTGCAGTGCAGGCTGTTCATCGATGATACCGGAATGGGCAAGCAGGAAAAAGTCTGCTCTCCGCAGCAGCAGAGGGTTACGAAATATGGAAAAGGAACAGTCCAGAAGGCTTTGGAGGGTATCCTCGCGGTTCAGACGTTCCTGAAGCTCTGCATCCCACTGATCAAAGTGATCGTACAAAAGCTGCAGTTCATTAAAAAGATCCGGAAGAGAGCAGTTGGCCTGCAGCTGACAGCACCGTCCGAAGGGCAGCAGACCCGACGGGGTTTCAAAGTGTTTGGCGAGAACAAGGGTATTTCGCGGGATTTTTTTCATCAGAAGTGAGGATGGAATCTGGTCAGCTATACAGATCACAGATTCAGGCCACCGCTCCGGATCAGTCAGAAATACCGGACGTCCGATGGTAAGTGTATCGGAAAACTGGCTTAGATCCAGAGAATCAGCCAAATGTTGTTCAATTTTTCTTGTTATTAATACTGCACTGAGTTTCATACTTTTCTCCTCCTACACATTGTAGGAAAAACGATGGCAAAAGTCAATAGTTCTGTGGATTCTTAGAATACGGGCGGTTTGCTATAATACACATATCCAAGCACGAACAAATAAGTTGGAGGTAGCTGAACATGATTATTATTGGTGAAAAAATTAACGGTTCTATTCCTTCCATTGCAAAAGCAATTGCTGAGAGAGACGCTGATCTCATCAAAGCACGTGCAGAGGCACAGGAAGCAGCTTCAGAACCTTTTGAGAAAGTATTTCTCGACTGCTGTGCATCCGTTCCGGAAGCAGAGGAAGTAGAGACACTGAAATGGATGATTGACTGCATTCAGGAAGTCTCCGATCTTCCGATCGCAGTAGACAGTCCATCCCCGAGAGTTCTTGCAGAGGCATACAAATTCTGTAATAAACCGGGCCTGCTCAACTCTGTATCCATGGAGGGTGCAGGTGAGAAGATCGACCTTCTGTTCCCGATCATTGCAGAGAATCCGGGATGGGACGTTGCAGCGCTCTGCTGTGATGATACCGGTATTCCGAAAACTGCAGAGGATCGTCTGAGAGTATTCCATGACATTATGGAGAGAGCGAAAGAATATGGAATCGCTCCGAGCCGCATGCACATTGATCCGCTGATCGAGATGCTCTGCACCTCTGAAGATGGTATTGCAATGAACAAAGAGGTAATCACCACCATTCGTGAAGAGTACCCTGACATTCATATTACTGCAGCGATCTCCAATATTTCATTCAACCTGCCTGTACGTAAGATCCTGAACCAGACATTCACAGTTCTGTGTATGGAATACGGTCTGGACAGTGCAATTGTTGACCCGACCAACCGTGATATGGTTGGAACCATTCTTGCTGCTGAGGCTATGCTGGGACTGGATGAGTACTGCATGGAGTATATCGGCGCATACAGAGAAGGACTTTTCGGACCTGTTAAATAATAAGATAGGAATATCTGAAACGCGGAACTTTCGGAATTCTTATACAGGTTCGTGAGCAGCTCTCTCTGCGGAAGAGAGAGTAAATATATCACATATTTTATATACGGAGGAAATTAATATGTCTAAAATCGATGAAGTAGCAGCATTAGTTGAAAAAGGTAAAGCTAAAAAGGTTGGCGCAGCAGTTCAGGCAGCTCTGGATGAGGGATGTGATCCTTCCGAAATCCTTAACGTTGGTATGATCGGAGCTATGGGCGTTGTTGGTGAGAAGTTCAAAAACAACGAGATCTTTGTTCCTGAGATGCTGGTAGCTGCAAAAGCTATGAAGATGGGTGTTGAGGTGCTGAAACCGCACCTTGCTTCCGGTGCTACAGGCGCTCTCGGAAAAGTTATCATCGCAACTGTTGCAGGTGACCTTCATGATATCGGAAAAAACCTGGTTGCTATGATGATCGAGTCTGCAGGATTCGAGGTAATTGACCTTGGCGTTGACGTTCCGAACGAGAAGATCGTTGCTGCAGTTGAAGAGAATCCTGATACAAAGATCGTAGCTCTGTCTGCACTTCTTACAACTACGATGCCTTCTCTGCGTGATGCTGTTGCAGCTGTGAACGGACAGCCTTGGAGAAGCAATGTAAAAGTTATGGTTGGTGGAGCTCCTATCACACAGGCATTTGCTGATGAGATCGGCGCTGACGGATATTCTGAGGATGCAGCTTCTGCAGCTGAGCTTGCTAAATCTCTGGTTGCATAATTTCGGCGCAAACAACAAGTCAGAATTTATTTGATGCGACAAGCACCCCGTACCGCATATGCGGGCGGGGTGTTCTTTTTTGTTTTAAGGATTTTAAGGAGGTAAAAGGGTGAGAAAACGATACAAAGTAACGTTTCTGCCTCAGAATGTTGTTCAGGAGGTAGAAGAAGGAACAACGATCCTTGCTGCGGAACAGATGGCGGGTCTTGAACCGGATGCTCCCTGCGGCGGCAAGGGAGACTGCGGGAAATGCCGGGTAGAGATTACGGAGGGTATTCATACCGGAGTGGTTCTTGCGTGTCAGACACCGGTAGACTGTGATATGAGGGTGAATACGCTCTCACAGGAAAAAATCCAAAAAATTCTTACGGAGGGGCAGACCAGGGAGGTGGCAGTGGATCCGGGGGTCGGATCTCCTGATCAGGAATTTTATACAGTTGCATTTGATATCGGAACTACCACGATCGTAGGCTATCTGCTGGATGGAAGAAGCGGCAGAGAGAAGGCTGTCACAAGCATGATGAATCCCCAGCATCAGTTCGGGGCGGATGTGATTTCAAGGGCAAACTATGTGCTGGAACACGATGGAAATGAGATGAAGCGCGTAGTACGAAACGCGCTGGATCAGCTGGTGGGAAGGCTCTGTACGCAGACAGGAATCGATAGAGAACGGATTCTGCAGATTGCTGTTGTAGGAAATACCTGCATGCATCACCTGTTTATGGGAATTTCTCCGCAGTCCCTGGTTCTTGCTCCTTATGTTCCTGCAGTTCGGGAGGGAATGATCCTGAAGGCAGCAGACTACGGAATAACCATAGCTGAAGAGGGCAGGATTCTGATGTTCCCCAATATTGCCGGCTTTGTTGGCGGTGATACGGTGGGATGCATGCTGGCGGTTGCCATGGATCAGCTGGATGAGATCACGCTGATGATTGATATAGGAACCAATGGTGAGCTGGTCATGGGCAATAAAGACCGACTTGTCACCACTTCTACAGCAGCAGGACCGGCTTTTGAAGGCGCGAAAATAGAATGCGGTATGCGCGGGTCTAAAGGTGCGATCAGTCATCTGTCCGTCCTGGGAGAAGAACTGAAGTTTGAAATTGTAGATGGCGGAAGGGCAGTTGGAATCTGCGGATCCGGCCTGATCGATGTGCTTGCGTTCATGATCAGAACCGGATTTATCGACAACTACGGAGGCCTTGCGGAGGAAGAGGACCTGGAGGATCCGATTGCTGTAAGAAATGCCTGGAGGCTGCAGGAAAGAGACGGGAAGCCGGTGTTCATTCTGGTTCCGGAGGAAGAGAGTGAAAGCGGATCAGCCATTTATCTGAGTCAGAAGGATATCAGAGAAGTGCAGCTTGCAAAGGGTGCTATTGCAGCCGGTATTACTCTAATGGCTGAGCATCTGGGTATCCGGATTGAAGAAATCCGCCGGGTATATCTTGCGGGTGCATTTGGGAACTATATGGATTCTGAGAATGCCTGCGAAATCGGTTTGATCCCTTATTGCCTGAAGGAGCGTATTATGCCAATCGGAAATGCAGCAGGTGAAGGGTCCAAGCTGGCGGTTATGAATGTCGGGGAGTTTGCGTATGCCTGCAGACTGGCGGAAAAGGCAGAATTCATTGAACTTGCATCCGAAGCCACCTTCCAGGATGTGTTTGTGGATGAACTTGAATTTGCTAGAGCAGTGGAAAGGTGATAGAATAGGTCTGGCGGAGGAACTGTTCTATGTATTATAATGCAATTCAGGCTGCTGTGCTGGAAGGGAAGCCGAGACTGGTAGAAAAAAGAATCAGAGAAGCGTTGGCGGAAGGTCTGTCTCCGAAGGAGCTCCTTGAAAAGGGACTCCTGTCTGCACTGGATATGATCCAGGACAGGGTTTGTGAGGATGAAGAGCAGATCGTGATGACCCTTTCCTGTGCCAGAGCCATGAAAAAAGGGATTGACAGTATTGAAGCAGAAATGGGAGAAGATCTGTATACCCAGAACGAGACTGTACTGATCGGTACGGTTTCGGGAGATCTTCATGACGTGGGAAAAAATATTGTTGCTCTGTATTTTCGCGGCGCGGGATTCCGTGTAGTGGATCTGGGTGTCGATGTTTCTCCTGACAGGTTTCTGCAGGCACTGAGGGAGCATCCGGAGATACGGATTGTGTGTATATCCTCTCTGCTGAAGACTGCTCATCGGGATCTTCAGCACATTATCGGAAAAATTCGGGGGACTATGAAAAGACGGGAACTGTTTCTTATGATAGGAGGAGGTTCCGTAACAGCTGAGGATGCGAAAGAATATGGTGCGGACTGTTATACGGAAAATGCAGTAGCGGCTGTAAATGCGGCCAAGGCATATATCGCGGGATTGGGATCCCCGTGAACAGGATCAAAAAAGGGAGAAGGCGGAGCCTTCTCCCTTTTTTGATCCTGTTTACGGGAGTGTGTGTTACAGGTACGGATTCATTTTATTTTTCCAATTGCTATTGTCAGATAATTTATTGTCGGGATTTTCTGTCAAGGAGAAAATGTGTTGAAAAACTGCACAAAAATTATGTTCGTGTGAATGAATGTGGAAGAAAGTGGAAAAGTTATCCACAAACGAAAAGGCAAAAAAAACGATAAAATGCAGTTATCCCCCAAGTTATCCACAAAACACACAAAAAAGTGGATAACTGAATCGGTTTACATAAAGGTTTTCCAAACATATTTTTTGGAAAACCTGACTAAATTTCATTCTTTTTGAAAAAATGATTCTGAATTGTTGACAATGTCAAAATCAGATAAGGAGAAAAATTGAATGAACAACTTGATATACACAGGCGCAATTCCGTGAAAAAACAGACAGTTTTACGTTTGGGATCGCCTTTTCTTTTGCCCGATTCTGATGTAAACTGGAGATATTCCATGTGCCTGCTCGCCGGAAGTTCCCTACGGTCGGCGAGGCGCATACATCTACAGGCGTTGTGTAATGGCAACAAAGGTCAGACCAGTATGTGTGGTCTGTATATAGCATAGAAAGGGTTTTGATATGAGACTTCGAAATATACCGGGCTCCAGAGAAGTAATTGCGGAGAGCCGCTTTGTTATAAATGATCCGGAACAGTTCCGGGGACAGTGGGGTCGGGTGTTTGGCAATACAAACCCGCTTCACATCGAAGTGGGTATGGGAAAAGGCCGGTTTCTGATGGAACTGGCAGCAAAGAATCCCGATGTGAACTATGTAGGAATCGAGATGTACAGCAGTGTTCTGCTGCGAGCAGTGCAGAAGGCAGAGCAGGATTGCGAGAGCCTGACTAATTTTCGTCTGATCCGGATGGATGCGAGAGAGCTAGAGGCTGTCTTTGCAGCGGAAGAGGTGCAGCGGATCTATCTGAACTTTTCAGATCCGTGGCCGAAGGACAGGCACGCAAAGCGCCGGCTGACATCTGCTGATTTTCTTGCGCGCTATGAAAAAATACTGGATCGCAGGGGCCGGGTTGAATTTAAAACAGATAACAAGGATCTGTTTTCCTTTTCACTGGATTCTGTAAAAGAAAAAGGCTGGATTCTGGATGCATTTACATGGGATCTGCACCATGATGAGGTTCTCAATGAGGGCAATATCATGACGGAGTACGAGGAACGGTTTTCCTCTCAGGGCAATGAAATCTGCAAGCTCATTGCACGGCCGGATTTCAGAGAGTGATTATTTTGAAAAAGCTCTTTTGATCATTGATTTCGATGAGATTAAATTTTTTTGAAAAAAATAAAAAAAGTACTTGATTTTTGTCTGATGTGACACTATAATAAATCTTGCGTCACGGGAGTGGCAATAAATCAGATGCGCCCTTAGCTCAGTTGGTAGAGCAGTAGACTCTTAATCTATTTGTCCAGGGTTCGAGTCCCTGAGGGCGCAGGAAAAGGGAAAGACATTCGTATGAATGTCTTTTTTCTGTTTATTTGCTTTTTTACAGGGAATGTATTATAACTATGAGAAGAAAGTGAGGGATGCGAATGCGTATATGTCCTTATTGCAGGAATGCAGTTTCTGATACAGCAAGGTTCTGTCAGAATTGCGGCGGCAATCTCCAGAAAATCACCCCGACAGATTTCTCAGACACAAGGATTTATGAGCCTGTAAAGGATACGGAAGAGCAGCTGTCGGAACAGGTTGAATCCTGGGATGATGAAGGCTATGATTCCGAGGAGGAAGAGAAATATTCCCGCGAAAACCGCAGAACTGTTGTGGTTGGTGTGGTTCTTGCATTATTGATCTGCATTGTCGGTGTCGGTCTGTGGATCGTGGTATCAAGGATGCTGAATCAGGAGGCAGAGATTGATGTGGGCTCCGGACTCAGTGACAAGACGGTTCAGGTAGAGGCGGAACAGGACGAAGAGGAAGACAGCTCTGTTGAAATCGGCGGGACTGAAGAGTACTCTGACTATGTGCCTGAGACGACATCCGCTGTTTCAGCCGAGGTGATTGTGGGAACCCCCGATTTGCAGGGAGTATATGCGGCGGCCGGTGTTTCAGGCAGTCAGGCATCCTCTGTACTGGAGGACAGCGGTGTGTATCATTATGCCAGTCTGATGCTGGATGGCATCGAATCTACATCCTGGCAGGAGGCAGCTGACGGCAATGGAATCGGTGAGTGGGTGCAGGTTCAGCTGGACCGGACCTATGATGTAAAATATATTACCTTTAAGCTGGGTAACTGGAGAAATCAGCAGCTTTATTATGCCAACGGCCGGCCGGCTCAGATCCTTCTGACACTGGATGATCAGGAGTTTTATCTGGATTTTCCGGATGGAATGGACACTTTTACTGTAGAGTTTTCGGAAACATGTGCAGCATCAGCTGTTCAGATTCGGATTCTCAGTGTATATGATGGTTCCAGCTGGAGTGACTGCTGCATTTCGGAAATGACTGTTTACGGCAGCTGAACACCCGGTCAGCGAGAAATTTGATTTCATATTAACATTGTTTCTTGTATTAATTTACATAGTATTGTATTCAGGAGGTAACGGACATGACTAAGATTGATATTATTTCAGGTTTTCTTGGTGCAGGAAAAACCACATTAATTAAGAAGCTTCTGGCTGATGCGCTGAAGGGTCAGAAGGTTGTTCTTATTGAGAATGAATTCGGCGAGATCGGTATTGACGGAGGATTCCTCAAAGAAGCCGGGATCGATATTAAAGAGATGAATTCCGGCTGTATCTGCTGCTCGCTGGTTGGTGATTTTGGAACTGCTCTGAAGGATGTAGTTACCCAGTACCAGCCGGATCGTATCATTATTGAGCCATCCGGTGTCGGCAAGCTGACGGATGTAATCGCAGCTGTTCAGAATGTCAGCGAAGAGGCCGGTCTTGTGGTGAATTCTGCCACAACTGTTGTGGATGTGACAAAATGTAAGATGTATCTGAAAAATTTCGGCGAGTTCTTTGAGAATCAGGTTGAGGCAGCAGGCACGATCGTACTGAGCCGCATGGATACAGAAAAAGCAACTCAGAAAAAGGTGGATGAGGCAATAGGCCTTCTGCACGGATTAAACGCAGATGCTACGATCATCACAACTCCGGTTGAGAATCTCAGTGGTGAAAAGGTTCTGGAGACGATGGAAGGGGTTAAGATCGATCTGACGCAGCCTTCTCATGAGCACGAGCATCACCACGATCATGAGCATCATCATGAGCACGACCATCATGATGATCATGACCACGGCGATTCCTGCGGATGCGGCCACGATCACCATCATCATGACCACGGCGATTCCTGCGGATGCGGTCACGATCATGACGCAGATGAGGTGTTCACAAGCTGGGGAAAAGAAACCTATCGCAAATATACGAGAGAAGAGCTGGAAGAGATCATGCAGGAGCTTTCCGATGAGGATACACTGATGGGTGTGGTTCTTCGGGCTAAAGGTATGGTGGAAAGCACAGAGGGTGAGTGGTTCCATTTCGATCTGGTGCCTGGTGAATATGAGATCCGCATTGGACAGCCGGAGTATACCGGACGCCTCTGTGTGATCGGAGCACAGCTGAGAGAGGATAAGCTGGAGAGCCTGTTTCACCTTGCCTGAAGAACTGAAACAGCAGCAGGAGGTAAATGAAAATGAATGAAGATGAAATCAGAATTCCGATCTATCTGATCACAGGATTTCTGGAGAGTGGAAAGACCTCATTTATCAATTTTACAGTTCAGCAGGATTATTTTCAGATTATGGAGCCGACTCTTCTGATCGCCTGCGAGGAGGGTGAGGTTGAGTATGATGAGGAGATGCTTCAGCTTTATAATACAAAGCTTGAGGTGATCGACAGTAAGGAGGAGTTCACGCTGGAGAAACTCCGGAAACTGGAGGAGCAGTATCATCCGGATCGTATTATCCTGGAGTATAACCCGTTGTGGAGCGTGAAGGAGCTGGAGGAGACCATGGAACTGCCGGAGGGCTGGGGAATCGTGCAGCAGATCGTCACCATTGATGGAACTACCGCGCAGGTTTACATGAACAATATGCGTTCCCTGTTTTCTGAGATGGTAAAGAATGCGGATCTCGTTATGTTTAATCGCTGCGACTCGACCATGCCGCTGGCAAATTTCCGCCGCAGTATTAAGGTGAATAACCCGGCAGCCGAAATCGTATTTGAGGATAAAAACCGGGAGATCACAGATATTTTTGAGGATTCTGTTCCCTACGACCTGGATGCGGATGTGATCGAGATTGACGATGTAGATTACGGAATCTTCTATGTGGATCTGGGAGATCATCCTGAGAGATACCAGGGAAAGACAGTACACTTTAAAGGAATGGTGCTGAAGAGCAGGGATCTTGGTGCGGATTACTTCGTTCCGGGACGCACAGCAATGACCTGCTGCGCGGATGACACGGCATTTATCGGCTATATCTGTCTCAGTAAAAACGCACCGAAGCTCCCGATGGGAAGCTGGGTGGATGTAACTGCAAAAGTAGATTTCCGGTATATGGATGCCTACGGGGAATCCGGACCGGTATTCCAGGCAGTCTCCATTACGTCTGCCACACCTCCGGAAGCGGAGCTGGTATACTTTAACTGAAAATTACACACATCATATATAGAGGCGCGCAGCATCTGCGGGCCTCTCTTTTGCACAGGAGAGTTGAAACATGTATCTGATCGTTGGACTTGGAAATCCGGGCAGGAAATATGAAGGTACAAAGCACAATATGGGCTTTGACACGATTGATGAGCTGGTTGTTCAGTTTCAGATCCCTTCCTCTGGAGTGGACAGGAAGGGAATGTACGGAAAGGGAATCATCGCAGGGCAGAAGGTTCTGCTGATGAAGCCCATGACCTATATGAATTTAAGCGGAGAAGCGGTTCGGGCATTTGCAGACTTTTACAAAATTGATCCGGAGCGTGAGCTTCTTGTGATCTACGATGATATCTCCCTGCCGCCCGGTTCCATTCGAATCCGGAAAAAGGGGAGTGCAGGCGGCCATAATGGCATGAAGAGTATTATCCAGCATCTGGGAACGGATCGTTTTCCCCGCATCCGTGTGGGAATTGGAGAGAAACCTGCTAACTGGGATCTGGCTGATTTTGTCATGGCACCTTTTTCAAAGGAAGATCGTGTGAAGGTGGATGAGGCTATACGGGACGCAGCAGTATCGGTGGAGCTTTTTCTGCAGGATGATCTGGACAGTGCCATGAATCGATTCAATAAAAAGGGAGATGCCGAGGCAAAGGCTGCTAAGCGTGCGGCGAAGGCTGCAGCAAGAGCAGAACGTGCCGCGCTGCGGGAGAAGGAGAAGGCGGAAGCAGCGGCTGCACAGAAGGATTCGCAGTCTACCGAGGAAGCAGCAGCAGAGCTTGAGAAAGGAACGGAAGGGAATCAATGAAGGCTTGGACAACACCGTTAAAGGAGATGGCAGGTCTGGATGATCTGCTGTGGAAGCTTCCGAAAAATAAAGGACTTCTGGCAGTCAGCGGAGCCCTGGATTCACAAAAGGCGCATTTGACAGATTATCTGACTCAGGATAGTCGGGCGGTCCTGATCGTAGCGGAAAATGAACTGAAAGCAAGGGCGTTTTTTGAGGATTTTCGTCTGTACGATCCGGATGTTCTGTATTATCCTGCCAGAGATCTGATCTTTTATGAAGCGGACCTTTCCGGCAAAACACTGCTGATACAGAGGATCAAAGGAATAAAAGCAATTATAGAGCAGAAGAGAGCGGCCATTGTCACCAGTACAGGAGGATGCATGGACTATCTTCTGCCTGTTCGCGTGTTCCGGGAAAGCCGGATCCTGCTGGATATGGGAAGTGAGATCAATCTTCCGGAGTTTGCCAATCAGCTGGTACGGATCGGCTATGAGCGATGCGGCCAGGTGGAGGCGCCCGGGCAGTTTGCCATTCGGGGAGATATTCTGGATATCTACGATCTGACAGAGGAAAATCCATGGAGGATCGAGCTCTTCGGAGATGAAATTGATTCCATTCGCTGCTTTGATGCAGAAAGTCAGAGATCGATAGAAAATCTGCAGGAAATATGCATTTATCCGGCATCAGAGGAAATCGGAAGAGAGGAAAAGGGGTATGCGAAGAGGCTGACCGATACGCTGCTTGACTATCTTCCGGAACAGTCCGTAGTCATCCTGGATGAACCGGGAAGAATACGAGAGAATGCAGAGGCTCTTTCCCTTGAATTTCAGGAGTACATGTCACGGCGTCTGGAAAAGGGACAGATCAAGGCAGAGGATGCGCTGCGTATGCTGACGGCCGAAGGGCTGCTGTATGAGCTGAATCGAAGAAATTGTATCTCTCTGAGCCTGCTGGAGCCAAGAAGAAAAGACTGGGAGATCAATGAAATCTATCCGATTCAGGTCAAATCCATGAGCTCCTATAACGGACAGTTTCTGTCGCTGGCAGAGGATCTGAAAAAATGGAAGAAGACAGGATACAGGGTGGTCCTTTTGTCACCCTCCAGAACCAGAGGACAGAGGCTTGCCCGTGATCTGGCGGAGGAAGGGCTGAATGCTTTCTATGCGGAACAGGCAGAGCGTCTGCTGGAACCGGGGGAGATCCTGGTTGCCCATGGCTTTGCTGCGCAGGGCTTTGAATATCCTCTGCAGAAGTTTGCTCTGATTACAGAGACGGATATTTTCGGAAAAGAAAAGAAGAAAAAGAAGAAGAAAAAAATCCAGAATGCCGGAGATCGGATCCAGAGCTTTGCGGAACTGTCCATTGGTGATTATGTGGTGCATGAAGACCATGGCCTGGGAATTTACAAAGGGATTGAAAAGGTTACTGTCGATCATACGGTAAAGGATTATATCAAGATCGAGTATGCGGGCGGAAGCAATCTGTATATTCAGGCTACAGGGTTGGAGGTGCTGCAGAAATACGGCGGTTCCGAAACGGCAAAGGAGCCGAAGCTGCACCGGCTTGGAGGTCCCGAATGGCATAAGACAAAGACAAAGGTTCGAGGCTCTGTAAAAAACATTGCGAAGGAGCTGGTAGAGCTCTACGCCCTGAGGCAGCGGGATACCGGATACCAGTTCGGACCGGATACAGTATGGCAGAGAGAATTCGAGGAGCTGTTTCCCTTTGAGGAAACCGATGACCAGCTTGCAGCCATTGAGGCAACGAAGGCGGATATGGAGAGCCCCCGGATCATGGACCGCCTGATCTGCGGCGATGTTGGGTATGGAAAAACTGAGATTGCAATCCGAGCAGCATTTAAGGCAGTGCAGGAGAGTAAGCAGGTGGTGCTGCTGGCACCAACCACCATTCTGGCTCAGCAGCATTACAATACGTTTATACAGCGGATGAAGGATTTTCCTGTGCGGGTGGATCTTCTGTGCCGTTTCAGAACACAGAAACAGCAGAAACAGACGCTGGAGGATCTGAAGAAGGGTCTGGTGGATGTTCTGATCGGTACGCATCGTGTTCTTTCTAAGGATGTACAGTTTAAGGATCTTGGTCTTCTTGTAGTGGATGAGGAGCAGCGATTCGGCGTTACCCATAAAGAGAAGATCAAGCAGCTGAAGACGAATGTGGATGTGCTTACCCTTTCTGCGACACCGATTCCCAGAACCATGCACATGAGTCTGATCGGGATTCGTGACATGAGTGTACTGGAGGAAGCACCGCAGGAGAGAATGCCCATACAGACCTATGTGATGGAATACGATGAGGAGCTGGTGCGCGAAGCAATTTCCCGCGAACTGGCGAGGGATGGTCAGGTGTTCTATGTGTACAACCGGGTGCAGTCGATCGTTGAACAGACCAATCGTATTCAGGCGCTGGTACCGGATGCTTCCGTAGGATTTGCTCATGGCCAGATGTCAGAGCGGGAACTGGAAAAGATCATGTACAGCTTCATTAACGGAGAGCTGGATGTGCTGGTCTCTACTACGATCATTGAGACCGGAATGGATATTTCCAATGTGAATACCATCATCATTCATGAGGCGGACCGTCTTGGTCTTTCTCAGCTGTATCAGCTCAGAGGCCGGGTAGGAAGATCCAGCAGAAATGCATATGCATTCCTAATGTATCAGAAGAACCGGCAGCTGAAGGAGGTGGCGGAAAAACGTCTCCATGCCATCCGGGAATTTACAGAGCTCGGCAGCGGCGTGAAGATCGCCATGCGGGATCTGGAGATCCGCGGAGCAGGAAATCTTCTGGGGGCAGAGCAGCACGGGCAGATGGAGGCCGTGGGCTATGATCTGTACTGCAAGATGCTGGGAGAGGCAGTCAGAGAAGCAAAGGGCGAGGTGACACTGGAAAGCTTTGAAACAGTGGTGGATCTGAACCTGGATGCCTATATTCCGCCCTCTTACATATCCAACGAGAATCAGAAGCTGGATATCTATAAGAGGATTGCCTGCCTGGAGAGCCGGGAAGAGGCGGATGATATGCTGGAGGAGCTGATCGATCGTTTCGGCGAGCCGCCCAAATCGGTGCAGAATCTGTTGAAGGTGGCGGATGTGAAGGCAGAAGCTCACAGGGTTTATATAACAGAGATCCGTCAGATCCAGAACAGCTACAGGATTTCTCTGTTTGAACGTGCTCCTTTGAATGTGCAGGAGATAGCCGGCTTTGTGGCAGCCTATAACGGGCAGCTGGAATTTAAGCCGGAGGCTGTGCCCTATTTTATGTTCCGGCCGAGGATGATTCGAGGGAATAAGGATACGCAGCTGGACAGGGTGAGGGAACTTTTGCAGGCTATGCAGTCCCTTCTTCCTTCGTGAAACGAAGAGAAAGGCTGAGGTGAACTTTTAATTACTCACCGCCAATAGAGGTGGGAGCCTCTCCGACTGAGGTGAAGTGTTTGTGAAAACGGTTGCCCCTCAGAGAATATGGGGCTATAATTAGGTGGTTCAGGTTACACGTAATAAAAACACGTGCAGGAGGAATTCCGGCACAAATCGTGAGCTCGATGCTGCGTGTGTCCCGGAACATTTATAAAAGAATCAGATATGGAGGAAGCTATGAAAAATGTAAATACACTGGCAGTCACCGGAGTTCTTTCCATGGCGATGGCTGCATCTCTTCTTGCCGGATGCGGCAGTCAGGAGCCTGCGGACGGAACACAGACAGCAATGGTGATAGACGGACATGAGATTTCTCTGGGACTGGCAAATTATTTTCTGAGAACAGAACAGGCTAGCACCTATGCTCAGATGGAGAGTATGCTGGCCTATTTCGGAGGGAACGGAAGTGATTTCTGGTCCACAGAGGAAGAAGAAGGAGTTACCTATGGTGAATCCTTTAAAAACTCTGTGGTAACTGATTTGACAAATCTGTTCGAGATCCAGGAGCATGCAGAGGAATTAGGTGTGTCCGTTTCCGATGAAGAGCAGCAGCAGATCGAAGAGGCTGCAGCTGCATTTATGGAGAAGAATGCGGAAGCAATGGAGACTCTGGGCGTATCCATTGACAATGTAATTCAGGCTTTGCAGCTGAGGACCCTGGAGACTAAGATCAGACCAGTGGTGATTGAGGATGTAGATCGTGAGGTATCCGATGAGGAGGCTGCACAGTCCAGCTGTACCTATATCCGTCTTTCTATTCCGGATGATGAGACAGAGGCAGAAGAGGCAAAATCTCAGATGGAGGAGATCCTGGAGCTGGTTCTGAATGCATCGGATGGAGAGGATATCGGGGAAATCGCAGAGGAAGTGAATGAGGACTGCTATTCTGCTCAGTACAGCTTTGATCAGGGTGCCTACGATGATGAAAGCAACGTGCTGGATTCTGCTGTGAAGGAAGTGCTGCAGGATCTGGATGAAAATGAAGTGCATGACCAGGTGATCGAAGGTGAAAGCTATTACTTCATCATCCGCATGGACCAGCTTTTCGACGAGGAAGCAACCGAAAGCAAAAAGGAGTCCATCATCACTGAGCGCGAGACGGAAAAATACGATTCTACCATTGAAGAGTGGACGGACGGCATTGAACCGGAGACACAGAAATGCTGGGATGACATCGTCGTGGATGACAGCATCATCTATACGATCACAACAGAAACAGAGTCAACAGAAACAGTGACATCAGAATCCTGATCAGGGAGAAGAGAATGACAAAATCAGAATTTCAACAATTAACAGAGCAGGGCATTGTCCTGCTGGACGGAGCGACGGGCTCTTATCTGAGAGCATACGGAATGCCAAGAGATATCTGTGTGGAGGACTGGATCTGCAGTCATCCGGAGCTGCTGTCTGAGCTGCAGAAGCAGTACGAGGCAGCTGGTTCGCAGATCGTGTATGCCCCTACCTTTTCCGCAAACAGCATCAGCCTGAAAAAGCACGGGCTGGAGCACGAGGTGGAGCGGCTGAATACCGGTCTGGTGGAGATCAGCCGGAAGGCTGTGAGCAGCAAGGTGCTGGTGGCAGGGGATCTGACAACAACGGGCGAGCTTCTGGAACCCCTTGGTGAAATGGAGGAAGAGGAACTCTTCGAAGTATACTGCCGGCAGATCCGAGCTCTTTATGAAGCGGGAGCTGATCTTCTGGTGGCGGAAACCATGCTTTCTGTAGCTGAAACAGAGGTGGCAGTAAAGGCTGCGAAAGAAGTCTGTGAGCTTCCTGTTATGTGTACCCTGACTGTATCGGAAAACGGACGGGCCCTGTTCGGCGGAACTGCGGTCGAGGCAGTGGAGAGTCTTCAGGAGCTTGGTGCTGCGGCGGTAGGAATCAATTGTTCAACGGGACCGGTGCAGATGGGGCAGGTGATCGCTGATATGAAGGCTGCAGCGAAGGTGCCGATCATTGCAAAGCCCAATGCAGGTCTTCCAAAGACTGACTCAGACGGAAATATTTACTATGATATGCAGCCGGAGGAATTTGCACAGAATATGAAGAAGCTGCTGGACAACGGCGCCGATATCGTAGGAGGCTGCTGCGGAACGAGTCCCGCCTATATTGCTGAACTGGCGAAGCTGATCTGAAAGAGGACCGACTATGTGGAATGACTGGTTAAGTATTGGACCCTTTACGATCCATGGCTATGGTGTCATGATCGCAATTGGTATTATTGCGGCATATTTGATGATTGAAAGCAGAGCCAAAAAGAGAGGGCTGGATTATGACAGCGTATTCGGTCTGGTGATCTGCTCCGTGTTGTTCGGGTTTGCCGGAGCAAAGCTTCTGTACCTGATCACGATCCTTCCTGAGGTTCTGGAAGATCCGGGAAATATCCTGCTGCATCTGTCCGGAGGCTGGGTTGTAATGGGAGGAATTCTGGCAGGAATTCTGGGTGCTTATCTTTACTGCCGCCGGAAAAACCTTCCCCATTGGGCGTTTTTTGATCTGGCATTGGCAGGAGTAGCCCTGGCACAGGGCTTTGGAAGGATCGGATGTTTTTTTGCGGGCTGCTGCTACGGAATTCCTACTGACAGCATTATTGGAATTACCTTCACTCATTCTCATTACGGACCAAACGGAGTGAAGATGATCCCGACCCAGCTGATTTCCAGCGGACTGGATTTTCTTTTGTGTGCCTTTCTTGTGTGGTACAGCAATAAAAAACAGAAGAATTCCGGGGAGGTTACCGGTTTGTACCTGATCTGCTACAGCATCGGACGTTTTGTGCTGGAATTTTTTCGCGGGGATGCGGCGAGAGGCTCTGTAGGAGTTTTATCGACATCTCAGTTTATCGGTCTGTTCACGCTGACGGCAGGGATTGTGATTTTGGGTCTTAGAAGAAATAAGAAAACTCTGGAAGAAGCGGAGATGGAGCAGGTGTAATGTATGATCGGAATCGGTATTGATACAGGCGGGACCTATACGGATGCGGTTCTTTATGATATTGAAACAAAAGCTGTTCTGAGTTCCGGAAAGTCGAGAACTACGAAAGAACAGCTGGAGATCGGAATAGATAGAGCTCTTGGAAAGCTGGATCAGGAGCTGCTTCCAAGGGCAGAACTGCTTGCTCTGTCAACTACACTGGCAACGAATGCCTGTCTGGAGGATAAGGGAAGCCGTGCAAGGCTGCTGATGATTGGTATGAATCCGGAAAAAATGCTGAATCTGAACAAGGTTTATGCATCCTATGGTCTTCGGGATCTGGAACAGCTGATCTTTTTAGACGGGAAACCGGAGCATATCTACTCACAGCCGGAGGAGCCGGATTGGAATCTGTTGAGAGAACAGGCTCCTTTTTGGTTTGAAAATTGTCCTGCTGCAGGTATCTGCCAGATTTATCCGAATGCGGATGGAGGAAAGCTTGAGAGCAGGTCGAAAGAGATTCTGAAGGAGGTACTTCCCGATCTTTCTGTGACAACAGCGTATAAATTGTTTGACGAAGTGGATCCTCTGAAGCGAGGAGCGGGAACCCTGCTGAATGCCAGACTTGTTCCTCTGGTTCGTGAATTTATGACAGCTGTGAAACGTGTAATGGAGCAGAGAAATCTTCGTATACCTGTGGCAATTGTACGCAGTGACGGAAGCCTGATGACGGAACGTATGGCAAAGGTATATCCGGTAGAGACCCTGCTCTGCGGACCGGCTGCCAGTGCATTGGGCGGCAGCGCGATTTTTGGCTGTCAGGATGCAGTGATCGTTGATATGGGAGGAACCACTACGGATGTAGCTCTGGTCAGGAACGGCAGGCTGGTCCCTGCGAAAAAGGGTGTCTCCATAGGGAGATGGAGAACTACGGTGCAGGGGATTTATGTGGATACCTTCCTGCTTGGCGGAGACAGTGCTGTCCGGCATGAGAAGAACCGTCTGTTTCTGGATGGCGAAAGAGTGATTCCTCTGTGCGTGCTGCAGGAGCAGTATCCTTCGATTCCGGAAAAGCTGGAACGTGTATTTATGAGACATGAGACCACTCTCCGTCATACCCGCATGATCCATGAGTTTTTTGTTCTGCAGAAATCGATCAGAGATTCAGCAGGGTATACCGGGGAGGAGCAGAAACTCTGCAGTATTCTCGAGGAGCAGGGACCGCTGCCTGTTGAAAGTCTGGCAGAAGAGGCAGGGACGGATCTCTATTCCTTGAAAACAGACCGGCTTTTAGAGGAGGGAATTCTGATAAAAAGCGGTCTGACTCCCACTGACATGATGGCTGTCAAAGGCGATTTCCCGGGGCATCCGACAGAAGCTGCCCGTCTGGCAATGAAGATACTTGCATCGAATACAGACATGTCTGTGGAAGAGATACCGGATGCGGTCTACGATCTCGTAGTTCGGAAGATGTACTGCAATCTGGCACGTATTCTTCTGGATCAGAAATATCCGTCAAGAGACAGAAAGAATCAGGACGAAGGGATTCAGAAAATGATTGAGTGGTCCTATGAACATGCGGTCAGTCACAGATCTGCCGAGTGGGCAGATCTGTCCATTCGCTGTGAGCTGCCTATTGTCGGAGTGGGTGCTCCGATCCATGTATTCCTGCCAAAGGCAGCAGAATTGCTCGGAACAAAGGCACTGATCCATGAGCATTCTTCCGTGGCAAATGCTCTCGGAGCGATTGCCGGTCAGATCGTGACCACTGTGCAGGTCCGTGCAAAGGCTGAGTATGACGGAGGCGTGCTGCAGGGCTTTACAGTATTTGATGAAACGGAGCGATATACCTTCGAAGAGTCAGCAGAAGCGGAGCAATTTGCCAGGGAGCTGGCACAGAGACAGGTATTAGAGAAATCAAGACAACAGGGTGCGTCAGAGCATCCTCAGGTGGAACTGCATGTAAAGTATGTTGGAGAGGAAATGGGAATCCTGTTTGAGATTCTTGTGGAAGCTGTAGCAACCGATGCATTCCGCCTGTAATAGGGAAAGCGGCAGAAACACGCGGTGATTCTGCCGCTTTTCATATTGGCAGAGTACTTATAATTAGCATTGACTAAGAAGTGATCTGTTGACTAAAATAGCAGTGACATTACAGAATCAGACAGGTATTGTCCTGTTCTGAATATAGATAGAGGTAAGGCATATGATGGAACTGCTCGTACATAAATTTGTAAGGGATTATCAGAATACAGGAGATCAGACGGTAAGAACTGCCTATGGTGTACTGACCAGTACGGTGGGAATTCTCTGCAATCTTTTTCTGTTTCTGCTGAAGCTATCTGCAGGTCTGGTGATGGGATCCCTGGCTGTGATTGCAGACGGATTTAACAATCTGTCGGATGCTGCTTCGTCGATCATTTCTCTGATCGGAGTAAAAATGGCGCAGAAGCCTGCGGATAAGGAGCATCCCTTTGGTCACGGCAGGCTGGAATATATTGCCGCTATGATCGTAGCCTTTATTGTTGTAGAAGTGGGACTGACCCTGTTCCGTTCGTCAGTAGGGAAGATACGCAATCCGGAGGAACTGAAATTTTCCTGGATTCCATTTGTTTTTCTGGTAGTATCTGTATTTATTAAGCTATGGATGGGATTCTATAACAGGAGACTGGGAAAGCGGATTGATTCTAAGGTAATGCTTGCAGTGTCTGCCGATTCGTTTGGTGATGTGGCTGCAACCTCTGCCACCATCGCTGCTATTCTGATATCGGCATTCTCCGGAATAAATATCGATGGCATTGCAGGTCTGCTGGTTTCACTACTGGTTATGTGGAGCGGAATCGGCATTATCCGAGAGACGGCTGCACCGCTGATCGGAGAGGGGAATGATCCTGAGCTGGAAAGAAGTATCAAAGAGCTGGTGGAGCAGCATGATGGAATTGTAGGAAGCCATGATCTGATCGTTCACAACTACGGACCGGGAAGAAGTATGGCATCCATTCATGCGGAGGTGCCCAGAGAGGTGGATATAGAGGAATCTCATGCGGTGATCGACCATATTGAGCGACAGGCAAAAAGCGATCTGGATGTAAATCTTGTGATCCATATGGATCCGGTGGAGATCCACGATGAGAGGGTTCTTGCGATTCGCGATAAGCTGGGCAGGATTCTGACTGTTCTGGACGAGCGGCTGAGCTTTCACGATTTCAGGGCAATGTTTTCCGATGAGCAGGTAAATATCTACTTTGACCTTGTGGTTCCCTATTCCTATAGTGATGCGGAGCAGCTCCGTCTCAGAGATCAGGTAGCCGGCCTGATGCGTGAAGTCGGGGAGGGCTATGTCTGCTTTATAGAGCTTGATCGAAGCTTCTGTGAAGAAGATGAAAAAAATTTAAAATAATGCTTGCATTTTGCGAAAGGCTCATATATAATACACCTTGTTGAAACGACATAGGGCTATCGCCAAATGGTAAGGCAACGGACTCTGACTCCGTCATTTCAAGGTTCGAATCCTTGTAGCCCTGCTTGGGTGAAGCGATTACAGATTTCTGTAATCGCTTTTTCTTATATACGGATCCATTCTGTATGTTTGAATTGAGCGCAGATTGTTGTGCAGGTTGTTCTTTGTTACAATCAGAGTAATTTAGGATAGGAGGTAAAGTCATGAAGTATGAGATGCCGGCGAGAATTCGCTTCAGTGAGGCAGACAGCAATGGAGTGCTGACGCTGTTTCATCTGATCAATTATTTGCAGGACTGCAGTACCTTTCACGGAGAGGACGTAAACCGGGGACTACGCTGGAGCAGGGAAATCGGAGCAGCCTGGGTGATTGCAGCCTGGCAGATCCATATCCGCAGGCTTCCTTCGGTAGGGGATCGTGTGGTTGTTAAAACCTGGCCCTATTATTTCCGCGGATTTATGGGGTACAGGAATTATACGATGGAGACGCAGGAAGGAGAACTTCTGGTCAGTGCGAATTCGGAATGGATTTTTATGGATCTAAAGAATAACCGGCCGGTTCGGACGGAAAAGAATCTGCTGGAAATTTTTGGGGCGGAACATGAGGAGAAACTGCCGGAGGAGTTCGGAGAACGAAAAATCATCCTTACCCAACAAGGTGAGCAGCAGGAGACATTCTATATCCGGGACTATCATCTGGATACCAATCATCACGTGAATAACGGACAGTATATCCGTATGGCGGAACAATATCTGGAACAGGGGTTTCAGACGGTTCACTTCCGTGCGGAATATAAGAATCAGGCTTATCTCGGCGATGCAGTAGTTCCCAGAATCTGCCGGGTCGAGAACGGATATCAGATTTCTTTGGAAAATCCGGAGGGGATTTCTTATTTTACAGCAGAGTTTCTTGCAATATAGAAAACTGCACTTTTTATTAAAATCGTAATATATTGATATCATACGAAAGGACGGACAGACATGCTGGAATTAGGAAAGAAACAGTCTTTAAAAGTGATTAAAAAGGTGGACTTCGGCGTATATCTCGCTGAGCAGGAGACCGCAGAAAAAAGTGAGCAGGTGCTGCTTCCGATGAAACAGGTGCCTGCCGGTACGGAGGTGGGGGATACTGTCAGTGTATTCCTGTATAAGGATTCCAGCGACAGACCAATCGCAACAACAAAAAAACCTCTGATTTCTCTGGGAAGCACTGCAGTGCTGCAGGTGAAGGAAACCGGCAGGATCGGAGCCTTTCTGGACTGGGGGCTGGAAAAGGATCTGCTTCTTCCGTTCCGTGAGCAGACAGGAAAGGTAAATCCCGGGGATGAGGTGCTGGTGGCTCTGTATCTGGACAAGACCCAGCGTCTCTGTGCCACAATGAAGGTATACCAGTATCTGGATACAGATTCCGAGTATGAGAAGGGTGATGAAGTAGAGGGAAGAGTCTATGAAAGCAGCCCGAATTTCGGTGTGTTCGTGGCTGTGGACGATCATTTTTCTGCACTGATTCCAAAACAGAATGTACAGAAAACCTACAGAGCAGGTGAAAAGCTGCGCCTGTATGTGACAGAAAAAAGAGAGGATGGCAAGCTGACCGTCAGCACCCGCCGCAATGCCTATCTGCAGATCAATGAGGATGCCGAGCTTCTCCTGAAAAAACTGAAGGAAAATAAGGGACGACTGAACTTTGATGACAAGGCTTCTCCGGAAAAAATCAAAGAGGAGATGGGAATGTCTAAGGCGGCATTTAAACGTGCTGTGGGTCATCTCCTGAAGGAGAAGACCATTGTTCTGAAGGACGGAACCATTCAGCTGAAGGACAGATAAGAAAGGAGCCGCAATGAATTTTGCACATCTTCATGTTCATACAGAGTACAGTCTTCTGGATGGCTCCAATAAAATAAAGGAATATGTTGCCAGAGTAAAAGAACTGGGAATGAACAGTGCTGCTATTACGGATCACGGTGTGATGTACGGCTGTATTGACTTTTATCGTGCAGCGCGGGCGGCAGATATCAATCCGATCCTTGGCTGCGAGGTATATGTTGCGCCCGGTTCCCGCTTTGACAGAGAAGCAAACAGCGGTGAGGACCGGTATTATCATCTGGTGCTGCTTGCAGAGAATAACCAGGGATATGCGAATCTTACCAGGATTGTCTCCAAGGGCTTCGTGGACGGCTTTTATTACAAACCAAGAGTAGATGCTGAGGTGCTGGAGAAGTACCATGAGGGAATCATTGCTCTGTCTGCCTGTCTGGCAGGTGAAGTGGCAAGAAATCTGGTGCGTACGAGATACGAGGAGGCGAAACAGGCCGCCCTTCGGATGGAGGAAATATTCGGAAAGGGGAATTTCTTTCTGGAACTGCAGGATCACGGAATCCCGGAACAGAGAATGATCAATCCACAGCTGGTCCGCATGTCTCAGGAGACAGGAATTGAACTGGTCTGCACCAATGACATTCATTATACTTATGCTGAGGATGCGGAGCCGCATGATGTTCTGCTGTGTCTCCAGACAGGAAAAAAGCTCAGCGATGAAAACCGTATGCGTTACGAGGGCGGGCAGTATTATGTAAAATCCGCCGAGGAGATGACAGCTCTGTTTCCCTATGCACCGCAGGCATTGGAGAATACCCAGAAAATTGCTGACCGCTGTCATGTGGAAATTGAATTCGGTGTTACCAAGCTGCCGAAATATGATGTGCCGGAGGGCTATGATTCCTGGACCTATCTGAATGAACTCTGCAGAAAAGGCCTGCAGGAGCGGTACGAGCCGGTTACACCTGAACTGGAGGAACGGCTGGACTATGAACTGAGTACCATTAAAAACATGGGCTATGTAGATTATTTCCTGATCGTCTGGGATTTTATCCATTATGCCAGAGAAAGCGGCATCATGGTGGGACCGGGAAGGGGAAGTGCTGCCGGAAGCCTGGTTTCCTATACTCTGGGAATCACACAGCTGGATCCCATGCGCTATAATCTTCTGTTTGAGCGCTTTTTGAATCCGGAACGTGTCTCCATGCCGGATATTGACGTGGATTTCTGCTTTGAGAGAAGGCAGGAGGTCATCGATTATGTAGTGCGGAAGTACGGAAAGGACCGGGTGGTGCAGATCGTCACCTTCGGTACCATGGCTGCAAAGGGAGTGATCCGTGATGTGGGCAGGGTGCTGGATTTCCCCTATGCTCAGGTGGATTCCATTGCAAAGATGATTCCAAATGAGCTGAATATCACGATAGAAAAAGCGTTGAACATGAACCGGGAGCTGCGTCAGCTGGTGGAAACGGATCCTGAGGTAGCAAGGCTTATTGGCATGGCGAAAAGGCTGGAGGGTCTCCCCCGGCATACATCCATGCATGCTGCCGGCGTGGTGATCTCCCAGAAATCGGTGGATGAATATGTGCCTCTGTCCAGAGCGGCTGACGGAACGATCACAACCCAGTTCACGATGACTACTCTGGAGGAGCTGGGGCTTTTGAAAATGGATTTTCTGGGGCTCCGAACTCTGACAGTTATCCAGAATGCAGCCCGCATGGCTTCAAAAAGCATCGGAAAAGAGCTGGATATGATGGCCATCGATTTTAATGATCCCCAGGTGCTGAAGATGATCGGAGACGGTCACTGTGAGGGCGTGTTCCAGCTGGAGTCCGCCGGTATGAAGAGCTTTATGAAAGAGCTGAAGCCCCAGAGCCTGGAGGATATCATTGCAGGAATTTCCCTGTACCGTCCCGGTCCTATGGACTTTATTCCTCAGTATATCAGGGGAAAGAATCACCCGGAGGATATCACCTATGAGACGCCGGCTCTGGAACCGATACTGGAGCCTACCTACGGCTGTATTGTCTATCAGGAGCAGGTCATGCAGATCGTCCGTGATCTGGCAGGCTATACGCTGGGACGTTCGGATCTGCTGCGCCGTGCCATGTCTAAGAAGAAAGCTTCTGTTATGGAAACGGAACGCCGGAATTTTGTGTACGGAAACAGGGAGGAGGGCGTACTCGGCTGTGTTAATAACGGCATTTCAGAGGAGACTGCCAACCATATCTACGATGAGATGACGGATTTCGCCAAGTATGCCTTCAACAAGTCCCATGCAGCAGCCTATGCCATTGTATCCTATCAGACAGCCTGGCTGAAATACTATTATCCGGTGGAATTCATGGCAGCGCTGATGACCTCCTGTCTGGATAATCCCGGCAAGGTTGCGGAGTATATATTGAACTGCCGGAAAATGGGCATTCAGATCCTTTCTCCGGATATCAACTGCAGTGAGGGCAGTTTCTCTGTGGAAAACGGCTGTATCCGGTACGGTCTGGCTGCGATCAAGGGCATTGGACGACCGGTGATGGATGCCATTACTGCAGAGAGACGTACAGGAGGCAGCTTTGCAAATCTGCGCGATTTCTGCAGCCGTCTCAGCGGCAGGGAAGTGAACAAGCGTACACTGGAAAACTTCATCAAGGCAGGTGCCTTTGACAGTATGGGAGCCACCAGAAAGCAGCTGATGCAGACCTATGGCCAGGTGATGGATCAGGTTTCTCAGGAGAAGAAAAATTCTCTTACAGGGCAGATGAGCCTCTTTGATCTGATGGCACCGGAGAGCCGGGAGGCTTTCGAGATCCGTCTGCCGGACTGCGGAGAATATGCCAAGGAGGAACTGCTGGGCTTCGAAAAGGAAGTGACGGGAATTTATATCAGCGGCCATCCGCTGGAGGAATACGAGGAACGATGGAGAAAGAATATATCGGCAGTTACCTCGGACTTTCTGCCGGACGAGGAAACGCAGCTTCCGAAGGTGACGGATGGAAGCCGCGTAAGAATCGGCGGCATGATCACTGAGAAAACCATCAAATATACAAAGAATAACAAAACCATGGCATTTCTGACTGTGGAGGATCTGGTAGGTACCGTGGAAGTGATTGCATTTCCCAGAGATTATGAGCGATATGCAGACCAGCTCCGGGAGGAGGCGAAGGTCTTTATTGAAGGCAGAGTCAATGTGGAGGAAGAACGTCCAAGTAAGCTGATCATGGAAAAGGTTTTTTCCTTTGATGACATTCAGAAGGAACTCTGGATCCAGTTCCCGGACAGGGCTGCCTATGAGAGGGAAGTGGCAGGACTGTACGATCTTCTGAAGGAATCGGACGGAAAAGATAGTGTAGTTCTGTACATTCGTCAGGAGAAGGCGATGAAAAAGCTTCCTCCCAGCAGGAATGTATCGGCAGACCGGAGTCTGACAGAAGCTTTGTCCGAAGTTTACGGAAAAGAAAATGTCAAAGTGGTTGAGAAGAGCATGAAAAGGAGCAGCGGAGTATGATTACCAGTGTGTCAAATTCCCGGGTGAAGCAGGTGGTCCAACTGAATACAAAAAGCAAAGCCAGAAGAGAGAGCGGGCTGTTTACGGCAGAGGGGCTGAAGCTGTTCAGGGAAGTGCCGAAGCAGTGGGTTGATTCTGTGTATGTGACTGAGTCCTTTGCAAAGGAGCACAGGGAAATGCTGAGGGGAATCGATGCAGAGCTTGTGGATGATAAGGTATTCGCAAAGATGTGTGATACAAAAACACCGCAGGGAATCCTGACTGTCATTAAGATTCCTTCCTACAGAAGAGAGGACCTTCTCGGAAACGGAAAAACGCCTTTTCTGATGGTGCTGGAGGATCTGCAGGATCCCGGTAATGCGGGAACCATCCTTCGAACAGCGGAAGGGGCAGGTGTAACAGGGGTGATACTGAGTAAAAAGACGGTGGATCTGTTTGCACCGAAAACCATACGATCTACCATGGGCTCAATCTTTCGTATGCCCTTTGTAGTGGAAGAAAATTTATCCGAGGCACTGGACTGGCTGAAGCTGCAGGGGGTCGAAACCTATGCAGCTCATCTGAAGGGACAGCATTCCTATTCGGAGGAGGATTACCGCAAGGGCTGTGCTTTTCTGGTCGGAAACGAGGGGAACGGTCTGACAGAGCAGCTGTCTGCCCGAGCAGATCATCTGATCCGGATCCCTATGGAGGGACAGGTAGAATCACTGAATGCATCCATTGCTGCTGCGATACTGATGTATACAGTCCATGCGCAGCGGAATGGCTGCAGTTCACCCCGTGAACGGTAACGCGCTTCCACGCTTGTTTTTTATCCCATTGCAGGGTATACTTTTTATGAAAGTCCCGGATTGTGAGTATCGCAGTACAGAGGAATCGGCTTTCAAGGAGTCCTGAATTGCTGACATGAGGAAATCATGTATGCAGAACAGAAACTATGAATACAGGAATGGAGAATATGTATGGATGAAAGAGAAAGAGCCCGGGCCAGAGCCAGAGCAAAGGCGGCGAGGGAGAGAGAAAGAAAGAAACGGGTAATGCGGATCCGTATTGCCATTCTGGTGATACTGGCGGCAGTACTGGTTGTATTGCTGATCCTGGTCGCCAGACTCAGAAAGAATTCCGGAAGTGATACCGCTGACACGGCAGCATCTGCTGTTTCTCAGGTGGAGAGTACAGAAACAGGTGAAGCGGGGGAATCAGAGGGGATCCCGATCGATACTGCAGAGGAAACGACCCCTGCGGCAGGCAGCCGGGAAGCAATCATTGCGGAGGCGCAGACAAAAGCACTGCAGTATGATTATCAGGGAGCAATTGATCTTCTGAACACTGTATCCAATCTTGAGAATGATACAGAAGCCTCTAATATGATCACGGAGTACCAGACAGCAATGTCTTCACTGGTTGCTACATCCCCATATAACGTTACACATGTATTTTTTCACTCACTGGTGGTAGATCCTTCCAGAGGATTCTCTTTGACGGATGACAATTCCGGCTGGAATAACGGAACGGAGGGTTTCTGTGAGTGGATGACCACTGTGGATGAGTTTAACAGGATCATGGATCAGATGTATGAAAGAGGATATGTACTGATCAGCATTTACGACATGGTGGAAGAAACCGTGGGTGAAGATGGTGTTACCTATATGACTCCGAAGGAAATCTACCTTCCGGAGGGAAAGATACCATTTGTGCTTTCTCTGGATGACCTGAGCTATTATCACAGCTATGACGGAAGAGGCTGTGCCACAAGAATGATTGTCGGAGAGGATGGAACGCCGACCTGTGAATATGTGGATGCAGACGGCAATACGCTGGTCGGATCCTATGACTGCGTTCCTCTGCTGGATGATTTTCTGGAGGAGCATCCGGATTTCTCCTATAAAGGAGCAAAAGGAACCATTGCTCTGACCGGCTATAACGGAATCCTGGGCTACAGAACAGACTACTGTTATCGTGACCGTGTAGATCTTACTTCGGATCAGGAAGCCTGGCTGGCAATTCATCCGGAATATAACTGGGAGACGGAATGTGCCAATGCAAAGGCTGTTGCGGATGCGATCAAAGCAGATGGATGGACCTTTGCCAGCCATACCTGGGGACATATCCATATCGGTGATGTCGATATGGAAAGACTGCAGACAGATACGGAAAAATGGCTGAACTATGTTGAGACTCTGATCGGTGATACAGATATCATCATATTTGCTCACGGGCAGGATCTGGCAACCTGGACAGAGGAATATGAAAGCACGGAAAAATTCCAGTATCTGAAGGGACAGGGATTCAACATTTACTGTAATGTAGACTCCTCTCAGTATTTTGTAGAGTACAGTGATACCTACATGAGACAGGGAAGAAGAAATCTCGACGGATACCGTCTGTGGCAGGCTGTATTCGGAGGTGATGATAAAACCAGTGATCTTTACGATGCTGCTTCCGTGTGGGACCAGCAGCGTCCGACCGATGCAGAACTGTACGATCTGATGTAGCAATGTTACTGCTCGCGGGACAGTAACGCAGAAAATTTAAATATATATAGGAAGCTTTATTTGGCTTCTTGACAGAAGACCTGCTCCATGCTATAGTTGTAAAGCGACATGGAAGTAGGTCTTTTTTTTATGCCCGAAAACAGGAATGGCATGACTGAAGCTTCAAGATCCGTAAGGATGAAGCTCGGAGGGAAAAGAAACAGACCATAGTTAACGCAAATAAACAGTGGAGGTGGAAGTCGTGCGTGTAAAAATCACATTGGCATGTACTGAATGCAAACAGCGCAATTACAACATGACAAAAGAGAAAAAAAATCATCCCGACAGAATGGAAACCAGCAAGTACTGCAGATTCTGTAAAAAACACACTATGCACAAAGAGACAAAATAATCTGGTGTGAGGTGACGTTATGGCAGATGAAAAGAAATCTAAAGCGAAAAAAAGCTGGTTTAAAGGCTTGAAGGCTGAGTTCAACAAAATCATCTGGACTGACAGAAAAACACTCGGAAAACAGAGCGTAGCTGTTGTTGTTATTACAGCGATCCTCTGTCTTCTCATTACGCTGATCGACAGTGTGGGTCTGCAGCTTGTTCAGTTTATTATCAAGTAAGGATTAGGTGAATCAATGTCAGAAGCAAGATGGTATGTAGTTCATACTTATTCAGGTTATGAGAACAAAGTAAAAGCTAATATCGAGAAAACGATCGAGAACAGACATCTGCAGGATCAGATTCTTCAGGTTCAGGTACCGATGGAAGATGTTTCTGAGATTAAAAACGGTGTGAAAAAAAACGTATCCAGGAAACTGTTCCCGGGCTACGTTCTTCTGAACATGATCATGAACGATGAAACCTGGTTTGTAGTACGCAACACCAGAGGCGTAACAGGCTTCGTCGGTCCGGGATCCAAACCTGTTCCTCTGACCTTTGAGGAGATTGAGGCACTTGGCTTCCGTCTGGAAGAAAAAGTGGTTGTGGATCTTGAGGTCGGTGATGAGGTCGTCGTTATTGGCGGTGCTTGGAAAGATACGACAGGAATTGTCCAGGCTGTAAATGAGCAGAAACAGATGCTTACACTTACCGTGGATATGTTTGGTCGAGAGACCCCGGTCGAAATCAGTTTCGCAGAAGTAAGAAAGACCGAGTAATCGGTCTGTGGGAGGGAAATCCCCGCAATTACCACATTTTATTAGGAGGTGCCTAATTATGGCAAAGAAAGTAACAGGTTATATTAAATTACAGATTCCTGCAGGCAAGGCTACACCGGCTCCCCCGGTTGGACCGGCCCTTGGACAGCACGGAGTAAATATCGTACAGTTTACAAAAGAGTTCAATGCCAGAACTGCAGATAAGGGAGATCTTCTGATCCCTGTTGTAATTACTGTATATGCAGACAGAAGTTTCAGCTTCATAACCAAAACTCCGCCGGCAGCAGTTCTTCTGAAGAAAGCATGCAACCTGAAATCCGGATCCGGTGTTCCGAACAAGAACAAGGTTGCAACTATCTCCAAAGATAAGATCCGTGAGATCGCAGAGATGAAGATGCCGGATCTGAATGCAGCATCCGTTGAGGCTGCTATGAGCATGATCGCCGGTACTGCAAGAAGTATGGGAATCACAGTAGAAGAGTAATTCTGCAGAGTCCCCTGATATGAAGAAACGTGGGAGGGAGCATCCCGCAATTACCACTAGGAGGTTATTAAGACAATGAAACACGGTAAAAAATATAATGAGACTGCGAAAGCAGTAAATCGTGCTAACCTTTATGATCCGGAGGAGGCTGTTACTCTGGTAAAAAGCTTAGCAGTTGCCAAATTTGATGAGACAATTGAAGCGCACATCCGTACAGGCTGTGACGGACGTCACGCAGATCAGCAGATCCGTGGTGCTGTAGTTCTTCCTCACGGAACAGGAAAAACTGTTCGTGTTCTTGTATTTGCTAAGGGTGCTAAGGCTGATGAGGCTGCAGCAGCTGGTGCAGATTATGTAGGAGCTGAGGAGCTTGTTCCGAGAATCCAGAAAGACGGATGGCTTGATTTTGATGTAGTAGTTGCAACTCCTGATATGATGGGTGTTGTTGGACGTCTGGGTCGTGTACTTGGACCGAAGGGCTTAATGCCAAACCCGAAATCCGGAACAGTAACTATGGATGTTACAAAAGCAATTGCTGATATCAAAGCTGGTAAGGTTGAGTATCGTCTTGACAAAACAAATATCATTCATGTGCCGATCGGTAAAGCTTCTTTCAGTGAGGAGCAGCTGCGCGACAACTTCCAGACGCTGATGAGTGCAATCAACAAGGCTAGACCATCCGCTGTTAAGGGTCAGTTCCTTAAGAGCGTTACACTGGCTCCTACCATGGGACCTGGTGTAAAGGTTAACCCGATGAAGCTTGCATAATAATATTGAAGTAATTATTCTGAATAATTGCAAATCGAAGATCTTCGAGGATAAAAAGTCTCTCCGGGCAGCCGGAGAGATTTTTTTGAATAAATCTTGACAAGAGAAGAAAACAGTGATATCCTACATGGGTATCACGCCGAAGACAGCAGGTACCGAAAGGTGTAAGCGTAGAGCGCCTGCCGAGGAAGATTTCGAATTAGAAGTTTGTCCTGCTGAGTCTTTGCGATCAGCAGGTTTTTTGTGCGTGTACATATATTCTATAAGGAGGTGCACCATTCATGGCAATTCGTGCAAAAGTAGAACTGAAGAAGCCGGTTGTTGAAGAGATTTCCAATCTGGTCGATGGAGCTGCAGGTATTGTACTTGTTAACTACTCCGGCCTGAACGTAGCACAGGATACTGAGCTCCGTAAGAAACTCAGAGAAGCTGGAATTACTTACAAAGTCTACAAAAACAGAATGATGAATCTGGCATTCCAGGGAACTCCTTGTGAAGAGCTTTGCAAACATCTTGAGGGAACAAACGCTATCGCTGTTTCAAAAGATGATGCTACTGCTCCTGCAAGAGTACTGTCTGAGTTTGCTAAGAAGAACCCACAGCTTGAGCTGATCGCTGCTGTTGTGGAGGGTGGATACTATGATGAGAAAGCTGTTCAGGCTCTTGCATCTATTCCGTCCAGAGAGATTCTGCTTGGAAGACTTCTCGGAAGTATGCAGTCACCGATTGCAAACTTCGCTCGTGTTATCAAGCAGATCGCCGAGAAAGATGGCGAGGCAGCTGCAGAATAATCAGGCTGCATAGTGGGCTGTGTTCAGCAGCCGTATCTTAGAAAAATTATTATGGAGGATTTTACCATGGCAAAACTTACTACTGCTGAGTTTATCGAAGCAATCAAAGAGTTATCTGTATTAGAGTTAAATGAGCTGGTTAAAGCTTGTGAGGAAGAGTTCGGCGTATCTGCAGCAGCAGGTGTTGTAGTTGCAGCAGCAGGCGGCGAGGCAGCAGCTGAGGAAGAGAAGACTGAGTTTGATGTTGAGCTGACAGAGGTTGGACCAAACAAAGTTAAAGTTATCAAGGTTGTTCGTGAGGTAACAGGTCTTGGTCTGAAAGAGGCTAAAGAGGTTGTTGACGGAGCACCGAAGCTTGTTAAAGAGGGAGCTTCTAAGGGCGAGGCTGACGATATCAAGGCTAAACTTGAGGCTGAGGGAGCAAAAGTTACTCTTAAATAATTTTATTTCAGAGCAGCTTTCCTTAAGTGAAAAAAATCAGGCAGGTTCCATCGGAACCTGCCTTTTTGCTGTTAGCTTTTGCGGAAATACAGCTCCTTAACAAGGTCTACCGGCATATCCTGTCCGGTCCACAGACGGAAGGCTTCTGCCCCCTGATACAGCAGCATATACATTCCGTTAAATGTTTTGCAGCCTGCATGTGCAGCCTGTTTCAGAAGAAGGGTTTCCCGCGGGTTGTATATTACATCACCGACGGCAAGGCCCTCGTGCAGCATGGACGGATCCCTGATGATGGAAGCGTCTGTATTCGGTGCCATGCCGACAGAGGTGGCATTTACCAGAAGATAGCTGTCTTCCAGCGAATGTTTCAGTGCTGTCTGATCTGCCTGATCCATAAGGGCTGCTCTGCAGGAGGTGGTTCGATTGATGGTATCCACCAGACGGACTGTTCTATCGTGGAATCTGCTGGAAGGTCTTGCAAAAATCCGCAGCTCCCTCACCCCGTCCAGAGCGGCCTGTGCGCAGATAGCTGTAGAAGCACCGCCGGCTCCCATGACAGTCACTGTTTTACCTCTTGGATCCAGACCGGCATCTGCTACGGATCGCATGAAACCGATGCCGTCAGTATTATGTCCGATCAAACGGCCGTTATTGTTTACTACTGTATTGACGGCGCCGATGATGGAGGCGGCAGGCGACAGTTCATCCGCCAGCTCCGCCATTCTGTTCTTATCAGGCATGGTCAGGTTAAATCCGCGGATTCCGCAGCGCTTCAGGCCCTTCACTGCTTCCTCCAGGCCGTTTTCATCCACATCAAAGCAAAGATATACATAATCAAGGCCAAGGTGCTGGAAGGATGTGTTATGCATCATTGGAGAAAGACTATGTGCAACGGGACTGCCCAGAAGGCCGGTAAGACCGGTATGTCCGGTGATCGGGAAATATGAATTCATATGTGATTACTCCTTTTTAGAAAGATAGATCAGCAGGAGATACGCATACAGTCTCTTACATGCCAGCATGCGTATCTCCTGCTGCCTTGTGAACAGTAACGCTCGATTTGAATATTTAGACGATTCTGAGCGGTTGCTATTGTCAAATCATACGGAAATAGTATACCATGAATACAAAGAAGATGTACCTGTGAACGGCAGAAATTCTATGCAGCATATAGTGTCATCACGATTGGAGAGGCTCCGGTCTCTACAAATGGTGGGGGATAACTGTTTGGAAAAGTTCCGCTGGGGATGCTAAGAGAGGAAAACGAAGTATGAAAAAATCTGTTCAATTAAATAATACAACGATTGGGGAAGGATCTCCCAAGATTATTGTACCGATCGTTGGCAGTACCCGGGAAGAAATCTGTTCGCAGGCAAGGGAGATCATTTCTGTGAAGCCGGATCTGGTGGAATGGCGTGTGGATCTGTATGAGGAGATCTTTGATTATGAGAAGGCTGAGAAGACGCTGGATGTGCTTGCGGAAATTCTGCAGGAGATTCCGATCCTGTTTACCTTCAGAAGCAGTCTGGAAGGCGGCGAGAAATACATCAGTGCAGAAGAATATCACAACCTGAATGTATGGGCTGCTTCCCGGCAGGAAATTGCGATGGTGGATGTGGAAGGCAGAAGAGAGGATCTGGACGGAAAAGCACTGGTAGGGGCAATTCATGATGCAGGAACTCCGGTAATCGTATCGAATCATTTCTTTCACAAGACCCCGGATAAGGAAATGCTGGAAAGAATCTTCTCAGAGCTGGAAGATACAGGAGCGGATATCCTGAAGCTGGCTGTAATGCCGCAGAATGAGCTGGATGTCCTTCGACTTCTGGAAGTGACAGTGGAAATGAAGGAGAAAACGGATAAGCCGGTCGTAACCATGTCTATGGGTAAACTGGGGGTACTTTCCAGGATCAGCGGAGGACTGACCGGGTCCGCGTTGACCTTTGGAACCGTAGGAGCAGCTTCTGCACCGGGACAGCTGCCCGTACAGGAATTAAGAACTATTCTTGGATATCTGTAAGTAAGGTTGTTCAACCAATAACTGCAGCAGCAGGCTGCCTGCAAGTTTTCATTACTGTTCACAGTAACAGCCTTTTGCAGGGAGCGGCTGATTTGACACACTTTCACAATGATAGTAAAATAATCTGATAAGATGAATCATTATCATTTTGAGGTATCGATATGAAAGAATTTTTGATCAATTCGGAAAACCTTTTGGATAAAGAGGCTCTCGTACAGCTGCGGACTGATAATTTTAAAGATCTGCTTCCATGCAGGTGGATCCGATTTAATGAGAAAATTAAGCTTACGTATTTTGAAGAGGAGTATACTGCACTGACAGAGCTTCTGCCTTCCATGACACCGGAACAGATCTGCTCTGTGGGAAGCAGTCTGCTGAAGCTGGTTGTTCGCATAGAAAACTGTCCGGAGCTGACTGCTGAGAACCTGACATTGGATCTGGAAAGCATGTATACAGACCGGGAACATCAACTGCATTGTATTTATGTTCCGGTCGTGCTTCCGGATGAATCAATGATGCATCCGGTATACAGTAAGAGGATCTATGCAATTCTTGAAGATTTCTGCTCCGCGGTTCCGGAAGGTGCCGATATCTGGAGAAGGATCGAATATGAGAAGATAAACAATCCGGGTGTCTGGACGAATATTTTTACAATTTTGGATGATCCTTATGCTGAGACCAGCAATCTGATCTATTTGAAAGGAATCAATACTCCCGGAGAAATCGTATTCCAGGTAGGGCAGGAGAAGTTCGTCATCGGCAGTGACAGAAGTCAGGTAGATGGGTTTATTGATGATGAGGACAGAGTAAGTGCCGTACATGCAGAGCTCAGCTGGGATGAAGAAGGATTTTATGTCATGGATATGGATTCTGTCAGTGGAACCTACGTAAATGATCAGAGAATCGATCCAATGACAAAGGTAAAGATAGGATTCGGAAGTATTCTGCGATTTGCAGATTATACATTTAATGTGGAGTGACGGGGATAGGATATGAGACAGCAAATCAAGCTTGTGATGATGGATCCGGATTACGGATATCTGAAAACACTGGAAAAACAGGTGATTCTGCAGTTTGCAGACAGAGCAGACATTCAGTTCATCACAGAATCTGCATACAGAGAGCAGTATTTCAGCAGCATGAGAAATATTGATCTTCTGGTTACGGCTCAGGAATATTACGGGGAATATCTCAAGAAGCACAGCATCGCTCACACGATTGTTCTGAGGCGGGAAGAAGAATCGCTGATGGAGATTGAGAAACCGGTGGATCTGCCGGAGGACTTTGAGGTAACAGTAAATCTGGATGAGCTGATGGCAGAGGATCATGCTTCAGGTGATAAACCGGTTGCTGCGATTCCTGAGGAGGAGACACCTTCCGGCTTTTATCTGGAGGAAAGCATTATAGCACAGCTGGATGCTGCAGCAGATTCAGAAGCCAGAGAGGAGATAATTGCAGGATTGGAAGAGTCTGCTGAAGAATCTGTTCAGGCAGAGACGGAAGAGCGGCTTGAGACGGAAGAAGCGGCAGCGGCTCATTCAGAGGCGGTTTCTGCAGAGGGAGAGCCGTCGGCTGATCTGACAGAAGCGGTGGAATACAATGAAAACTGCATCGTACTGTCAAAATTCAGTACGACCAGAGAAATTATTGATACCATGGAGAAACTTCTCGCTGCAGATCAGACCGAGAAGGAAGTGCAGGTACCGCTGAATAAAAAGCCATTGAAAGTTATTTCTGTATATTCGCCTATCGGCGGATGCGGGAAAAGTCTGATTGCGTTGGGACTGGCGAGAAAACTGAGGAAGCTGGACCAGAGTGTTCTGATCATTGGATGTGATGAGATGCAGAGTATCTCAGGTTTTCTGGAATCTGAGGAGAGCGCAGAGCCGGTTCTTGCCGAGGTTCTGAGACAGTCTGGGGCAGATATTTACTGGAATATCCTTCAGAATGTAGAGTATGAGGGAGATGTCCGCTATCTGCTTCCCTTTGAAAAACCTCTCTCTGCAATGGGAATCGAAGCACCGGAACTGGAGCTTATGGTAAAAACCATCAAGGAAAAACAGGATTTTGATTACGTGGTCCTGGATCTTGGATCTTCACTGAATACAGCTGCCTGCAGTCTTATGCATCTGTCAGATTGTCTGGTACTTGTGACTGAACCGAATGCAGTCTCTGTAAAGAAGATGAAGAAGCTGGTGAATAATGCTGCGCTTCTCCCGGACTGCCGCTGCTTTATGATCGCAAATCAGCATCATCTTGATGGATTACGACTGTCCTCCCAGAACATATTCGGACATCTGGCTTCGTATCAGGATCCGGATCAGGCATTGGAGGATCCGGTATTTTACCAGATCGCGCTGGAAGTGCTGGAATAAGAGAACAGATACAACGGCAGGTTTTTGAAATGGAGGTGTATACGTATGAAGAAATGTAAATGGATCTCGATTGCATTGCTTACGGCTGCGTTATGTGCTGCCGGATGCGGAAGTACATCATCCTCGGGATATGACGCATCCTACAATTACGCTGCAGAGGACAGCGGGGTTACTTCTGAAGGCTGGAGGGTCGGTGAAGTATCCGAGGAATCGCTGGAAGACTATGATTCCACAGTGGATGCTTCTATGACTGATGCGGAACAGCAGGCGGTGGAAGCCGAAGGTGAAACCTCGGAGAGAAAGCTGATTCGAAATATGGAATTGTCGCTGGAGACAACCGGATTTGATGAGGTTCTCGCGGTGATTGAAGATAAGGCAGAGGAAACCGGCGGATATATTGAATACAGTTCTGTGAACGGAACGGCAGAAAGGAGCAATCGCTATTCCTACCTGACGGTGCGGATTCCTTCCGGGCAGCTGGATTCGTTTGTAGATGCGGTAGGAGACAGTGCGACTGTTTTATCCAGCAGTACAAGTGTACAGGATGTGACTCTGAGCTATTCGGATCTGGCTGCTCACATTTCTTCTCTCAGGATTGAGCAGGAAACATTGATGGAGATGCTTGCTCAGGCAGACAGTATTGATACGATCATAACCATTCAGAATGAACTGACGAACATTCGCTATCAGCTGGAGTCCTATGAATCACAGATGAAGCTTCTTGAGAATCAGATCAGCTACAGTACTGTAACAATTGATCTTCGTGAGGTACGAACCCCGACCGTGCAGGAAAAAGAGGGATTTTTTACCCGTCTGAAATATACCTTTGTGAACAGCGTCAGCGATCTTGCAGAGGGGATTCAGGATTTCCTGATTTTCTTCTTTGGTAATATTCTGACGATCCTGGTGGTGTTAGGACTGATCGTGCTGGTACTGTTCCTGATCAGCCGTCTGTTCCGACTTTTATTCAGAAGAAAAGAATCCGGAGCAGGCAGGAAAGGAAAGACGGAAGGACGAAAATGGTTCAGAAAAAAGAGTCCGAAAATGGAAGCAAAAATTGATGCCGGTGATTCGGACACAGATGGTATTCCTGTTCCGGAAGAGGAGCGGTCCGGTGAATCTGGAAGCTGCGAAGACTCGAAAAAAGAATGATTGTATTCATGTAAAGGAGTACAATAAAAATAAGGGGTACGGTTCCCGATGGGAACCGTACCCTTTGACTTCTGTGGATCATTTTCGAAAAAATCAGCTCTCAACAACCTCCAGAATCTCCATCGGGCATGCTTTTGCACAAATGCCGCAGGCGATACATTTTGTTGTCGGATTATCATCAACCTTCACCATTACATCAAACGGACATGCTTCAACGCACTTGCCGCAGCCTGTACAAAGTTTTTTGTTGATCATATACACGCCTTTTGCGTTCTGAGTGATCGCACCTGCCTCGCAGGCCTCCATACATTTTCCGCACTGAACGCAGACCATTGGTTTTGGCTCGCCTTTTTTCTCGATGATCTGGATGCAGGATTTTGCAGGATCGGCTACCTTATAAAATGCCTCGGAGCAAGCCTGTGCACATGCCAGACATGCCATACACTCCGCGCCTTTTTTTACTTTCAGTTTTTTCATACAAATGTTCCTCCAATGCTGTGATGATAAAATTCCGCTATTGTTAATAATGCTCATTGATCAGGCATAGCACTGCCTGTCATTGTTTATATTTTACCAAACACTGCTGGAGTTAGACAATCATAACATATGTGAAAATATAATTTTGTTCCCCTGCATGGCGCCCGCTTATTTACTCGTTCTGGAGTCTCCAGTCAATGCAGCGCTGGAGATATTCGACATAGGCGGGATTCTTGCACATTCCCTTGCCGGGAGTATCAGAGATCTTCGCTACATCCATACCGTTGCAGGCGGTGGTCTTCATGACGATATTCAGCGGATCCACCTTGGTATCGTTGGAGATATAGGTTCCGATTCCAAAGGCAACTCTGGAGCGGCCGTTAAAGTATTCATTTAATTTATGCGCCTTTTCAAAGTTAAGACTGTCACTGAAAAGAAGAGTTTTGGTTCTGGGATCGATGTCCAGCGACTCATAGTGCTTAATCATGGTATCGCCCCATTTGAAAGGATCGCCGCTGTCATGCCGGACGCCGGAGAAAAGGGTGGCAAAGGTCAGCTGGAAGTCCTTCAGGAATACTTCTGTAGTGATTGCGTCTGTCAGCGCCGTTCCGTTCAGGATTCCGTATTCCTTTACCCAGGCATTCAGAGCGTACCAGTTGGAATAAGCCGGATTATGCCGGTGATCTCCCTGACCGACACACATCAGCCATTCGTGCGCCATTGTGCCTGATGGGGTGATCCCGAACTTCTTCGCAAGGTATACATTGGATGTACCTACGCAGCAGGAGTCTGCAAACTCGGAATTGTGCTTAACAAGTTCCCGGATTGCATATTCCTGTGCTTCGGATGAGAGTCTGCGGCGAAGACCGAATTCGCTGAAGTTCCCGATTTTATATTCTCCGTTGATCAGTGCCTGAACCTTTTTGTCAAGGCGCTCCTTAAAGGAATCAACCAATTCGTCGTAATCATAGGCCATACGGAAATAGACCTCGTTGACGATCGCCAGAACCGGAATCTCATACATGGAGGTATTCAGCCAGGTTCCCCTTGTTTCAATGGTCAGTCCGCATTCCGCATCGGTTGTGATGGTAAAATCATCATACCGGGGCTGCCATCTTTCCAGAAAGTCCACGTAGGAGCCCTTTACCCATTTGATCCGGTCAATGTACTCCAGTTCTTCTCTGGTGAAATGAAGGCTGCAGTAGGATTGGATCTGCGATTTGATCTCTTCTACCATTTCATTAGTAAAATGTACATCCGTGTTGCGGCATTTAAAGGACCAGGTGGTTTTATATCCGGGATATAAGTGATAGATAGCCTGACCCATTGATAATTTATACATATCGGTTTCAAGCAGACTTGTAATGATCTGTTCCATAATTTCCTCCTTAAGGATACGAACCTTCGAGCAGTGTATTTCTTTTTATTGTACGATTTTTTTCGTGTTTTAGCAAGTACTGCTCAACTGTATTAATGACATGTGTAAAGACAGGGTTGCTGTTCATTTTTACAAGTACTGCAGAGCAAGAAAGATAATATTTAGAACATTTCAACAGAAATCTACTGGATTAATACCTGTTTTTCGGTTATACTAGTACTGTTATATATGAGTTTTCCTGTTTCTGTATGGAAGGTTTTTATGGAAAAGGGAAATATGAGCTCATTTACCAGAGTGGAAGAAAGAAACGAAACAGCAAAAGGAGAGTTATACTATGATCGTAATGCAGGGAAAAGGCGTTTCTAAAGGCGTATCTAACGGAAAACTCTATTTCTACAAAAGAGTGGATACTACTGTTACACAGCAGACCGTAGAGGATATTGAAGCAGAGAAGGCACGATTTGCGGAGGCACAGGAGAAAGCAATGGCTCAGCTCGGTGTTCTGGCAGACAAGGCAAGAGAAGAGGCCGGAGACAGTGCAGCTCTGTTATTCGAGACTCATGCCATGTTCGTTGAGGATGATGACTATGTGGATTCTGTCATGGAGATCATGGAGGATGCTCAATGCAATGCTGAGTTTGCAGTAAGACAGACCGGCGATCAGTTTGCAGCAATGTTCAAGGCTATGGACGATGCCTACATGCAGGCCCGTTCTGCAGATATTTTGGACGTTTCCCAGAGACTGATCAATAACCTGATGGGTGTTGCAGAGGGCGGCATCGATGCAGATGAGCCGGTGATCCTTGCAGCAGATGATCTGGCTCCCTCCGAGACTATTCAGCTGGATAAGAGCAAGATCCTTGCATTTGCTACATCCGGAGGCTCCGGCAATTCACATACAGCGATCCTGGCGAGAACCATGGCGATTCCTGCAGTCTGTGGACTGGGAGAAGAGCTGAAGGAAGAATATGAGGGACGTGCTGCTTATATTGACGGAGAGACAGGACAGGTCATCATTGAGCCGGACGAACTTACAGAGAAGGCTCTTCAGACAAAGTACGAGAAACAGCAGGAAATGAAAGCACTGCTCCAGACTATGAAGGGGCAGGAGGATGTGACTCTGGACGGACGTGAGATGATGGTTTACTGTAACATCGGATCTCCGGAGGATGTGGACGCTGTTCTCAGCAATGACGGACAGGGAATCGGTCTGTTCCGTTCTGAGTTCCTGTACCTGGCATCTTCTGATTATCCTACAGAGGATGAACAGTTTGAAGCATATAAAAAGGTTGCCGCTGCTATGGAGGGAAAACGTGTGGTAATCCGTACTCTGGATATCGGTGCGGACAAACAGGTTGACTATTTCCAGATGGAGAAAGAGGAGAACCCGGCAATGGGTGTTCGTGCGATCCGTATCTGCCTGAACAGACCGGAAGTGTTCCGTACCCAGCTTCGTGCACTGTATCGTGCTTCTGCATACGGCAAGGTTGCGATCATGTTCCCGATGATCACATCTGTATGGGAGGTAAAGGAATGTAAGAGAGCCTGTGCTTCTGTTATGAGTGAGCTGGAGGCAGAGGGAATCCCGTTCAATAAAGATACAGAAATCGGTATTATGATTGAGACACCGGCATCTGTTCTGATCGCAGATGCGCTGGCAAAGGAAGTAGATTTCTTCTCCGTTGGCACCAATGATCTGACTCAGTATACACTCGCATGTGATCGTCAGGCAAATGATCTCGGAAAATTCTTCGATGCACATCATCCCGCAGTTCTTCGTGCACTGAAGATTGCTACCGATGCTGCTCATGCAAATGGAATCTGGATCGGAATCTGCGGTGAGCTGGGTGCGGATGTGACATTGCTTCCCACCTTCCTGGCTATCGGAATCGATGAGCTCAGTGTAACGCCATCTTCCGTACTTCCGCTGCGCGCAGAAATCCGCAAGAGTATTGCAAAGACCTGTACTCTGGATCTGCTGGAGTGCTAATCGTAACTGAAACGGGGGCGGCTGCTGTGTTCCATGAAACCGGAACACAGCAGCCGCCCCCTTCCTGTTTTTGATTACAAATAAAAAACCCGAAATTCTTTACAGAATTTCGGGTTTTGTTCCGTGCGATAGAAGATTCGAACTCCCGGCCTTTTGGTCCGTAGCCAAACGCTCTATCCAGCTGAGCTAATCGCACATATTTATTTGTGTTGACCTCATCAACAAAAATTATATTACTACGCTGGATAATAAAAGTCAAGCATTAATTTTAATTTTTTGAACGAATTGTTTGTCGCCGGTTCCCCATGAACAGCAGCAATTTCAGATCAATGATTCATTCTTTTTAATCGTTTCTGTAACGATCTCTCTTACATAGGCGCCGACTGCCCGTTTTTTGTCAGCGGGAATATCATTCGGATAAATCGGTTCACCGAATTCAATGATTACATGGGTGCTCCTTACAAAGGGAAAGTGAGCTTCCAGAACATTCTTTGCGTTATTAATAGAGACAGGAACAATGGGACTTCCGGACTTGGAGGCAAGTCGGAAGGTTCCTTCATGAAACTCCAGAAGAGGCAGATCCGTCTCCGCTTTATTCCTTGTTCCTTCAGCAAATACAAGAATAGAATGTCCCTCTTTCATAATCTTGATTCCGTCCAGAATCATTTTCATGCCTTCCTTCAGGTTGTTTCGATCAAAGAACAGCACACCGATGCCGTGGGCCCAGTTTTTGAAGAGCGGAATTTTTGAAAGTTCCTTTTTGGCTACAATATGTGTCCCCTTCGGAAGATTCACGTAAGTAATCGGAATATCAAAAAAACTTCTGTGATTTCCAACAAAAAGAGAAGGTGAGTCAGAAGGGATCCGCTCTTTTCCGATTACTGTTACCTTTGTTCCCGCAAAGAACAGAATCATATGCATCACTCCGCGAATTACAGTGCCGGAGACGTTCAGACGCGTTTCCGGCTTCTTTTTGCCGATCAAATACAGCACCAGCAGAAGTGGCAGACTGATGATCAGAAACAGAATCATCCCGGTTAATAGAAGTATCAGACGTATCATAAGTATAGTTCCTTCCTGAAACATTTTATGTAGAATTTTCAGAGCAGCTGCTCCCTCTCATTATATGAAATGCGCTGCTTTCTTTCAACTGAATATTTCATCGATAGTTACTGTGCACTGTAACACATTACTGTTCACGGGGCATCAGGAGATACACATGCTGTCTCGGGAGGGGAGGTTCCTCGAGCACAGTAACGTAATACTCGTTACAGTAACGCAACGATCAAGAAACCTTACCCCGACTGCCCGGCGTAATACCTTGACAATAGCGGCGGGATTGCATAGAATGATTATGTATACAAAAAACAACAAAAATACAATTGAGCAGTATCCGGCTTTTGTATGATTCAAACTGAAAAATATATAGTGGAGAAAAAATGATTCGATTAGAAGCAAATGCAAAAATCAATCTGGGTCTGGATGTTCTGAGGAAGAGACCGGATGGATATCATGAAGTGAAGATGATCATGCAGAGCATCACTCTTCATGATGAACTGGAGCTGGAAGAATCAGCTGAAAGTGGAATCCATCTGACCTGTGACAGAGTTACTGTTCCCACAGACGAAACGAATCTGATCTGCAAAGCAGCAGCTCTTTTGCTGCAGGAGAGAGAGATTGACAGAGGGGTGAATATACATCTGACGAAACGGATCCCGATGGCGGCCGGGATTGCCGGCGGCAGCACCGATGCAGCAGCAGCCATGAAAGGAATCAATGAGCTGTTTCAGCTGGGATTTTCCCTGGAGGAGCTTAAGGAGCGTGCCGTCAGGATCGGAGCGGATGTTCCCTACTGTCTGATGGGAGGTACAGCTCTTTCTGAGGGAATCGGGGAGATCCTCACTCCGCTTCCGGAGATTCCGGACTGCCATATTCTTATTGCTAGACCGGATCTGGAAGTTTCCACTGCCTTCGTCTACGGAAATCTGAAGGTCGCAGAACTGACGGAGCATCCGGACATTGATGGCATGATCAAGTCACTGGAGGGACAGTCGCTGGAAGGTATTGCGGCACGCCTCGGCAATGTGCTGGAAACCGTAACTGTTCAGGCACATCCGATCATCAGCAAACTCAAAGAAGAGATGGTGCGATCCGGTGCCATGGGGGCATTGATGAGCGGGAGCGGTCCTACTGTGTTTGGCATATTTAATACGTTAGAACAGGCAGAGTCTGCATATCATAAAATGCTGGAAGGCAGATCCGCCGGAACCGTCTGTCTTACAAGACCGGCGCAGAACAGGAGTTAATGATGATGATGAATGATGAATTGACAAGGATCATGGCAGATTATCAGTATATGCCCCTTCGTGATCTGGTATTTCATACCCTTCGAAGAGCAATTATGCAGGGATATCTGAAACCGGGAGAACGTCTGATGGAGATTAAACTGGCAAATCGAATGGGAGTCAGCAGAACTCCAATCCGTGAAGCAATTCGGATGCTCGAGCTGGAAGGTCTGGTTGTCATGATTCCGAGAAAGGGAGCTCAGGTTGCAAAGATTACGGAAAGGGACCTGAGGGAGGTTCTGGAAGTCCGCATGGGGCTGGAGCAGCTTGCGGTACAATTTGCTACAGAGAGAATTACGGAGGAGCAGCTTGCTGCTCTTTGCGATGCGTCCAGAGAGTTCGAAAAGACAGTGAAATCAGGGGATCTGACAGAGATTGCAGAGGCAGATGTGCGTTTTCATGATCTGTTGTATGCTGCAACGGGCAACGGACGCCTCGTACAGCTCCTGAACAATTTGCGGGAGCAGATGTATCGCTACCGCATCGAATATCTGAAGAGTCAGGAAATACGGGAATCGCTTGTGCAGGAGCATGACAGTCTCTGCGAAAAACTGAAAGACAGAGACCTGGATGGTGCAAGAACGATCATGAAATCCCATATACAGAGGCAGGAGGAATCCATTCTGCAGGGGCTGCTTCAGGAAGAAGAGTGACAGGGGAACTGGGAGTGTGTGCTATGACAATAGATAGAAATGCACCGATCGGTGTTTTTGACTCGGGAGTCGGAGGTCTGACTGTTGCCAGAGAGATCATGAGAAATCTTCCCAATGAGAAGATTGTTTATTTTGGAGATACAGCCCGGGTACCATACGGAAGCAAGTCCAGAAACACGGTGCTGCGCTATTCAAGACAGATCGTACGTTTTCTGAAGACACAGAATGTTAAAGCGATCGTTATTGCCTGTAATACAGCCAGTGCTCTTGCACTGGATACGATTGAGCAGGAACTGGACCTTCCGATCATCGGAGTGGTAAAGCCCGGTGCAAGTATGGCTGTGAAAGCAACACGAAATAACAGGATCGGAGTGATTGCCACACAGAGTACAATTATGAGTAATCTGTATCCTACATTGATCCAGGAGCGCCATCCGGAAATTACGGTATTCGGGAAGGCCTGTCCCCTGTTTGTTCCGCTTGTGGAGGAAGGCTGGACCAGAGACCCCGTGACAGAGGAAATTGCAGGACGGTATCTGAAGGAACTGATGGATAAGGATATTGATACCCTGATTCTGGGCTGTACCCATTATCCGCTGCTTCGCCATTTGCTGCAGGGAGTGGTGGGAGAACATGTAACACTGGTGAATCCTGCCTATGAAACCGCACAGGCACTGAAACGTCTGCTGAGGGAACTGGATCTTGAAAATATTGAAAACTCGGAATTACAGCTGCCGGAGCATCAGTTTTATGCCAGTGATGCAGTGGAAAAATTTCGGGATTATGCCGCCGGGATCCTTCCCTGTGAGGTTCGATCTACAGAGCTGGTAGCGATAGAAAATTATTAACAGGCAGAAAGAGAAGAATGATGACAAAAGAAGTGCTGGTGACAATCAGGGGACTGCAGTTTGTTTCTCAAGAAGATGAAGCAGAACCGGTGGAGGTCGTAACACCCGGAGAATATTATTTTAAAAATGGAAGCCATTATCTTCTATTTGAAGAGCTTACAGAAGGATTTACAGAAAGTACCCGAAATATGATGAAATTCAGAAAAGGGCATCTGGAGGTCAGAAAAAAGGGACTGATCGATGTAAATATGGTGTATGAGCTGAATAAGAAAACGATGTCTTATTACCATACGCCATTTGGTGTGATGCACATGGGAATATTTGCCACCTCCTTCGAGCAGACAGAGCGGGAGCATGAAATTGAATTAAAGATTGACTATGCTCTGGAGATGAACGAGGCCTTTGTTGCTGATTGTTCGATCTATATTCAGATTCAATCCAGAGAAGCCGGAAACTTCCGGCTGAATCTTCCGACAGAAGACGAGGAGCACACAATGATGCGCGTCAATGCAAGTGATCCGCTGCAGTAATACATGCTCCAAAAGAGGATAAAAAAAACGAGCGTTCAGCTCGTTTTTTTGTCTTGCTTTCGGTTTTCAGGCTTCGCCGCGTCCCTTCTTCAAAAGACGGCTGAACCAGCCTTCTTTCTTTTTTACATCCGGCTGTACAGGAAGAGCACCTCTTGCTCCCTTTACATCCAGAATATACAGACCGCTTACGGTTGCCTTTACCTCTTTTTTCAACGGAATAATATCAAAAACCTCCGGCTCAGCAATGAGGATCATGATTTTGGATCCTACTTTAGCCTTAACGATCGGCAGTTTCTGACGACGGTATCTTTTTGGAGTCTGATCAATCACCATCTGTGGAAGACCGGAGTCCTTCAACGGCAGTTTCTTCTTATCAATTACCAGCATGGAAATGGTCTGTTTAGCAGCCTCCATCTGTTCCATCTGTTCATCTCTCTTGTCCTGGGCCTTTTTTCCTGCTCTGTAGAGGAAGAAAAGGGCAATACCAGCGATTGCTAAAATAATGAGTAATACTCCCCACCACGGCATATTGCGGCTACCTCCTATGATATAAACTTATTTGTTACAGGAGACAGGTGGATATTCCGTCTCAATAATAACACACTATATTTTAGCATTCCCTGTTTCAAAAGGCAAACATTATTTGCAAATGAACAGGCTTTCTGCTATCATGAGTTACAGTTCAAGGGTGAACGGCAGCACACTTCGCTGCTGTCTGTGTACAGCAGCTATCATGATTTCTGTCAACAGACATACCTCCGTGTTATCTCCGTCGAGAATACTTCCACTTTTACAGGTGACGAGTAATAACGACCTGAATCTTACAGCAACACAGAGATTACCTGTTCAGTACTTGAGGTATATACAATGAATGACGAAATGAACAAGAAACAGACTCGGCAATCCGCAGGAACAGACCGCAGAGCAGGAGGAGAAAAGGTCAGGAAGGTTTCAAAAAAAAGCAAGATTGCAGTTTCCTCCGGAAAAGCCCGCAAGAAAAGGGTCAATTCTTCTTTGGAAATAGAACAGCAGGCATCCTCCGGTCGGTCAGAACCGCAAAAGAAGAGATCTGTTTTTACAAAAAAGAAATCTGCAGAAGAAAAACCCGAAAGGGATCTTACAACATCCAGCCATACCGCACAGCGGATCGATCGGCAGCGTCAGAAACTTCGGAAGGAGCGGATGGAAGCAAGGAAAGCGCAGCTGGTAAAACAGTATATTGCGCTTGGAGCAGCAGCAGTGATCCTGATTCTGGCAGTTGTGCTGCTTGCAGCTTGTCCCGGAAAATCGGGAGAAGATTTCCGGACTGGGGAACCGGCAGAATCAGTTGGTGAGGCATCCGCTGCAGAGACAGCAGCGGGAGAAGATTCGACCGCTGTCGAAGAGGGAATGACCAGTGTCTCTTCTTCCGAAGTGCGGCATTTTTCATTTCGGGTGCTTCTGTCCGATGATATGGCAGGTGATGACAGCGTTCTGACAATCAATGAATTCAAATCCATTCTGCAGCAGCTGTATGATGCCAACTATATCCTTGTAGATTTCTACAATATATCCGGAGTTCAGCAGAATGCAGACGGTACCGTGACATATACGGCGGCCAATCTGCATATTCCGGAAGGAAAAATCCCCTTCGTACTGTCCCAGAGGGATGCCAGCTATTCCCTGGATCGTGTAGGTAAGGGCTATGCCTCCCGGCTGGTAGTGACAGAGGACGGTCAGCTGACGGATGAGTATCAGGCGGCAGACGGAACCGTTGTGCGGGGATCCTATGATATCGTAACGATTCTGGAAGACTTTATTAACGAGCATCCGGATTTCTCCCATGAGAATGCCAGAGGCGTGATAGGTTTGACCGGATACAATGGAATCCTTGGATACCGTACCACAGAGATTCTGGGAAAGAGCCTGGAAGAGGGCAATGCCTATGCGGTATATGGTGTATATGATGTGGCTGCAGAGATTGAAGGTGTGCAGCCTGTGGTCAATGCACTCAAGGAAAAAGGCTGGCATTTTGCAAGCTACGGATACAACTACTGCTCCTATGGAGCTGATTATGAACTGGTGGTTTCCGATATGGATGCATGGATGAACAGCGTTTCAGGATTGATCGGCGGCACCGATATCCTGCTGTTCCCCTGTGAGACCGATATCGGCAGCTGGAGTGAATACAAGGCTGACAATCAGAAATATCAGTATCTGAAGGGGCTTGGATTCGGCTACTTCTGTATAGAAGAGGCTGTGAATCCCTCCTGGCTGCAGATCCGTTCCGGATACGTGCGTCAGGGAATCAAAGAAATTGACTCCTATAATGACTATTTAGAGGTTATGGGAGAATCATAAATACAGGAGAATTTTTAATATGAAGAAAAGAATCGTAAGTATACTGCTTTGCATGACAATGGGACTTTCGGCAGCAGCATGTGGAGCGGAGACAGAAAGCTCCTCTGCATCAGTCAGCACCGAGAGTACAGAAAGTACAGAAACAGAAAGTACAGAAACAGAAACTGACAGTGCTTCTGCATCCTCAGGGGGAGAAGTAGAGATTACGGATGTTCCAATCCTGGATAAAGAAGAGTATACACTGGATGAGTGTATCGAACTGGCTGAATATAAAGGATTGAAATTCACAAAAACAGTTGAACCGGTCACTGATTCACAGATTCTGATTCGGATCAGTCAGCAGACCGGTATCGAAGGAGAGGAGCTTACCGATCCGGATGCAGCAGTACAGGAGGGTGATGTTGCAGTGATCGAGTATGAGGGTAAGAAAGATGGTGTTGCCTTTGAGGGCGGTACCAGTACAGAGCCCTATGAGCTGCAGATTGGTTCTGATACATTTATCGACGGTTTTGAAGACGGTATCATTGGCATGAAGGCAGGGGAGACAAAGGATCTGAATCTGACCTTTCCGGAGAACTATGGTTCCACAGAACTGGCAGGTGCAGATGTTGTATTTACAGTAACCGTAAATTCCATCAAGCGCCTGGTAATTGATGATGCCTGGGTTGAGGAAAATGCCGGAGAGGATTTTGCAAATGCAGAGGAGTATCTGAACTCCTTCCGAACAGTTCTGGAGGAGGAGCATGAGTCCACTGCACAAAACAATCTGTTTTCCGATGTTTGGAATACGCTGAGAGATTCCTCAACCTATCTTGCACTTCCTAAAACTCTGGTAGAGGAAGCAGCGCTTGCTTATGATGAGTCAGCAGCTCAGCAGGCAGAGATGTACGGCTATGAGCTGGATGACCTAATTGAACAGTACGGCAAAGATCTGTATGCGGAAGAGAAAGCCTATTATGCTGAAACAACCGTGAAAAATACACTTCTTCGTGATGCGCTGCTGGAAGCAGAGGAGATCAGTGCGGACAGCGAGGACTATATCAGGGAACTGGATGAACTTGTGGAGAGTGTAGGTGCAGAATCCTCCGATGAATTGATCGAGGCTTACGGACAGGAGGAGGTCTACGATATGATCATGAAAACACTGGTGGTTGAGAAGGTTCTTTCCTATTCAGAAGTAACCGAGGAATAGGTATTCGGACATCCGGAATAAATCTGCAGTCGCGGAAGTATCCGGGAAGTCAAATGCTTTGCAGGGGCATGAAAGTAACCGAGGTAATAGTAGATTGCGAGGATAACATATGAATCAGGAGAAAGTAATCGTCATCGATTTCGGCGGTCAGTACAATCAGCTGGTAGCACGCCGGGTCCGGGAATGCAATGTATACTGCGAAATATATTCCTACCGCACTCCCATTGAGCAGATCAAAGCAATGAATCCGAAGGGTATCATTCTTACCGGCGGCCCTAACAGCTGCTACGAGGAGGGAGCACCTTCCTATACAAAGGAGTTGTTTGAGCTGGGAGTTCCCGTTCTTGGCCTGTGCTATGGTGCACAACTGATGCAGCACATTCTCGGAGGACGAGTAGAGCGGGCCGATGTACAGGAATACGGGAAAACGCCGGTAACAGTTAATACGGCATCTCCCTTGTTTGCACAGGTTCCGGAGGAGACGATCTGCTGGATGAGTCATTTCGACTACATCAGCAAACTGGCTCCCGGATTTGTTTCCATTGCCCACACAAAGGATTGTCCGGTTGCAGCAGCTGAATATAAGGAAAAGAAGCTCTTTGGAATTCAGTTCCATCCGGAAGTGCTTCATACACCGGAAGGAACCAGCATGCTGTTCAATTTTGTCCGTGGGATCTGCGGCTGCAGCGGAAACTGGAGAATGGATTCCTTCGTGGAGACACAGATCAGAGAGATCCGTGAAAAGGTAGGTAGTGGAAAAGTCCTTCTTGCACTGTCAGGAGGTGTGGATTCCTCTGTGCTTGCGGCGCTTCTCGCAAAGGCGATCGGCAAGCAGCTGACCTGTGTTTTTGTAGATCACGGTCTTCTTCGAAAGAATGAAGGTGATGAAGTCGAAGCAATCTTCGGAAAAAAAGGAAATTTCGATATTAACTTTGTTCGTGTCAATGCACAGGATCGTTACTATATCCGTCTTGCAGGTGAGGCAGAGCCCGAGCGCAAGAGAAAAATTATCGGTGAAGAATTTATCCGCGTATTTGAAGAGGAAGCTAAGAAGATCGGTAAGGTTGATTTTCTTGCTCAGGGGACCATTTATCCGGATGTAGTGGAATCCGGTCTGGGAGGAGAATCCGTCGTGATCAAGTCCCACCACAATGTGGGCGGCCTTCCTGAATATGTGGATTTCAAGGAAATTATAGAGCCGTTAAGAAATCTGTTCAAGGACGAGGTTCGAAAAGCCGGACTGGAGCTTGGACTTCCGGAGTTTCTGGTGTTCCGCCAGCCGTTCCCCGGACCGGGACTGGGAATCCGTATTATCGGTGATATCACAGCTGAAAAGGTTCGTATGGTGCAGGATTCCGACTATATCTATCGTCAGGAGATAGAGCGTGCGGCAGCAGAATACAAAAAAGAGCATGGAACTACTGCTCCATGGATGCCGGATCAGTACTTTGCAGCTCTGACGAATATGCGCTCCGTTGGTGTGATGGGCGATGAAAGGACCTACGATTATGCAGTTGCTGTTCGTGCAGTCAGAACTATCGATTTCATGACTGCAGAGGCAGCAGATATTCCCTTCGAGGTGCTGCAGACAGTAATGAACCGAATCATCAAGGAGGTTCGCGGAGTCAATCGCGTCTTCTATGACCTGACATCCAAACCGCCGGGAACGATCGAGATGGAATAAGTACCGAACCTCAAAAAAGCCTGTATTTATGCAGGTTTGAGAGAGGTATAAGAACGGTTTGATAACAATTTGATAACGATAATCTGATTTTCATCATTTATTTTGCAGAAAGTGAACCACTGGTTTGCAGGTAAAAGAAGATCAGAGTAAAAAAAAGAAACGGTTTTACCGATTCCTGTAGAAGGGAGTTGGTAAGACCGTTTTTTGCGTTCATATATGTAATTATTCTTCTGTTTCGTCATCTTTGAATGACAGGTTATCCAGAATGCTTGGATTGTGTGCCCAATGGCCGGATTTGGATGTTGAAGGATAGTGATATCTCCACTCGTCATATTCTTCTTTTGTGATCTGACCATCCAGGTAGCGAGTACGCTCATTTTTCCAGTCAGCAAGCATATTGAAGATTGTGGCATCGACTTTTCCATCTTTCTTTCCCAGACGGATCACATTGTCTCCATCATAAGAGGCAATGGTCATTCCGTACATATCTTCTAACGCAAAGAGCGTGTGGATGAGTCCGGTGTAAGTATCAATGTCAGGAACTTTTAGTGCCTGTGGGGAAACACTGAGAGCATCAGCTAACTGAATTAGCATATCTTCTTTTGGGGTTCTCTTGCCGGTCTCGTATTGAGCGATACGACCATCAGCGTTACGTCCGGTGAAACCTAATAATTCACCAAGATATTTCTGGGTCATACCTCTTAGTTTTCTAAAATAATTAATTCGTTCTGCGGTTGCCATGTGTATTACCTCCGTTGTTTTGGGATGAATTCATTACTATTATATAAGGATAATAACAAATATGTACCGAAAAATCAATATAAACACTACAAAATAATATCGAAAACTATTGACAACAGGAATCACAGCCGATATAATGCGAGTATCGGTACAAACAAGTACCGAAGAAAACAGATAATCAATACTCAAAAGGTACGAAAGAAAGGAGATCAAAATATGAGCGGAAAGTTATTCATGAGAGTTGAAGAAGTTGCGGAGGTGATGGAAGTTTCTATTCCATACGCTTATAAGGTTATCCGAAAGATGAATGCTGAATTGAAGAAATCAGGTTGCATTACCTTGGATGGTCGTATTGACCGCAAATACTTCATGGAACAGTTTTATGGAACACGTACCCAGAATACAGAAGGAGGAAAATAAATGCCTGTATATAAGGATGAAAAGAAAAGAACCTGGTATGTCATGTGTTGGTTTAAGGACTGGCAGGGAAACAAAAAGCAGAAATGTAAGCGTGGTTTTGAGACCAAGAGGGAAGCTCAGGAGTGGGAGCGACAGTTCTTGCTGCAGAGACAGGCTGATGTCACGATGACACTTGAAAGCTTCTATGAACTTTATAAGCGTGATTTAGGATCAAAAATCAGAGAGAACACATGGCAGACAAAAGAAAGTGTAATTCAGGAGAAGGTTCTTCCTTATCTTGGAAAAAGAAAACTGAGTGAGATTACGCCGCAGGATGTAATCGAATGGCAGAACCAGATTCGTGAACTTACCTATGGTAAGAAAGGGAAAAAATATTCCTCAAATTATCTGAAAGGTATACACAATCAGTTAAGTGCAATCTTCAATCATGCAATGCGTTATTATGGTTTAAAAAGTAATCCGGCAGCTGTTGTTGGAAATATGGGGAAAGAGGAATGCAAGGAAAAGGATTTCTGGACAAAAGAAGAATACGAAAAGTTTTCTGAAGCAATCATGGATAAGCCGATTTCCTATTATGCATTTGAACTACTCTACTGGACTGGAATGCGTGAAGGTGAGCTGTTGGCACTGACATCGGACAGTTTCGATTTTGAAGGGCAGTTCATTCTGATCAATAAATCATATCAAAGATTACATGGTGAGGATGTCATTACAGAGCCGAAAACAAAGAAGAGCAACCGCTATGTAAAAATGCCAAACTTCTTGTGCGAGGAGATTAAGGATTATTTGAAAATGTATTACGGAATGGAGGGTAATGATCGTATCTTCCCTGTCACAAAAGGATACCTTCATCATGAGATGGATCGAGGCTGTAAAGAATCCGGAGTAAAGAGAATTCGAATTCATGATCTGCGTCATAGTCATGTAAGTATGTTGATTGATATGGGATTTACTGCTCTTGCAATCGGTGATCGTGTGGGACATGAAAGTGAAAGAATCACATATCAGTATGCACATCTGTTCCCTACGGTACAGACTGAAATGGCAGATAAGTTGGAAGCAGAAAGAGGTGGTAATGCTGTCAGCTAAGAATCTTGATCAGAAAGGGCGATGGAGAAATAAGACGGTGGCTTTTCGTGTTTCACCTGGTGAAGACGAGGTGATTGAGGCAAAAGTACGAATGACAGGTCTTACCAAGCAGGATTATATTACTCGCAGATTACTTGAAAATGAAATTACAGTTCTTGGCAATCCCAGAGTATTTAAGGGATTGAAAGACCAGATGAAGGAAATTATAAATCAGCTGGAGAGAATCACATCCGGCGAGGAGGTGTCAGATGATTTGATGGAAATTATGAGATTCATGTTAAGAATCATGGATGAAATGAGGAATGAATCAAGATGAGCGTGATCAGGACAAGAAAAAAGCTCCTATCCGGCAAGATAAGAGCTTCTCGATAGTCCTTAGCTACAAAGGTAACTGCGGCACTAATCAATATGTATACAGATATGATTATACCACAGTTGCCTACCATCTATAAATTAGAAAATTGGAGGTAATATGGTTAGAAATTATGATAGATTTCCACAATATTTAAAAGAACAAGGAAGCTTTTGTTGCTGGAATTATGAGGATGTCAATGGCAGAAAAACAAAGGTACCATACGATCCGATTACCGGACAGCGTGCAAAATCCAATGACAAGTCAACTTTTACGTATTTTGAAGTCGCTGCGTCTAAGGCGTATGAAGGCATCGGAATTGGAATCTTTGATGGCGTGTGTGCGATTGACTTAGATCATTGTGTTGAAAAAGATGGGACATTTGCCCCGTCTGCACAGGTAATTGTTGATCTGATGCACAGTTATACCGAATACAGCCCTAGTGGTGAAGGTCTACACATTTTATTCTGTGCGGACGGCTTCAAATACGATTCTGAGAAGTATTATGTCATGAATCATAAGAACGGAATTGAGGTCTATGTTGCCGGAGCTACAAGTAAGTATGTGACTATTACCGGAAATGAGATTGCCGTTCATTATGAATTTGGAGATAGAACGGAAGAACTGAAACAGGTGTTAGATCAGTATATGAAAAGACTAATTCCGGAAGTGAAAGCAACTGCAGAAAATGCAATAAATGCAGGAAATACTCTTCCGGATGATCGTGAGTTACTGGATAAAGCAATGAACAGCAGAAATGGAGCAGAGTTTCAGAACCTTTGGAATGGAAACTGGCGGGGAAAATATCAGTCACAGTCTGAAGCAGATATGGCGTTATGCAGTTCCTTAGCATTCTGGACAGGAGCGGATGCAGGACGGATGGATCAGTTATTCAGACAGTCAGGCTTGATGCGTGAGAAATGGAATCGACAGCAGGCTGGTTCCACGTATGGTGCAATTACAATTCAGAAAGCAATTCAGATGACTACGGATGTATATTCTCCGAAAGCGATAGTACAGGAGGTGCGTTACGAAACAAAACGTAACGAATCACATGAAGGAATGGCGGTGTGTAACGAAACGATACATACCGATGAAGAGAAAAATCCAGTACAAATGCAGGAATCGGAAAAATCAAACGATGTCTCTGAGGTAGTTGTTCAGAGTGAGCAGAATGCCAGGAATCCTAATGATTTGCAGACAATTTCCATGAATCAGCTTTATGACAAAATTTATCAGAACAGACCACCTTTGATTGAAGGATTTCTGTATTCAGGAACATATCTGTTTGCTGGATCACCGAAAGTTGGTAAGTCCTTCCTGATGGCGCAGATTGCGTACCATGTCAGTACTGGTAAGCAATTATGGGAGTATGAAGTTCATAAGAGCAAGGTGCTCTATCTTGCCCTGGAAGATGATTATCAGCGTTTGCAGAGCCGACTTTTCAGAATGTTTGGAGTAGAGGGCACAGATGATTTGTTTCTGGCAGTATCTTCGAAAATGGTCGGAGAAGGTCTGATTGATCAGTTGGAGAGATTCCTGAAAGCTGAACCGGAAACCCGTCTAATTATTATTGATACGCTTCAGAAAATCAGAGAAGTAACTGTGGATTCCTATAGTTATTCCAGTGATTATGAAGTCATCGGTGCATTAAAAACATTTGCAGACCAGAAAGGTGTTTGTGTACTACTTGTACATCATACAAGAAAGACACCTGCTGGTGATCAGTTCGATATGATTTCCGGAACGACCGGATTATTAGGTTGTGCAGACGGCGCATTTCTGATGAGAAAGCAGAAGAGAACGGATTCTAGCGCAACACTTGATGTGGTGGGAAGAGACCAGGCAGAACAGACACTTTATTTGGCAAAGAATCAGGATAATCTCACGTGGATGCTGGATCATGCTGAAACAGAAGTATGGAAAGAACCAAGTGATCCTATTATTGAAGCCGTTGTTCAGCTTATCAAACCGGAATTCCCAGAATGGACTGGAACTGCTACAGAGCTGACAGAGAAGCTGTCGTTAGATTGTGCTGCAAATGCACTGTCTCGAAGATTGAATGTGAAGGCAGGAAAACTCTTATCCGATCACAACATCATCTATCGAAATGTACACAGCCGTGCAGGCAGCCTGATTGAATTAAAACTGGAACTTCCAGAGCAAGTACAGGACACAGAAAACTAGAAATAATTTGTTTCTGTGACGATGTGACGATTGTGACGATAAAAATAGGACAGGGGTATGTTTTTAAAATATCGTCACATCGTCACAACCGTCACTAAAAGAACAAGGGAGTAATGTTTCGTTACACCCCGTATAGAATAGAGCGAAACACCCTACCCTTAATAGAAAGGAGATCAAGATTGAGCATTACAAGAACAAACCAAATTAATTTAAAATTCAGTGATCATGAAATGGAATTGCTACAGCAGAAAATGGAACTGGCAGGAATTCACAACCGAAGTGCATATCTTCGTAAGATGGCAATTGATGGAATGATCTTCAATGTTAATATGACGGAAATCAAAGAGATGCTGAGACTTCAGGTTCGTACTTCTGCAAATATGAATCAGATTGCAAAACGCTGCAATGAAACTGGCAATCTTTATGAGGAAGATATAAAGGAATTGCAGGAAGGATATGAGGAACAGACAGAACAGATGAAGAAAGTTGTGGAGCAAGTCGCTACATTAAAGAGGTGTTGCTAATGGCTACGACAACGATTCTTCCAATGCATATGAATAAGGGAAGGTCTCTGCTTCAGTCATTATCGGCTCGAACCGATTATGTGATGAATCCGGATAAGACAAATGAGCGAGAACTGATCAGTTCCTATGAATGTGAACCGGCAACTGTTGATACAGATTTTCTGATCGCTAAACAGATGTACCAGCGTATCACAGGTAGGGAGCCGAAGCAGGGTAAGGATGTGATCGCCTACCAGATTCGACAGGCATTCTATCCCGGAGAAATCACGCCGGAAGAGGCAAATGCACTTGGGTATAAGCTGGCGATGGAATTCACGAAGGGACAACATCAATTCATTGTAGCAACCCACGTTGATAAGGCACATGTGCATAATCATATTGTGTTCAATTCCACAACGCTGGACTGCACGCATAAGTTTAATAATTACCTGAGGAGCTCCGATGATATTCGAGATATCAGTGATCGTCTTTGCCTGGAACATGGCTACTCCATCATTGAGGAACCTGCGAAAAAAGGAAAACAATATGCTGAGTGGAATGCAGAAAAGTCCGGTACCAGCTGGAAAGAAAAACTTCGAAATAACATCGAAGAACAGATCCAAGGTTGTAAGAATTATGAGCAATTTCTTCATCGAATGGAACTGCTTGGTTATGAAATAAAACAGGGAAAGTATATTGCATTCCGTGCTCCGGATCAGAAGAAATTCACACGTGCTAAAACACTCGGTGATGAATTTACGGAAGAAGCAATTTGTGCAAAGATCGCAATGCAGATTTCCGTGAAGAAAAAGAAATATAAAAAGACTTGGAGTTATGATGAACCAAGCATTCCGCAACTTATCGATCTTCAGAAAAAGATAGAAGAAGGAAAAGGTACTGGGTATCAAAGATGGGCAAAGATATTTAATATGAAAGCCATGTCAAAGTCCTTAGTGGAGGCAAGTAATAAAGGACTGCATACGATTGAAGATATAGCAGAATTTGTCCAAACTCTTCAAGATGATTTTGATGTGTTATCCGAACAATTAAAAGCAGAAGAAGCAAAATTGCGAGATGTAAAAACATTGAAATCTGCGATTATCGAATATGGCAAGACCAGGGATAGTTACAGTAAGTATCGAGTTTCCGGTAAATCTAAAAAGTTCTATGAGGAGCATCGTTCTGATATCGAAAGACATCTGAATGCTAAGAAGGTATTTGATCAGTTCGGTATTAAAAAGAAAGTGAGCATCAAAGATCTGAATGCTCAATACGAAGAGATCGCTGCCAACAGAAAAACTATTTATGAGAGGTATAAAGAAAAGAGAACAGAACTCCAAAAATGGCAGACAATCCAATCGAATTTGGAATCATGCTTCCGCAGAGCGGAGAAGCAAAAGCATCAGGCTCTTGAGCGCTGATGGAACTGAAAACTTGCAAGTTCTGCAGGGGTTTGGGATCGCCCAACAAGCGGAAAGTATATATCTTTCCATTGCTTGCTAAAGATGTTGGAACCCCTGTAGAACAGGCATTATTTGGCAAAGAAATTACAGATTAAGGAGACAACGATTATGACAAATTTACAGAAACAGATTATGGTAAACGGTATTGAATACAACTTATGTGGCGATTACTATGTGCCTAATATTGTATTGGAACAGCATGATGACAGAACTCTTGGCAAGTACGGCATGATGCGTAGAGCCTATTTGAAAGCAAACAAGCCTATCCTCTACAATCAGCTTGTGTTAACAGATAAGTTGTTTGATCATCTTTATGAAATTGATGAATCAGCTCATAGCAGAATTGATGAAATCATGGATTTTGAGTTGATGTGGGATAAAGAAATTCCAGATAAGAAAACAGATCCGATGGGCTGGGTTCAGTATATGAATATGATTAAGGCTCAGGCGGAGGAGATCGTATTTAACGAATTGGTGTTTAACTAAATTTTGATAAAAATGTCAAGGGGGTGAAGCCCTTATACAGGGCGTAATCCCTTCAGCGTCATGGGAAAAATGCTTGTTTATGAAAGATTGAGAACTTCAATGAATCATTGAAAAATTCACGTGCGTATGATATACTCTTTTCAGATATTTTTGCTATGGGTCAGTTGTAAGGCGAGGTGCAACTTTGTAAACCGAAACGCAACTTTGTGAATTGGAAATCGAATATTTGTAAACGAAACGCAGTTTTTGTAACCGGGATGCAGGATTTGTGTTGCCACTATCCCAGCCTGACCTCATATAGCTATGGTTGATTGTCACAGGAT
>JAUNAJ010000010.1:48668-87214 GCA_030527645.1 Lachnospiraceae bacterium | reverse complement strand
CGGGCGGATTCGGGACTTTCACCCATTAGAAACGTGCGCCGCCAGGCGCACAGCAAAAAGGACCGGCGCCTCATAGCGCCGGTCCTTTTACTATCATAATTGTTCGCTTCAAGAATCTCTGCATGATCGTCCAATTTCGCTGAATACCGGGACATCACTCGTTGCAGTTCACGGGTCCTCCCATCCATGCGCAGTCCCGCCGTTACACGGCTTAAGCTGCTGCTGACGCAGCCTGACTGCTTATGAACGGGAGATTCCTTGATCCCGAGACAACAGGAGCTACGCATACAGTCTCTTATATGCCAGCATCACGAGCCAGCATGCATATCTCCTGTTGTCCCGTGAACAGTATCAATTACTCTCTATCAACGTATTTCTTCATCAATTCCTGAATGTCTGCATCACCAAAGCGCTTCATATGTTCCGGTTCATCATCTGAGGTTTCACTGATTGCAGATGTATGTCCACTTGCTGTAATTACAGTTTCTGTACCATCCAAAGAAATATTCGTTTCATTTTCCGATCCGGACGCCAGGATCAACTGCCTAACCAGATCAAACAGGAACTGCCGCATGGAAGGATCCATGTTCTGAAGCTCCCTGAATGCAACAGGAATGATTGTCAGATTGGTTTTCAGATCACCGAATTTTTCCAGGCCGGTTTCGTTTAATATATGAAATACCGTATCAATAAATATTTTCTTCTCTTCCTGCGTCAAACTGTTGACCCAGTTATTCAGTTTTCGAGTCAGAACCTGGGATGCTTTGTCGGGATAGCGGTATTCTGACAGACCATAGCCGTCGATTTTCCAGGATGCCGCGTTGTGCTGCATGATTCCCTTCTCGTAGCTGTAGACGATCTTCGGCTCTGTCTCCTGAAGAAGGAGCATTCCGAATACGGAGAACTGGGGAACAGTTTTCTGTATTCGGGACCGGATCCGTTTGAATCCTGGACTTTCCAGATCCTGAGACAGGAATCCCGGCCCGTCATGAGAATAAACTGTCCGGATCCGTTCCTGGACCTCTTCACTGCAGTTGGCAGCGGCATAGACCGCCAGATTGCCTCCCTTGGAATGTCCTCCCACCAGCAGCTTTCCCCGAAATACCTGACCGACTGCTGTGAGATATTCTGCAGCCAGCAGCTGTGCAGGTACAGGATCCTCCAGACAGAGTCGGAGATCCTCTTCCCAGCCAGTCATGGTTTTGTCGGTACCGCGAAAGGCAATATAGGTCAGATCCGGGAGAATCTGAAATGTCATCGCCGCAAACTGTTTTCCTGCGGCAGGATCCAGCTCTTCTCTTCGCATGCAGATTCGAATGGATTCGAATCGTGGACTCAGTGCCATGGCATAGAGCATATCCAGAGTCTCATCGGGACTCCACACAACTTTCAGCATATCCTCAAAATATTCGTATTTCAGAAGATCCCGGATCCGGCAGCTGTCCGTATCGGTGAAAATAGAGTTATCCGCTTTCACCGGACTTCCCAGCTCCCGTTTAGGCAGTACACGTTCAGGAATACAAAGATAGGACAGCCAGGACAGGATCAGACTGTCTGCTTCATTGAATGGCTCCTCCCCGAAGGAAGCCCGACAGGTCTTTGCATAGTGGATCATGGTATATTGCAGATCATCCTTTTTATTCGAAGCGGAGTTCCCGGTGGATGTTCCATTCTCTGTAAATGCTTCTGTAATCTTTTCGGTAAGTTTTCCCGTGAAGGTATCTATATTCCCTGCTATTTTATCAGCGAATGTGTCTGCCTTCTCTGCAGCCTTACTGCTGAATGTATCCATGTTTTCAGCTGCACTGTTGGCAATTGTATCTACATTTTCGGCTACAGTACTGGTAAATGTATCCACGTTTTTTGCCAGTGTTTCCGCAAACTCGGGGAATGTCTTCTTATTCATGGAATCTCCTTCGATTATTACTCATGATTGCTCTTTCGATTATTACTCATGATTACTCTGATGGATGAATCTGAGAGTATTCATTATTTATTGAACCAAACACAGATTACAGGCAGGTTCTATCCTGCTCTTTCCAAGACAGGAAGTTCTCTTTCAGGTTTACCGCACGATTGTCTTCAGCAAATCATTTGCTATCTCGCAAATATAGTATGTAAAAAGGGCTTCGACATACATCGAAGCCCCCGCTTTGCACAATTAGTTATATTTACGTTTTCTAGCCGCTTCAGATTTTTTCTTACGACGAACAGATGGTTTCTCGTAATGCTCTCTCTTGCGGATTTCCTGCTGGATACCTGCTTTTGCACAGCTGCGTTTAAAACGACGAAGTGCGCTATCCAGTGTCTCGTTCTCTTTAACGATAATATTTGACATAGATCTCACCTAACCTCCCCTCAATTGTGAATTTGTGCAGATCACAACTGTCAAGGGTCATTTTTGCACGTAGATTATTATATCGAAACAGTGCCGATGCGTCAAGGGGATTTTGAATTATTTTTAAAATTTCTAATCAATTTCTTCTACTCATTCTCCCGCAGTCTGTAGAACATAGCCAGCAGCATCAGTGTACTGCAGACGGATGCGATCTGAGGGAACAGGCTGATGTACAGAATGCTTTCTGTATCGTAGATCGACAGGCTTGTCATAAACAGGATCACTGTTATGACCAGGGATGTCCATGCATAGCTGACACCGAGATGGTCATCGGATTTTCCGATGATCAGGAGAATCATTACCACTGCTGCTGCCATCTGGAACAGAATAGATACGACATTGATGATGTAGTATACACTGATCTCACCACCCAGAGAGAATACAATATACAGCACCTGGATCAGACCGAAGGATACACTGATCAGGGAATAAAACATATAAGGCAGTCTCTCGTCGATTCTCAGGATTCCCGATGCGCTTAAAAAAACTAGGAATGCCGCCAGAACCGGAATCGTGTTCATGAGAATACTGGCGGATGTTAAACTGCTTCCCTGATACTGCTCCATGTATCGATTATTCAGGAACTCCCCCACCAGAGTTGCAGCAATATACAGGATAGAAATCACTGTAAGCATACGTAAATAATTGATTTTTCGCTCTTTCATAATCCGGATCCTTTCTGGAAATCTGCTGCCCGGAGCATTTTTGTAAAGCGGACATTCATTCAGAAACCTTACAGCAGCGAAACAAGAAATGTTACAATCGCTGCGGAGGCTGCTACAACGGTCAGGGACTGTCCCCAAAAGGCAAGGATCAGTGCCGCTGCAGTTCCTGCGCCGGCAGTCAGCACACTTCCTGTAGAGAAGAACACTGCCGGAAATGTCATCGCGCTGAGCACTGCATAGGGCACGTAATATAAAAAGCTTTTGAAGAAACGATTTGTCACCTTTTTCCGGAAGAAGGTAAAGGGAATCATTCGGATCAGGTAGGTGGTTCCTGCCATCAGAATGATATAGATTGCAAGTCTTGTTGGATTCATGCCTCTTCTTCCTCCTCTACAGGTGCAGGTTTCATTGCCTCCGAAGATACCAGCTTCTTTGCCTCTTCAGGTGCAGGCTTGATTGCCCCTTCAGGTGCAGACTTCATTCCCTCTTCATGGGTCAGTTTCTTTGTCTCTTCAGGCTGATTTTTAACTTGTTTCTCCTGCTCCTCCTCATCGGAAATCGGATGCAGGATTGCCATGATCACGGAAGCAAAAATGGCACTGATGATGATTGCAAATCCGCTGGAGATCTTCGGCAGACAGAAATAGATCAGACAGCTCGCTCCTGCCGCCAGCAAAATTACCGCCAGATTACTAAGGGATTCACGAATCGGCGGAATGATGATTGCAATAAACATACCGTACAGCATGACACCCAGTGCATTTGTCAGGATCACCGGCAGAATATCTCCGCAGATTCCTCCCATGAGTGTTCCAAGGGTCCAGCCAACAGTGGCAATGAAGATCATGCCGTACATGTAGGCTGGTTTCAGCGGTTCCTTTTGTCCGGAGGCAACTCCGAAGATCTCATCGGTAATTCCGTAGGAAACGGTGAGACGATGGATCGGACGGAAGCTCTCGTCCAGATTCTGAGACAGGGACAGACCCATCAGGCTGTATCGCAGATTGATCAGGATCTGTGTCATGACCATCTCGATATAGGAACCGCCTGCGGCAATGACGCCGATTCCGGCAGCTTCACCTGCTGAGGTCAGATTGGTCAGGGAGATCAACGCCGCCACCCAGGGTGAAATCCCTGATCTGGAGGCCATGATACCCACGCCGAAGGAGACAAAGAAATAGCCCAGGCAGATGGGTATTCCATGCTGGATTCCTTTTCGAAAATTTGTACTGAAGTCGCTGTTCATATGTTGTTTGTTCATCTCTTCTTTCTGTTTACTCTTGATTTTTTCATTCCCAAAGCACATTTTAATATCATAATACATTTTCACTCATTCGCCAATCTTTTCATGACAAAAAAATATGGAACACGGGACGGAGGGTTCCTGTTCAAGGGGCAGCAGCCCCCGCCGTGTAACGGCGGGGGCTGCGCATGGATGGGAGGTTCCCCGTGAACTGTAACGACGGAGGTGCCGCCCGGTTGACAGCTGTCAACCGGAACGGTACCTCCGTCCCCGTGTTCCATTTAATAATTCAGAATATTATCGCCATTATCCATGATGATCTTGCAGTCTTTGTGAATGTTCTGCATGATCTTCACCATGTCTGCCTGAGGAACGGCAATACAGCCGCCGGTTGGAATACCGCGCTCGCAGTGGAAGAAGATGCAGGAGCCAACTGCAGGAATACCTTCTGCATTAAATTTAATGAAGAAGGAATAGTTGTAAGGACCGGGATAATCGATCAGATGCTCTGCGGATGACCAGGTCAGCGGAGTGTCTTTGGTCGTTACGAACTGATTATACAGAGGGGAATCCGCGTCGTCGATCCAGTAGTAGGTATCGTCGATCTGCGTATAATCCAGTTCTGTACCCGGATCCGGAAGGATACCGAAAGCAGAACCGATCTCATAGATTCCGACCGGCGTAGTCACGCTCCACTCTGTTGTGGGAGCTACTCCGTTCCTGCCGACATATCCGTTGGTTCTGACCACCTCATACCAGGTTCCGTCGCTGTTTTTGTTCAGCAGAGCGATCTCCGCTGTTGTGCCGTAGGCTTTTACAAGGATCAGCTGCCTGTTTGCTGCAGCTGCCTTCAAGCCGGCTGCAATCTCAGTGAAATCTGTCTCAACCTCTTCGTAGTCAATGACAAATGAACTGTTCGTTACGAACTTATTGTCTGCATACACATGTACATAGAAGGTTCCGTTGTTCTTGTGCTTGCTGAGATCAAAGGTCGCTTCATAGTCGCCGTCTGCATTTTTTGAGGCTGTATACCAGACGATGTCATCCTGACCGTTTGTCTGGGACCAGATGGGGAAGCGCACGCTGGAAGCCTTGGTGGAAAGATTTCTGAGGACGATGGTTCTCTTTCCGGGATAATTTGTCTCCATCACGGATACAGATACCTTTTTCAGATCCTTCAGCTGAGACTCTGCTACTGAGAGCTCATTATTGCTGCCGATATAGAACATACGTCCCTTGATGTCCTGCATATAAATGTGAACAATATACTGTCCTGCAGATTGATGATTTCTTATATCCAGTGTTCCCTTGAATCCGCCGTTTGGCTTATAGTCCAGCAGATACCAGTGAATATCATCCTGGCCGCCTTCCTTGCTCCATACTGCTGCGTAGCAGTTCTTAGGAGGGATCGGGCACTCGGTATCCACATCAATTCCGTATACAAGGGAATAATCTGTGGCATTGATGGTAACCTGGGTCGTAGTCTCAAAAACATAATTGGCACTGCCAAGGAATGTCATCTTTCCGGCGGAATCCTTCACATAAACATGGGAGTGATAGGTTCCCTGATTGTTGTTATGCTTCCAGATGCTGGAGGTTACCTCATAGGTTCCGTCGGAATTCCGGTCAGCCGTGTACCAGACAATATCACTCTGGTTGGATTTTGACCAGGTGGGCACAAGGATGGAATACTTTCCTGATACTCCGTGGATCTTTCCGATGCTTACGGTAAAGATTCCTGTGGAATTGTCGGAAACTGCTTTTACATATTCAGCAGAAGGCTTGATCTCTTCAAACTTTGCTGATGTTTTTCCCACAAACTGGAACAGACCGTTTCTTCCTTCCGCATAGACATGGATCTGATAGGTTCCTGCGTGGGACTTATGATTGGCAATATCCATATCGACATACCAGTTTCCATCGGCATCCTGCTTTGCGGAATACCACTTGATATCGCTCTGGTTGGATGTGCTCCAGATCGGAACGGTGATTTTCTTCACACCGGAAGGAGATGTCACACCGGACACAAGGATCCTTGCTGTTCCCTTTTCTGTATCCTGATTCTGTACTTCAACAGACTCTGCAGACAGATGTGTAATGGAAAATGCAGTATCACCGAGATAATCCATAGAATCCCGTTTGTGCTTCAGATAGAAATGCACATAATACTTACCTGATGATTTATGATCTGCAACGGATAGTTCCGCACTGTAGGTATTCTGATCCGCAAGGGAAAGCGGATACCAGGTCAGATCATCCTGTCCCTTCTCTGCGCTCCATACGGCTGCATAGAGAATTTTTCCGTCGATTGGCATCTCATAATCAGATATTGAGACTGTTGCTTTCATTTCATTACTGTCCGGCTCTGCTGAAAATACAGGAGCCAGCTCGTCCAATGCTTCTTCATCGGTTTCTTCTGTCTCAGTTTCCACATCGGTCTCTGCCTCTGCATCATTTACCTGATCTGCTTCATCCACCTCATCGGAACTCTCCTGCTGCACTGCATCACCGGACTCTCCTGACTCTGCATCTCCAACGGATCCAATGCCGGTTTCGGTCTCATTTTTATTTTCTGAGACTTCATCAGCAGCTTGATCGGAGCTATTTTAGGTTCAGAGACAGTACTCTCTGCCATTGCGCCTTCTGAAACCTCTGCGGATTCTGCTGTCTGCTCTGCTGTAACAGCTGTATCCGTCGCCTCATCCGCTGAAACCAGCACAGCCTGCGGAGCGATCATTCCGATTGCCAGTGTAAGTGACAGAAACACTGCCGGAAGACGTTTTTTTCTTTTGCTTGATATCATAGTTACTCCTTTCTGCCGTATCTCGGACTATCTGTTCCTTTCATGTGCACCTCCAAACGGGTCATGAGCATCAGAACAGAAGCCGGTACCTGCTTACAGTATATCAATAATAGCTAACAAAAGTTCAACATTTTTTCATAATTTTATCTGTTTTTCTAATTTTCCATTACTGTACTCAGTACAACTCCTCTTCACGCAAAATCCCCGCCGTTTCACGGCGGGGATTTTTCTAACGCACCTTATTGCTTTTGAAGGAGCTGTCAGGCGCCAAGATATTCATAGATCTTCGCGTTCGTCATTAATTCCCATTTTACAGTTCTGGACTTTTTAGATTCATTCGTTGAATCCAAAACAAGAAAATCTGCATATGTGTCTGTATTTCCAAAGAGCCAATTGCCCATACCCGGTACTTCATAATTATCGCTCTGAGCAATAACGATATACCAATTGGTGTTATCATAAGCAATATAGGTCGTTCCAGCACAAATATCATATTTGCCTACTTCGGCACCCTTATTATAGGGACAATCAAAACCGACGGAAATACTCTTTTTAAGAGAAAAACAAGGAGTTCCACCATTCACCATATCCAGTTCCGCATCATTCAGTTTCATTGTCTGTACTTTTACATCTTTCATTTTGTTTCTTCCTTTCTCTGCTTTGCATATCTGCTTTGTTCTTATGGTGTTATCATATGCGAGTAATCTTAGCAGAGAATGGATGAAATCTTAAGTATTCATTAATTTTATTTGATCTGGCCCTCCAGGATCTCCGGAATCTTAGCGATTGCCTCGGGGATCATCTCCGGTTTCTTTCCGCCGGCCTGTGCCATGTTCGGACGGCCGCCGCCGCCTCCGCCTACGATCTGTGCTGCTGCCTTGATCAGGTTTCCTGCATGGGCACCGGTCTTCATAGCACCATCGGTGACCATAGCTACCAGAGACACCTTGCCGTCCTTTGCGGATGCAAGAACTACAACACCGTCGCCCAGCTTCTCCTTCAGCTGATCGCCCAGGTCACGAAGTCCGTTCATGTCTACCTCGGGAACTGCCGCTGCCAGAAGCTTCACACCCTTGACTTCTTTTACCTGATTCATTACATCGCCCAGAGAGTTGGATGCCAGCTTGCTCTTCAGGGATTCATTCTCGGAATGAAGAGCCTTTACCTCTGCCTGCAGTGCTGCGATCTTGGCAAGCATATCTGCCGGAGATGCCTTCAGAGCCTTTGCTGCCTCCTGCAGCTGCTCCTCTTCTTTCTTATAGAAGTCGATCACGCCCTGACCGGTCAGCGCCTCGATTCGGCGGACACCTGCTGCCACACCTGCCTCGGAAACGATCTTGAACAGAGTGATCTCAGAGGTGTTGGATACGTGGGTACCACCGCAGAGCTCTACGGAGAAGTCGCCCATGGATACAACACGGACCTCATCGCCGTATTTCTCACCGAACAGTGCCATTGCACCGGTCTTCTTTGCTTCCTCAATGCCCATCAGCTGAGTAGTTACAGGAAGGGCTGCACGGATCTCTTCATTTACGATATCCTCAGCCTTCTGCAGCTCCTCTGCAGTCATTGCCTGGAAGTGAGCAAAGTCAAAACGCAGTCTGGTCGGTGTTACCAGAGAGCCCTTCTGCTCTACGTGAGAGCCCAGTACGGTTTTCAGCGCCTTCTGAAGCAGATGAGTTGCGGAATGATTCTTGCAGGTATCTGCACGGCCTGTCTTGTCTACAGACAGGGTCACTGTCTCACCGGTGGAGATCATACCGGAAACCATCTCTCCTACATGGCCGTATTTGCCGCCCAGCAGCTTGATGGTATCATCTACACGGAAGGTTCCGTTAGCGGTTTTGATCACACCGGTGTCACCTTCCTGACCGCCCATGGTTGCGTAGAAGGGAGTTGCCTTTACAAAGATGGTTCCCTTCTGTCCCTCTGTCAGAGATTCTACGATCTCTTTTTCAGTGGTAAGGACAGTCACCTCGGAACTTGCCTCCAGATCGGTATAGCCGATGAACTCGGTGGTTACGGAAGGATCGATCTCATCGTATACGGTTGCATCGGCACCCATGTAGTTGGTGACCTCACGAGCCTCACGGGCACGAACGCGCTGTGCCTCCATCTCGGAACGGAAGCCCTCCTCATCGATGATGTATCCCTTCTCCTCCAGGATCTCCTTGGTCAGATCGATGGGGAAGCCGTAGGTATCGTAGAGCTTGAATGCATCGGCGCCGGCCAGTGTGGTGCTGCCCTCTGCCTTCATGCTCTCCTCCAGCTCGCCAAGGATCTTCAGACCCTGATCGATGGTTTTATTGAACTGGTTCTCCTCGTTGGTAAGAACCTTCAGAATAAAGTCTTTCTTCTCCTCCAGCTCCGGATAGCCGTCCTTTGAGCCTTCGATGACAGTCTCAGACAGCTTTGCCAGGAATTTTCCTTCGATGCCCAGAAGACGTCCGTGGCGTGCTGCACGGCGGATCAGACGGCGAAGCACATAACCCCGGCCTTCATTTGTGGGCATAACGCCGTCAGAGATCAGGAAGGTAGCGGAACGGATGTGATCGGTGATCAGACGGATGGAAATGTCTGCGTTCAGATCCTCGTGGTAGGTCTTTCCTGCTGCCTCACAGACCTTATTTCTCAGTGCCTCGATGGTGTCTACATCGAAGATAGAATCCACGTCCTGTACAACTACTGCCAGACGCTCCAGACCCATACCGGTATCGATGTTCTTGTTCTGCAGAGTCTCGTAGTTGCCGTTGCCGTCATTTTCAAACTGGGTAAATACGTTGTTCCATACCTCCATGTAGCGATCGCAGTCGCAGCCTACCGTACAGCCGGGCTGTCCGCAGCCGTATTTCTCACCGCGGTCATAGTAGATCTCGGAACAGGGGCCGCAGGGACCTGCGCCGTGCTCCCAGAAGTTGTCCTCCTTGCCGAAGCGGAAAATGCGGTCTTCCGCAATGCCGATCTCTTTGTTCCAGATCTCGAAGGCTTCGTCATCATCCTCATAGATGGAGGGGTACAGACGGTCAGCATCCAGTCCTACTACCTCGGTCAGGAATTCCCAGGACCAGGCAATTGCCTCATGCTTGAAATAGTCTCCGAAGGAGAAATTTCCCAGCATCTCGAAGAATGTACCGTGGCGGGCTGTTTTACCAACGTTCTCAATATCACCGGTACGGATGCATTTCTGGCAGGTGGCTACACGGGTGCGGGGAGGAATCTCTGCACCTGTAAAGTATGGTTTCAGGGGAGCCATTCCTGCGTTGATCAGCAGAAGGCTCTTGTCATTCTGAGGAACAAGGGAAAAACTGTTCATTACCAGATGACCCTTGCTCTCCATGAAGTCAAGGAACATCTTGCGCAGTTCATTTACTCCGTATTTTTTCATGGTTCAATCCTCCAATTATCCTGCATGGGGCAGGTTATTTTTCAATATTCGAAACTCTATTGCCAGACAGCAATAGAATGGCTTTCACTAGTGAAAAGCCATTCTATATACTACCACAAGTGCTGTTTATATGTAAATAAAGTGAGGAAAATTTATTTTCCGCAGCATATCCGGAGTTACTGTTCACGGGGAAACTCCCATCCATGCGCAGTCCCCGCCGTTACACGGCTCAAGCTGCTGCTGACGCAGCCTGACTGCTTATGAATGGGAGGTTCCTCGATCCCGAGACAGCAGGAGATACGCATACAGTCTCTTACATGCCAGCATGACGAGCCAGCATGCGTATCTCCTGCTGCCCCGTGAACAGTAACTATCCGGAAGTCAAATAAACGGTGGTACCGTTCCGCTTTTTGAAGCGGAACGGTACCACCGTCCCCGGGTTCCATTATTTGCAAACGATTTTTTTGAATGCTTTCTTACCGCGCTTCAGTACGGTTCCCTCAGCTGCGATGTCTTCTTTTGTGATGACCTTCTTGAAGTCTGTCACTTTCTCATCGGCGAAGGTTACGCCGCCCTGCTCACAGGCACGTCTTCCCTCGGAGCGTGTTTTTACAAGCTCAGCCTTTACAAGAAGGGAAATGATATCGATTCCTTCCTCTCCGAAGTCCTCGTCAGCAAGCTCTACGGTCGGCATGTTGGCTGCATCGCCGCCGCCGGCAAACATAGCCTTTGCTCCGGACTCTGCCTTCTTGGCCTCTTCCTCTCCGTGTACAAGGCTGGTCAGCTCGTATGCAAGGATCTCTTTTGCTCTGTTCAGCTGGCTTCCTTCCCAGGAATCCATTGCCTCGATCTCCTCCAGCGGAAGGAAGGTCAGCATGCGAAGACACTTCATAACATCCTGATCGCCCACATTTCTCCAGTACTGGTAGAAATCGAAGGGTGAGGTCTTGTTTGGATCAAGCCATACGGCACCCTTTGCTGTCTTGCCCATCTTCTTGCCCTCGGAGTTCATCAGCAGGGTGATGGTCATGGCATGTGCATCCTTATGAAGCTTTCTTCTGATCAGCTCGGTTCCGCCCAGCATGTTGGACCACTGGTCATCGCCGCCGAACTGCATGTTGCAGCCGTATTCTTTGTACAGCATGTAGAAGTCGAAGCTCTGCATGAGCATGTAGTTGAACTCAAGGAAGCTCAGGCCCTTCTCCATACGCTGCTTGTAGCACTCGGCACGAAGCATGTTGTTAACGGAGAAATGCGGGCCGATCTCGCGGATAAATTCCACATAGTTCTGTTTCAGAAGCCAGTCTGCGTTGTTGACCATCAGTGCTTTTCCGTCAGAAAAGTCGATAAAGCGGCTCATCTGCACCTTGAAGCAGTCACAGTTGTGCTGAATGGTCTCCGGTGTCATGACCTGACGCAGGTCGGAACGTCCGGAAGGGTCTCCGATCATTCCGGTACCGCCACCGATCAGGGCGATTGGCTTGTTGCCTGCCATCTGCAGACGTTTCATCAGGCAAAGTGCCATGAAGTGACCTACATGCAGAGAGTCTGCTGTGGGGTCAAAGCCGATGTAGAAGGTTGCCTTTCCGTTATCGATCATCTTACGGATTTCTTCTTCATTTGTTACCTGGGCAATCAGACCGCGGGCAACCAGTTCATCATACAGTTTCATAGTGTTCTCTCCTTTTACAATATAGTTTTTTGCATCAGGACGAGATGCTTTCTTATTTCATTGAACCAGATCTGTATCCAACAGGGATGATTGAATCCGCTGTTCAATAATACTTCAGTGCGATGAAGTGCAAAAAAGCCTTCGTCCTACAAACATAGGACGAAGGCTGTATAAGCATTCGTGTTACCACCTAATTTCACATTCTCCTCACGGAGCAATGCCTCATGGAGTACCATCATACTCCGACACGTATAACGGATGTCATTCCGCCGCAGCCTACTGATCAAATGTTCGGTGCGGAGCTCGGGGATGTATTCACATGGACTGCGTATCAGGCGCCTCTCACCAGCCGGCTGCTCTCTTTCTGCCTTGCAAACCCGTTACTTGTTCCCGTCGTAGCTTTGTGTTTGCTGAGATAAATCTCTACTAGAATATATACAGCTCTTGGCTGTTGAAACACAGTATAGTTGATATATGCTGCATTTGTCAAGATATATTTTTCTCTGGTTTTCATGCAGAAACTGTATGGTTCCTCGCTCCTGAAATAGAAATCGACTACTCCGAACCTTTCATTGAAAATTGATCGTAATCTGGCAGATCTCACTGTCCGTTCCCACTCGCATGGGCGGTCCCCAGATTCCGACACCGGAGGTGACGATGCTGTGCATGTAGCCGATCTGTTTATAGCCGCAGGAATTCAGCCACAGCAGCTTCATGAGATACTTTCCGGGCAGTACCTGACCGTCATGGACATGACCGTTGAGACAGAGATCCACGCCTGCCATGGCCTGCTCCTTCAGCTCCTTGGGCTCGTGATCCAGCACAATCACTGGTTTTGTCTGATCCACCTCTTCCATCAGCTCCTCAATATCTGCCCGTTCATCAATGCCTCTTCCCGGACGCTCTTCGTCTGCCCGGCCGATGATGGTGAAGCTGTCTGCTACTACCTCTACCTGGTCACGGAGATGATGCCAGCCCACTTCTTCGATAAATGCGTCCATCCGCTCGTCTGCCGCCTTTTCCGCCTCCTGGGAGAATGTAAATCCGGCCAGGATCTTCTCCTGAATATCGTGGTTGCCGTAAACGGAATACACGCCGTATTTTGCCTGCATGGTCTTCAGGATCGCAATCAGCTGCTCCGGATCATCCAGTGCCTCGTACTCATTGTCAAAGATATCTCCAGCCACAAGGATAATATCCGGATCCAGAGCATTGATCTTATCCACCATCTGCTGCACATGGTTTACGCCCACATTGTAGCCCATATGAATATCGCCGATCAGCACTGCATTCAGAGAATCAATGGATCCTCCGTCCTTGTTGATATCCACCTCATAATGATTGATCTGAATATCCCGTCCGTGATACACGCCGTATACCGTGGATCCGATCACAATACCGGTAACCAGCAGGCCTGTAAACCGGTACAGGATGGTCTTTCTGAAGCTTTTCCTGGATTCCTTAAAGGAATGACCGTTTCTTTTTCTTACCAGAAATGCAATCAGTCTGATCACACCCAGCGGTACGATCACCAGAAGTGTAAAAATATCCACACCGATCCAGATGTTGCCCAGATATTTTAAATACTTCTGCAATTCTCCCACGGGAAGGAAAAATGCAATTCCCATGGAGACCGTACAGAATAAAAAGACAATGGTAAACGGAATCCGGAAGATCAGGGATCTCAGCGGCGGGATGGTAATTCCAATCCAGCGCAGGAACATCACCAGGATCCAGATATTTAAAAGCAGATAAAACGGCAGTAAGTATACGGCAATCATTCAAATCCCTCCTCTTTACGTATTAATATTGTAACTATTCAAAGCCTGCTTTCGCATGAAATCAATTCCATTCATTTCCTACTCATACAGCTTCTGACTAATGGTATGCTGCACAAACGCCGCATGGATCCCACGTTCTTCCCGGAGTCCGGGCGTTTGCATTACTTTTAAAGCTGAGATAAAAGAAACCTGCGGATCACCTCAGCACAGCCGCCTTCATCGCAGGAAAGCGTCACAAGATCCGCTATTTCCTTTATTTGAGGACTGGCATTTGCCATGGCCACGGACAGACCGGCTGCCTTCAGGATCGCAGTGTCATTGTCTGCATCGCCCACGGCGATCGTCTCGGACATGTCAACTCCGGTATGGATGCAGAGTCTGCGAAGGCCCTCAGCCTTGGAAACACCCGGCGGAGAACATTCCAGATTTGTCTCCTCAGAGTAGGCCAGTTCAAGACCGAATCCGGCAATGGCAGCCTCCATCCGGTCTCTCTGCTCCAGATCCCTGCAGTAGAGATTCAATTTAAAGATCGGGCAGGTATTTTCCCTATACCATTCTCTCAAATTTTCCGGCAAAATGCTGCAGGCTTCATAGTTGGCTTTATAGGAAGCCATGTGATATTGTTCACTCCGCTCCACCTTGCCGGCTTCTACAATGGACTCCCAGGACAGCAGGTGGATCATCAGATCCTCCGACTCGGTGATGCTGAGGATCTTACCAACCAGCTCCGGATCGATCTCCGTAGTATGGATCACTCTCTTCTCCTTGTTTGAATAAACAAGAGCACCGCTCATACAGATATAGTAGGGCACGTCCTTCAGCTGTTCCTCATAGACCCGAAGCTCCGGGAGACAGCGTCCGGTGGACAGAGAAACCACTTTTCCGGCTTCCGCTGCCTCATGGATCGCCTCCAGGGAATCCCGGCGTATCTGCTTGGTCGAATCCAGAAGAGTTCCGTCCATGTCGAAGGCGATCAGATGATATTGTTGCTTGTTCGTATTGTCGCTTTGCATATGATTCGCAATCCTTTGTACTTATTACGTTATCTTTCGTCAAAAGAGGCGCCTGCCCCCCGTTCCATCAGATATTCCTTCAATCCGTCATAGATCTGCGTCTCCAGCGGCGGACAGCCTTTAATAAAGAATTCAAAATCCTTTGTACAATTTCCTACTCCGATGGCTCCTGTCTTTCCCTTATAGCCCTGACCGATACAGATCTTATCAGGAAGCACGGAAAGCAGTTCCTCAAGAAGACCTTCCTCCCGCAGACGGTCCAGTGCCGGAATCAGGTACCCATAGCAGGCACTGCAGGATTCCACCTCCTGCACCGCATCCATGACCTCTACCACCTTATTGGCTCTGGGAAGTTCCTGATCATCCTCTTCCCCGATCATATGAAGATGCAGATCGCTCAGGTCTGCAGAACCAACGCCAAGCTTCTCTGCAATCCGCACATAGGGAACCTCATCGGTCTCATAATGCAGGAGACGGCACACGTAGGAATCCACCAGCACCGGATCCTTTGCTGCCATGATGCAGTTTCGGACTACGGGGTTGCCTCCGTCCTCAAAATCCAGATCCCCGCAGATATGATCGATCACGATAAAATCCTGTTTAATAGCAGCATTCAGATGGGCAATGGGCTCGTGCAGCCCCATCTGATGAAAATGCCGCTTTTCTTTACCCGGAACAAGTCCCTTGATATTCTTCAGTGCACAGGTGATCTTTGTCTGACAGTGTCCCTTCAGAACAGGAACATTGATCAGAAAATCCACACTGTCGATGCCGTCGCAGATCTCCAGCTGCATGCCCGCAGCATCTACCGTATGATGGCTGTCCTTCTGTATATCCAGAAACGGGACACCGTATTTTCGGCACAGCTCATTGTAGCCGCAGACCTCCAGAGCATCACTGGTCTTATCACCTACCCAGGAGCTCTCAAGAATCAGTATATCACAAAATCCTCTCTCCTGCAGATATTCAATGATTCCTGCCACAACCTCCGGATGCGTGGTAGCCCCCCAGTCTGCCGTGCTGGGCGACACCAGATTCGGCTTGATGCCGATCCGCTTCTTTTGGTCACCAATCTCCTGATCCAGGTGCGTTTCTTCGAGAAGTTTTTTTGTCAGTGCGGTATAGTCGGTACCGTATATTTTCCAGATTTCATTCTTGTTCATGTATTCTTCCTATTTTGTTTCTTCCTAACTTCTTTTCTTACCTGCTTGTATCTTACTTGCTTCGTATTTTTCTTACCTGCTTACAGAATCGAAACGTATAAATCATGTAAATCACATAGACTGCTGTCTACCGTATATAGAATACCACAATCATTCCACAGAAGCACGGCAAGCCTCTACTATTATCTTATTTTTTCATTCCCCTGTGCCTGGCTGTATCTCTCTCGGCACAGGAATCTTTTATTTCCTCTCTTCCCTGTGCCCGGCTGCATCTCTCGAGGCACAGGATTCTTTTATTTCCTTTCTTCCCTGTGCCTGCCCCATTAAAAGTCTCGAAATCTACGAAAAAGGACTGCCCGACTGATATCCTGTGATATCAATCGGACAGTCTGTTCTTTACAACCATCTCTCAAGTCGATTGTGCCTCAATATTCAAAGGACTTCAAAAACTGCTGTGCACGCTCGGTCTCCGGCTTCTCAAAGAAAGCCTTCGGATCGCGGCTTTCCTCTACGATCTCGCCTTTTTCCAGAAACAGTACACGATCTGCGATGGCCCTGGCAAATGCCATCTCATGGGTGACGATGAGCATAGTCCGTCCGCTTTTTGCCAGATTCAGTACTACCTGAAGCACCTCGTGGACCATCTCGGGATCCAGTGCGGCTGTGATCTCGTCCAGGAGAAGAACCTCGGGATGCATCATCAAGGCACGGACGATGGCGATCCTCTGCTTCTGACCGCCGGACAGCTGTCTTGGATAATCATCCTTTCTGTCAGCAAGTCCCACCTTTTCAAGAAGCTCGATTGCCTCCGGCTCTACCTCGGAGCGCTTCTTCTTCTGTACCTTCATGGGCGCCAGCAATACGTTGTCAATAATTGTTTTATGCGGGAACAGATCATAGCTCTGGAATACCATACCGATCTTCTGGCGCATCTGAGAAATGTCTTTGGAATTCCTGTTCAGAGGTTTTCCGTCCACCAGGATCTCCCCTCCCTGGATTTCCTCCAGACCGTTCAGGCACCGAAGAAGGGTACTCTTTCCGCAGCCGGACGGGCCAATGACTACGATCACCTCTCCTCTGTTTACATCCAGATCCAGACTTTTCAGAATGACCTGCTGTCCGAATTCTTTATGAAGATTTCTGATTTGCAACAATGTTTCCGCCATCAGGACCACCTCTTTTCTAAATATACTGCCAATCTGCTGATGGGCCAGCAGATCAGGAAATACAGAATGAATACCACCGCAAACAGACCGAAGGCTGCGTTCGGGGAAGCCTTTCGATTAGCCTCAATAATCTGCTGTGCTACCTTCAGGACCTCTACGATTCCGATCATCATCACCAGACTGGTGGTTTTGATCATTCGTGTGATCAGGTTAATGGACAAGGGGATCAGCCTGCGTATGGTCTGAGGCAGGATCACCTGGGTATATACCTGGGTATTGCTCATTCCCAGAGCCATGGCACTTTCATACTGGATCTTCGGAATACTGATCAGTGCACCTCGCACCAGATCGCCCATTTCCGCTGTTCCCCAGAAGCTGAATACGAAGATGGCCGAAACCTCTGCTTCCAGATTCCATCCAAACACACGGGTGGTGCCGAAATATACGATAAACAGAAGGACCATCTGTGGCATGATACGCACGATCTCCAGATAGATCCGGAAGATCACCTTCAGCACCCTGTTCTTAGATGTCATTAATACGCCGACGACCAATCCCAGTACAATGCTGATCGCCACTGAGATCAGGCTGATTCTGACAGCAACCCAGAGGCCGCCAAGCAGGCGCACAAAATTCGTTCCTTTAAACAGAACATCAATTCCCAAACTCTGCATAGCGAAGTCTCCTTTCCAGCAGGCTGCCCAGCAGGGATACAGGGAGCAGCATGATCAGATAGAATATTACCAAAAGCGTCAGGCATTCGATCGTCTTTGCATACATGCCGATAAGATCCTTTGCAGTGAACATCAGATCCATCAGGCTGACAGTGGAGAACACGCTGGTCTCCTTCAGAAGAAAGATCACATTCGCCACGAGGCCGGGCACACTGGATGAAATTGCCTGGGGCAGGATCACATAACGAAACACCTGAAAGCGCGTCATTCCCAGACTCTCGGCACTTTCAAACTGAATCCGGGCAATATTTTCAAGACCGCTTCGGAATGTCTCGGACATATAGGCCCCGCCCAGAAGACCAAGTCCCCAGGTTCCGCAGGCTTCCGGTGAAACACTGATTCCGATCTGAGGCAGTGCAAAATAAATAAAGAACAGCTGCACCAGAAGGGGCGTATTCCTGAACAGCTCTGTGTAAATGCCGATCAGCACACGCAGTACGGGAATCCGGAAATACAGGATCGCCGATCCCAGTATTCCGATGATCAGGGCGATTCCCACGCCCATCCACCCAATTCGAAGCGTCAGCAAGAGTGCTTCCTTATAGAGCGGAAGATACGATATCATTACATTCAGATCCAAGGTATATCTCCCCCATTCTTTACGTAGTTTTCAGTAAGGAAAAAAAATCGTGCTTGTTCACAGGAATCCCTCTCTTCTTACGATTCAGCTGCTTCCCGTAAACAACAGGAAAAGGACCCACGCTTCTAAAGAGCGCCGGGTCCTTTTCGGTTCATTCCAAACGCACCTTGCATTATACTGCATGTGCCTCTCTTTGTTCAAGTGTTACAGCGATTATTCTACACAAGCTACCACTGGCGCTTTTTTCGGACTCGCGGCGATCCGCAGCCCTTTGCGTTATACGGCGGGGACTGCAGCTGACGCAGCCTGACTGCTAATGCAGAGGAGGTTCCTCGCTTGCGAGACTCGGCGCCGGATGAGCTCAAGTCGAGCTCGCGAGACTTGGCGCCGGATTCGGGTCAGCTTCGGCTGACATTTACCTATCCGAATCCGTGCGCATCCTCGCGGAGCGTTCATCTCAGTCGGAGATTGGACTCCCACTGAGACAGACTTCTAATTACTCACCACCTATAGAGGTGGGAGCCTCTCCGCCTGAGGTGAATCACTCTGCGCTAACGACTCCGCCTTCTACAACAAGGGTATCCTCATAGTCAGCTCCGTAGGTATCAAGCAGGGTCTCTTCGTAATCGGTATGGAAGAAATTCTCCTCGCCCAGTGCAGTGATCTCATCATTGAGCCAGTTCAGAAGAGTCTCATTGCCCTGTGTTACTGCCGGTGCAATGGTATCAGCACTTCCGAGAGAAGGAATTCCTACTGTATATCCCTCATTCTCATTCGCAAATGCAATCACCTCTGTATTATCGTTCGCCCATGCTACGCCGTTGCCGTTCTCAAATGCTGTTTTTGCCTGGGCATATGCATCATATTTCTGGAGTTTGATCTCCGGATTATTCTTGGTAAGATAGGTCTCAGCGGTTGTACCGGAGATTACGATCACCTCATCGTCCTCACCGATCTCATCCAGACTTGTGATCACTGCATCATCCGGAGAAATGACACCAAGGGCAACATTCATATAAGGAAGTGCGAAGTCGACCTCCTGAGCACGCTCCTCTGTTACAGTAAAGTTAGCAAGGATGATATCAACCTTTCCTGTCTGCAGATACTCAATACGGTTTGCAGCCTCAGTTGACACGTAATTGATCTCTACACCGAGATCCTCGCCGATGCGATTTGCAAAGTATACATCGTAGCCGGCATACTCACCGTTCTCATCCACATAACCGAATGGACTCTTATCGGAAAATACACCGATGTTAATGGTGCCGCTCTCCTGGATCTCCTCCAGGGTACGATATACTGTATCCTCTGATCCGGTACTTTCGGATGCTGCTGCAGAGGAAGAATCACTGCTGCTTCCGCATGCTGCAAGAGAAAATGCAAGAGACAGGCCAAGAACTGCTGCTGTAATTGTTTTCTTTTTCATACTTACTACCTCTTTTCTTTTTATTAAAGTTACTGAGCAGTTGTTTTTATCTCAGTCAGTAGACTCTCACCACGGCAGGTGGTCAGTAATAAATAGGAAGTTCGTCTCAGTGACTTTCAATCTCTGACTAATAAACAGCTGCTGCTGACTTCATCTGTTGATGTGACAACTATATACCCCAATTCCCAGTATGTCAATAGGGATATAGGTTTTTATTTTAGTACATATTCTCCCAAGTTTTCGCTGATCAAAGGATACCTGCAGACTCTGCTCACAATTCTTCTGTAAAAAGCCGACTGGAAACAATGTATCCCTGAGAGGCAGGAGTCATACTCATACGAATCAATTCATGCATTATAGAGATCAGATTTTTACTATATAATTCAATTTCAGTCATGTTTACTCATGTATTCGGTCACTCCTTCAGTATAATGCTTATTTATGACCGTTTCATGCCTGATAATTGACCGTTTTAGCTGTATTTTGAATTTCCTCAGTCATTCTTTCTGAAAGTTTTCATGTTCTCGCGCACGCATATTCATTATTTAAATATGTATTTTGTAACAACATTTGGCGATATTTATGCTGTTTTAAAACAAATTTTCACTATGATCACCGGATTTCAATTATATTTTTCAGCATTTTTCCAGTGATCGTGTAAAATTGAAATTTTCTGAAACGTTCAATGATATCCATTTCACGAAACCGTTTAAGCGATTGACTTTGACCGTTTTATGGTACAAATATACAATTTTGTACTTTATTTACCCTATTTTTTCTACATCTAATAAACATTTTCACTCTTTTCAAGTGACCGAACCGTTGCTATAATAAACTCATCGAAGGAAAACAGTGATTCATCCGAAAAACGTGCACGCAGATGAACGCAGATATTTTCCATTCATCAAAACTCACATTTTTTAATTATTATTAAAGGAGAGTGCTACAATGAAACAGCCTTACATCGACATTATGAGATCCCTTCGCAAAGATAAAAAACGTACACAGCAGCAGATGGCTGAGTACCTTGGAACTTCTCAGACAATGTATGCTCGCTATGAGCGTGGTGCTAATGAGCTGCCGATCCATCATCTGGTTCGTCTGGCAGAGTACTACGATGTATCAACTGATTACATCCTTGGATTAAATCAGACACTGTAATTCATATCCTGCTAAGGAAAAACTATACAAAACATAACAAAACACAAAACAAAACAACAGGAAATGGAAAAACGCAGAGAAGGCATACCGGATTCGGTATGCCTTCTCTGTTTTTATTTGCTCGAACAACGAGCCATGCGGACATGCCTGCATGTCCATATGGCGACTGTCGCGACAACTATGAGAAACTCGCAAGGCGTGTTTCTTATAGTTAGGCCAAATTGGTTTTCACTGAAAGAACAGGTCGATGCCTGCTGTCAATCCGGCTGCCAGATTTTCCAGTACCGGCTGGCTGTGATCGGAGGCTGCATTGCCCAGTTCGATGTCTATGGACGGAACCGTGCTGTAGGAGGTCTGCGTCAGATCTACCGGCATAGAGCCGTAATCAAAGATCGCACAGCCCTGGCCGGAAAGTCCGCTAATGAGACAATCCCCCAGCTGATTGCTTCGTTCCCAGGTTTCACTGACGGGATACATAGTCTTCAGTGCCTCAGGAACTGACATATAATAGGCACCCTTGTCATAATCCAGACCGTCACCGTCCCAGTGAATGGCGATATGACAATCTGCATAGGCATTACAGATCAACGTCCTTGCAATATTATCCAGCTGCACGTCCTCTCCCTCCCGGATCATCAGTACATCATAGCCGTTCTCGAGAAGCATCTGCTTTAAAACCTGTGCTTCTGCAAGATTCACATCCCTCTCCGGTGTTCCGTCGAAGAAGGTCATTCCTACAGCACAGGCTGTTGCCTGCACGGAACCGGCGGCAGTACTGCCTCCTGTAACCTTTGGTGTCTGATCCGGATGGCAGTAGGTATATACAGAAGACCCGCCTTCACAGCCGTGGCCTGCATTTACCCCGATTACGATATCCTTTCGATTTTCTCCTGCCTTATACAGAACTGCATTCCCTGTATGGATCATGGAGTTCTGCGCAAATTCCCAGGACTCATCGAAATAAACAGGCACTGGTGTGGTATCCACCGGCTCCTCCGTTGGTTCCGGAGTCACCTCCGGGGTTGGTTCCTGCGTCGGCTCTGTGTCTGCCTCACCGGCACTTGCTGTCTCTTTTGTACTCTCCGCAACGGAAGATGCAGATACGGATGCTGCATTCAGATCTGATTTCTCCCCGGAATCTGCTTGTTCGGAAGAGTTTTCTGCATTCAGTGCTTCAATCTGCTTCCGGGCCAGAGACTTCATATAATCATCTCGCCCGCATCCCGTAAGACACAGTGATGTCAGCACAATAAATAGTAACCTTCGTTTCATATACTTTTAATTATCCTTCTTTCACTCCTGACTCAGCACCATCTGCAGATTCCGGTCTGCGAAGAAGGTGTTTCCGCTGTACAGGAACAGTGTATCAGTAATTCCATAGGTCAGCATGACTTCCTGTATGTCTCCGTTGAAATAGCGGGGATCCACCACCACAATTTCTTTATAATGGGTGGTAAGGAAGGGGATCATGCTGTTTGCAAAGGAATCCTTGAACAGGAGCAGCACTGCATCGGTATCGGTAGTGGTTTTAATATCCAGCATGGAATAATTTCCACCGAGAAATACTGCATACTGATCCTTTGTTTTCAGCTTCTCTTCATCATACAGCGTCGCTGTCTGTGTACCATCCTCCACAAAGGTGACCACCACACCGGTATCTGTCTCCGGTGTATAAATTTCAATACTTTCTTTTTCACCAAGAGCAAAGCCGCTGGTGCTGGCCAGGACACCGTTAAAGGTATCTGAAACAGCATGTTCAGTAAATGTATTGCTCTGGAATGCAAAGGACTCGCAGAATGCCTGGTATCCATAGAAGGAACCAAGCGAAGTCCAGTGATGGTCTGTCTTGTAGTAAAGCTTTTCATCGGCATGTGTATCCATTGCTCCAAGCGCATCCACCAGAATATAATGCTGTGAAAGACCACTGCAGGCAGCAGCAATGTCTTCTCGCTGATCCTTTATCTCAGCGAATGCGGGATAGCTGTCATTCATGATGGTTCCCGCATCGGGAACAAGCATCATTCCGAACCGCACATTCGGATAGGTTTCAGCAAATGTATTCATGGAAGAGATCAGGTCTGTCTGCTGCTCCTGATCTGCACTGACAATATTCTCAAGAAGCTGGCCGTTTTTTCCATAGTAGATATCGTTTTCTTCTCTGTCTCCTCCCAGCCAGCGAAGGAAGATCTGCAGGCTGCGAAGGGCATTTCTTCCAACAAACTGATCGGACTGCCATTCTTCAACAGACTCTGCATAGGTTCCATCCAGCAATGCATTTGCTGTAACGGCCGGCATCTGTTTCAGTTCCCTGTTCTCCAGCTCAGAGGAAGTCTGGTCCGGAAGGAAAATATTCAATGCCAGCACAATAACCAGGGATGCAGCAACCAGCTTTCCGATCATGGAATCGTAGCGTTTCCGGTTGAACCGCTTCCTGTGATTCGGTGACTCACGATGTGAGGCGGCAGCTGCGATCGCAGCGTGCTCCACTTCTGTTTCCTTGCCTGATTTTTCCTCTTCCGTTTCCTCGACTGATCTTTCCTCAGTCTTCTCTCTGTATTTCACTTCAGACTTCCAGCCGGATACAGATGCTTCCATCTCAACTTGCACCGCTTCAGAACCATCACTAATTGGGTTTCTATCAGTCCTGCTATCTCCTGATTCAGCATTCTCTACGGACGCAGCTTCGGCTTCTTTGCTGTCTCCCGATTCAATATCCTCCACGGATGCAGCTTTTGCCTCTTTACTGTCTACCGCTTCAATATCCTCCACGGATGCAGCTTCGGCTTCTTTTCTGTCTACCGCTCTGGTCTCACCAACGATTTTCGTTTCAGCAGCTTCCATCAGAGAATCGATCCGCACAGTGTCCTCTGCTACTTCTTCCTGAACAACTCTCGAATCCGTGTCGTTATATCGGATCCTTTCTCCTCCTGTGAATCGGATGCTGTTTTCGAGGTTTTTTGGTTTTTCTGCGTCCATGATTTTTTCGAAGGACGGAAGAACGAATGACTGGGAGCTTTGCCTTTTAGAAGATTTTTTTCGAAAGGAAACGGATATTTCCTCATCGAAATCATCTTCTTCAAATCCCCCCTCTCCGAATTCATCTTCATCTAAATACTCATCGTCCATCAGTTCCTCATCCGGTACGTCATCTACCTGCAGATGAACGGAAGCTATATCCGTTCGTTCTTCAGCTTCCGCTGTATCAGCCTCTTCGCTGTCGAACAGCTCGTCATCGGTGAATACCCGATTCCAGTCTGCAGAACTCTTTCTTCTGCCGGACTGCCTTCTGACCCCGGTCTGGTTCCTGTGTTCTGCAGCTGCCGATTCGGCCTCTGCTTCGGCTCCAGTGCCATAGAGCTCTTCATCCGTCATCTCTACCAGACGTTCTTCCAGGTCTATCTGCTCCTCCGGATCAAACAGATCGTCATCGGCAAGTGAAGTCTTTACAGCTTTCTTTTTCTTTTTCTGCATCTTCAGATAGGACCTTTTATGGGCCGGAAAAGAGATTTCTTCATCGAAGTCATCGTCGGATTCATCAAACAGGTCATCGTCATCCTCAGATACAAACGCACGATCATCCTCTGATCCGGACAGTTCCTGTTCAACATCTTCCTCATTCAAAAGAATGTCATCCTCGACCATCGCGGGGACATCCGGGAATCCGATCACAGCATCAGCTGAAGACTCTGTCTCCTGCGCAGGCTTCTTTGCAGTCTGAAGATCCGCTTCCCGAAGAAGCGCTCCGTCTGTTTCAAATTCCGCAGCACTTTTTTCCAGAAGACTTTCAATTCTGGAATGATGCTCCTCTTCCTGCTGGAATTTTGCAAGCTCCCGGCGCATCTGTTCCTCTTGCTCTTCACGAACCTGATTCACCTTTGCTTCACGGATTTTCCTGGCTTCCAGCTCCTGAACCCTGCGGCTTTCCTCCTCACGAGCCTTGATGATCTGCCTCTCACGCATCTTGTCGGCTTCTGCTCTTACTCTGGCAGCCTCCTCGGCTCTCCACTTTTCAGCAGCCTCTTCATTTTGACGCTTCAGCTCCTTTTCTTCCGCAAGCCGGGCTTCTTCTTCACGGCGTTTCTGATCCTCTTCTTCTCTTTTTGCTGCAAGGACAGCTTCCTGCTGTCTCGCTCTCTCAAGCTCCTGCACTCTGGCACGCTGAATTTCTCTCTGACGTCTTTCTTCTTCCTCCCGCAGCTTTGCAGTCTCCATCTCTGCCCAGAATTCCTCCATTCCCTGAAGCTCTGCCTTTGGAGCAGATCTTCTGGAAGAATGATTCTGCTGAAGATTCTGCGCTGCGCTGTGGACAGAAGAGAAATTTCTGCTGGAATCAAGGGTTTTATTCAGTGCAGCCCTCTGTCTTGCACTCTTCTGCGGATCTGAAACCACAGGAGCAGCCTTCGGGATCCGACGGGATCCGGTCGAAGCGGATGCTCTTCTGGTGACTTTTGCTTTATCTGAAGTTTTTTTCTGTGTTGTCCTCTTTGCTCTTCTTCCGGTTCGTTCAGCGGAGTCTGCCCTCCTTTCGGAATAGGAGGTTTCGATGCTGCTCAACCGCTGCTGCAGAGCCTCTGCCTGGCGTTCCGCTTCTTCTCTTTCCCTGGCACGGGCTCTTGCTTCCTCTTCTTCCTCCTCGGCTCTTACTTCCTTCAGATCGAATAACTGAAAACTGCCCTTCTTCTTTTCAGAAGCAGAAGCATTACCTGATCTTCTGTTTGATGTCCGTCTCACTTACTCCCTCCTTTCTTAAAATCTGAAATACAGGAACGGATTGTAGCTGTCTGTGATCAGACAGGAAATTGCAATGATAAAAACCGCAATATAGGCTGCATTTACAGCCATGGCTGCTTTTTTGCTTTGCTCGGCACGATCCAGCAGACCCTTGCAGGTGCCTGTGCAGGCAAATATGCCAATGATCCACAGGGGCAGCTGATACATGATAGCTGATGCAGTGCCTGCATCGGTCAGTCCGGTGCTGCCGACTCCGAACAGATATCCGAGATAGGTGACTGCTTCACCGAGGCTGCTGCTGAAAAACAGCGTCCAGCCAAGAATAATGAAAAACAATGCATATACATGACGGAGGATCTTCGGAAGCTTAGCGACGGCTTTTCCCCAAATAAACTTCTCCAGGATCAGCAGAATTCCGTAATAGAGTCCCCAAAACATAAAGTTGGAGGATGCACCGTGCCAGATTCCGGTAAGACACCATACGATCAGCAGATTCAGGATCTGGCGGGCAGCGCCGTTTCGGTTTCCTCCCAGTGGAATATATACGTACTCCCGAAACCAGGATCCAAGGGAGATATGCCATTTTCTCCAGAAATCCGTGATGGATTCCGCCGTATAGGGCAGACGGAAGTTTTCATTAAAATGAAACCCGAACATTCGTCCCAGACCGATTGCCATGTCAGAGTATCCGCTGAAGTCAAAATAGATCTGCAGCGTATAGGCCAGCAGTCCGATCCAGGCGGAAGCGGTCGCCATGCCCGATGCTGAGTCGGCAGTAACGGATGCAAAGACTGCTCCCAGTCCGTTTGCAAGAATGACCTTTTTGGCAAGACCAAGCAGAAATCTTCTCATACCGGCGCCGAATTCTGCGGAGCTTATACTTCTGTTGTCCAGCTGCTGATTGATATCTGCGTAGCGAACGATCGGTCCGGCGATCAGCTGCGGGAACATGGAAATGTATAACGCAAAATTCAGGGCATTTTTCTGAACCGGTGCCTTTCCCCGGTAGACATCGACGATATAGGAAATGGCCTGGAAGGTATAGAAGGAAATGCCGATGGGCAGAGACAGCTGCAGGAAGGTGCAGTATTTGAACAGCACCAGTACAGACAGATCTGCCGCCACTGCTATAGCCAGCTTGATCCGCTTCTTTTTCGGATCGGTCTGGGCATTGATCTCAAGACCACAGATATAGTTAAATGCAATGGACAGCACCATCAGCACAATATAGACCGGCTCACCCCAGGCATAGAAAAACAGGCTTGCAATGAGCAGAATAAAATTTCTGAAGCGCCCCGGCAGAAAAAAGTATGCCATCAGTACGATGGGCAGGAACAAAAATAAGAATGTAATACTGCTGAAAACCATAGATCAATCTCCTAACGCCTGCAGAAATGCTTCTTTTATTACAGCTGCCTCGGAGCAGGGAAGAAACAGGCAAAAGTTTCCCCGGATGATCAGTTCCCCCGCCTCCATGACTGCTGCCTCCTCCGGTGCATATCCGGTAAAGTCATTGATCCTGGATTCTCTTCTGGCTTCCACTGCCTCCGTCACCCGCTCCATCTGCTCTCGATTCTTTACTTTTATAAGCAGGACCTCATCCGCTGACATGCCGGACACAGACTGATAAAGCAGCACGCCCTCATAATCGGAGCTGTTTAATCCGTAATATCTGGAAAGCCCCTTTGTTCCGGCATCCCGCAGCAATTCCTGATCGATCGCCTGCTCCACCTGTGCGGAAACATCTGAAAACGGAAGATTCGCCTGCCTCTGAGACAGCACCAGATATATGACAAATGCTGCAATTGCTGCAAGGATCATATATTTTGCTATGGTATAAGAAAAACCCGGAGGGGTATCTTTTCTCTGTTGTATCGTTTCACTGCTCATTTAAATTCTATTGCTCCGATCCGTTCATTTGCTCTGATCAGCTTCTATCGCTCTGATCTGTTCATTTGCTCTGATCAGTTTCTATTACTCTTATCCATTCATTGTTCGCAGCACGCCCTTGCCTGCGCATTTTTCAAAGACATGGTGCTGCGCTGTCATTACATCAGACCGCCTGCTTCTGCCATTCTTCTGAGCCACTTGGGATAGAAGGGGTACAGCATATGGTAGCCGTCCTTATAATAATATTCCTCTTTTACAAGATCAGCGGTTTCGATCACTCCAAGTCCGTATTCAGCTGCCACCTGATCGATGATCGCATTATACTGATCCACCTCGCCGTACCAGGCATTTTCCAGGGTATCCAGATTGAGAGGTGCCACAAGATGACTGATGTAGATCGGCACACCCGGGCAGGCAGTGATCAGCTGACTGATATAAGAAACAAAATCATTGTAGTATGCTTCTTTATCGCCGTTTGTCATGCCGATGTCATTGAAGCCGCAGTACAGAAAGATATGGGAGGGGTTCCGGCTCTGTACCTCCGGAATCAGATCCGTCAGGTCAGAGAGGTTGGCACCGATTTCTGCCACTACACTGGATTCAAACATCAGATCCGTCTGAAGCATGCCGTAGGCAATGGAGTCTCCGATCATCAGACTGCCTGCAAAGACTGCCTTGAACTGATCTGCCTCCGCCATCGCGTCGGCTTCTGCACACCACTGCTCAAAATAGGCCTGCCGTTCTGCTTCCTCGGCAGCCGCCTGTGCGGCCGCTTCTGCTTCATGCTGTGCCTGCAGTGCTGCTTCTTCCGCCTCCCGCTGAATGCGGGCTGCTTCCTCTCTCGCTCCCTGGACTGCACTGATCTGCGCTGCAGCATCCTCCACGGACTGTTCTGACTGCTCCGCAAGAAGTACTCGTCCGATGGAAATATCTGCTTCAGCACGTTCGCTGTGACAGAAGCCCTTCACATACAGAACAATCAGGACGATGAGGAGTACCGCGCAGGCAGCGGGTATGATCCATTTTTTCTTCATTGGTTTTGATTCCTTTTATACGATTGTTGTACTATTCGTGTCCATGTCAAATATCTGCTGCATAGATTATGATAGATATTGTACAGACAGAAGTACACATGAACAACATAACCAATTTATTTTATCATCAAACGGGTGTAAGTACAAGACAGGCAAGAGGCTTTATTGTAACCCGTTAACTGCAATCTCGGGATTGAGGAACCTCCCCAGCATAAGCAGTCAGGCTGCGTCAGCAGCGCCCCCGCCGTGTAACGGCGGGGACTGCGCATGATGGGAAGGTTACCGTGAACCGTAACACTGTAAAGATTTTGACTTCACCGATACAGCATTGCCTCCTCAACGGTCAGCTCCCAGATATTCAGATTCTCCTGCCAGATCTGCTGGAACTGGCTTGCCAGATAAGGGCTGTCACCAGACGCCACCTCGATCACAACGCTTGGAATCTGATGACGGTAGATCGCCCAATCACTGTAGCCGGCGGGATCCACAGTACTGAAATCGTTGATGGGACTGTATCCTGTCTGGGCAGCAATCCGGCTGACCCACTGTGCTGAGAGATCGTATACAGGATCGATGTTTTCAAAGTTCCAGTAGATCACCTGTCCCTGGGTATGATAGCTGATGGTATACAGGAATTGATTGGATTCCGTCAGACGGATCAATGCCGCTGCCTCCGGTTCTGATCCGGGATAGTCCCCCTTGTAATGATCGGAGGAGGGATAGCCGGTTCCGGCATAATACTCCCAATAGGCATCGAAATTGCGGTTCAGGTCCACACCCACTGCATTTGCCTTCCAGTGATCCAGATAATAGGCTGTTACATCGGTGCCGTCATTGGCTGCCAGCTGATAGATCCCGTCCCGGATGCTCTCGTTCTGAATTCCGTCCAGACCAAACTGGCTGATCTGCACTCCGTCCGGATTCACAAGAGGTACTACATGAATAGCCACCTGATCCCACATGTCACGATAGGTCAGACTTCCCCAGACATCACCCTGATCCACATGCTGCAGGTAAACACACATCTGCTTCATGACCAGCTGGAAGGTCAGATATTCCCGTGCATGAATGGCTCCGTTAATAAAGATCTGCTTTGAAGCAGCCGGATTTCCCACTACATAATGAACCAGTTCTCTTCCGTCAGCTGTGACTCCGATAGAATCCTGTGTAAACAGATCAGGATACAGCTGCAGAAGAACAGCAGTGTCAGTTAGCATATTTGCGTAGGTGTATCGGTCATAATCCTGCATGATCAGAAGCTGGGACCGCAGGTTCTCCTTTTCTTCCTCTGAGAGGGCTGCAGCAGAGGTTCCGGCAGTATCGGAATTTTCAGAATCGCTGCCCTGTTCCGTCTCTGACGTTTCCTCCGGCATCACAGTCTCATCAGAATACCCGTTCTCGTGGTCGGGAATCGAATGTTCCGCATTCTTCAATGGAGAAGAATCTGCAGAAGTGTCTTCGCTGCCTTCCTCGGCTGCCTGGATCTGTGAGCCGGCGGATACTGTCTGAGATCCTTCCTCCCGCTCTGTCGATGCACCGCAGCCGGCAAGAAGCAGACATGCGGTCAGCAGTCCTGCAGATAAGCGCATAGGTACAATTTTTAAATATTTCATGATTGATGATTCTCTCTTTCCTGTTCAAGTCGGGCTCGTGAGACTTTACACGAGACACGCAGGTCCATTCTAGTCGAACCCGCGAGATCTGGCGCCGGGCGCGCAGGTCCGGGGGACCTGCATGAGCGCCGACTGAGGTGGAACGGGGGGACGGTGGCGGTGTTCCGCTATTGCGGAACACCGCCACCGTCCCCCCGTTCCATTAAACGTTTTGTGTTCCGGCGCACATGAAGAATTGCTTTCCTCCGCTGCTGCCATAAACATGGATATTATATTGTCCGGTTTCCCCGTGATCTGCTATTGTGACACTGCCTTCATAGAGACCCTCTTCATTCTTTGTAAGAGTGTACCACTTGATATCGTTCTGACCGTCTGCCGTTCCCCAGACGGCAGCTTTTACAGTTGTATAGCCAATGGCATTGTCTACTGTAATATTGATCTTGGTCCCCTTCTTGTTCAGTTCTGCTGTTACAGCTGAAGCGGGAAGACCGGTCTTTTTATATGTACAATTTCCGATCATGGTTTCCTTGCCGTTTTTTGTTCCGTAAGCATGGATGTTGTAGGTGCCGTCTCCTCCGTGTGCGGAAAACAGAACCGTTGCACGGGTACTGCTGTCCGGATATTTCAGGCCTGTGTACCAACGAAGATCATCCTGACCGTCTGCATCGGTCCAGACTGCAAAGCGAACGCTGCTGTAATCATCACTGTTCTCTGCTTTTGCCTGGAATGCAAGGGTTCCTCTGTCTGCAGCTGACACGCTGACCTTTCCAAATGAGTTCACTTCTACAGTTGACACTGCAGCCAGTCCATCCTTCTTGTTTTTCGTTCCATAGGTATGAATGTTGTACACACCGGTCTCACCGTGAGCTGCAAGACTGATCGCGGCAGACCAGCTGCCGTCCAGATTTTTCGTTCCACTGTACCACTTCAGATCATTCTGGCCGTTCTTTGCACCCCAGACTGCGAAGCGAACCTTTGAGTAAGCAGATGCATTCTCCAGACTGACATTCAGAGTTTTTCCGGAATCGGAAAGCCATTTTTCCAGATATGGGCAGCTGAGGCTTGCTACATTTGCTACTGCTGCTGCCTGGAAGGTCTGCTTTCCTGATTTTTTACCGTAGGCATGGAAATAATAGGCTCCGATCTCACGGTGATTTTCCAGATTTACTGTTATGCTCCAGCTGCCGTTGGACTGCTGCTTTGCATTGTACCATTTGATATCATTCTGTCCGCCAACGTTTCCCCATACAGCAATGGACACGCTGTCCAGATTCGGCACATTCTTCAGAACAGCCTTCAGTGTCTCGCCCTCCTTCACAGTTGTCACTGTGATTTCAGGTGCCGCAAACTCCGTTACTGTTACCTCTGCCGCTCCGGCAAATACCTGTTTGCCGGATTTCTTTCCATATACATGGACAAAGAACCGTCCGGTTTCTTTATGATTTCCGAGGTTCACAGACTCTGTCCAGGATCCGTCACTGTTTCTGGTCATGCTGTACCAGACAATATCATTCTGTCCGCCGGCCTGTCCCCAGACTGCGGCTTTTACATCGGTCCAGCCTGCCATATGTTCAGCTTTGATATCCAGAATGCTTCCGCCATCGGTCTGAACCGCAGTGATTTCCGGTGTCTGTGATTCTGTAACAGTTACCGTCGTGCTTGTAAGGAAGCTCTGTTTAGAGAATCTTGTTCCATATACATGGATATAGGCATTTCCGGTATGCTTCAGTGAAGAGGCCTCCATCGTGAAGGACACCTCATTCTTTGATTTTACAGAGGCGTTGATCCACTTGATGTCATCCTGACCGCCCTGTGCTGACCAGATTGCCGTATTGAGACTTGAATAGTCGCTGACATTTTTTACTGTAACCGTAATGATTCCGGTATCCGCATTGTACTCTGCCGATGCCTCCGGTTCTGCGCTGCTCATGGTCACCTGCTCTGAAAGAGCACCAAGCAGAGTGGAGCCGCTGTAGAAATGTACATGATAGGTATCTGAGGAGCCGTGTGCTGTAAGATCGACCTTCTTACTGTAGGTTCCGCCGGATCCCTTTGTCAGCGTATACCACTTGAGATCATCCTGACCGCCGGTCTGGCTCCAGACAGCCGCCCTGATGCTGGTGGTACCTGTCACATCAGAGGCCTTCAGGGTCATGGTTTTGCCGGCTGCTGATACAGATACAGAGGTCTGTGCGGTTGGGACAGACGGGACGCTGATGCCGAAGTCTGTATCTCTTCTTCTCAGCCAGCTGCTCATATATGAGACAGCCTCTGCATAAGTGTTCTCAAATGTCTTACCCTTCTGCAGAGTCTTTCCCAGCCATGCCCAGCGGGTATAATTCATATCTGCCGAAAGAGAAACATAGCTGCCCCAGTTCTCTACCCTTGCAGGAAGGGAACTGAACACTGCCCTGTACTGTCTGTATACCTGTTTCACATAATTTGCAAATGCAGGACTGCTCATGAGCTTCTTGAACATTACTGAGCGATTCTTTATGTACATCATGGTTGTATCGGAAAACGACTCAGGACTGCCGACAGAGGTATCGAAATCCCATACGGGTCCCAGATGCAGAACATCAGAAGCACCGTCTGAATACCAGTAAAAGCTGGAAATATAGGAATCGCAGTTCAAAAGATATTCCTCAATCAGATACCACTTGGCAAATGAATCGACATCAATATACCGGCTCAATTCAGTCAGTGTATAGTTTGCCGGATCCTTGCTTTTCAGATAGTTGCTGAATGCACTGGTTTTACTCTGGAAACTGTTGATCGTTTCCTGCGAATTACTCTCATCTACTTCTTCCGAAAGACAAAACCAGGATTGCAGTCTGGAATTCAGGTAGTAATACTCATTTTCTGCATAGTACGCATTATCCACTTCAACCAATGCACCCAGCGAATCAGTGAGATTCAGCCTGTTGGAGTCAATTTCGCACTTTTCTCCGATTGTATAGGTGCCAAGGTACTCACCGTCAATCCAGAGATCGACAAATTCCATATCCGGTGTATAGGTCATATCCAGTGCGTCACCAAGATAATAGGCTGTTTTGTTTCTCAGCATTGCATCGTCAAAGGAATTTGCAAGAAGAACCCATTTTTTTGCCTTGGCCATACCAAGAACGCTCTGCTTACCTGAAAATTTGATCTGGTACGGTTTTTTCCGAGATGCATGCCAGGTGGTGTTGCCTCTTCCTTTGAATTCAACACCTGTCTCGGAAACATTGATATTTCCGGAGGCATCTGTAATCAGCACGCTCTGATTTTTATATTTTTCAGATTTACCGTTTGCGTGGATCGTACTGAGTGAAACTCCGTTCAGTGTGATGGAGACACTGGGAAGTCCGGACTGTTTGACCACTATGTTGTATTTTACACCGTTTCTGTCGGTCAGAGTAATGCTGTCTCCGCTGGAGGAAAATGCACCTGTAACAATATTGGTCTTCTCATCCAGCGTGCCTCTTGAGGTTTTCTTCATCCGGATCCCTTCCACCTGCAGCTCCAGATCGTTGAGGCTGACTGCATTGGTCAGGAACATGTAATAGATGTTGGAAGAGCTGTCGTACCAGGGTCTGATCACGGAACCGTTGGAATCAACCACCAGGAGATCGAATTCGCCTGTTTCCTCGAATTCTTCTGCCTCCTCTTCCGCATCGTCTTCCTCCTCTGCAGAATCCGCAGCTTCAAATTCTTCTTCTTCCAGCCTGCTCTCTTCTGTAGAAATGTCTGTTTTCGAAGCATCTGCAGAGTCAATGAGATTCCCCGGATCGTCTGCCGGATAACCGTTGTTGTCTGAAGAACCTGCAGATCCGTTCTCATCCGCAGAATCTCCGGGATTGACCTCTCCCGAATTGTCTGTTTCTGAGGCTGCGCCCTGCCCTGATAATTCACCCGAAGCTGTATCAGAGACAGCAGATTCAGCCGCTGCTTCATCGGTTCCGTCCGTGCCTTCCAATGAAATGCTCTGTGCATATGACGTGCCGGACTGGCCTGACGGATCCGCAAATACACTTGCCGAACAAAGTGTCAGGATCAGACACACTGAAAGGAATGCCGAGATAAACCTCCCGGCAGCTGTTGACTTGTTTCTCATTCTTTTCCCTCCCTCATATTCTGTTTTCTGCAATTTTCAGGAACAGCACGATCGCTTTCTGCTCATATTGCAGTTCAGTGGAGCTTTGTCCACTTGTTTCCTGTCTATTATACTACCAAAATATGCTTTCCATCTCTACTTATTTCTGTTTTTTCTCTTCTTTATTCTTTGATCTTTTCTTCGGCACCGCAAAAAAGGAAGACCCTCTGCACCGAAGTGCAGCGGGTCTTCCTTTTTCGAATAAGATTTATTCAGATTATTATTTAGCTTTAGCCTCTTTGAAGGACTCTGTCAGCAGCGGAGCTACTGCGAACAGGTCACCGCAGATACCGTAGTCAGCGATCTCGAAGATCGGAGCGTTAGCATCCTTATTTACAGCGATGATCAGCTCGGAATCCTGCATACCAGCTTTGTGCTGGATTGCACCGGAGATACCAAGAGCGATGTAGATCTTCGGATGTACAGTCTTACCTGTCTGTCCTACCTGATGATCAGCTGTCAGCCAGCCGGAATCGATTGCAACACGGGATCCGCCGACAACGCCGCCAAGAACCTCTGCCAGCTCCTCAGCCAGTGCGATACCTTTCTCAACATCAGCTGCGATACCACGGCCGATGGATACGATGTACTCTGCACCAACAAGGTCAACCAGCTTGCGGGACTCTTTTACAACCTCAAGAACCTGAGCCTTGATTGCAGACATATCAACTGCAACTTCCTCTTTGATTACCTGAACAGCTGCTGCCTTAGCCTCGCTGTACTCTCCTTTTTTCAGAACGCCGGGACGTACTGTTGCCATAGATGGACGGAAACGTGGGCAGATGATGGTAGCCATCAGGTTGCCGCCGAATGCCGGACGAGTCATCTTCAGCTCTTTTGTAACGTCTTTCTTCTCACCCATAACAAGGGCTTTGTCTGTTCCTGCGATTCTCTCCTCAGCCAGAACAGAGTTGTTTTTCAGGAAGTCCTGATATACAGCTGTATCTACATCAAGGTGTGTACAGTCTGCGCAGAGACCTGTGTGAAGACGAGCTGCACAGCGAGGTCCGAGATCACGTCCGATGTTGGAAGCACCAACAAGGAATACCTCCGGTTTGTATTTCTCTACCATCTGGCAGATTGCATCGGTATAAGCCTCTGTTGTGTAAACAGCGTATGCCGGATTGTCAAGAACGATTACCTTATCAGCACCGTATCCGCCAAGCTCAGCTGCAAGTCCTTCTACCTTGTCACCAAGAAGAATTCCTACGAGCTCTGTCTCAAGGGAATCAGCAAGTTTTCTACCTTCAGAGATCAGCTCCAGGTCTGTAGGCATGAGTTTTCCCTCACGCTGCTCACAGAATACCCATACGCCTTTAAAATCTTCAAGCTTCATATTATCAAAAGCCATTGTAATTTACTCCCTTCTTAGATGACGTGTTTCTCAGCCAGGATTCCGGCGAGTTTGTCAGTAGTTTCTTTTCCGCATCCCTCAAGCATCTGGCCTGCGCCTTTCTGAGGAGGTGTGAAGGAAATAAGAATGTTTGTCGGAGATCCTTTCAGACCGATCTTGTTTACATCGATGAGAGGCTCATCCTTCAGAGTATTGAAATCAAATACGTCTACCGGTTTGTCGTAGCAGCCGTAGATGTCAGCAACGTTCATGTAACGAGGCTCGTTCAGCTCTTTGATACAGGTAAGCATGCAGGGAGTCTGAACCTTGATGGTCATGTAGCCGTCCTCAAGAGCACGTTTTACTGTAAGAGCATTTCCGTCTTTCTCGATTCCTGCAACATAAGTAACCTGAGGCAGATCCAGTTTCTCAGCGATCTGAGGTCCTACCTGAGCGGTATCACCGTCGATAGCCTGACGTCCGCAAAGAACGATGTCCTCAGCATCTACGCCGATTTTGTTTACTGCAGCTGCAAGGATCTGAGAGGTAGCGTATGTATCGGATCCACCGAACTCACGACCGGAAACCAGAACACCTCTGTCAGCACCCATAGCAAGCAGCTCGCGGAGCATGCCTTCTGCCGGAGGAGGTCCCATTGTTACAACGATCACTTCTGCGCCTGTCTGGTCTTTCAGAGCCAGAGCAGCCTCTACTGCATTAAGGTCATCGGGGTTTGTAATAGTCTGCATGGATGCACGGTCCAGAGTACCATTTGCATTAACAGCTACTTTTCCTGATGTATCAGGTACCTGTTTTACACAAACAATGATTTTCATCTTCGATCTTCCTCCTTAAAGAATATTGCCGGAAATAACTACACGCTGGATCTCAGATGTTCCCTCGTAGATCTCAGTGATCTTAGCATCTCTCATCATACGCTCAAGCGGATAATCCTTGGTATATCCGTAACCACCGCAGATCTGAACGCACTTTGTGGTTGTCTTCATAGCCAGCTCGGAGCAGAACAGTTTTGCACATGCTGCGTCGAGAGTTACTCTCTGGCCTGCAGATTTGATCTGAGCAGCCTTCATCAGCAGAAGTCTTCCTGCCTCGATGTTCATATGCATGTCTGCAAATACGAACTGTGTATTCTGGAATTTGGAGATCGGACGTCCGAACTGCTCACGTGCTTTAGCGAAGTCCATAGCCTCAGCCATAGCACCCTCAGCAATACCCAGAGCCTGTGCAGCGATACCGATACGTCCGCCGTCCAGAGTCTGCATTGCGATCTTGAAGCCCTTGCCTTCCTGTCCGAGCAGGTTCTCCTTCGGAACGATACAGTCTGTGAATACGATCTCAGCTGTCGGTGATCCGTGAAGACCCATCTTCTCCTCGTGTTTTCCTACAGAGAATCCCGGGAATGTATCCTCTACGATAAATGCGGAGATTCCTCTTGTTCCCTTGGAAGGATCTGTCATAGCAAATACTACGAATACGCTTGCTACATATCCGTTTGTGATAAAGATCTTGGAACCGTTCAGTACATAATGATCTCCGTCAAGTACTGCTGTACAGGTTCCCTTAGAAGCATCGGATCCTGCGTTTGGCTCTGTCAGGGCGAAAGCACCTACTTTGCGTCCCTCTGTCAGCATGCGAAGGTATTTTGCTTTCTGCTCCTCGTTACCATTCTCCATGATCGGTGCGCAGCAAAGTCCGTTGTGTGTAGCAACAATATCACCTGTAGATGCACAGGATTTGGACAGCTCCTCAACAGCGATTGCAGCAGATACAGCGTCTGCTCCTGCTCCACCGTACTCTTTCGGAACACACATACCCATTACGCCATACCGAAACAGTTTATCGATTGTCTCTGCAGGATACTGGCTGGTTCTGTCGGTCTCAGCAGCGATCGGTTTTACTTCGTTCTCTGTGAAGTCCCGTACCATTTTCTGAACCATTTTCTGTTCCCTGGATAATTCAAAATCCATGTTTTTGCCTCCTTTTTCATAATCTGACTTATTCTGAAAAATGTGGATCGTCCGAGAATTGCAGTTCCGGCACTGGAAAGCTGCTCAGCAGCCGCCGGTTCTGCTGCGAATCCTCTTCAGGATTCACATTTTTTATCCGATGTGCCCTCCTGATTTTGAGAAGAGCAGCACTGATAAGGCTTACGTACGACCTCATGATTTATAATATAGAATTTCTTCCGAGTATGCAATAGGAAAACGCAAAATTTTGTGAAAAAAAAGTCATTTTTTTCAAATGGTTGATTGTTTTTGAGTACAAATCTATACATTTTGTAAATTTGTTTACTTTTTCTGATTTTTCAGGCGAGTGCACGTGCACACATTTCCGTGACCGAATTAATTAATTTCTTTCTTTGACGAATTAACTTGTATTCTTGGGCAACAGAAAAAGAAATCCAAGGCAGAACCCATGGATTTCTTCGAAAATAATATTAATTGGAATGGGCGTTTTTGACCGACATGAGCGTTTTTGACAGGGATTCCGAATGGTTCTGATGGTTCTTTCGGGTTCGGTGGAACGAGGGGACGGTGGTGGGGGGGGGGGGGGGGGCGCGGAACCCCCCCCCCCACCCCCCCACCCAACAAAAAAAGAA
>JAUNAJ010000010.1:42952-48658 GCA_030527645.1 Lachnospiraceae bacterium | reverse complement strand
GGTGGTGTTCCGCGAAAGCGGAACACCACCACCGTCCCCTCGTTCCACTATTCTGTCTGCACATCGTCCAGCAGATCGGTTCCGTCTGCAGCCGATGTGGCCAGAAAGTCACAGCGTTCGTTCATTGCATGACCGTCGTGTCCCTTGACCCAGATCCAGGTGATCTGATGGGGACCGGCCGCCTTCAGAAGACGTTTCCAGAGATCTGTATTCTTTACCGGCTCATTCTTTCCTCTCTTCCAGCCCTTTTTCAGCCAGGAATCGATCCAGTGCTGATTGAAAGCATTTACAAGGTACTGGGAGTCGGAATAAAGCTTCACCTCACAGGGGCGGTTCAGTGCCTCCAGACCGGCAATGGCAGCCATCAGCTCCATCCGGTTGTTGGTTGTCTTTTTATAGCCCTGAGACAGCTCCTTTTCGTGAAGCGTACCCTTCGCATCTGTATAATGAAGGACACAGCCGTATCCTCCGGGGCCGTCCGGATTGCCCCGGGCGGAGCCGTCTGTATAGATTTCTACCAGCATTACGCTTGTCTCCTTTCCTTGATAATCCCGGATCAATCCTCCAGGGGTTTCAGGTGGCATTTACCTGTCCCGGTCATTTCGCATTCTTCAGATAATCCTCAACCAGTTCCAGAGTTTTGTCGATATCCTCTTCTGTGTGTGTTACAGACAGGAACATAGCCTCGAACTGGGATGGTGCCAAATGAATGCCCTTACCCAGCATGTGACGGAAGTACTGAGCAAATACAGCTGTGTCCGCCTTCTTTGCATCCTCATAATTCTTTACGGTGTCCGGTGTAAAGAAAATACATCCGAGAGAGCCGATATGGTTCATGGTGCAGGGGGCATTGTACTGCTTCAGCAGTGCGTTTATGCCGCCGAAGAGCTTCTCCCCCTTCTTTGCAAGCGTATTGTAAATATCAGCATCTTCAGTGAGGATCTTCAGCTGCTCCAGTCCTGCTGCCATGGCAACCGGATTACCGCTTAAGGTTCCTGCCTGGTATACCGGTCCCAGGGGAGCCACCATTTCCATGATCTCTCTTTTTCCACCGTAGGCTCCTACCGGCATGCCGCCGCCGATGATCTTTCCGTAGGTAACAAGGTCCGGTGTTACTCCGAACAGCTCGGCTGCTCCGCCGAAGGCCACGCGGAAACCGGTAATGACCTCATCGAAGATCAGCAGGGCGCCCTCTCTTGTACAGATGTCACGAAGACCCTGGAGGAAGCCTTCCTCCGGAAGAACGACACCCATATTGGCTGCAACCGGTTCTACGATCAGGCAGGCGATCTCGCCTTTATTAGCCTCAAACAGTGCCTCTACACTGGACAGGTCATTGTATACGGCTGTCAGGGTATCCTTCGTGCAGCCTGCAGGTACACCTGCGCTGCCTGGAACACCGGCAGTCATCAGTCCGGAGCCTGCATCTACCAGAAGGCAGTCGCTGTGGCCGTGGTAGCAGCCGGAAAATTTAATGATCTTCTCTCTTCCTGTAAAGCCTCTGGCCGTACGGATGGCTGACATGACAGCCTCTGTACCGGAATTCACCATACGCACCATGTCCACGTGGGGCAGGCGGCTGGTCATGAATTCTGCCATCTCCACCTCGATCTCGGTGGGAGCGCCGTAGCTCATTCCGCGCTGACAGGCTTCCGTTACTTTATCCAATACTCTCCGGTTGTTGTGTCCGTTGATCATGGGACCCCAGGAGAGAATGTAATCAATGTATTCCACACCATCCGCATCGGTAATATGAGAGGCATCTGCACGGGAGATAAAACGAGGTGTCATGTCTACGCTCTGATAGGCACGGACCGGGGAGTTTACTCCGCCGGGAATGCACTGGACGGCACGGTTCATTAATTCTTCTGATCTTCCCATTATCCGATCCTTCCTTCTGTAATATATTTCGCCAGTTCCTCTGCAAAGTAGGTTTCATAGATGGAGCAGCCTGCACGGAAGGCGGATACTGCCATCTCACAGACGATTCTGTCCTCATCGATCCAGCCCTTCTCCGCAGCAGCCTTAACAAGAGCATACTCACCGGAAACGGAATAGCCTGCAGTAGGAAGATTGGTTGCCTCATGTACCTTTGTTACCACATCCAGGAAAGACATACAGGGCTTCACCATGATGATGTCCGCACCCTCTTCCACATCCAGAAGTGCTTCCTTTACTGCCTCACGGACATTGTGATAATCCATCTGATAGGTCTTTCTGTCGCCAAATGCCGGAGCCGAATCTGCAGCATCACGGAATGGCCCGTAAAATGCTGTCGCATATTTTACAGCATAGGACATGATCGGTGTCTCCTTATAGCCGTTTGCATCCAGCATATTCCGGATCGCAAGGACACGGCCGTCCATCATATCGGATGGTGCTACCATATCTGCTCCCGCCTGCACCTGGGACAGTGCTGTTTTTGCAAGCAGCTCCAGCGTAGGATCGTTGTCCACATCATGGTCACACAGCACGCCGCAGTGTCCGTGGGAGGTGTACTCGCACATGCATACATCCGCAATATAAAAGAGGTCCGGCACCTCTTTTTTTGCCTCACGGAGGGCTCTCTGGACGATACCGTCCTCTGCGTAGGCACCGGAGCCAACCTCATCCTTATGCTCCGGGATACCGAACAGCATAACGTTGCTGACACCTGCATCTGCAAGCGTATTCAGCTTTTCAGCCATACGGTCGATAGTCCAGCGGTACTGACCGGGCATGGACGGGATCTCGTCCACGGAGTTGGTTCCTTCCTGAATAAACATGGGGTAGATCAGGGATGCTTTATCCACTCTTGTCTCCCTTGCCATTCTTCTCATCAGTTCTCCGCCTCTTAAACGGCGCGGTCTCTTCAGAATATCCATTGTTTTTCCTCTTTTCTTCATTTCCTGTGCCTGCTTCTGCTTGCTTTGGCACAGCGTTTCTTGCTTTCTTTATTTCCCTGTGCCGGATGCGTTGTGGATCTTCTCGACCAGCTCGGCCAGGGAATCCATGGTGGCCTTCTCTGCCATCCAGGTCTTCATTCCGTATGCGTCAGCTGCAGCCTTTGTCTGTTTTCCGATGCAGGCTGCGGTCACCTTTGTATAATCCAGACCTTTCGTGGCTTCAACGAAGCCTCTTACGGTAGAGGCACTGGTAAAGACTACACAGGTCATGCTGCCTTCTTCAAAGAGCTTTGCTTCGTCAATAAATTCCTGACTTTCATAGACTGTATCATAAGTGGCAATATCGTCCACCTGAAATCCTTCCAGTGCATCGATCATCTCGTGATTGCCCATGGCTGCTCTCGGAAGCAGGATCCTGTCTTCTTTGGATGCGGTCGCTGCCAGAAGCTTTCCTAAGGCTTCTCCATCGTATACCTCCGGCATCAGGTCTGCCAGGAAGCCTCTCTCCTTCAATGCTTTCGCAGTTCCGGTGCCAATCACGGCAAATTTTACATTAGCCAGCTTTCTGCTGTCGATACCGTAAGAGAGCATCTGATCAAAGAATATCCGGACACCGGTAGGTGAGGTGAATGCAATCCACTGGTACTCTGTCAGCCGGGACATAGCCTGCTCCAGTGCCTTATTATCCGGAATTGCCGAGGTGGCAATAGCAGGAAGCTCCAGCACCTCCGCGCCTTTTAAACGAAGTCTTTCTGACATGGCGGACTGAAGCTCTCTCGGCCGTGTTACCAGCACCTTGCAGCCCATCAGAGGAAGCTTCTCATACCAGCCGAACTGTTCTGCCAGTGCACAGACCCTGCCGACAACGATAATGGCAGGTGTCTCAATTCCCTGACGCTTAACCTCCTCCTCCAGGGTGGAGACAGTGGCAACGATCCGTTTCTGACCTGCCGTGGTTCCCTGCTGCAGGATCGCAGCCGGCATGGATGGATCCATTCCATTTTCGATCAGCTTCTCACAGATGTCATGCAGGGCAGTCACACCCATCAGGAATACCAGAGTTCCCTCTGTATCCACCAGCGCCTTAAAGTTGATATTATACTCTTCTCCTGCTCTCTTATGTCCTGTAATGATATGCAGAGAGGAGGTAAAATCTCTGTGTGTCACGGGAATTCCGTTGTATGCCGGTACGGCAATGGAGGAGGTAACCCCCGGAACGATCTCGTAGGGTACATGATTCTCTGCAAGAAGCTCCAGCTCCTCGCCTCCCCGACCGAACAGGAAGGGATCGCCTCCCTTCAGGCGTACGACCTTATTGCCGGCCAGTGCCTCCCGCAGCAGCACCTTGTTGGTCTCATGCTGGGGCAGGGTATGATGGCTGGCTCGCTTTCCCACGTTGATGGTGCGGGCACGAGCCGGGATCATAGTGAGAACACCGGCTCCCACCAGACTGTCATATACTACAACATCTGCCTGCTGCAGGGTCTGGTATCCCTTCAGGGTAAAGAGACCGCAGTCTCCCGGACCGGCACCAACCAGCCAGACTTTTCCAATACTCATATCTATTCCTATCCTTTCGTTTCTATTTATTTTCTGAACGTTTCTGTTTGTTTTCTGATCTGTACGTTCTTCTCTCTGTTTTCCATGTTCAGGTGTGTACAGCTCTGTGCCTTATTCATGATTCAGATTCAGCCTGTTCTTAGCTGCTTCTCTTCCTCGACTCAGGCGTGTACAGCTCTGCTCCTTATTCATGATTCAGATTCAGACCTGTTCTTTGCTTTCTATTTCGACTCAGCTCTGCTTCTTCAGCCCTTCGCCTGCAGCTCCTTTGCAAGAGCAATTCCGATTTTCTCAGCATCGGCAAGAGGTCCGGTTTTGCTTCCGAAGGAAACAGCCTTGGTTTCTTCATTGTAATACAATGCCAGCAGCTCCATGGAATCGCCGCTGATCTTCGCGTGCGCTGCAATCGGTGAAGAGCAGCCACCGTCCAGATAACGCACGTAGGCACGCTCTGCGAGAGCTGCCGCTGTTCCTTCTGCATCACCGAATTCTTCCAATGCAGAATAATCCTCTCCGGCTCTGCCCTGCAGGGCGAGAATGCCCTGGCCTGCCGCAGGGATTACCTCCTCTACGGTGAAATACCGGCTGATCCGATGCTCCAGACCCATTCGTTTCATGCCTGCAGCTGCCAGGATGATGGCGGAATACTGTCCTTCGTCCAGCTTGCGGAGACGTGTCTGGAGATTTCCGCGAACGCTCTCAAACCGGGCTTCTGGATACAGCTTTTTCAGCTGCAGAATTCTTCGCAGAGAAGAGGTACCGATGGGTTTCGAAAAATCGATCTCGCTTTTTCCCTCGGGAAGAACAAGAACATCCCTTGGATCCTCGCGTTTTGAGAAGCATACCACCGGCAGCTCCTCAGCCACTTCCATGGGAAGATCCTTCAGACTGTGTACGGACAGATCACTTCGTTTTTCGAGAAGTGCCCTGTCCAGCTCCTTAACAAACAATCCCTTTCCTCCGATCTGATCCAGCCGGCGGTCCAGAATGATGTCTCCTGTTGTTTTCATGGTCAGCAGGTCAGTCTCAAGCTCCGGATGCTTCTCCTTCAGATAAGCGAGCACCATGCGGCTCTGTACCACAGCAAGGGCACTCTCTCTGCTGCCGATGATCAGTTTTTTTCTGTTGCTCATATATTATTTTCTGCTCCTTTTCGGAAAGTGGAACGGGGGGACGGTGGTGGTGTTCCAAAACGGAACACAACAAAAACACACCCCCCACACCCCACAAAAAAAAATATTAAATAAAAAAAAAAAAAAAA
>JAUNAJ010000010.1:0-42942 GCA_030527645.1 Lachnospiraceae bacterium | reverse complement strand
TTTTTTTTATTTTTTTTTTTTTGGTTACTTTTGGGTGTGGGGGGGGGGGGGGTGGGGTGGTGGTGTCCCGGTTGTTGAAACACCACCACCGTCCCCCGTTCCGCCTTCAACTAGTCTTTGGACTTAATCGTTCCTATCCTTCAGCGCATGTTCGATTTTCTCTCTGACAAGCTTTGCCTGATGATGATCGGTCCCGCTGGCGGTGATTCCCACTACCACAGATTCTTCCGTGATCACACCGGGGAAGTAAAAATCACATTTATTTTTATCACTGCAGACATTTACCTGAATCCCCAGACATTTACACACACTGTAAATGCCGCTGTTCAGTTCAGGGTCATCGGTGCAGGCAAGCACAAGATCTGCATCCAGGATCAGGTCTCTCTCATAGGACTTTCTGATCCAGGTCAATCGTCCTTCTTCCTCCAGTCTCTCCACCTCCGGCAGAGCTTCCGGTGCAATGACAGTCAGGTGGTCTGTAAAATCTGCCAGCGTACGGATTCTTCTGCTTCCGATTCTGCCGGCACCAACCACCACAACCTTTTTTTCTGTGAGATCCACAAACATCGGGAAGTATCTTTTATTCTGCTTCATATACTTTCTCCAGTCCCCGGATACATTGGAAGAAGGTTTCCTCGTCCAGATATTCCTTCAGCCCGAAGAGCATCTTGTTGATCACCTTGGCTGAGGAGGTATGGATCTGCTTCTCCATCTTCTGCTGTTCCTTCTCATCCATTGAGGATTTTTTTACGATCTTATGGAGACGAAGGTTTACATCCGTTGCCGCATCCTCCTGGATCTTCTGAATACGCGGGATCACATTTCGTCCCTTCAGCCATTCATAAAATTCTGCGATCTCCTCATGCAGGATCAGCTCCGCATGCTCATAGGCGGCATCATTCTTTGCATCATGCAGGGTATGGAAAGAATCAATATCATATAATGAGATTCCGGGCATTTCCCCCACTTCTGTCTCAATGTCTCTTGGTACCGCCAGATCGATCATCGTCACCGGATGCTCCAGCTGTACCTCATCCATCAGACTTTTACGGATGGTACAGTTCGGGCTTGCCGTTGCACTGACGACAATGTCACATTTCGGCAGGTACTCCATTCGATTCCCGTAATCAATGCGGCTGCAGTTCTCAGGGATCTGCACCTCGCCGCTTCTGTACTGGCGCACAGTCACGGTCACATCCGCACCCTTTTTTCTGAGGGATGTAGCAGCCAGCTTGCCCATCTCACCGTTTCCGATGACCATGCACACCTGCTTTGACAGATCCACTCCCTGCTGTTCCATCATGGTGATCGCCTGATCCATTGCAGTCTCGCTGGCTCTTGAAAATGTTACTTCCGTTTTTACCCTTTTCGCACCGGTAATGGCTCTGCGAAACAGGACCTCCAGCACGCTGTCGGTCTGGTAGAGGTTACGGGACATAGCCAGCGCGTCCTTCACCTGTGTAATGATCTGATCCTCGGCAAGGATCTGAGACTTCAATCCACAGGTCAGATGGAACAGATGATCCACCGCATCCTGATCCTTTCTCTCTACAAAACACTCCCCGTACTGCTCCGGATCCAGTCCCTTAAGTTTGCAAAGCTGCTCTGCAAGAGATTTCTCTGAATTCTCCGGCATGTTGACCCAGATCTCCATCCGGTTGCAGGTAGACAGGATAATACAGCCTTCCGCATGAAGAGCCCTGCGCAGCTGCTCTGTCTGCTCCTCAATCTCTCTTTTTGTAAAGGAGAACAAGGCACGGACATCCACGGATGCATGATTATGATCCACGCCCAGCATTCTGATACTCATAGCTTTCAATTTCCTCCGTCAGGAACCTTCCGGTTCCCCCAATTCATTTCTTATTTTTTTCTTTTATATCGAAACCTTAACTGCAATTATATGTCTCTGACAAACCATCTGTCAACGTGAAAAAACGCGTCAAAAAATGCATAAAATCAGCATTTTTCGAAAATGTTATTGCACCTCGTATATTGTTATAACAAAGTGTAATATGTGAAACAAAATGACAACATTTGACTTTCAATTATTTTTCTATATACTTAATATTATCTGAAATTACTGCTTTTCTGGTTGCTGTCCACAGGATGCAGGAAAGATGAATAATGGCTCGTCATGCAGGCAGGCAAGAGACGTCATGCGCTTCTACTGCTATATCGGGATTGAGGAACCTCCCCTGCAAAAGCAGTCAGGCTTCGTCAGCAGCTGTGCACGAAGGGGAGGTTCCCCTGCAAGGATGTACAGGGATTCGATTTGACTCATACACATACATAGGAAGGAAAGGAAATTAATGACAAAAAAAGCAATTCTGGCGGTCAGCTTCGGCACCACCTATAATGAAACAAGGAAACTCACGATTGAGGCTTTGGAACGGGATCTGGCTGCTGCCTTTCCCGATGCACAGCTCTACCGCGCCTGGACCAGCGGCTTTGTGATCCGGAAGCTGGAAAAGAGGGATGGTGTCCGTATCAACAACGTACCGGAGGCGCTGGAGCAGATGCTGAAGGACGGGATCACGGATGTGCTGGTACAGCCCACCCATGTGATCAATGGAATTGAAAATGATAAAATGCTTGCACAGATCCGCTCCTATACGGACCGGTTTGCTTCCATGAAGGTGGGCACTCCCCTTCTGACTACTGTGGAGGACGCAAGAGCCTGTGCGGAAGCACTCCATGAGGATTTCAGCTTTGTAAACCCCGATGAGGCGGTACTCTTCATGGGACATGGTTCCGAGCATTATTCCAACTTTGTCTATCCGGCTTTAAACTACCTCTTCCGTGACCTTGGATATACCAATTTCTTCCTTGGTACGGTAGAGGGCTATCCGGAGCTGGATTCTGTACTGAAGGATCTGAAGATTTTGAAACCGTCAAAGATCCACATCAGCCCCTTTATGATCGTTGCCGGGGATCATGCCAACAATGATCTTGCCGGAGAGGATGAGGATTCCTGGAAATCGATTCTGGAGGCGGAAGGTTTTGCCGTAGAGGCACACCTCATCGGACTTGGTCAGAGAGAAAGGATCCGTCAGCTGTATGTGGATCATGCGAAAGACGCAAAGGAGCTGGTAGAATGAACAGCTGATCCTTGATGACAGAAGTGTCGGTCAAGACAAAACTATGAGCAACATGCTTTGCGAGTTTCTCAAGTTGTCGCGGCAGTCGCCATATGGACATGCAGGCATATCCGCATGGCTCGTTGTTCGCGCAAATACAAAAAACGACTGCCTGGTTCAGGCAGCCGTTTACAATTATTATTTACCTTTTTATGAATGCGGCATAAATTGTGATCGCCACCACATTCTGTTTCATCAGAAATGATCCAGCGGACTTGCAGTCATTGCCTCCAGAACCTCAACCTCATCGGCATTCAGCTCATTCTTCATGGCAAGTGCTTCTGTCATATCCATGGTTGTGATCTGACCGTGGTCGTGAATGATCACGATATTTGTCTTGCCCTCCAGTATAGCCATTACTGCAAAATAGCCCATTCTGGTTGCTGTGACACGATCTCGTGCACTTGGTGAACCACCTCGCTGGATATGACCGAGAACGGTAACTCTCGGGTCCAGTCCCATCTCTTTTCTCAGAGCGTCTGCAACCTGCTCGCCGGCAGATCCGTTTCCTACTGTCTCATTATCGAGGGAACCGTCTGTATTGCGCTTTGCACCCTCGGCAACAATGATCATGTAGTGGGTTCTGCCGCCCAGCTTCGCCTGACGGATCTTGGATGCAACATGCTTCTCAAAATCATAGTCCTCTTCCGGAACCAGTACTGCAGTTGCACCGGTAGCAATTCCCACGTACATAGCCAGATTACCTGCACGATGACCCATTACCTCAATGACAGAGCAGCGCTCATGGGATGCCATGGTATCTCTCAGCTTATCGATGGCGTCGATTGCAGTGTTGGCAGCAGTATCGTATCCGATGGAATAATGGGTGCAGCCGATATCATTATCAATGGTGGCGGGAATTCCCACAACTGAGATCGGATACTCGCTGGACAGAGCCATGCAGCCTGCGAAGGTACCGTCACCTCCGATTGCCACGATGCCGTCCAATCCAAGGAACTTACAGGTATCGTAGGCTTTTTTGCGGCCTTCCTTGGTACGGAAATCGTCACTTCTTGCAGTAAATAGCACGGTTCCGCCCCGGTTGATGATATGGGATACATCATCGTTGTTCATGCGGATCACGTCATTGGTGATCAGACCGTGCCAGCCGCGTCTGATTCCGTAAACCTCAATTCCCTTATAGATCGCAGTTCTTACAACGGCACGAACTGCTGCATTCATTCCGGGGGCATCGCCTCCGGAAGTGAGAACGCCGATTCGCTTGATCTCTCTCGTCGTTGTCTCCATCTTTTTTCCTCCTGTATTGCTGAAAGCTGCAGTTCAAGTCGAACTGAAGCCATTTTCAGAATATATTCTGGTAATGATTAACAGTTGCACATCGTAAAACAATTCGGAATTGCCATATAATAGTCAGACGATTCTGAATAATCTTCGTATTATTTAATTTTAATTCATAATAACAGGTACGTCAAGGCAAATACAACAGTAAAAGCGTACCTGTTCACGTAACATAAAAGCAGCTTCCGAACGGATCGAAAGCTGCTTTTCTAAATTATTTAACAGTAAGTTTTCTGATTTCTCCAAATATCTGATCTTCAAGCTCTGTACAGTAGCTGTAACTGAACTCGGGATCAGTGGCACGGACATCGTTCTCTTCTGCCATTTCCTCGGAATACTCGTCCAGGAAATATGTCGTGAATGCTTCGCCATCCCGACTTTCATGTGTCACCAGAGTACGAACACCGTAGTCAGCGGTATATACATTTCCCTGTTCATCCCGGTCGATTACGACCTGTGCCATAGCGCCAACATTTCCGGCACTGCTCTCCTGATTGGAAATGAAATTTCCCAGTGAATAATAAACAATCATCTGACTGCCGTCTGATCTTGTATAGGTCTCAACGGGCTGAAGTACATGAGGATGGGTACCGATCACCAGATCAACTCCCCAGCTCAGGAAGTTTTCCATCCAAGTCTCCTGATAGCTGTCGGGAACCATCTCATTTTCTTCTCCCCAGTGAGGACATACCACGATATAGTCTGCCTCCTCCCGGGCGCGGGCAATATCCTGCTGTACCTTCTCTGCATCAAGAAAGCTGACTTCTCCGGCAAGCTCACCGCTGGCGATCTCATCGTTATGCAGATTGCATCCGTAGGTGTAGTTGAGAACAGCCACGGATATATCGTTCTTTTCAAATACCCAGTAATCCAGTGAAGGAAGACTGTCATCATGAATTCCAAGTACCGCAATCTCAGGATGGCTGGTATTCCAGTTGTACAGGCAGTTCTGAATTCCTTCTGCACCTTTATCCAGCGCATGATTGGATGCCTGAAGCACAACATTAAAGCCTGCATCGGCAAGAGCATCTGCTTCTTCATAGGGCGAATTGAAATATGGATAGCCGCTGTAGGTCAGTTCAGGACCTCCCATAATGCTCTCCTGATTAGCTATTCGGATGTCATACTTTTTCACCTCATCCGAAACATTTGCGAAGAGGTGATCAAAGTTGTAGCCGTCTCCGGTATTGGATGCATCCAGCAGCCTCTGATGAAGGATCACGTCGCCTACCATGCAGAGGGTGATGCTGCCGTCCCTGTTGTCATAGGTCACAGATTCCGTATCCTCAGATCCGGTCTCTGCAGAAATCTGATCCACCGACTCGCTGTCTGCAACGTCTGCTCCGCTATTTGCAGCGGATGCAGGATCTGATCCGCTGTCAGACAGGTCTCCGGTTTCGGAGTTTTCTCCTGCGGCTCCGCTTCCGGCTGTTCCGGATCCGCTAGTGCCGGATGAACCTTCCATGGCATCCTCTGCCGCCTGAAGAATATTGGTGCCGGTACCTCCTTCCGGTTCCAGTGCCTTCTGCTTCCAATGATTTCGCAGGATCACAAGTCCGGTTATCAGAGCTATAACAACTGCGGCTGCCAGAATACAGTGAAGAATCAGCTGACGTTTCCTTCTTTCCGCTGCTTTTCTCCGGCGTTCCTGACGTACACGATCCCGTTCTTCATGCACAGGTACATTCGATCTGCTCACAGTACCGCTGCCCGCTGGTTTCACTGCAGCTCTTGTCTTTCGGCTGCTTCCCGGTGACTTCGCTGCTGCTCCGCTCTTCCGGCTGCTTTCCGGTGACTTCACTGCTGCTCCGCTCTTCCGGCTGCTTCCCGCCGGCCTTTGCGCAGGCTTCCGCCTTCGGTCTCTTTCCGCATGGTTCCCTGTCGTTCCCGGACTTCGGTAACTTCCCGTGGATGGATCAGCAGCTGCATTCTTCTGAATATGTTCTGCCGGGATCTCTCCGGAATAATGTCTCGATGTCACACGCTTCTCAGAAGAAACACCGTCTGTCTCGGGATTTCTGATTATTCTGTTTTCTCCTGCACCGCTGCGGCGGTTTCTGCCGCTGCTGTAGGTTTTATTTCTTCGTGTCTGCTTCTGATATTCGTCTGTCATGTTCTGTACTATCTTTCATTTATTAATACCGGCAGCAATTTCAATCCTCTATTCAAGTCGATCTTCGCGAGGCTCTGCGCGGGGCGCATAGGTCCGGTGGACCTGCATGAGCGCCGATCGAAGTGAAACGTAGAATCATTAATACAGCCGATCGTTATTGATCATGTAGAGCAGTGCATTGCAGATACATGCTGCCACGTTGCTTCCGCCCTTTCTGCCCCTCGCTACAATATAGGGTGCCTTTGTCTGCATGATCAGTTCTTTTGATTGTACCACATTAACAAAGCCTACGGGTACACCGATTACAAGAGCAGGATCCAGCTCGCCGTTTTCGATCATCTCATAGAGACGAACCAGAGCAGTGGGTGCATTTCCGATGGCAAAGATGATTTTCCGGTTCATTTTTGCTGCCTTTTCCATGCTTACAACAGCGCGGGTCACTCCTCGCTCCTTGGCCTCTGCTGCCACATCCTCATCGGATATGAAGCAGAACACCTCACCGCCGTATCTTGCCAGGGCTTTTTTATTAATGCCGGAACGGGCCATCTGGGTATCTGTTACGATGACAGCCCCCTCCTTGATCGCCTCCATGGCTTTCTCCACTACCCCGTCGGAGAAGCAGAGATTGTCTGCATAGTCAAAATCCGCGCTGGTATGAATGCAGCGCTTTACGATCAGCTCGGTCCCCGGAATCAGTTCTTTGTCACCCAGCTCCTCTGTGATGATCTCAAAGCTTCTTCCCTCGATGTCCATCGGGCGGACATTTTCCAGTTCTATTTCATGTTTCATCAACTCTTCAGCAGGGCCCCTGCCTCTGTCAGCCGGGGAGGGATGTGCTGCACACCGGCTGCACTCTCCTGCTTTCTCCTTTCTATGTATGATTCTGTTTTCAGTTCGCTGGTTCATGTCGAGGTCGCAAGACTCGGCACCGGGCGCACAGGTCCGGTGGACCTGCATGCGCTGCGTTCATTTCAGATCCCTTCATTCAGGATCTGATAGATCTTCTCCATATCCATATGCTTCCGGAGCTCAGCCGCCAGAATGTCGTACTGGGTCTCCTTGAAGGTCTGATAATCCACACCGGTCATTTCAGAGGTGTCGATGCCCTTCTTTTTTCCGATGCTTTCTACAATTCTCTTTGCCACAAGCTCTTTGTCAAAAATGCTGTGTACGTAGGAACCGTAGCAGTTCTCCTTCTGGGCACCGTCCGCCTTCACTTCTGAACCGGCTTTGTTGGTATCCTCAATGGAGGTGAGGGTCGCGGCACCTTCCTTCAGTGTGCTGACTCCCATATGGATCTCATAGCCCTCCAGCTCTGTACCGGACAGCCCCTCCAGTACTCCCTGCACGGATCCGAAGGTACCGGATACTCTGGTTCTGGTCTTTTCACCCTCAAATACGGTATCCATGGGGAGCAGCCCCATGCCGCGGATGGATCCTCCGGCTTCCACACCCATGGGATCAGACAGAGTCTCTCCCATCATCTGGTAACCGCCGCAGATACCGAAGATAATGGTTCCTTCTCCGGCTGCCTTCAGCACGGCTGCCTCCAGACCATTCTGGCGCATCCAGAGCAGATCCTCCATGGTATTCTTCGTTCCCGGAAGAATGATCATATCCGGGTGCTTCAGCTCTCCTGCATGCTGCACATAGCGAAGGGAAACACCGGGCATACTCTCAAAGGGATTAAAATCGGTAAAGTTGGAGATCCTCGGAACACGAATCACGGCGATATCGATAAGTCCCACCTCCTGGCTTCCGTTGAAGCGCTCGGTGAGGCTGTCCTCGTCCTCCACCTCGATCTTCAGATAGGGAGCAACACCGACTACGGGAATCTTCGCCATGTCCTCCAGCATCTCCACACCGGGATCCAGAATCGTCTTGTCCCCGCGGAACTTATTGATGATCAGGCCCTTGACATAGTCCTTCTCATCCTCATCCAGCAGCATGACCGTACCGATGAGCTGGGCAAATACACCGCCTCTGTCGATATCTCCCACAAGAAGAACCGGCGCCTTGGCCAGCTTTGCCATTCCCATGTTTACGAAACAGTCATCGTTCTTCAGATTGATCTCTGCGGGACTGCCCGCTCCCTCGATGACAATGATATCATTCTCCTCCGCCAGCTGATCATAGGCCTTCATGACATCCGGGATCAGCTTAGGCTTATACTGAAAATAGCTTCTGGCATCCATGCTGCCCAGCACTTCTCCGTTGACAATGACCTGGGAACCAACGTCATTGGTCGGTTTCAGAAGAATGGGATTCATCAGTACCGATGGCTCAATGCCGGCGCATTCCGCCTGCATGACCTGGGCACGTCCCATCTCCAGTCCTTCCTTTGTGATAAAGGAGTTTAAAGCCATGTTCTGGGCTTTAAAGGGTGCCACCTTATAGCCGTCCTGTTTAAAGATCCGGCAGAGTCCTGCTGCAAGAAGGCTCTTTCCTGCGTTGGACATGGTTCCCTGCACCATTATTGCTTTTGCTCTTGCCATTTGTTTTCCTCTCCTTCAGTCTGCCAATGCTTCCAGCAGTTTCTCATTCAATTCATGAGTCCGCACTGCCACACGATAATATCCTTCCTCCAGCCCCCTGTAGTTGCTGCAGTCCCGGATCAGAATGCCTGATTTCCAGGCTTTTTCCACAAGTCCCTTTGGTCCACGGAACAGAATATAGTTGGCACTGGAATCATAGACCCTGAATCCAAGAGTCTTCAAGCCTTCCTTCAGGAAGACCTGCTCCCGGAAGACGATCTGTCTTCCCTCCTCCAGATACTCTGTTTCCTTCAGAGCTGCCACACCGGCTGCCTGCGCCGGAATAGACACATTCCAGGGCTGTACGCTTCTGTGCATCCGCTCCATCAGTTCCCGGTCAGAGGTCAGACCGTAGCCCAGACGAATACCAGCCATTGCATAGCGCTTGGTAAATGCCTTCAGCAGGAAAAGGTTCGGATGGTTCTCCAGGTCTCCCTTTCTTGTATAGCTTTCCGGTTTGGGAATGAAGTCCTGAAAGCATTCATCGATCACTAGCAGTGTCCCGGTTTCTGTGCATTTCTCCAGGATCCTGTCCATTAACACTGGGGGGATCAGCACACCGGTGGGATTATTGGGACTGCAGAGAAACAGCATATCCAGCTCCTCAGTAATTTGGTCCAGCAGGCTTTCATCCGGAAGAAATCCCTGTTCCTCCTTCAGCATATGAAACTGCAGCGAGCAGTTTTCTGCCTCCAGAGCCTGCTCATATTCCGCAAATGTAGGCGCCAGAAGCAATGCGTTCTTTGGCTTCACTGCATGGACCAGGGTAAAGATCACCTCTGCGGCTCCATTGCCGCAGATGATCCACTCAGCGGGGACCTGCTCGTATGCAGAAAGCCCCCGGATCAGCTCCTCCTGCTGAATGTCCGGATAATTACAGATCTTCTCCATGCTTTCTCCGGCTGCCCGGATCACGGATTCGGGAGTGCCGAGAGGGTTCATGTTGGAGGAAAAATCCAATGCATCTTTATAACGGTATACATCTCCGCCATGTATCTGTTTTTTCATATCTTAATTTCTCCGGGATTCTTATTGTCTCAGACGAGAAAAATCCCTCTTCATAGGTAACGAGTTATTACAATCATCAATAGGATATTTCAGAGCAGCTATTCAGAATTCATGTCGACAACTCACCGTCTAAGAGGCGGGAGTCATCCCCTACTGATATATGAATAGCAGTATCCCTGCACGGATCAGCCCGAACACAAGAAGCGACAGGATGGCCGTGCCGTACAGCAGCCTGTTGGATCGGGGAATATCCTCCGCCTCCACCGGCCGGATGGGATCACCGATGGTTTTCTTTTTGTGCAGGACACCGAAATACCAGGCATCACCCGCCAGCTGTATCTCCAGGGCTCCAGCCATCACAGATTCCGTATAGGCAGAATTCGGGGAGGCATGGTTCCTCCTGTCGCGCCAGAAGATCCTGTTGGCATTTTTCCCGTTGAAGCCGCAGAGGAAGCTGGCAAGGATCATCAGAAGGCCTGCCAGTCGCGCGGGAATGAAGTTTACCACATCATCCAGCTTTGCGGCAAAGGTACCGAAATATTTAAACCGGCCGTCTACATAGCCAACCATAGAATCCATGGTGTTGATGGACTTGTAGAAAAATGCTCCTGCGGCGCCGCCGATCATCATAAACAATAGGGGGGCGATCACTCCGTCGGAGGAATTTTCCGCTACCGTTTCTACTGCAGCTTTTGTTACACCCTCCATGGACAGGCTCTTTGTATCCCTGCCCACGATCATGGAAACGGCTGTTCTCGCCTGCTCCACATCGCCGGTCTTCACTGCCGTATACACCCGCATGCTCTCCACCTTCAGGGATTTCGTGGCAAGCAGCTGGTAGCACCAGAAGGTCTCCAGAGCGAAGCCCGCCCAGAAGTTCCATCCGTACAAAAGGTGCAGGATCCCCCAGGTTACGAAGGTTGTAATGCCGGTGACAAGAATCACCAGAACGACACCTGCGATCCGTTCCCCGACCTTTGTTTTCGGAAACAGGGCACGCAGCACCTTCTCAAAAAGGGAGATCATATTGCCGATGACCCGCACCGGATGGTACAGCCACCGGGGATCTCCGAAGATCAGATCCAGTACAAAGCCCAGCACCGCGGCAGGGATAAAACGTTCTACAAGTAACAGTTGCTCAATCATGTTGTCAGGTTTCCTCTCTTCTCATCCGAAACGACCGCCCGTTGCTCCGGATGATCTTCTTCTATTCTTCTCGTCTAACGATCCGCTCATCGCTCCGGATGATCTAGAATCCTCTCCAGAAATGCCTTCGGGATCAGGGGATTAGCGTAATAATACAGGTGCGGGAAGCCGCAGAACAGGGTATCTCCGCTGTTTTCACAGCGCCAGCTTCTTTTCGCTGCAGGCTTCTGTGCCAGATATTCCTCACCGTTGCAGGGAGAATCGTAGTAATGGAATTCATGGGAACGGATGTCGCCCACGTCCTTTCCGAACAGCCTTCCTCCCGATAAGGTAATGTAGCCGAAGCGCTGAAGCTTCCCGGTGTACCAGGCTTTTCCGGGCACTGCTCCCACCATGGGCCAGGCCTGTCCCTCTGTATCCTCCAGTTCCTCATGAAGATACAGAAAGCCGCCGCACTCTGCCATACAGATCATGCCATCATCCAGAGCCGTCTTAATGGACTGTCTCATGGACGTATTTTCACTCAGTTCCTTTGTATACAGTTCCGGATACCCGCCGTGGAACAGAAGCCCGTCCAGATTCTCCGGCAGCTGCCGGTCATGAATGGGAGAAAACTCTATCAGCTCAGCCCCCATCTCCCGAAGGAGCGTCAGATTATCCTCATACATAAAGCAGAAGGCTTCATCCCTGGCCAGGCCGATGCGTATGCCTCTGCTTCTGACACGCTCACGAAATGCGTGTTCTGCCGGCTTATCGCTTTCCAATGAATTCCCGGCTCTGTGATCCTCACTGATCGGTTCCTGAACGGGTGTTTTTGAAGTCTCACCAAAAATCAACCGGCTCTCCGGCAGCTCCGGTGCTTCTCCTGCCAGCTGCAGGATCGCCTCCAGATCCAGAGACTGTTCCAGCTCCGAGGCAAGACGATCCAGCTTTCCGCGAAGATCCTCGATCTCATCGGGCATCATCAGTCCAAGATGGCGGCTTTCCAGCACGCAGTCCGTCAGTACAGGCACATAGCCGACGACCCTTGTGTCCAGCTCTGATTCGATCATCTCCTTCATTCTGGGGTACAGCATGGGAGAGACACGGTTCAGAATGATGCCTTTAATACAGGGCTTTTCCTGAAAATCCAGAAAGCCCTTGATGGCCGGCAGGATGGACCGGCTGCAGCCCTTGGCATTGACGATCAGGAGCACCGGTGTATCCGTGACCTGAGCCAGATCGCTGGCTCCTGCCCGGGAGTCATTGAGACCCATCCCGTCAAAATAGCCCATTACACCCTCCATCACCGCAATGTCGCAGTCGGCGGCATTTTTGGCAAGGAGGCTGCGGGTGGTTTCATGATCTGTAAAAAATGTATCCAGGTTTCTGCTCTTTGTTCCGATGACTCTGGTATGGAACATGGGGTCGATAAAGTCCGGCCCGCACTTAAAGGAGCCCACCTGATAGCCCTTTCGCTTCAGCAGTCCGAGAAGACCGCAGGTGATCAGCGTTTTACCGCTTCCGCTGGCGGGCGCAGCAATCATTATTCTGTCAAGTTTCATGTTTATCTCCGTTTCATCTGCTTAAAGCTCCGCGGGGATGCGCACGGATTCGGATAGGTAAATATCGGCTGAAGCTTAAGTGAGACAGCAAATCTGCGCGCCTCACGCAAAGTCTCGCGAAGCTCGACTTGAAATTAAGCCTCCTCAGGATTTCCGGTTCCGGAAACTACGTACACCGGATTCTGGCCGAACATCAGGTGATATCTGCCCAGAGCCTTGGATTTCGCTGTGGAAACCGCAGCGATGTCTACATCCGTAAAGGGAAGCTCCTTCACGCACTGCAGCGCCTCTCCGATGGATTCCAGCGTGATGGTATTGATCACCACCCGAATGGCCGGATTCTTCTCCAGCAGCAGCTCCAGTATCTCCTTCATATTGCCGGAGGAGCCGCCGATGAAGGCGTGGGTGGGCACAGGCAGATCCTTCAGTGCCTCCGGTGCCAGTCCCTCTATGATCTCCAGATTGTCTGTCCGGAATTTTCTCTTATTCTCGTGCAGCAGCTGTACTGCGGTCGGATTTTTTTCAATGGCATACACCTGACCCTCCAGAGCCATCCGAGCCATCTCCACCGATACGGAACCGCTGCCGGCTCCCACATCGTAGATTACAGAATCCTTTGCCAGACGGAGCTTGGACAGGCTGATCTCACGGATCTCCTCCTTTGTCATGGGCACCTTGTCACGCAGGAAGTCCTCATCGGGAATGCCGTGGGTAACGACCGTGCGGGGAGAAGGATTCTCCACCACGATCACACTTAAGGGATCACCGGAATACTCCAGAAAATCCGCCGGTTTTCCGTGCAGGATCCGCTCCTGGGGATAGCCGAATTTTTCACCTACATGGATGGTCAGATCCGTCATGCCGTAGTCTGTAAACTTCCGGCAGAGCTCCCGCACATCCTGTTCCTTTCCAAGAAGGGAAAAGACCTTTTTATGGGTATCGCACAGACCGATCATGTTGCTGATCCGGCCGTGATTACTGGTAATTTTGATATCCTCCCAGGGCAGATGCAGCTGGCTGCAGAAATACACCAGGGAGCCGATGCCCGGCATGACCTGTACCTGATCCGGCAGCACCTCCAGCAGCTTTTTGGCTCCGCTGAAGAAGCCCACATCGCCGGAAAGAAGAATGGCAATGACTGAGGCATCGCTGTTTTCAATGGCTTCTGCGATCACACCGTACCTGTATTCCTTCAGCACCTGCTGTCCGGGAGCTGCAACTGCATCCACCATACGGCCGGCGCCGATGAGCAGATCCGCTCTGTCACAGAAGGAGCGGGCCTCCACCGTCATGGTCCGGCAGCCCTCGCCGCCCATACCGATGCCGATCAGGGCAATCTCCTTCTGAGAAACATTTGCTGCAGTCTCTCCTTTTCCGATCCTTTCATATGCATCCGGTCCGCCGCTGTTTTCTTCCGGCGTTTCTTCTCTCCAATCTTTCGCTGCATGTTTCCCATCTTCTCCGGCAGCACCAAGGATCCGAAGAGCCTCCTTTACGGATACTCCCTCCTCCTTCAGCGGCCGGCCGATGATCACCAGCTGCACGCCGCAGGCATGGGCTGCCTCCACCTTCTCAGGGAAGCCGCCGGTGACGCCGGTATCCTTTGTTACCAGATACTTTGCATCGGTCATATGGATCAATGCCCGGTTCATTTCCGCAGAAAACGGTCCCTGCATGCAGATCAGATGCTGTCCCTGGAAGCCCAGCTCTGCACAGGATGCTGCAACAGAAGGAAGGGACAGTACTCTGGCAAACAGACGCTCCTGATACTCCGGAACAGCCGTGAAGAAGTGCAGCTCCTTGCTTCCGGTAGTAAGAAGGACATTGCCCTCTGTTCCCGCAAGGAATTCCGCCGCAGCCTTTGGACTCTCCACATACACTGCGTCAGAGAGCTGCTCCTTGCTTCCCTCCCGCAGCACACGAAGATAGGAATGACCTGTCTCCTCACAGGCAGTACGGATATTTTCGGTCACTACCGCTGCATAAGGGTGTGTGGCGTCGATGACAAGGGCATCGGGTGCTGCCTCCATGCGGGCCTGCATCTCTTCCGTGGTGAGACGGCCGCTTTCAACGGTGACACCGTCTCCTGCATCGATCAGGCTTTCCCCGTATTCCGTTGCAACGAAGACACAGACCTCATTGCCCGTGCCCTTCAGCTGCTCTGCTATGGTCCGGCCCTCGGTGGTGCCGGCAAACAGCAAAATGTTATACATTCTTATATCCTCTCGGAGTCACCATTTTTCCGGAAATTTCCCTGGTCTGGGAATTGCCGATGAAAACGGTGGTAAACATGTCAACCTCTGTATCACGAAGCTCCTTCAGTGTCATCACCTTGTATGCCTCGCCCTCACGTCCGATATTTTCCACCAGACCGCAGACGGTTTCCGGACTCTTGTGCTGCAGCATCAGATCACAGGCCTTCTGCAGATAGTCGTGACGCTTTTTGCTGGAGGGATTGTACAGAACGATGCTGAGATCCGCCTCCGATGCCAGCAGCAGCCGTTTCTCGATCTTCTCCCAGGGAGTCAGCAGATCACTTAAGGAGATCAGGCAGAAATCATGGATCAGGGGTGCACCAAGAACAGCGCCGCCGCCCATGGCAGCCGTTACGCCGGGAATGATCTTCAGCTCCACCTCAGGATAATTCACACCCACCTCATACATCAGGCCGCTCATGCCATATACGCCGGCATCGCCGGAGCAGATCATGGCAACGATTTTGCCCTTCTTGGCCTCCTCGAAGGCCAGCACACAGCGGTCCACTTCCTTTCTCATGGGTGTGGTCATGAATTCCTTGCCCGGAAAATGATCCTTCACCAGGTCGATATATACGGTATAGCCAACGATCACGTCGCAGCTTCTCAAAGCCTCTGCAGCTTCGATGGTCATCTTTTCATAGGCACCGGGGCCAATGCCCACAACATAAATTGTACTCATAGCTTTATTCTCCAATCCTCCAGGGCAGCGGCACAGGTGCTGCTGTCTCCCTTTGTTTTATTAACGATTAATGTTCCGCCGCTTTTTTTCACGGCACTCCGCTCACAGACATTGTCCACGCCGGTGATGCCGGACACGAAAGGGGATGCGGAAAATGCACCCTCCACCGCCTTCAGCTCCTCTGCGCTGTACACCGTCAGCGGCAGGTTTCTTCTGCGGCAGAATTCCAGCAGTCCGGGCTCGTTCTTTTTCAGATCGATGGTTGCTGCAGCGCAGACTGCCTCCGGGTGGATGTGATGCTCGGTCAGCACCCGGTCAACCAGCGCCTCGATCTTCTCCACCGGTGTATCCCGCCTGCATCCGATTCCAAGAGTAATGCACCTCGGAATCAGCCGGAGCGTTTCCTGATAGGGGCTGTGATCCGTGAAGGGGGATACGTGTATGCCCAGAGGCTCTTTTTGTTCGAAGAGATCCGCCTCTTCAGAACCAGCTGCTGCTTCAGCCGACCGCTCCGAAACAGAAACGTCCCCTCTGCCCTCATGCTCAGGAGTTACCTCATAAGGAAGGATCCTCAGTCCTCCGGGAACCGGACCCTGTCTCACAATTTCAGTATCAGCGGAGAAGGGAATCGTCTTCCCCTCCACCAGTGCTGCTGCCACAGCCTTTGCAAGAGACATGCTTTCGATGGCAAGACCATGCTCCGCAGCATACTGATCCACCGCAAACTTGTGGTTCACATCGGTGGCGGTTGTGACCACGGGAATGCTTCCCAGATACCGGCACAGCCTGTCGGTCAGTGCATTTGCCCCGCCGATATGGCCGGACAGCAGGGAGATCCCGAAAGTTCCCTTCTCATCAAACACCAGCACCGCAGGGTCGGTTTTCTTGTCCTTTACATAAGGAGCGATCGCCCGGACGCAGATCCCTGCCGCTCCGATAAAGATCATGGCATCGGAGTCGTCAAAATGCTTTCCGGTCCACTCCTGCATGCTCTCCTCCACAAGAGCAAAATCAGCAGGAGGCTGCTCCCGGAACAGCTTTCCCTTGCAGAACCAGGTGTCCCGAATCGGCTCAGCTGACGGGACACTGGCGGAATTCTCCGAGCCATCCCCGGCTTCACCGGTGCACCCTGCCCCGGTCCTTTCTGCTCCGGACCTTCCTGCACCCTGCTCCGAAAAAAATGCATGCATGCGTCTTCCCAGCTCCATTCCGGAACGGGTAAAGCAGATTCCTGTTATTTTCATATACCCATCCTCTGCATCTTGTATTTCAAGCGTGCTGACTGCCTGTTTAGGAATACGGATACAACCTGTTTCCCGTGAACGGTCATGCATTATTTTGAAGCATCACGGAATTCTGTGGTGAATCCCGGATCGTACAGCAGGGAGCGGTCATAATGACTGTGGGTCACCACGTCACCAATGATCATAAGGGCAGTCTTTGTAATATTGTTCTCCTTAGCGGTCTGTGCCAGTGTTCCGACAGTGCAGACAAAGCTCTTCTCCTCCGGCCAGGTTGCCTTGTAAACAATGGCAGCCGGCGTATCAGCTGTGTATCCGCCCTCGATCAGGCGTCTGGACAGCTCCTCCAGAAGACCGGTGCTCAGGAATACGACCATGGTTGCACGATGTGCCGCAAAGGACTGAATGCTCTCCTTAGAAGGCACCGGTGTTCTTCCCTCCATTCGGGTAATGATCACAGACTGGGAAACATCCGGCAGCGTATACTCCAGATTCAGTGCTGCTGCAGCACCGCAGAAGGAGCTGACGCCGGGAGTGGAATCGTATTGGATCCCCTTCTCATCCAGCACATCCATCTGCTCGCGGATCGCACCGTAAAGGCAGGGATCTCCGGTGTGGAGACGAACGGTGGTGAGACCCTTCTCCTCTGCATCGAAGAATACGTCCAGCACCTCCTCCAGTGTCATGGTTGCTGAGTTGTAGACTGCGCAGCCTTCCTTTTTATACTCCAGAAGCTGCGGGTTTACCAGAGAGCCGGCATAGATGATCACATCGGCCTCCTCAAGAAATTTTTTTCCGCGAATGGTGATCAGGTCTGCTGCACCTGATCCTGCACCTACAAAATGGATCATGCCTTTTTCTCCTTTACAATAATCAGTGAATAGTAGCCTGCGTTGTCCGGAATTTCCTCTACGCCCCGGAAGATCTTCTCATCGGGCATGCCGCAGTTTTCAATCATTACCACATCTGCGTCGATCTCACGAAGAGCCGCCTTTACCTCCGGCATCTTGGAGGCTGCCTTCATCAGCACCTTGGTACCGCGAAGCTTCAGCGCATCAAAGATCTGATAGGAGGCAGGGATCACGTGAAGCTCCTCGGACTGCTCCACCAGAGACATGTTCAGTCTTGCTGCCACTGCGCAGAAGGAGGTAATGCCGCTGACGATCTCGGTCGTATAGCCGGCAGCTGCCACGATATGATGCACATACATATAGGTCGCATAGAGTGTGGAATCACCCAGTGTCAGGAAGGCAACATCCTGTCCCCGGTCCAGATACTCCATGATCTGCTTTGCTCCCTTATTGTGGCTTTCATCCAGCAGCACCGGATCCTTCGTCATCAGGAATTCGATGGGAAGCAGGGTCTTATCCTTCAGCTCCGGATAGGCCTGGGATACGATCTTATATGCCACCGTATTCTCAGCCACCTTTCCCGGAACAGCGATCACCTCTGTTTCCTTTACAATTCTCAGTGCCTTCAGGGTCAGAAGCTCCGGATCTCCGGGGCCGATACCCAGTCCAATTAATTTACCTTTCATATACACCTCATTCTGCATGAACTGTATGGTTCATGCTGTATTTACTTTTTTTTCAAGTCCGGCTTCTCACCTCCTGAGAGGAAAAAGTCATTCCCTGCTGATAGTCCAATTAAGAGCTAACAAATTAAGTATGCAGCGATACGTATGAATCCTTATTGATTCACGTTATGATTTACAAGCCGGATCAGCTCCTGTGCATTTTCGGTCTCACCAAGCTTTCCCCGCACGGAGGAAAACAGGATGGCACCGATGTTCACAGCGCCCTTGCAGCGGTTGTTCAGATAAAAATGCACTCTCCGGCACACCTCATCCAATGTGTTCCGGTACAGCTCCTCACCGCCCTCTGCCAGTACATCCAGTGCCTCCTCTGTGGTACCGGTGGCCAGGATCCTTCCTGCCAGTGCTGCATCGGCTCCCGCTCTGACTGCTGCTGCAGCCATCAGCTCCGCCCGGCAGTCTGCCTCTCTGGAATGGGTATTCATGATGCCTCCGGAGACCTTAATAAACTTGCCGATGTGGGCGATAAAGAGAATTCCCTTTACACCCAGCTCCTCTGCCAGGTCGATGGTCTCACCTACAAAGTTGCTGCATTTCATCTCATAGGTCAGGTCCAGTCCGGACATGTTGTGGGAAAATGTCTCTCCGTAATTGCCCGGTGTGATCACCAGATATTCTCCCCCGTTGGAGAAAAGGGATCTCATCTCCACACCGATGCTGCGGACCAGAGCCTCCTCGCTCATGGGCATGACAATACCGCTGGTGCCCAGCACGGAGATTCCGCCTTCAATGCCAAGCCGGGGATTAAAGGTCTTCTTTGCGATCTCCACGCCCTCCGGAATGGAAATTTCCACATCGATTCCGCCATTATACCCTGCATGCCTGCATACTTCAAGAACTCCTTCGGTGATCATCTGCCTCGGGGTGGAGTTGATGGCTGCATTTCCCACAGGCTGGTTCAAACCGGGCTTTGTGACCCGTCCCACGCCGATGCCTCCGTCGATCTGTACCCACGGCTCGCCGTTATTGTGTGACTGCACATCATCGGTGGTTTTCCGATTCTCCGGTACTGTTTCCTCTCCATCGGCACTCCGGTTTTCCTGTGACTGCTCATCACCGGCGGTTTTCTGATTCTCCGGTACCGGATCTGCTTCGTCGGCATTCCGTTTCCCCGGGATTTTTTTCACCCGGGAATACACCAGAATTCCGTTGGTGGCGTCGGGATCGTCGCCGCCGTCCTTTCGGACTGCACAGCTTACCTCTGTAATTGTCCCCTCTTCCTCTCTCTTCATTCTGATCTCCTCGATCAGAAGATGCAGCAGGATGCCTTTGGGCGTCATCAGAGCAATCTCTTCGATGGTTTCTCCGGTGAGCAGCATAGCTGCCGCTGCCTTGGATGCAGCCGCCGCACAGGATCCTGTGGTGTAGCCCAGACGAAGCTTTTTATGATTTTTTAAGACGAACATTTCCTCCAGACCTGTTTTATGATCCTGATCCGGGTACTTTGTTTCATTATCCTGATTCACGAATTTCTCCTTTGTAAACCTGATTACTACTGCGGCACAAACCGGCGACGGATCTCAGCCTCGCCCTTCCTCAGATATTTACCCAGACTTTCATCACCGGGAAATATACTCTGAAAGCTTTCCAGCTCCTGACGGATGCCTGTTCCGTGATGAACACAATAGGCACCGGCATCGGAGCCCAGAGCCATCTGCACTCCCAGCACTCTGGCAATACGGATCTTTCTGCAGACGTCCTGATAGATCTCCTGCAGAACGGCGTCATCAAATCTGCCGCAGCCGATGAGATTCTTTACAGTAACCGTGGTAGGCACCCAGAGTACCCGATGCTCGGCCAGAGCGGCCAGGCTTTCCTGATTCTGAAAATTTCCATGCTCGATGGAATCCACTCCTGCCTCTGCGGCACGGATCACAGATTCCGCACCGTTAGTATGGCTCATGACAGACAGTCCCGCATCATGGGCGATGGCCGTCATCCACCTTATTTCCTCCTTTTCCAGCGGCGTACCGGTCAGATCGCCAACGGATGCAAAGGTCATGATACCTGTGGTCATGATCTTGATGAAATCCGCCCCCTGCTTCTTCGCTTCCTGCACAAGTGCCGTGTATTCCTTTCGATCCGAGAAGCTCCTTCCCACCACTTTTCCGTAGGTGCCTTCCTTATGGATGGCAAATACAGGTGTGATGCAGGTGATTCCGTACTCCGGAGCCAGCTGTTTTCCCAGCACAGATACACCGTAATGATCACCGCCGTCTCTGAGAAACTCCACCTGTGCATCTCTGCAGGAAGCAAGGGCCGCACGAACTGCCGACTCATCCGGCTCCAGATGATGCCGTGCCACAGCCTGGCGGTAATCATATCCGTCCATGAACAGGTGAGCATGACATTCTCCGATTGGTCCTTCAGGAGCATCTGCGCCTCTGCCCGTTTCTGCTCTGTCATCTGCAGCAATCTCCGGCTTAGTTTTGTTTTCTTCCACAGCTTCTTCCCCCATCAGGCATTCTCCTTCTTCTGCCGGCGGATCCTGCCGTCTACTACAAGCTCCTTTTTTCCTGTCAGGAACTGCTCCGCATTCGTACGCAGAAAATAGCCCTCTGCATTCTTTACATGCCAGTCAAAGTAATCTGCCTTCGGGATCCCGTAGCGGTCCAGAATGGCCATTATGGTTCCGCCGTGGACCACGAGAGCCACCTGCTCCCATTTTTTCTTCACAGCCTTCCGGATGATCTCCTCAAAGCCCCTGATACAGCGTTCCTGAAACAGGCCTCTGTCCTCTCCTCCCGGAAAAGCCAGCTGGCCGCCGCTGTCTACCCATGCCTGGTAATTGGCATTTTCGCTGAGCTCCTGATAATTTTTATTCTCAAATTCACCGAAATCACATTCCCGCAGTTCCGGAACCAGGGTCGGTTCCTTCTCCGGAAACAGGATCTCAGCCGTTTCCACACAGCGCCTCAGCGGACTGGCGAAAACAGCATCCACATACTCGAAGGCATACTGCTTCAGATCCTCCTTCTCCTCCTCCAGGAGAGGTTCATCCGTGATGCCAATGTAACGTCCCAGGGTATTTCCATATGTCTTCCCATGACGGATCATGATCAGTTTCAGCATATGCAATCACCTTCCATTTCTTTCCTTTAATAGCAACTATTCAGAATAGTTACCCATATACAATACTTATTTGATCCGGGTTCCGATTCCGCAGACCACCCGGTACACCTCCTCGCTTCTTGCAGCCAGCTGCTCGCAGATCCGTCCCACCGTTTCCCGGTATTTTCTGTCGAACTTATCCATGGGCACCACACCATAGCCGATTTCATTGACTACCAGTACAATGTCCGGATTTTTCTCAGCCAGCTCCTGAACAAACGCCGCGGGATCCCTGTCTTCCCTGATCAGCATTTTTACATATTCGTGAAAATGCCGGATCCCTCTGCAGGTATAGATATCTTCCAATGTACAGGACAGGCCGTCTGCCCATCCCTCATGTATTCCACAGGTGCGCTCCGCAAAGGCATGCTTCCCCTGAAATGCACCTCCGATGATCATTTTCATTTGATCGCCTCCACAAATATATATTTTTTTCTGTTCGAACCAACTCTGCCGCCTATACTGTTCCCGGATTTACACATTCTTCACTCGAAAGTCACAATGCGCGCATGATTCCATTTACAATTACAACTGCAAGAAGCATGGCCATCTCACTGACGCAGGTAAAACAGCCGGCAAGATCACCGGTGATACCGCCGAAATATTTCATGGCCATCCGGTAATACCAGCCCCAGGCTGCGAAGGCCGCTGCGGTCATGACGATTCCCAGAACAGGCTGCAGCAGGATCGCTGCTCCGCAGAACAGGACCAGATAGACGATCATGGTCAGATTGACCCGTCTTCTGTAGGAATTGCTGCCAAAGGCTGCCGCTGTTCCCTTTGGATTGGCATTGGGGAAATTTTCAACGGACAGAGCAGAAAGGCATCTGGCAATGGCGAAGGAAAAACAAAGAGAAGGCACTGCCTCCCCGGTTACCTCCGATGCCCCGCCGATGCAGGCAGTCATGAAGGCCAGGCCGATGATCACGGCAAATGCTCCCGCATGGGAGTCCTTCAGGATCTCCAGTCTCCGCTCCCGCTCCCTCCAGGAGCTTAAGGCATCCGCCGTGTCCAGCAAGCCGTCCAGATGAATGCCGCCGGTCACCAGAATGGGAATCAGCACCATTCCCGCTGCCCGGAATATGGTTCCGAAATCCAGCCAGAGCATCAGATTCCACCAGCCGAATTCCAGCGCTCCGATCACAAGACCGATCAATGGGAAGAAGCACATGGCATATTTCATGTTTTCCTTATTCCAGTCCGCCATGGGCATGGGGATCTTGGAATACATGGAAAAGGCCACGATGCAGTTGTTGATGAGTTTCTTCATACGATTGTTATCTCCTGTATCTTACATAGTTCTCTTGATCATGAGCGGGATTCCGTACACGACCTCCGTAACCATGTCCGCCATGGCTGCAAGGGTCTGGTTGATCTGTCCCAGATACTGCTGGTACCGGACAGTTTCCGGATCATACTCGATCCCGTCCGAAAAGATCTCGTTGGTAACGATCACCAGATTTGCCGCCTGCTTCTGTACCGAACGGATTCCCTCCAGGATCTCCTCCACGGTATCCTCTCCGGCAGCGCCGGGTTCGTACATCTCATTGGCTGTCAGATTGGACATGCACTCCAGAAGCACGTTGGCTCCGGAGGGGATCTCCAAATTTTTCAGATCCGTGTAGCATTCCAGCGTTTCAAACTGCTTTTCGGCACGCATGGCACGATGACGGTCGATCCTTGCAAAGCTCTCCTCGTCATACGGGTGCATCGTGGCGATATAGATTCGTCTTGCAGGTCCCAGATCCAGGATCTGCTGCTCCGCATAGCGGGATTTTCCGCTTCCGGAGCCGCCGGTGATCACGTACAGCATGCTTGCACTCCTTCTCTTTTATCTCTGTCATCAGTAAAGGAATTGTTCCGTCATCAATCCAGCGGAACGTAGTTCTCGATATCATTTTCCTGGAAGGTAGCCATGTTAAAGTAGACCTCTGCTGCCATATCCAGGAAGGGGAACAGCATAACAGCGCCGCTTCCTTCTCCGAGATGCATATCCGCATTGATGAAGGCTTCCTTCCCAAGCTCTGCCAGAACCTGCTTCGTAGCCGGCTCCTGAGAAATATGGGATGCGATCATATAGTCACCACATGCCGGGCAGATCCGCTGAGCCACAAGAGCTGCCACTCCTGCAATAAAACCATCGATCACCACAGGGATCCTGCAGGCCGCACCGCCCAGGAACACACCTGCCATTCCGGCGATATCCAGTCCGCCAACCTTGGCAAGCACGTCAATGGCATCCTCCGGATCCGGCTGATGCAGCTCGATGGCATGCTGGATGACCTCGATTTTTCGGGCAAGACCGGAGGAAGAAAGACCGGCACCGCGTCCTGTCATTTCCTCTACGGGACGGTGCATCAAAACAGAAGCCACTGCACTGCTTGTAGTGGTATTTCCGATGCCCATCTCGCCCACAGCAAGAAGTTTGTAGCCCTCTTCCTTTTTCTCAGCTGCCAGGTTAATGCCTGTTTCCAGGGCACGGATGGCTTCCTCCCGCGTCATGGCAGGCTCTTTATAAAGGTTCTTTGTTCCATATGCGATCTTGCAGTTCCGGATCTTTGTATCTCTGTATACACCAATGTCAATGGGGAAGATATCCGCCCCCGCCTTCCGGCAAAGGATTGTGGTGGTAGCCTTCTTCTCCTCCGCAAAGTTTTCCGCAACCTGCGCAGTGACCTCCTGACCGGTCTGGGTGACACCCTCAACCACAACTCCATTGTCTGCGCACATAACGATCAGACCTTTTTTCTCAATATCAATTTTGGGATTTCGCTGAATGCCCGCAATCTGTGCCAGACAGGTTTCAAATTTTCCCAGACTTCTCAAAGGCTTAGCCAGAGCATCCCAGTGCTCCATGCAAAGCTCCTCTGCTTTTTTGTCCAGCGGTCCAATAGCCGCAATTGTTTCCTGAAGAGTCATATTCCGCTTCCTCTTTTCTTTCTTATTTGTTACCATTCCAGAACGGATTTTCCGCTGTCCGGACCGGAACCTCTGCGTAGTTGTATGTCGCAGGTATTTCATTAAAACAGGGCAGACTATGCCCCTAAAGTCCGTGTGAATTATATCACACATGCCTGTCCCACTCAACAAAAAGTGTATATTTTGACGAAAATATGTGTGATATTGAAGCAGGCAATACACACAATACATAAATAGTATTCTGAAAATACACGTGGAACGAGGGGACGGTGCTGCCGTTCCGCTTTCAGGCGGAACAGCAGCACCGTCCCCTCGTTCCATTATAATCCAAGTATCTCTTTTACAGCCTTCTCCATCTCATCCACTTCCACGCAGCGGTCATGACGAACCGGTGCGGTGCGGATCTCTTCAATGGCCTGCGGGATCTGTACGCCGGAGACCTCATGCAGGGCATCAAACTGCTCCAGATCGGTCAGCGCATCGTATTTTGCATCGATAGAATGCAGTACGGCTCTTGCAAACTTATAGGGGCTTGCGGTAGAAGCAATGACCGTCTTTGTCTGATCGCCGGTCTCAGCAGCATATTTTCTGTAAGCAGCAGCAGCTACTGCTGTATGGGTATCAATAACATATTTTTCCTTCGCGTAAATATCCGCAATTGTAGCGGAAACCTCTTCCTCGGAAGCATAGTAGCCGCGGAAATCAGCGATCTTCTCCTGCATCTCTGCAGAGATCTGATACTCTCCTTCGCTGTTCAGTGCCTCCATGCGTGCCTTTGCAGCCTCTGTATCGGATCCGCCGATCAGATAGACCAGACGCTCCAGGTTGCTAGACACCAGAATATCCATGGACGGGGATGTGGTCAGGATAAACTCACGCTTTTTATTGTAGGTTCCCGTACGGAAGAAATCGAAGAGGACCTTATTCTCATTGGATGCACAGATAAAGGTGCCGAAGGGCATGCCCATCTGTTTTGCATAGTACGCAGCAAGAATGTTTCCGAAGTTTCCGGTTGGTACAACAATATTGATCTTCTCGCCTGCCTTGATCTCACCGCTCTTTACCATCTGAGCATAGGCATATACATAGTAGGCTGCCTGCGGGATCAGACGACCGATGTTGATGGAATTTGCAGAACTGAACTGGAAGCCTTTTCCGTCCAGCTCCTTTTCCAGCTCTCTGTTTCCAAAGATCTTCTTTACTCCGGTCTGGGCATCGTCAAAGTTTCCCTTGATAGAAACTACGTAGGTATTTTCTCCCTTCTGGGTCACCATCTGCTTCTCCTGAACCGGGCTAACGCCGCCCTTCGGGTAGAATACAATGATCCTTGTGCCCGGTACATCTGCAAAGCCTGCCATTGCTGCTTTTCCGGTATCGCCGGAGGTCGCTGTCAGGATCACGATCTCATTCTTTACATTGTTCTTCTTCGCAGCGGTTGTCATCAGGTACGGCAGGATCGAAAGCGCCATATCCTTGAAGGCGATGGTTTTTCCATGGAACAGCTCCAGGAACTCCGCACCGTCAGCAGCATGCAGCGGCGCGATCGCCGGTGTGTCAAACTTCTCATCATACGCACTGTTGATGCAGTGTCTCAGTTCCTCCTCTGTATAATCAGTAAGGAATCTGCTCATTACCTCATAGGCAACATCCTGATAGGACATCTCGGCCAAGGCCTCCAGGGAAACATCCAGCTTCGGGAATTCCTGTGGTACGTACAGTCCGCCGTCTACAGCCAGACCATTCAGAACGGCTTTGGAAGCGGGTACATTTTCCTCGGCACCACGGGTGCTTTTATATAAGATTTCCATAATTATCCTCCTCTGACCGGACAGTCTGTCCGGGATTATTTGATTTTTTGTGTCTTCTGTGCTCCTCTTGCATCTTGCCGGCACAGGGATTTCACGTTTCATGGTTTCCTGTGCTTCTTCTGCGCCTTGCCGGCACAGGAATCTTGTAGAATGTAACTCTGCGTACAGTGAGTAGTATAGCATAGGGATTTTGATTATGGAAGAGCAAGTTTACTTTCTGAGAAAGACTTTTGTCTTTCTCAAAGAGACAAAAGGGGACAGCCGCAAAAGCAGCTGCCCCCTGACAGGACTGATATAAATTGAAAGCCGATTGCTTCATGCATTACAGACTTTCATGGAAGGATTATTCCTCCGGCATCTTGTAGAAATCAGAGTCGGTATCGATGTCCATGATCCAGTCATATCTCTCATCAGTGAAACGAGAGGTCTGAAGCCATACATCATCATCCAGATGACGGATCGCCCATACAGTGTACATTCTGTATCCGGGAGCTACAGCCTGTGGATGCAGTTTTCCGCCCGGGATTGCAGAGAAGCTGTTGTCAACACTCTTGAATACATCATCACCAACAAAGCTTGCACCAAAGCCTTCCGGACGGTCGAATCTGAAGTAATACAGCTCCGGCTGCGGATGTCTGTGTGGAAGGTATCCGGACCAGTTTCCTCTCTCGTTCATGATCTCACCGAGAACCATGTTGGAAGCAGGAACAATATCCTTATCGATAATAGTGTTTACACGACGTCTTGCAACATCGCCCATCTTGCCGATTCCGGACCATTTCCACGGGCACTCCTCAGGCAGATACAGGTGTGAAGGGAATACAGTCTCATTCTTTGTATACTGAACCCAGATCTCAGCATCCTCTTCAGCTGTTACAGTAATCTTAGTTCCTGTGCAGGCATGAACAGTGTATGGACCGCCCTTCCAGATGCTCTCTCTGGATACAGTCTCTTTATTGTCCTCCCATGCAAAGGTGATCTTTCCGGACATCAGAAGTACAGCACACTCCTCGCCCTCACGTCCGAACTCTCTTGCAGTTCCTGCAGGCATACGGTACAGACGGATATCCATCAGCATATCACGGTACTCGTTGTCATAGGTAGACAGGATCTCCTCACCCTGCGCATCGAATTCAGGATAACCAAATACTTTCTTTTCAACCATAGTTTACGAATCCTCCTAAACATTTATCCTATACATGTTTTCGGCATTGGCAGGCGGGAAGGAGGCAATCTGGAGTCACCCTCAGTTCAGCAGAAGATACGTTCTCCGCTTCCGAAAGCGAGAGTTTCTTTGAAATGAAATTCATTGCCCGACCCACATGCATGCTTACCTTTAGTTTAGTAGCTTTATCCTCTGAATGCAAGTGATATTCTGTGCTTCATTGAACATTTTCAGTAATTATCTGACAATTTTGTACAAATATGTGGTAAAACCGGAACGGAGAAAGACGGAGGAAGTGTTCCGCTTTCGCGGAACACTTCCTCCGTCCCCCGGTTCCATTATTTCTGCAGCAGAATTCGATCGTTGTCCAGCGCTTTTCCGGCGCCGGCCTTGAACTGCTCCAGCAGATCCTGTACGGTTAAGTTTTTTCTTTTCTCTCCCTCCACATCGATGACGATGTTTCCGGAATCCATCATCAGGGTCCGGTTGCCCATGCGGAGAGCATCCTCCATGTTATGGGTGATCATCAGCGTGGTGATCTTGTTCTCCTCGACGATTTCTCGGGTCAGCTTCAGCACCTTTTCTGCAGTGGCAGGATCCAGGGCTGCGGTATGCTCATCCAGCAGGAGAAGCTTCGGCGGATGAATGGTTGCCATGAGAAGGGTCAGTGCCTGCCGCTGACCTCCGGACAGAAGGCCTACGGGATGGTCCATGCGGTCCTCCAGACCGATCTCCAGTCGGGAGAGCTGCTCGGCAAATGCCTTCTTCTCTGCTCTTGTAATGAAGGACAGCCAGCCGCCCTTGCCTGCCGCCAGTGCCAGATTCTCCAGAATGGTCATGCCCGGTGCACTTCCGCGCATGGGATCCTGATACAGCCTGCCGATCTGTCTCGCTCTGGTGTGCTGGGGCATGAAGGTAATGTCCTGTCCGTCCAGGATCACCGCTCCGGTATCTGTCAGAAAATCTCCGCAGATGGCATTGAACATGGTGGATTTACCGGCTCCGTTGGATCCGATGATGGTGGCAAAATCCCCGTTTTTCAGATGCAGGGAAAGGTCTGTGATCGCCTTCTTCTCATTCACAGTTCCCGGATTAAAGGTTTTGGAAATGGATTCCAGTCTCAGCATATCACTTTCCTCCCTTCTGATCCTGTGTGGTTGTACCGGAAGAAGCCCTTCTGTGCGTCAGTCTCCTCTGGATATTCGGCCACTGCTTTTTCATATAAGGCAGGAAAATAGCCAGAACTACGATTACAGAGGATACCAGCTTCAGCATGAAGGCCGGCATGTTGAATCGAAGAGCAATGGTATACACCAGTCGGAAGATAAAGGATCCCAGCACTACACCGATGGCACGTTTCAGTACACTGCCGTGGCTGATCAGTGTTCCTCCGATCAGCAGAGAAGCCAGTGCCATGGTCACCATTCCCTGTCCCAGATTGATATCTACAGATTTCTGAGACTGGGACAGCAGCGCTCCCGCCAGACCGGTGAAGGAGTTGGCCACGCACAGTCCCACGATCGTGGTAAATGCCGGGTTGATGGAGGAGGATTTTACCATATCCGGATTATTTCCTGTGGCACGGATCGCATAGCCAAGCCGTGTTTTCAGGAAGAAATTCAGGAACACAACCACCAGCGCCACAGCTGTCAGTGAAACGATCAGCGCGGAATAGGAGGCCAGAGGCGTACCTGCCAGTGCATCCTTTACCATGGTGAACACAGTGGTGGTTTTGTTCATATTCAGCAGGGAGGACCCTCCCATAATTGCAATATTGACAGAGTATAATCCGGTGTTGACAATGATACCGGAAAGCAGGCTGTCGATGCCCATCTTCGTCTGCATCAGTGCAGTGATAAAACCGGAGCAGACTCCGGCCAGCATAGCCGCAAAGATGGAAAGGATCGGGTGACCTGATATTGCCACCACCGCTCCAACGGCAGCTCCCAGTGTAAAGCATCCGTCTGTGGAAAGATCACAGACGTTCAGCATGGAATAGCTTAAGAATAAAGCCAGAACCGTCAGGGAACACATCAGTCCCAATTCAAGAGCAGTCTGTCCCAGTGAAAGCATAACAGACAAGGACATGATAAAACCTCCAATTTCAATCTACTTATGTAACATGATCCGCAATGCACAAAGACTGCACCGAAGTGCAATCCGGCACTGCAATCCTTCTAATTTAATTATTCAAAAGACTCTGCAGTAGTGATTTCCTGAACAGCTGTGCAGTAGGGCTCAAATGCTGCCTTCACTGTTTCGAAGTCAAATCCGATTGCCTCGCAGGTCTCTGTATTGACAGTTGCGGTTCCGTTGTCGAAGGTTTTAACAGCCAGTGTGGCAGGATCTGCTCCCTCGAGAAGGATCTCAGCGATCATGTCAGCTGTCTCTCTTCCCAGGTTTGCGTAGTCCACACCGTATCCAAGGAAGGCTCCGTTCAGTGCAAAGGAGTCTGCTCCGGTGTACTGCGGAATGCCTGCCTCTGCAAATGTCTCATAGATAGAAAGTTCTGCCGTCATGATCGTATTATCGGTAGGGGTAAAGATAGCGTCACACTCATCTGCTACGATAGACTCAGCTGCGATCTGTACCTCATCGGTCTTGGTTCCTGTATACTCCTTGTACTCAATGCCCTTATCATCCAGATATGCCTTTGCAGCCTCGATCGGTGCTGTAGAAGAATCCTGACCTGCATCATAGAGAAGTGCGATCTTGTCAGCCTCCGGATCTGCAGCAAAGATCAGATCCATTACTGCACTGGTATCCAGGTAATCAGAGGTTCCTGTAATGTTTGCGCCGGGTGCATCGTTGGACTCTACCAGCTCTGCTCCCTCCGGATCGGAAACTGCAGAGAATACAACCGGAGTATCGGTTCCCTCTGTAGCAGCCTGCATGGCCATTGCAACCGGTGTAGCAACACCAACCATCAAGTCCACCTCATCAGCCTGGAAGTTGGAAATGATCTGATTCATTACAGTCGCATCCGCATTGCAGTTGTCATAGGATACGGTAAAGGTCACATTCTGCTCCTCACCGATCTCCTCCAGACGCTCCTGGATATTCTCAACGATCTGATTCAGGGATGCATCATCCACATAATTGCAGATGCCAACATTGTACTCAGTTCCTGCCTCTGCTGTTTCAGCTGCCTCAGAGGAAGCGTCCGATGCTGCATCAGAGGTGCTGTCAGAGGAACCTCCGCATGCTGCAAGACCTGCTGTAAGTGCTGCTGTCATCATGACTGCTCCGAATTTTTTTGCCATTGTTCTGTTTTTCATGTTTTCTCTCCTTTTTAATGAACTTTTCTTTTTGTGTGGCAGATGTAATATACGTAAAAAAAGCCTGTCCCTGAAAAGGGACAAGCTTTAAAACCTGCGATACCACCCAAATTGACGAAAATCGTCCACTCGCTTCATACGCCATCACGTACGCCCGATGGATAACGGGAGGGATCCCGTCGGCCTATACAGGAGGAATCTCCTTTCCCGGCCGCCCTCTGAAGTCCATTCACCTGACTGCGCTCCATCCCGCTCACACCGCCCGGGACTCGCTTGGGGTTAACAACCTGGTTACTACTCTTCATCATAGGTTTGCATATCATGATCCGAAGGGATCAAATGTACTTTGCTATTGTAAAGCACTAAGGCGGAATTTGTCAAGTAACCGAAGAAAGGTTTTTTCCAATCCTGTCCAGCGGCTATTCACGGGATAGCAGGAGAAACACATGCCGACTCGTCATGCGAGAAGGAAAGAGACTGTATACGCATTTCCTGCTGTGAACTACTTCAGCCCGCTGAGATCCAGTCCCGCAAACAGGTTTCCCATGCTGGAGGACAGGTGATCCTCTTCCTGTGTATCTGCATTCAGCTTCACATAGTAGGGGTTCAGCGGATAATCCGGATCCTTCTGCAGCTTTCCAAACAGCAGCGCTGTATTATACGCATCCACCAGACCGTTGTGGATCCCGTCACGATAATTAATATCAGAGACATTCAATGCATTTTCCAGACTGTAGTTTCTTTCTGCCTCTACCTTTTTATCAAAGAGATCCTGACAGTCGATCCACTTATAGCGCAGCAGGAATCCATAATCCAGATCTTTTCCTCTGACCTCATAGCTGATCTGATGGAAATCCGTCTCGCTCCAGGCGACCAGCACAGGATCCTCCGGAAGCCAGTTGTGAAAAAGCTCGAAGGCTTCCCTGATGTCCGGCGCACCCTCCAGATCTGACTGATGAATTCCTGTAAGTCTGGTGATGTCGCGGGTCAATGCTCCGAACCGGGGAGTTACATAGGTACTGAATTCATCGATCACCTCGTATTCCTCATTCAGCTTCACCGCTCCGATCTGGATCGTCTCAGTTGCCCAGTGAAATTCTTTTGTTCTGCATTTTTTCGGAACCTTGCACATCTCCAGATCAAGAACCACGTAATTTTCCATTCACATCTCCTTCACTGCTTCATGAAATGCATTGCATGCGTCTTCCTGCGCATGCCCTGTCCGGCCGAAGTTCACGTTCCGACCAAGGTGACCAATCTATATAATACTGCTGATTCTGTTACTCTGCAATACTCAAAGATCCAATCACGCATATTGATTATGACTCCCCGCCTTGAGAAAATCTGCAATCTGATACAAGGGAACATTCGTCATCCAGGCTTCTTCTCTGTAATTAGACATTGACGTCCGAATTCCATGAAGAGGAGCATATCTCTCGCAAAATGCCTTCAGACTCTTCGCCTTCAGATTTTCCTCTGCTTTGACCTCAACGGGATAGATCCTGTCTTCCTGCTGTACCACAAAATCAATTTCACCTCTGGAGTTCGCCGCAGAGTAATAATATAGTTTAATCCCTGAGGCAGCCAGTTCCTGAGCAACAAACTGTTCGGTCAACGCCCCCTTAAACTCTGTAAAAATACGATTTCCTTCGAGGAGCGTACGTGCACCGATCTCTCCTTTTGCCGTGAGCAAACCGATATCCAGCATGAAAAGCTTGAAAGCATTCATCTCCATGTATGCTGTTAACGGAATTGCCGGTTTCGTAATCCTGGTGCTCCTGCAGATCAGACCATAGTCTGAAAGCCATTGAATGGCAAGCTCAAAATCCTTTGCCCTTGCCCCTTCTCTGACCATTCCATATATAAATTTTCTATTTTCTTTAGCAAGCTGTGACGGAATCGAGTTCCAGACCATCTGAATTCTTGGAATCTGATCTGCAGGCGCATGTTTCGAAAAATCATTTTCATAATAAGTCAGAAGATTTTTCTGTATTCTGCGTACCTCATCGTAATCATGAGTCTCGACATAGGTAAGTACCGCTTCCGGCATTCCTCCGATGAAATAGTACTGTCTCAGATAATCTGTAAACTTATTATGAAATACTGCCTGCATCTGTCGATCATCAGAATTCAGCAGATCAACCAGTCCCTGTTCCCCCCGGGCTGCTAGAAACTCACGAAAGTTCAAAGGATAAAGATTCAAAAAATCTACCTTCCCTACCGGAAAAGAAGTTCCCTGATGCAGTGCCATTCCAAGAAGCGATCCTGCTGCAACAATGGAAAACCCGGGTGCCTCTTCACAAAAATACTTCAACGAGGTTAACGCTCGGGGAACCTCCTGAATCTCATCAAAAATCAATAAACTGTTTTCAGGATCAATCTGCATGCCGCTCTCAATCTGCAATGCTTCAATCAACCTTCTCGGTTCCAGATTCCCTTCAAACAACATCTGCATCCGTTCATTATTCTCGAAATTGATATAGACTGTCTTTTTATAATACCTTTTGCCGAATTCTTTCATAAGCCAGGTTTTGCCAACCTGTCTTGCACCGTGTATGATCAGCGGCTTCTTTCTGTTTCTGTTTTTCCATTTGAGAAGATCATCCATTAAAAGTCGTTCCATGCAGTTTCACCTCTATTTCGATTCTTCAGAACAATATTTATTGCTAACTACTTACATACTAGCAATTTATTCAGTGTGATGCAACATTTTATGGACGTAAAAATGTTGATTAATACATTTTTACGGACGAATATATGTTGTGTTATACATTTTTATGGACGAATAATGTGGTATTATACATTTTTATAGATGTGTTGCTGAAGCTGAAACAGAAAAACGCAGCACCCAGTTTTTCCTCGCTGTCACTGTAGACACTTGCCGTGTCAAAGAAACGCATGCCTCCCTCATAGGCTCTTCGCAGAATGGCAACCGCCGTATCCTTGTCTGCTCTCTGCACCGGAAGTCCTTAATCATCCTCTCCTCCATCCTCAGCCCATACCGTTGAACCACGCCAGGTGTCCATGACCCGTACGCAGCTGACATGGTCATTTGATACAATCGCTTCGTAGTTATCTCTTTCTCCGGTAACCCACAGATAGGAAATTCCTTCCTCATTCTCTGTAACAGAATCGGGATCTCCAAGAAGAGTATTGTATACCTGTGCTGCTCCCATTCCCCGAATCGGTTTCTCGGGAATCCAACCACCGGCAGCATCGTTATACTCGAATTCAGTGCGTAAACTATCGTAGCAAAGTCCGGAATATTCAGAATAAGAATAATATCCGAGTTCTCCGTTAAAAGTAAGCTTCACATCATCCGTTCCAAGAAGATAGCCATTTACCCGGTCCTCGTACGTGTTTAATTCTTTCATCATATGATAGATCTGATTATAATCAGGATCCCCAATGCCAACTGCGCTGATGTACGGTGAATAATCATCATTTCCACCAATCGGGTTAGAGAAAATGCCATACTCTACTTCTATCTCTTCATATCCATAGGATTCCAGTACATCTTCCACATAGACAGCATAAGCAGCCTCAGAATCTCTCAGCGGCTGCTGCTTCTCCCACAGGTCCGGAAGCTGAAGCAGAAGAAGCACAGCACAGATGATGATAAAAATCAACAGAAGTCCACTGAATATATCATGCCCCATCCTGCTTGCAAAAAATTCTACAATGATCAATAGGATGATCAGTCCAAATAGTACACCCGGATCTGTCATACTGCCTCCCTGCAACTTGTCTGTTAAATATCTATGAATTGTTCTGTTTATGTGTAACGCGGACATTCGCATTCCGCTTTGTTTCATGCTTAGGTGCATTCATATTATTTACCTTGCTCTGCTTTCCAACGTCTGTATTCATCCGGCATACATATTGCACATGGGCGATATCCGGCAGCGATCGCGGTCTTTTCATCTTTAAAAAATACACGATGGTTCACGTATTGCCCTTTTTCGATATATCGCAAAGCACTTGGGCAATCCAATCGCCCATATATTTTCAGCTTTCTATGCCCGCCCAAAAGTCCAGGCGCAGAGCTATAGTAGGTTTTTCCGTCAGAATCGATCAGTTTATATTGTTTTGAAATAGTATCCAAAGCTTTATGTCCTTTCGCACAAGAAAGTGCAACAGCCCCTGTTTGAATCCAGATATATGACTGTCAACTGAAGTCTCAGGAAATAGTCGGCCTTTTTCAGAAACTCGGAATATACAGCACATCCCCTGTGATATCCTTTAATGTCGGCGCACCCGTATACTCCATCAGATCCATCAGCTGCCGGTTCTCTTCCTCCAGTTTTTCCTTCACACCTGCTGCTCCGTTTATATTCAGCGGCTCGAGCAGAACGCTTCCCGTGCAGACCGCATCCGCTCCGAGAGCCAATGCCTTGAAGGCATCGTAACCATCGTTCATACCGCAGTCTACAAATATCTTCATGTCATTTCCGACTGCACCTTTGATCTTCGGCAGAACCATGAGCGGCGGAACACCGAAGGGAACACGGCCTCGATGATGACTGACAATGATCGCTGCACATCCGGCATCACGGCATTTTTCCGCATCCGCCACACTTAATACTCCCTTTGCGACAAAAGGAAGATTGGAAGCATCCACATATTCCTTCAGCTGTTCTTTTGTGATCGGGCCCATTGGAATATCATCCACCACATCGTACTCTCCGTCCCCGTGGAAAACATGGTCGATATCCATTCCGACAGCGAGAGCACCAAGCTCCACTGCCTGGTTCAACTCAGCATACACCAGCTTTGGATCCGCGTAGGGCTTGATGATCCGAATCGTATTGGGACAGAGCTTCATAATTTTTGCAAAAAGATCATTGGGCTCCATGCCCACAAAGTTTACAAAATTAAGCTCATTTGCAGCAATAGCATACTCCTCCATCTGCGTCAGTCCGTCTTCTCCGATTTTGTGCAGATGGGAGAAAGCCGGTGTCATGATCGGACTTGCAAATTTTTTACCAAACAGCTCAAAGGCTGTGTCAGCCTTGACACTGTCAATAATACGCATCTCAACAAGGATCTGGTCCAGATAGCGGCGGTTGATGGCATTGGCATCGGATGCTTTTGGTGTTGTATTCATTGTAAATCTTCCTTTTCTCCATTAGACTACGGCATCATTCATAAAAACCATCCTGCCCTTTGATCAGTGACAGGAACTGCGGCATATCGTGTCCGTAGAGCACCTCTGCCTGATATTCTTCTGCATACCTTCGGATCTGTTCAATGGTGGCAAAGTATCCTTCCTCGTCCTGTACTACTCCCGCCAGCTGTGCCGGAGGACCATAATGAATTGCCGAATACACAGCATCGGACACCAGAAGAACGTTCTTATTGCTCAGTTTTACGAGAAGTCCCAGCATGCCATAGGAATGTCCCGGTCCGAAATTCAGAATGGTCACTTCCTCAGACAGTTTCGTCTCCCTGGCATCGATCAGTTCCCAGTTGACCTTTGCATCCTCCCAGTTTTTCAGATCACAGGGAAGGTGGAATATTCCAAGAGTCCCTTCTTTTGCGTCCTCCATCACCCGGGTGTACTCATCCTTGGAAACGATTGCTTTTGCATTCGGAAACAAATGCACGGCTCCTGCATGATCGAGATGAAGATGCGACAGAACCACATAATCCACGTCCTCCGGAGCAGCTCCCACCTGTGCCAGGCGTTCAATCAGATCCCCGCCGGGTGACGGAACATAGGGATTGGAACACATTGCCTCCGGCCATGCACCGTCCATGCAATCCGGAACACAGCCTGTATCAAAGAGAATCTTTCCTGTCGATGTGTCCAGCAGAAATGCATGGATCGGAATCGCCGGATGCTCTTCCGAACCTTTTGTTACCGGGTTATCATTCATCATCACAATTTTCCCAAGATCCAATACATATAATTTCACGTTTTTCCCTCCATTTCATTTTCCTGATTAACCTGCAGCGGGTTCGGCAGCGTCATTACCATCCGCTCCAATCATTCCCAAGCACCAGCCAGACTGCAATTTTCCCAAAACAGTCTCTGCGTTCATCGGTACTTTTAATCCTTCGTATAAGACACTGTAATCTCCCCCGCAAGAATCTTCTTGTAATCCTCCAGATTCTTCTGCAGCAGCTCCGGTGTATTCAGCTCATAGGGACATTTACTGCTGCATTGATTGCAGTGAAGGCAATCCTCAATCTTCATCATCTCCTTCTGCATCTCTTCAGAGAGCCAGCCCGCAGAGGGAGCACGGCGCACCATCAGAGACATTCTGGCACAGGTATTGATCTTGATCTCTGCCGGACAGGGCATGCAGTAGCCGCAGCCTCTGCAGAAATCTCCGGCAAGCTCGCTTCTCTCCTTCTGTACAAATGCAGCGATCCCCGGGGTGTACTCCGGTGTCTCATCCATGAATGCCAGCCACTCCTCCAGTTCCGACATCTTCTGGATCCCCCAGATTGGAAGCACGTTATCGAACTGAGAGATATAGGCCATTGCTGCAGTGGAATTATTGATCAGTCCTCCTGCCAGTCCCTTCATGGCAATGTAGCCCATATTTGCTTCTTTGCAGGCCTTCACCAGAGCGATCTCTTTATCAGAAGACAGGTAGCTGAAGGGAAACTGCATGGTCTCATAGAGTCCCGACTGCACACACTCCATTGCGACTATAATATTATGGGCACTGACACCGATATGACGGATCTTCCCCTGCGCTTTTGCCTCCAGCATGCACTCATACAGGCCGGTACCGTCTCCCGGACGGAAGCACTGGGGCACGCAGTGAAACTGGTAGAGATCCAGGTAATCTGTCTGCAGGTTCTTCAGAGTCGTCTCCAGCTGGGACCAGAACTCCTCCGGTGTCTTCGCCATAGTCTTTGAGGCAATGTATACCTTCTCTCGCATTCCCGCAAATGCAGCTCCCAGCTTTTCCTCACTGTCACTGTAGGCCCTTGCCGTGTCAAAGAAACGCATGCCTCCCTCATAGGCTCTTCGCAGAATGGCAACCGCCGTATCCTTGTCCGCTCTCTGCACCGGAAGTGCACCGAAGGCATTCTGCTTCACTGTAATACCGGTTGTTCCTAAGGTAATCTCTCTCATACACAAATCCTTTCCTTCCTGTAATATCATGTCAAATCCATTGAATATCTATGAATTATTCTGTTTATGTGTAACGCGGATATTGTCTGGTTACCATTGTAGCATAGATATCCCCAAAAACCTAATTTCCCTTCCGAAAACAGAAGAAGAGCCCCGGTCACATGGCTGGGGCTCTTTTCTCTATATTATTAGTAATACATGTTTTTTCTGATGCGATACTTGCTCTTCTTACGAGATCAATATCCGCATACCGGATTTCATCAGCATCCATCCCACGGGGATCAAAAGAATCGTACAGCAGCACAAAAGACCAAGTCCGCCGATGAGTATGGAAAGCGGAAGCTTAATAAACAACCATACAAAAGCCAATAATAATGCTCCCGTTAATTTGAATCCGATCCAGAGCAGAACTGTTAACAGCATCAGAGACATCAGTGTTGCTAACATATTTGTCACCTCCTTCGCTTGTTGCCAACAGTATACTTTAGTTCAGATGTACTGAAAACCATTGAACCGGAGGATTTACTGGCTTTTTTCTCTTCTTCTGGAAAATTAGTGCTCTTTTTCCGTCTATCAGAAGCATATCACGACCCATTAAGCAGAGTTTGAAATTCCAAAAGATTATCTGTCATCCTCCAAAATCCCAAAGCTGATATAGCAGTGGCTCAGTTCCTCAAAGGAGGTCAGATTCAAACCTGTCAACCGAATAATCCGATCCATCCTGTACTGGAAGGTACTCCTCTGGATAAATAATTTTTTTGCAGTTTCCGAAGAATTGAAACGACATTGAAAGTACATGTGCAGAGTCCGATAATACTCTGTTCCCTTCTCCTTATCGTGGTTGATCAGAGTAAGTATTTTATTGCTGCAGACGGATTTTTTTTCCAGTCTTCCTGCAGCATGATTTTTCACATAGGAAAACACATACGTATCGAAGCGAAAGCTCCAACGTTCCGGACTATACAGCATACCATATTCGAGGGCAACATCTGCCTGCTGCATATATTCCCTAAAGCTCCAGAGTGACATGAATACTCTGCTTGTTGCTGTGCAAATCAGATTATCCCTGGCAAAATATGACAGGGATTCCTGAAAATCATCGGTCTCCTCTCCTTTAAAATGCTGCAGATCCGTCAGCAGATACATCCTGTTCTCATAATGAAAGGGAATAATCCCTTCCCATTTACTGCGAAGAGCAAAGCTCAAGCTCTGTGCATACAATTCATTATCTGTTTCAGGCCGTTCGTAGGTAGGGTTTATCTAAAATGCCGCAATCTGGAACTCAGACTGACTTTCCCATCCAATTCGCTGAAAGGTTCTTTTCCATACGTCCTGAGAAAACTGTTTCCCCTCCAGTGTTTTTTTTATCAATGCGATCTGCCTTGAATCATTGGAATTTCCATAGTAAAAAGTTCCGGTCTGACTATATAGCTCATTAACATATTTATGAAGCATCACCAGCACCGCTTCCAGATAATCGACCTGTGTCTCATCCTTTACCACGATTCCCACATGCCCCACATTTTCCTTATTAAAGAAAATGCTTTTCCCCATAATATGACAGGCGGAATCACCGAATTCAAAATAAAAAGTCCCCTTATTTGCAAGAATATTCTTCCATTCTTTTCGCATGGAAGTATCATTTACAAAATTCCATGGCACGTAGCCTTCATTGCCATCGTTAGGAAGAATATACCCCTGGTAATAAGCATCGGTAAATGCTGCGTAACGATTGGAAACATCTATAATCGCACAGGGTACTTCCATAATATTTTCGCTGCAGCAGAGCATATCCCGATATCTGTTTTTTATTGAATGGCTGTCATGAAGAATTGACAGCAGCTGCTGTTCCCATTGATCGAAGAGCTTAAATATATTCTTCACTGTATTGTATACCTCTGCTTCCGTAACTTTTTCAGCGGAGATCTGAAGAATTGTATTTGCACTCTTCATTTTCTCAAAATTACCTTTTCCCACCGACAGTACCAGACAGGAATGATTCAGACCGGACTCGAAGTATGCAGCCTCCAGCCTGTCAGCATTTCCGATCACAACTGTATCTTCCGTACTGATACCGGGGAACCATATCTGAAATCCTGCATACCCGGCTTCCTTTCCTCTGTTTACAATAGATACATCATATTTCTTCTGCAAATAATAGAGTATACACACGGCCGGCAGTTTCATGAAATCTCCTTTCTTGAAAACGAAGAACTATTTATGATAAACAGAATTGGATACTATGATTATACTACAAAGTGTCCAAATCATTCATGTTTTTTATGAATGTCTGCCGTATTTATTATTCAGTTATTTTTCATTATACTGTAGATAACAAAAGGAATCCGGAGTCCTTATTCACAAGCTTTTCTAATAGTGACGGAGGAATCAATATGACCGAAAGAGAGAATGCCTTATTAGTATTACAGCACAAAAAACCGGAGTGGACACCACTTTCTTTTGATTGTCTGCACCATATTGGATTTGCCGGAGGCAATGAATGCGGTCTCGTCACCGAAGATCATCGTGATATCTTCGGTGTAAAATGGGCAATTGAAAAAGATCCTACTCCGGATCCAAACGAGCCTTTTATGCTGGAGGAAATTGAAGATTGGAGGGATGTTGTTAAATTTCCCGAACCAAAGACCTGGGACTGGGAGAAAATCAGAGAAGCAGAATTAGAAGGCTACGATGGAGAAAAAGTCCTTGTATGGTTTTCTGAACAAGGACTGTTTGACCGCATCCAGACTCTGGGCGGTACCACGAATGCTCTTTGCTGGCTTCTGACAGATCCTGAAGAATGTTATGAATTCTTCAGCCGAATGGCAGATTTCAAAGTGGAGCTTGTGGAATGCGTAGCGAAATATATTAAACCGGACATGTTCATGTATACAGATGATCTGGCAACCAAGAACAGTCTTTTTATTTCACCGGATACCTATCGTTCACTGATCAAACCACATCAGGAGCGAATCATTCGTGCAATCCGTGAAAACGGAATGATCGCAGAACAGCATTGCTGCGGAAAATGCGATACTATCATGGGTGATTTTGTAGAGATTGGTGTGGAAGCATTTTTCCCTGCTCAGGCAGTGAACGATATTGTGAAAATCCAGAAAGACTATGGTGATAAGCTTACCGTTATTGGCGGCTATGACTCACAGGGGGATCCCGGCAGACCGGATTGTTCGGATGAAAGTATCATCAATGAAGCTCATCGAATTATTGATTCTTATGCAGATAATGGCAGCTTCATCTGTATGCCGATGATTATGGATACAAAGATAAACTGGGCAATGTATGAACCTTCCCATCGACAGAGGTTGTTCAGAGATGAATTTTACAGCTACGGGAAAAAGAACGCATAACAAAATTCCTGTCAATCTGAATCTGGTTAATATTTCTAAATACTAAAGGGCTGTTGCACAATCGCGTTAATTAAACGCAGGTGCAACAGCCCCTTCTCACTACTATTAGTAATTCAAGAATTATTTCATCGCCATCCGCACAACCTTCTCCTTCAGGTTCGTGTAGGGATGATACCTCATGGGAAGATCCAGCCACAGTGCCTTCTTCACAATACTCTTTCTGTGACTGAAGGTCTCAAAGCTGAATTTTCCGTGATAGGAGCCCATACCGCTCATCCCGACTCCTCCGAAGCCCATCTCTGATGTAGCAAGATGTATGATGGTATCGTTGATACATCCGCCGCCGAAGGAAAGATTCTTAAGCACCCACTGCTCCATCTCCTCATTCCGGGTAAACAGGTACAGTGCCAGAGGCTTTTCATAAGAGCGGATCACAGATACCAGGTCTTCCTTTGATCGGTAGATAAGAATCGGAAGGACCGGTCCGAAGATTTCCTCCTGCATGATGGGATCTTCCTGTGTAACATGCTTCAGTACGGTCGGCTCGATCTGCAGTGTTTCAGCACGGACATCTCCGCCAACAACGATCTCGCCTGCTTCCATCAATTTTTTTACCCGTGCAAAATGCTTCTCATTGATCATTTTTGGATAATTAGGATTTTCCAAGGATGTCTTTCCGAGGAATTTCCTTGTCCACTTTTCCAGCTTCCGTATCAGCTCCTCCTCCACAGACTCATGAACCAGCACATAATCCGGTGCTACGCAGGTCTGTCCGCTGTTCAGGATCTTGCCGAACAGGATCCGTTTTGCAGAAAGATCAAGATCCGCTGTTTCATCCACAATGCAGGGACTTTTTCCGCCCAGCTCCAGTGTAACAGGAGTGAGATTCCTTGCAGCCTTTTCCATTACCAGTTTTCCAACAGAAGCACTTCCTGTAAAGAAGATATAGTCGAACCGCTCCTCCAGCAGGGCTGCGCTTGCACGCTGATCCCCCTGTATGACTGCAATATACTGTTCGGGAAATGCATCCTTGATGATCCGTTCGATGACTTCCCCTGTTGCAGGCGAGTATTCCGACGGCTTTACAATGGCACAGTTGCCCGCAGCAATCGCTCCTGCCAAAGGCTGAAAACTCAAAAGAAAGGGATAATTCCACGGTGCCAGAATCAAGGTCACTCCATAAGGTTCTGCTATCGTAAAGCTCCTTGCAGGAAACTGAGCGATTGGTGTAGGAACCTTTTGCTCTTTCATCCAGTCTGCCAGATGTTTCTTCACATCTCTGATTTCAGCTATTGCCATACCGATCTCTGTCATGTAGGACTCCATCTCTGCTTTATGAAGATCTGCATGAAGAGCCTGCACAATCTCATCTTCATGACTGATGATGCACTTCTCCAGACGGTGCAGCGCCTTTAAACGAAATTCTAAGGTCAAAGTTTTTCCAGTATGGAAAAAGTTACGCTGCTTCTGCACTGTTTTTTCTATCTCTTGCTGTACGTTCATACGATTCACTTCCTCTTAACAAAAAAACCGCCGGTCCAATGGACCGGCGGTTCACATTGATATTAGTAAACTAACATGAAACCAAAGTTTTAATCAACCCTCGATCTCAGACAGTTTTACAGGACGTCCCTCTTTCAGAGATTT
>JAUNAJ010000024.1 GCA_030527645.1 Lachnospiraceae bacterium | reverse complement strand
ACGGTACGCACGGTGCTGTGAGAGGACGGCGGTTAGTCACCGCCTCCTACTCGATCTGTTAAAGTTCACGGAGAACCGTCCATCCATGCACAGTCCCCGCCGTTACACGGCGGGGGCTGCTGCTGTTCCGTGAACAGTAACTCTTATCGAACACTGTACTTCTATATAGAAAAAGGTCTGGAAATTTTATTGCATTTGTGGCATGATTAGTGCAGTATGTGTAAGTGTCTGATGGAACAGTAACAAGATTGGAGCAGAGGATGCCCGTATTGAATGAGGCAGCCGAACGGCTGCTGGAATGGTATCAGAAGAATAAGAGAGATCTGCCCTGGAGACGGGGAAATCATCCATATTATATATGGGTATCCGAGATCATGCTGCAGCAGACGCGGGTAGAGGCAGTGAAACCTTATTTCAACCGGTTTCTTGCAGAACTTCCTGATGTGAAAGCTCTTGCGGAATGTCCCGAGGATAAGCTGATGAAATTGTGGGAAGGACTGGGATATTATAACCGTGTCCGCAACATGCAGAAGAGTGCGCAGCTGATCATGGACCGGTATGACGGAAGCATGCCTTCTGATTATACCGCTCTCCTGTCCCTTCCGGGGATCGGGTCCTATACAGCCGGTGCCATTGCATCCATTGCCTTTGGAATCAATGTTCCGGCAGTAGACGGAAATGTGCTTCGTATTCTGTCCAGACTCACAGCAGATCCCTCAGACATTGCAAAGCAGTCTGTGAAAAAGAAAGCAGAGCAGAGTCTGCTGCAGCTGATGACTGCGGAGGATCTGGATCCGAGGGTGAAATCACATCCAGGTGAACTGAACCAGGCCTGGATGGATCTGGGGGCAGGGATTTGCCTTCCCGGAGGAGAACCGCTCTGTTCGGAGTGCCCCCTGGAGGATCTCTGTATCGCACATAAGAATAAGCAGGAACGGGACTACCCTGTTAAATCAAAAAAGCTGAAAAGAAGACTGGAGGATCATACGATCGTTCTGGTACAGGACGGTGAACGGATCGTTCTTCACAGAAGAGCACCGGAGGGACTGCTGGCGGGATTATTTGAATTCCCGAATCTGGATGGACACCTGACAGAGGAAGAAGCTTTGGAATGGGTGGAGGAGCAGGGACTTTACCCCCTGCAGATTCGGGAACTGGATCCTGCAAAACATATATTTTCCCATGTGGAATGGCACATGAAGGGATATCTGATCCGTGTGGCATCCTTTGAGGGAAAACTGAAAGAAAATTTTCTGCTGGCAGAGGTGAAGACTGCGGAGGAGCGCTATGCGATCCCCTCCGCCTACAGTGCATATGCCCGCTGCCTGCAGCTGCATCTGGGTCCTGAAAAGCCCGGAAAGGAGAAATAATGAAGCTATTAACCGTAACAATACCCTGTTACAATTCGGCTGCCTATATGAGAAACTGTATCGAATCCCTTCTTCCCGGAGGAGAAGAGGTAGAGATCCTGATCGTGGACGACGGCTCCGTGAAAGACAATACTGCTGAAATTGCTGATGAATACCAGGAAAAATATCCGACTATTGTCAAAGCGATCCACCAGCCGAATAAAGGCCATGGCGGTGCCGTGAATACCGGTATTGCCAATGCGGAAGGTCTGTATTTTAAAGTAGTGGACAGCGATGACTGGGTAGATCAGGAAGCCTATCAGGCAGTGCTGGATACGCTGAGAAGCTTTACAAAGGAGCCGGAGCTGCCGGATCTTCTGCTGAGCAATTATGTATATGAAAAAGAGGGTGCAAAGCACAAGAAAGTCATGCGCTATCCGGAGATGTTCCCAAAAAATAAGGTGTTTGGCTGGAATGAACTGAAGCGGATTCCTGCTTCCAAATATGTACTGATGCACTCCATGATCGTTCGAACCCAGCTCCTTCGGGATGTGAATCTGGAACTGCCGGAGCATACCTTCTACGTGGATAATCTGTTTGCTTTTGTTCCTTTCTCCATGATCCAGACGATGTATTATCTGGATGTGGATCTTTACAGATATTATATCGGACGTCCTGATCAGTCTGTGCATGAGAGCGTCATGATCAGCAGAATTGAACAGCAGCTGAAGGTAAACCGCCTGATGATCAGGTACATGCACAGCTGCAGGAATCTGAAGGGAAAACAGAGACGCTACATGATTCATTATCTCAGCATTATCATGGCGGTATCATCGGCCATGCTGATCCGATCAGGAAAGCCGGAGGCTCTGGAGCAGAAGGCAAAGCTCTGGGAGATGCTGAAGAAAAGTGATATCCGTGCCTACAGGATCTGCCGTTATTCCGCTACCGGAATTGCAGTAAATCTGCATGGAAAAGGCGGAAGAATGACATTCCAGGGTCTGTATAAAATTGCACAGAAGCTGTTTGGCTTCAACTGATAAACAGGAGGTATGAGTATGAGAGTCGGAACCGGATATGATGTGCATCGGCTGGTGCCGGACCGCAGACTGATCCTCTGCGGGGTGGATATTCCCTGGGAAAAGGGGCTTCTGGGTCATTCCGACGCAGATGTGGCTCTCCATGCCATCATGGATGCTCTGCTGGGAGCAGCAGCACTGAATGATATCGGGTATCACTTCCCGGATTCTGATCCTGCCTATAAGGGAATCTCCAGCCTGAAGCTGCTGAAAAAAGTGGGAGAACTGCTGGAGGAGAAATTATATATCATTGAAAACATTGATGCGACCATTATCGCACAGCAGCCAAAGCTGCGTCCCTATCTGGAGGAGATGCGCAGAAATGTGGCGGAGACGCTCCGTCTTTCAGCGGATCAGGTGAATATAAAGGCAACAACAGAGGAAGGATTGGGCTTTACCGGTTCAGGCGAAGGAATCGCTGCGCAGGCTGTCTGCTCCATCAGTCCTGCATTCTCGGATTTCGTAACAGGTTCACCCGCAGGCTGCGGAGGCTGCAGCGGCTGCGCCGGATGTCAGAAAACACCGGATGTATCGGAGGAATAATAATATGAAGATTTACAACACACTGACAAAGAAGAAGGAAGAATTCGTTCCAATTGAGGAGGGAAAGGTAAGAATGTATGTATGCGGACCTACCGTATACAACTTTATCCATATAGGAAATGCCAGACCCATGATCGTTTTTGATACAGCGAGACGATACATGGAATATAAGGGCTATGAGGTGAATTTTGTATCCAACTTTACCGATGTGGATGACAAGATCATCAAGAAGTCCATCGAGGAGGGCGTGCCTGCAGAGGAGATCTCCGAACGCTATATTCAGGAATGCAAGAAGGATATGGCAGGCATGAATGTGAAGCCGGCTACCACCCATCCTCAGGCAACAAAAGAGATTCAGGGAATGCTGGATATGATTCAGGTGCTGATGGACAAGGGATTCGCTTATAACGTAGACGGAACTGTGTATTTCCGTACCAGAAAGTTCGAGGAGTACGGAAAGCTGTCTCATAAAAATCTGGATGATCTGCGTTCCGGCGGACGTTCTCTTCTGGTAACCGGTGAGGATCAGAAGGAAGACCCGCTGGACTTTGTTCTTTGGAAACCGAAAAAAGAGGGAGAACCCTTCTGGGAATCCGCCTGGAGTGACGGCCGTCCGGGATGGCACATCGAATGTTCCGTTATGTCCAAGAAATATCTGGGTGATGAAATCGACATCCATGCAGGCGGAGAGGACCTTGTATTCCCTCATCATGAAAATGAGATCGCGCAGTCCGAGTGTGCAAACGGAAAGACCTTTGCAAGATACTGGATGCACAACGCCTTTCTGAATATTGATAACAGAAAGATGAGTAAATCTCTGGGCAACTTCTTTACCGTTCGCGAGATCAGCGAAAAATACGACCTGCAGGTTCTTCGTTTCTTCATGCTTTCTGCACATTACAGAAGCCCGATCAACTTCAGCCAGGAGATTATGGAGTCCTCCAAAAATGCGCTGGACCGTATCATCACCTGTGTAGATTCTCTGAAGAGAATTGCTGATGCAGCTGAGGGGGGATGTACAGAGGCGGAGCATACAAAGCTGGCAGAGATGTCTGCATTCCGTACAAAATTCGAGGAGGCAATGGACGATGACATCAACACGGCTGATGCCATTGCAGCCGTATTTGAACTGGTAAAATTTGCGAATACAGAGGCTGTAAGCGGCTGCTCTAAGGCATTTGCAGAGGCTGTACGAAAAGAGATCATCGAACTCTGTGATATTCTCGGCCTTATTGTAGAGAAGAAAGAGGAAGTGCTGGATTCCGATATTGAAGCACTGATCCAGGAGCGTACAGCTGCTAAGAAGGCAAAGAATTTTGCAAGAGCAGATGAGATCCGTGCACAGCTGCTGGAGATGGGTATTGTGCTGAAGGATACAAGAGAGGGTGTGGTATGGACCAGAGCCTGAAGCATCTGGAGCAGCTGTTTGAACTGCCCGATTGTCAGCCGGGACAGTATTCTCCCCTGACATTAGCCTATATCGGTGATGCGATCTACGAGCTGGTGATCCGTACGATTCTTGTAAGAGAAGCCAATACACAGGTCAATAAGCTTCACAAAAGGGCCAGCTCTCTGGTAAAGGCAGAGACCCAGTCATTCATGATCGAAGTACTGGAGCAGCAGTTTACAGAAGAGGAGCTGCAGATCTATAAGAGGGGAAGGAATGCAAAATCCTTCACCTCCGCCAAAAATGCAAGTATTACAGACTATCGGAGAGCCACCGGCTTTGAGGCTGTCATGGGATATCTCTATCTGAAGGGTGAATATGACCGGATCATTGAGCTGGTTTACACCGGAATAAAAGCAAAGGAGAGCGGCAAATGAAGAAATATGAGGACGAATCTCCCAACCGTCTGGAGGGGCGCAATGCGGTGCTGGAAGCCCTGCGTTCCGGGAGGAGCGTGGATAAACTGTATATCCAGTCCGGACTGCAGGACGGGCCGATCCAGACGATTATCCGTGAGGCAAAAAAACACGATACGATCGTAAAATATCTCCCAAAGGAACGATTGAATCAGATGTCTGATACCGGAAATCATCAGGGTGTTGTTGCCGATGTGGCTTCCTTCGAATATTCTTCAGTGGCTGATATTCTGGATAAGGCAAAGGAGAAGGGAGAGCCTCCATTTATTATTCTGCTGGATGGTATTGAGGATCCCCACAACCTGGGAGCGATCATCCGGACTGCAAATCTTGCAGGTGCTCACGGAGTGATCATATCGAAGCACAGAGCGGCAGGTCTTACTGCAACAGCGGCAAGGGCATCAGCAGGTGCACTGAATTATACACCTGTTGCAAAGGTGACGAATATGGGAAAAACCGTGGATGAGCTGAAGAAGGAAGGTCTGTGGTTCGTCTGCGCAGACATGGGTGGAACCAGGATGTACAATCTGGATCTGAAGGGTCCCATCGGTCTTGTGATCGGTAATGAAGGAGATGGTGTCAGCCGTCTTGTGAAGGAAAAGTGTGATTTTATCGCATCTATTCCCATGAAGGGCGATATCGATTCATTGAATGCATCAGTTGCAGCCGGTGTGCTTGCCTTCGAAATCGTACGACAGAGAGGATAAAAGGAACTGCCTATGGAAAAATACAGCTCCATGGATGACAATGAACTGATCAGTCTGCTGCGTCAGGGAGAGGAACAGATTGTTGAATATCTGATGGAAAAGTATAAACCGATTGTAAAAAAACGAGCAAGGACCATGTTCCTCGCGGGAGGAGATCACGAAGATCTCCTTCAGGAGGGAATGATGGGACTGTTTAAGGCAATTCTGGAGTTTGACCCTGAAAAGGGTGCTTCCTTTCCTACCTTCGCATCCCTGTGCATCAGCAGGCAGATGCTGTCTGCTATAGAAGCTTCCCAGCGAAAAAAACATCAGCCGTTGAATTCGTCGATCTCCTTCGGTGAACTTGAAATCAGCGGAGGAGAAGCGGTGACCTCATCGGATCAGAATCCGGAAAGTATCGTTCTGGACCAGGAGCGGGCGGATGATCTGATGATGGAGATCAGCAGTGTGCTGAGTCCCTATGAGAATCGCGTACTGAAAGCGTATCTTCAGGGACTGGACTACATTCAGATTTCTGAAGTACTGGGGAAGACACCGAAATCTGTGGATAATGCACTGCAGAGGATCCGTACAAAGGTGCAGGCGATTCGGAAGTGATACTTGTCTCTTGCGTGCCAGCATGACGAGCCGGCATGCGTATCTCCTGCTGCCTCTTACGTGCAAGACACGACGATTCAGCATCCTTACTCAAATTTCCCGTGAACTGTAACACATTGTAACAGTTTTTCGAAAAATTCCAACAATAAGTGTTGACAAAAGGATTCGACTCTGTTAGAATCCTTAAATGTAGCGAACAGGACACCTGTTCAAAGCAAGCTGATGTGGCTCAGTCGGTAGAGCGTCGCCTTGGTAAGGCGGAGGTCACGGGTTCGATTCCCGTCATCAGCTTTATTTTTTTGCTCAAAAGAAGAATTTTGAATCGTTCCATAATACAAAAAAGCGGTACCTGATTTTTTCAGGTGCCGCTTTTGGGTTTTTTCCTTTACTTTGTACCGAAGATTCGATCTCCCGCATCCCCCAGTCCCGGGCAGATGTAGGCAGCCTCGTTCAGCTGGCGGTCCAGATGTCCGACATAGATCTGTACATCCGGATGAGCCTTGTGCAGCCGCTCCAGTCCTTCCGGTGCTGCAATAATGCACATAAACTTGATCTGCTTTCCGCCCTGAGCCTTGATCTGGTTGATCGCATCGACTGCAGAGCCGCCGGTAGCCAGCATCGGATCTGTTACGACGATCAGACGCTCCTCGATGGGACTCGGAAGCTTACAGTAGTAGGGGTGAGGCTCGTGAGTCTCCTCGTCGCGGTACATACCGATATGACCTACCTTTGCTGACGGGACAAGTGCCTGGACACCGGATACCATTCCCAGTCCTGCACGGAGAATTGGAACGATCGCCAGGGTTTTTCCTGCAATCATAGGAGTCATGCAAGTCTCGATGGGTGTCTCTACCTCCACCTCCTTGAGCGGCAGATCAGCCAGAGCCTCAAAGCCCTCCAGCATGGCAATCTCCTCTGTCAGACGGCGGAATTCATTGGTTCCTGTCTCTTTTTTTCTCATAATGGAGATTTTATGCTGGATCAGCGGATGGTTTGAGATAAAAATATTCTCTTCATTGTATAAATCCATAATCATGTCCTCTTTTCTGTTTTGTATACTGCGTTTATTCATCCTGTATACTATAACATTTCTTGAAACAATATCCAAGCAAAAGAACTTCCCATAGGGATGCCTGCGTCCGTTTTATTTTTTATTGTCGGTATTGGAAACGTATACGCCGCGGCTCTTATCGCCCTTGGCATTTTTTCCAAATTCATAGTCGTTGCCGGGCAGGATCGCATTCAGCAGGATTCCCGCGATTGCAGCGATCGCCAGACCGGTCAGTGTAATGGATGCCTCACCAACCTGGAAGGTGATGCCATTGGTGAATCCGAGACCGCAGACAAAAATCACGCCAACAATGATCAGGTTTCTGGATTTTGTCAGATCCACCTGATTTTCAACAACGTTGCGAACGCCGATGGCAGAGATCATACCGTAAAGCATGAAGGACACACCGCCGATGATCGCGGATGGCATGGTGGAGATCAGGTCTGAGAACTTCGGAATGAAGGACAGAATGATCGCCAGTACGGCAGCGATACGGATCACTCTCGGGTCATGCACCTTGGAAAGTTCCAGTACACCGGTATTTTCACCGTAGGTTGTGTTTGCAGGTCCGCCGAGCAGTCCGGCAAATGCAGTAGCAATTCCGTCGCCCATCAGAGTTCTGTTCAGACCGGGATCCTCAATCAGGTTTTCTCCCACTGTAGCAGAGATTGCTGACATATCACCGATATGCTCCATCATAGATGCAATGGCAATGGGAGCCATGACCAGGATGGCAGTCAGGTCAAACTTTGCAAGCTGGAAGGAAGGGAGACCGACCCAGCCGGAGGAGGCAACGGAGGCAAAATCAAAGATTGCGCTGCCGTCCGGATTTGTCATGCCAAGAGCATGGAAGATCAGTGCACAGACATAGGAGATGACCACACCCATTAATATAGGAATGATCTTAAACATTCCCCTGCCCCAGATGTTGAAGATTATGATCACGGCCAGGGCGATCAGAGCAAGGATCCAGTTCGTGGATGCGTTGCTGACAGCAGAACCGGCCAGTGACAGACCGATGCAGATGATGATCGGACCTGTAACAACGGGAGGCAGGAAGCGCATCACACGTTTCACACCTACCAGTTTAATGATCAGTGCGAGAACAAAGTAGAGACAACCCGCAACGAAGATACCTCCACAGGCATAAGCAGCCTTTTCATTTGCTCCCATCTCAGCAAATTTTCCGGAAGAAAGATTTGCGACAGTTGCAAATCCTCCCAGGAAGGCAAAAGAGGAACCAAGGAATGCAGGTACCTTAGCCTTTGTGCACGCATGAAACAGCAGTGTTCCCACTCCTGCACAGAAAAGTGTGATAGAGACCGTCAGACCGGAGGTCAGAGCCTCACCGGTTGCCTCCTTAAAGTAGCCTCCCACAAGGATCGGAACCAGAATCGTGGCGCCGAACATGGCAAACAGATGCTGGAATCCAAGTAAAAGCATTTTTGCAGTACCCAGTTCTCTGGCATCCTTCACGATAAAATCATTGTTATCGTTCATTAGTAGTACCCCTCTCTGCTGCTATGAAAGCAGCTATATTAAATTTTAAACAGCGATTCAGCAGTCAATCTGAGGCTGCGAATCGTCACTCCTACAGAATCATACTGATATTTCCGATGTTCGTCAAGGACTACAGACTCGATTCGGCGGGAGAAACAGCCCCTGGCAGAGACTAGTCTGAATGCAATGTTTTTCTTTTATTTGAATGAGAGTTGTGCTATGATAAAAGCCATATAACTGTAGAAACAGGACTGCGGAGAGTTGATCAGTCACAGCTCCGCACTGATATAAATTTGATCCAGGGAGGATAGTAAACGCATGGAAAAAGAAGTCGTTTCCAAGAACGAGAAAGAAGTTGTTTCCAGAAATTTTATCGAGCAGATCATTGACAGGGATCTGCAGGAGGGAACTTACAGTGAAATCTGCACCAGATTTCCTCCGGAACCAAATGGATATCTGCATATCGGACATGCAAAATCCATTCTTTTAAACTATGGACTTGCACAGCAGTATCATGGAAAATTTAATATGCGTTTTGATGATACAAATCCGACAAAGGAACGTTCTGAGTTTGTAGAATCCATTATCAAGGATATTCAGTGGCTTGGAGCAGACTGGGAAGACCGGCTGTTCTTTGCTTCCAACTATTTCGGACAGATGTATGAAGCGGCAGTGAAGCTGATCAAAAAAGGCAAAGCCTTTGTGTGCGATCTGACCGCAGAGGAGATTCGGGAATACAGAGGAACCCTTACCGAGCCGGGCAAAGAAAGTCCCTACAGAAATCGTTCGGTAGAGGAGAATCTTGATCTGTTTGAACGGATGAAAAACGGAGAATTTGCTGATGGAACAAAGGTTCTTCGTGCAAAAATCGACATGGCTTCTCCGAATATCAATATGCGTGATCCGGTCATTTATCGTGTAGCTCACCTGACCCATCAGAATACCGGAGATGCCTGGTGCATCTATCCGATGTACGACTTTGCACATCCCATCGAGGATGCGATCGAAGGGGTAACCCATTCAATCTGTACATTGGAGTTTGAGGACCATCGTCCGCTGTATGACTGGGTAGTACGGGAGCTGGAGTATGTGCATCCGCCTAAGCAGATCGAGTTTGCGAAGCTGTACCTTACCAATGTGGTAACCGGTAAGAGATATATCAAGAAACTGGTTGAAGATGGAGTAGTGGATGGCTGGGATGACCCGAGACTTGTATCCATTGCAGCTCTCCGCAGAAGGGGATTCACGCCGGAGTCTATCAAACTGTTCGTAGATCTCTGCGGTGTTTCCAAAGCAAACAGCTCAGTAGATTATGCAATGCTGGAGTATTGCATTCGTGAGGATCTGAAGCTGAAGAGACCTCGTGCCATGGCGATTCTGGATCCGATCAAGCTTGTGATCGACAACTATCCGGAAGGTCAGACAGAGGAGCTGGATGTTGCAAATAATCTTGAGAATGAAAGTCTCGGATCACGAAAAATTCCATTCTCAAGAGAACTGTATATCGAGAGAGAGGACTTCATGGAAGAGCCTCCGAGAAAATATTTCCGTATGTTCCCCGGTAATGAGGTTCGTCTGATGAATGCATACTTTGTAAAATGTACCGGCTGTGAGAAGGACGAAAACGGAAATATCACAGTGGTACACGGAACCTATGATCCTGCCAGCCGTGGAGGCAACAGCCCGGATGGAAGAAAGGTGAAGGGAACCATTCACTGGCTGGATGCGGCTTCAGCTGTACAGGTAGAGTGCAGACTGTACGAAAACCTGATCGATGAGGAGAAGGGGGTTTACAATGAGGATGGATCCATGAATATCAATCCAAACTCCCTGGAAGTAAGAAAGAACTGCTTTGTAGAGCCGAATCTTGCTGATGCAAAGGCATATGACAGCTTCCAGTTCGTAAGAAACGGCTTCTTCTGTGTGGATGCGAAGGATTCAAAGCCCGGTGCACTGGTATTTAATAGAATTGTATCCCTGAAAAGTTCCTTTAAGCTGCCGAAATAAGTGTTATCGTGAACTGTAATGAATAAGTAAAGTGACAAAAGATCTGTGTTCTGAGGAATGCAGATCTTTTTTGCTGCCATGCATGCAAAGAGAACGTTCGAAGGCTGTTCTGCTGCTCTCAGTCTGCTTTGTCGGATAGTAGATTGATCATAGAAAATTCAGAATATTCAGCAGAATATATTGCGTAAATAGATAAAAATAAGGAGAATAAAATAATAACAGAAAACAGTTGACAAATAAGCGGAGTCGTGCTACTATAGAATCAACAAATAGATAAGAACAACCACAAGAAGAGAGGAACTATATTCCTAAGTTGATAAAAGATCAACAGCAGAGCAGTGGATGAAAATGGTTTCGAATCTGTTTGGAAAAATTGAATATATTCTGTGAAAGCGAAGGTGTAGACAATGAAATTACAGGATATTCATTAACGGCCCGGTCGATAAAAAACCAAATCGATCGGGCTTAGTTTTTGTTCTTTTCTCTTTTCCTGCAGCATGATATGATTCATATGAAAGTTCTGACTGCGGGAGCAATCGGCTTTCACAGCAGTAGTGTAATAGTATCACAGATGTCCATATAAGGGCTCGGATTGCAGCTGCACTGGAAGACATGAGTGCTTGTCCGTATGTGCTGACATAAGGAGGCCGGGACTGAAGGGTATGAGATAAGGAGGAAACACAGAATGGAAGAATACAGCGAGGCAGTAGTACAGTATTTTCTGGAACATCAGAGCCAGCTCTATGATGAGCCGGTCGCAGAAACACTGGAGGAAGCGGAAGTGTTTTTGGAAGAAAATTTTGCAGTGGTTCTGAACAGTATCAAAGAATGCAGAAATTATCTGGATGATATGGGACTGGATGTGATCGGCTTAAGTGACCGGGAGCTGCAGGAAATGGATGAGGTGTTCAGTCTTCCGGATGGAAGATTTCTTCTGTTTGACTGTTAATGATATGCTATAACAGGATTCGGTTTCTTTAAGGTCTGCCGGTTTCAGGGGGAAATCGTTGGCTTTGTGCATGTGGAAAAGTTTTCTTTAAATCCGATATCAGCACTCGACACATGCGAGTGCTGATTTTTTCTTGACTTTCCCGAATAATCGTACTAAGATAACTCTATCGAACGGAACAGGGTGGTTCCGAATGAACAATTTCTGAAAGTTTTTTAGAAAAGGAGACATAGATATGAGTGTTAAGCATGGAAATCTTTCAATTAACAGTGAGAATATTTTCCCAATTATCAAGAAGTGGATGTATTCCGACCATGATATCTTCGTACGTGAGCTGGTATCCAATGGCTGCGATGCAGTTACAAAACTGAAAAAACTGGACGGCGCAGGAGAGTACACCCTTCCGGATGGGTATAAGCCGGAAATCAAGGTGATCGTTGATGATGTGAACAAAACTCTGAAATTCATTGATAACGGCATTGGCATGACAGCCGATGAAGTTGAGGAGTATATTACACAGATCGCATTCTCCGGAGCAACTGAATTCATGGAGAAATACAAAGACAAGGCAGATGAGGATCAGATCATCGGACATTTCGGACTCGGCTTCTATTCTGCGTTCATGGTTGCTGATGATGTGCATATCGACACACTGTCCTTCCAGGAAGGTGCAAAGCCGGTGCATTGGGAATGTGACGGAAGCACCGAGTATGACATGGGAGAAGGCGAGAGAACAGAGATTGGTACTGAGATTACCCTGTATCTGAACGAGGACTGCCTGGAGTTTTCCAACGAGTACAGAATCCGCGAGATCCTGGAAAAATACTGCTCCTTTATGCCGGTGAACATCTTCCTGTCCAAGGCAAATGCAGAAACTGAGTACGAGACTGTGGACGAGGCTGATCTGAAAGAGGATGATCAGATCATTGAGAGGATCTCTGTGCCGGCAGAAACCGAAGAGCAGGAGAATGAAGACGGCGAGAAGGTGCTGGTGGAGGTTGCTCCTGCAAAAGAAACCGTTAAGATCGTAAAACGTCCTGTACCGGTGAATGACATTCACCCATTGTGGACAAAGCATCCGAATGAATGCAGCGATGAGGAGTACAAGGCATTCTACCGCAAGGTATTCAATGACTACAAAGAGCCTTTGTTCTGGATCCATCTGAACATGGATTATCCGTTCAATCTGAAAGGTATCCTGTACTTCCCGAAGCTTAATTTTGAATACGATACGATAGACGGCGTGATCAAGCTGTATAACAACCAGGTCTTCATTGCCGATAATATTAAAGAAGTAATCCCGGAATATCTCCTTCTTCTGAAGGGTGTGATTGACTGCCCGGATCTGCCTCTGAACGTTTCCAGAAGCGCACTGCAGAATGACGGATTTGTAAAGAAAATCTCTGATTATATCTCAAAGAAGGTTGCTGACAAGCTTTCCGGCATGTGCAAGACAGACCGCGAAAACTACGAGAAATACTGGGACGATATCAATCCGTTCATCAAATTCGGCTGCATCAAGGAGCAGAAATTCTCTGACAAAATGATGGATTATATGCTCTATAAAAACATCGATGACAAGTATCTGACACTGAAGGATCTCGTCGAGAAGAATGAGAAGCCGGCAGATGAAGCGGAAGAGACAGCAGATACAGCAGCAGAAAACACCGAGAAGGCAGAGGAAAAGGAAGAAAAGAAGACCACCATCTACTATGTAACAGATCCGATCCAGCAGGGACAGTACATCAATATGTTCCGCAGCCAGGGAATGGATGCAGTGATCCTGGATCGCAGCATTGATGCAGCCTTTATTACTCATGTAGAGCGTGCCAACGAGACCGTGAGATTCCAGAGAATCGATGCAGATCTGACTGAGGATCTGAAAGAGGATGCAGATCTGACTGAGGAGACCAAGACACTGGAGGAGCTGTTCCGTAAGGCAGTGGGTAATGAAAGTCTGGAAGTAAAGGTGGAGAATCTGAAGGATGCAGCAGTATCTTCTATGATCACACTTTCAGAGGAAAGCCGCCGTATGGAAGAGATGATGAAGATGTACGGAATGTCAGGAATGGATGCCTCTATGTTCGGTACACAGGCTACACTGATCCTGAATGCGAGGCATGAGCTGGTTCAGTATATTCTGAATCACAGGGATGCAGAGGACGTGGATCTGTTCTGTCAGCAGCTGTATGATCTGGCAATGATTGCACACAAGCCGCTGAATCCGGATGCAATGGCAAAATTCATCTCCCGCAGCAATGAGATCATGCTCCGTCTTGCAAAATAATTTCGGAGTATGGATCAATCAGGAGAAATACAGATATGAAGCAGAATAAACAGACAGAGCTTCCCTTTAATATATTTCTGATCGGCTTTATGGGAGCAGGAAAAAGTACTGTGGCTTCTTACATGCACAGGCAGTACTCCATGCCCCTGATCGAGATGGATGAGACGCTGGCGGAGAGAGAGTGCATGACGATTCCTGAGATCTTTGCTCAGAAGGGGGAATCCTATTTTCGGCAGGCAGAAACAGAGCTGCTGAAGGAGATCCAGACCAGAAGCAATGTGATCATTTCCTGCGGCGGCGGTGTGGCTATGCGGCAGGAAAATGTGGAAATCATGAAGAAAAGCGGAAAGGTCGTTCTTCTAACGGCTTCACCGGACAGTATTCTGGAACGAGTAAAGAATGATGAGAATCGTCCATTGCTGAAGGGCAGGAAAACAGCAGAGGGTATTCAGGAGTTGATGGATGCCAGGCGCCCCTTCTATGAGGCGGCGGCAGATCTGATCATAGCGACGGATACACAGCCTCTTGAGGATATCTGCGAGGAAATTATAAACAGACTGCGGCAGATGCAGCCAAAGAACCTATAAGAAATTTATGGCTGATCGTGCGCATCCAGAAGTCCCTGCTTTTCCAGAAATCGGCTGACCGTGGTATCCCAGATCTGATCCAGAGAGTGGTCCATAGAGAACACCTTCATGGAAGAACCTGTCGTCAGCGTCAGAAGCTCGGAGTGGTACTGACAGTTAAAAAAAAGGCCGTATACGTCCTCCGGCTGAAAGGGGAGATCGTGCTGCTCTAACAGTTTTTGAACGCCTTCGGGAGACAGCTGAAATACAAACTTGAAGGAAAGGGGTGGGCGTTTCCCTCTGATCACAGAAAGACAGAAGGGACGGATTTCCTTCCAGAGTACCTGGGTTCGTTCCGGAGCTTTCGCCTGCTCATCAGACCGGTCAGTGAAAAATTCTTTTCGCAGATCACCGCTAATGGAAAATGTAGTAAACGTGGTGATGGCAGCTTCAGAAACAAGGAAACGATCAAAGGTTTCCTGCAGAAGAAGGCTGTTCATAAATCCTTTAATATTTTTAATGTGAATTGCAAGCATAATTCGTCCTCTCTGAGGCATTTGTTCATTACAGCTGAACCTGTGGACTGTAACATTTGAGAAAGTCTGTGTCTGTTAGCATTATAACGAAAAGAAAAACATCGGGCAAGTGGTATCGGAGCAGTCAGACTGCGCATCGCCATGCGTCGGGAAGAAGCGCCAGTGGCCGCTTCTGCAGGTGAAGGGGAGGTTCTCGTAAACAGTCATATACCGTTCACTCTTAAAATGAAAATTATGTGAATACCTTTCTTTTTTCAGTAAAATGAGCTATACTGACAGACAGAATGGATTTTAAAGGAGAAGACTCATGAGTCAGGAAAAAGTAGACAGATATAAACAGGAGAAAGCAAATCGCCAGAAGATCATGAAGCGGGAAAAAATCAGGACCAGATTGAGCATTCTTGCAGCCACAGTAGTAATGGTGGGATTGATCGGCTGGTTCAGCGCTGCCGTATACCAGAATGCAAAAGCAACATCAGCGGCCAATACATCAGCAGAAACCATTACACTGGATACCTCTGATGTAGATACCTATCTCAGCGATCTTGCACAGGAATATGCAGCTGAATAAATGACTGTGCAGATATGATGCACGGGATCATGTAGTATTTAAGAAAGACATACCGAAAGCTGTGCCCGACCGGGAAGCCGCAGCCTTCGGTATTTTTTGTCTGTATCTCTTCTGCGTTACTGTAACGAATCATTGATTCAAATAGCAATTTCCTGTATACTTGTAAAGATAAGCAGCGGGTATTACTATGCAGCGAGAATGATGATTCTGCTCTGCTTCAGCAGCAGAATACGAATGTAAATTGTATGAATAGCAACTGCCAATAAACCAGAAGAACAGAGAGGACTTCCCTATGATTAACAAACTGATTGAAAACATCAAAAGAACAAATGCACCAATCGTTGTGGGTCTTGACCCGATGCTCTCCTATGTACCGGAGCAGATTCAGAAAGCTGCTTTTGCTGAGTACGGTGAGACACTGGAGGGTGCGGCAGAGGCAGTCTGGCAGTTTAATAAGGCAATCGTGGATGCCACCTTTGATCTGATTCCCGCAGTTAAGCCGCAGGTTGCCATGTATGAGCAGTTTGGTGTTCCGGGAATGGCAGCATACGAAAAAACGGTTTCCTACTGTCAGGAGAAAGGGCTCGTTGTAATCGGAGATATCAAGCGTGGAGATATCGGATCCACATCGGAGGCATACGCTGTCGGACATCTCGGACAGGTGCAGATCGGAAGCAAAAAATATTCCGGTTTCCATGAGGATTTTGCGACCGTCAATCCGTACCTGGGAAGTGATGGTGTTAAACCGTTCCTGAAGGTATGCAAAGAAGAGAAAAAGGGTATCTTTATTCTTGTTAAAACATCCAATCCCTCCAGCGGAGAATTTCAGGACCGCCTGATCGACGGTCGTCCGCTGTATGAGCATGTAGGTGAAAAAGTGGCTCAGTGGGGAGAAGAGGTAATGGGAGATTCCTACAGCTATGTGGGCGCAGTAGTAGGTGCAACCTATCCGGAGATGGGAAAAGTCCTGAGAAAGGTGATGCCGAAGAGCTTCATTCTCGTTCCCGGATACGGTGCCCAGGGCGGACAGGGCAAGGACCTTGTACATTTCTTCAATGAGGATGGACTCGGTGCCATTGTAAATTCCTCCAGAGGAATTATTGCTGCGTACAAACAGGAGAAATATGCACAGTTCGGTGCAGAGAATTTTGCAGATGCTTCCCGTCAGGCAGTGATTGATATGGCGGCAGATATTGACGGTGCATTGAAGGCAAGATAAGAAAGAGGCTTGGCATGAAGAAAAAAGAATGTTGCATTGTAGAAAGCCAGGAGATGATCGGAGAGGGAATCTGCAGTTTGTGGATCGAAACTCCTTCCATTGCAGAAGAGGCAGTGCCGGGACAGTTTGTTTCTCTTTATTGCCGGGACGGAAGCCGTCTGCTTCCGAGACCCATCAGTCTTTGTGAGATCGATCGGGCAGGCAAGAGGCTGCATATGGTATATCGTATTGCAGGAAAGGGAACAGCGGAGTTCGCTGCCCTAAAGGCGGGGGACACCATAGAGGTGATGGGCCCCCTGGGCAATGGCTTTCCTTTGGAGAAAGCAGCCGGAAGGCGTGTGTTCCTGATGGGCGGCGGTATCGGTATTCCGCCCATGCTGGAGACTGCAAAAGCACTGACCGGAAACTCCGGGTATCAGAATGAAACTGCAGCAAAGGTAACAGCTGTACTGGGCTACAGAGATGAGCGTTTTCTGCAGGATGAATATGAAAAGATCTGTGATGTCTGTATCTCTACGGAGGATGGCAGCTATGGAACAAAGGGCAATGTAATCGATGCAATCCGGGAAAATGCACTGGAGGCGGATGTGATCTTTGCCTGCGGCCCGGCTCCCATGCTGCGGGGGATCAAGGCCTATGCGCAGGAAAAGGGCATTGCCTGCTGGATCTCCATGGAAGAAAGAATGGCCTGCGGAATCGGCGCCTGTCTTGCCTGTGTCTGCCAGTCAAAGGAAGTGGACGGACATTCCCATGTACATAACAAGCGAATCTGCAAGGATGGACCTGTATTCGAGGCATCGGAGGTGGAACTGTGAAAAAAACGAGCGTAACAATTGCCGGTGTGGAATTGAAAAATCCTGTAATGACAGCATCCGGAACCTTCGGATCCGGTGCTGAATACAGTGAATTTGTTGATCTGAATCAGCTGGGTGCCGTTGTCACCAAGGGTGTTGCGGACAAGGCATGGGCTGGGAATCCCACGCCCAGAATCACAGAGGTATACGGCGGCATGCTCAATGCTATTGGTCTTCAGAATCCCGGTATTGAAGTGTTCTGCAGCAGGGATATTCCATTTCTGCAGCAGTTTGATACAAGGATCATCGTAAATGTCTGCGGACATGCTCCGGAGGAGTATCTCCGGGTGGTAGAACGCCTGGCGGATGAAAACATCGACATGCTGGAGATCAATATTTCCTGTCCCAATGTAAATGCTGATTTTCTGGCTTTCGGACAGGATCCGAGGAGTGTAGAGGAGCTGACCAGGGAAATTAAAAGGCTGGCAAAGCAGCCGGTGATCATGAAGCTGACTCCAAATGTAACAGACATTGCAGAGATTGCCAGAGCGGCTGAAGCCGGGGGAGCTGATGCACTGTCACTGATCAATACACTGACAGGAATGAAGATCGACATTAACAGAAGAACCTTTGCCCTTGCCAACAAAACAGGAGGTATGTCCGGGCCGGCCGTGAAGCCTGTGGCGGTACGGATGGTCTACCAGACTGCTCAGGCAGTCAATATTCCGATCATCGGAATGGGAGGGATTTTGAATGCAGAGGATGCTCTCGAGTTTATTCTTGCTGGTGCCACAGCAGTTTCAGTCGGCACCGGAAATTTTGTGAATCCCGCGACTACACTGGATGTGATCCGGGGAATTGAAGAATATATGGATCGGTATCAGATAGAAGATATCAATGATCTTGTAGGAGCAGTTCGTTAAGCGGCGCATCCTGGCGGTACGTTCATCTCAGTGGGAGTTCAATCGCCGACTGCGGTGACAGATAAAGCAGACAAGGAGAAAATTATGGAACAGTATAAACAGGAATTTATAGAATTTATGGTGGAATCCGATGTACTGAAATTTGGCGAGTTTACGCTGAAAAGCGGAAGAAAATCTCCGTTTTTTATGAATGCAGGTGCATATGTAACCGGATCGCAGCTGAAACGTCTGGGTGAATATTATGCAAAAGCAATCCATACGACTTATGGGGACGATTTTGATGTATTGTTTGGACCGGCCTACAAAGGAATCCCTCTGGCAGTGGTAACAGCAATTGCATACAGCGAGCTCTATGGAAAAGAGATTCGCTACTGCTCAGACAGGAAAGAAGAGAAGGACCACGGTGCAGACAAGGGAAGCTTTTTGGGCAGCAGCCTGAAAGATGGAGACCGGGTTGTCATGATTGAGGATGTAACCACATCCGGAAAATCGATGGAAGAGACTGTCCCGAAGGTAAAAGGAGCTGCAGATGTTACCATTGTTGGGCTGATGGTTTCCCTGGATCGTATGGAAGTAGGAAAAGGCGGAGAGAAGAAGGCTCTGGATGAGGTAAAAGAGCTGTACGGATTTGATACCAATGCCATTGTAACAATGGAAGAAGTTACAGACTATCTTTACAACCGCCGGATCAGCGGTCGAGTTGTGATCGATGATACCCTGAAAGCTGCCATTGATGCCTATTATGGCCAGTACGGGGCCAAGGCTTAAGGGGATACAGGACCTGTGAATGAGATTCAAACAAACCGCCGGCGCAGAAAAGGTGCAGCACTTCTGGTGCTGTATCTTGTTCTGCTGGTGTATTCGCTTCTGTTTGCAAAATTTTATGGAAGGGATGCAGGTTTTTCAGAACACCGATACAATCTGATTCCCATGCGGGAAATTGTTCGGTTTTATACCTACTGGCAGCAGGTGGGCTTTATCAGTGCATTTCTGAATCTTGCGGGCAATCTGGTGGGCTTCATTCCCTTCGGAATTCTTGTACCGATGGTGAGCCGGCGAATGAGAAGCTGGCGGCGTATCGTAAAAGCAGGATTCTTGCTGACATTGATTCTGGAGAGTCTTCAGCTGTTTCTGAAGGCAGGAATCTTTGATGTGGATGATCTGATCCTGAATACAGCAGGAGTATTGGTTGGATACCAGATCTACTGGCTTTTCAGCAGATTTAGGAGATAGTTTTTTATGGCTAAAAAATATAAATATTCTTTCGCGGGAAAAAAAGAAGTCAGAGAGGGAAAGGGGGCGATTCTGCTCGCTTCCCTTGCTTTGGCTTTGTTTTTTGCTTCCCTTATCCTGTCTTATCTGTCAGAGGGGCATGCAGGTACGCTGACAGGTGCATTTGGACTGTTTTCCTTTCTGTGCGCTCTCTACGGTCTGCAGCAGGGGTTTTCAGCATTGAAGACCAGAAAGAAGGGACATGGTATCGCAGCCGTCGGTACAATATGCTCCGGAATCACAGCAATTATCTGGCTTACTGTATTTTTGATGGGATTGTGAGAAGTACAAAGAAAGTGAGGAAAAAGTATGCTTGATCAGCAGGAACAGGAGCTGGAGCAGCTGAGATTTGCTCTGGCAGCAGAACGGATCCGGGAAATCCCCGGAGAGGATACAGTTCCGGAACCATTCCGGGACTTTTTTAGGAAAGAGGCAGAATTTTTGATCCGTCTCTGTGAGATAAAAGAACAAATGGAAGAAGACTGGCTGCAGCAGGCATCTGCAGAGGAACTGGCAGAAATGAATCGCTCTCTGTACCAGGATATTCTGCCGGACAATTATGGAACCAGCTACGGAAATCCTGTTTATGCTTCAGCGATTCTCGGAGAATCGTATGCCGCTGTGTTTGGATTTCTATATGCAGAGCTGCAGGGCTGTATTACCTATATATTCGAGAATCGAACCTGGGATCTTCTGATTTCTCTGGAGCTGTTTCTGGAATTTTATTCGGCATTTCAGGATGAGGTGCTTCCGGAGACGGGACTGCTGCGGGAAATCCTGAGCTCCTACTGCAGCGATTATTGCCCGCAGATCATGGAATACAGAGTGCGTGAGCTGGTGGATCCGAGCATTCGATTCGCTGCAGATATAATCGAACGGGCAGACCTGAATGATCTGAGATATCTATATCGTTTCGGGGAGTATATTACGGAGAATGAACTTCGAACAGCGAAATTTCTGAACTCGCTTCCGGAGGAGGAGATAGAAGCCATGGCGAGAACCTTTACGGAGGGGTATCGAATCGGCTTTGAGGTGACAGGGAAGGATCTGTCTAAAAAGAAAACAGTCAATATTCGTTTCTGCCTTGGATTTGAGCGCATGGTCCGGCATTCGATCCGGCAGTTCAGAGAGATGGGGCTGGAGCCGGTGATCTATCGCAGCGCCTCGCATTCTCTGAACAAAAGGGGAAATAATCGTATTGGTTATTACGGTGCCGTTGCAAATCCTCAGTTCGATTACGATCATAAGGATGATGCCGCAATCTACCTGGACGAGAAGCTGATCACAAGAAAGCTTCGTGCACTGCAGGAGGCATTTGAGTCCTGTAAAGTGCAGGCAAACACTCATGCAGGTCCGGCGTGCATAGAAGTATTCGGAGAGACTCCCTTTGTTCCGGTCAGCAGGAAAGAAGCTCTGAAGCTGACGAAGGAACAGCAGAAGCTGCAGGTTCGCTATGACAATGAGGCAGGACAGATTACAAACCGGTATATCATCGGAGAAGAGAGAAGCTTCACCATCATAGCCTATCCGGTTCCTGAAATCGGGGAGCGGTTTGAAGAAATCTTCCGTGAGACAGTCCGGATCAATACACTGGACTATAAAAAATATCAGAAGCTGCAGCAGATCATCATTGATGCTCTGGATCGGGGAGAAAAGGTTCGAATTACCGGAATGAACGGAAACAGAACGGATCTGACCGTTCAGCTGCATACGCTTACAGATCCTGCAGGACAGACAAATTTCGAAAATTGCGTGGCCGATGTCAATATTCCTGTCGGAGAGGTGTTTACTTCACCGGTACTTGCTGGTACAGAGGGTGTGCTGCATGTCAAGGGAGTGTATCTGGATTCTCTGTACTATAACGATCTGCAGATCACTGTAAAGGATGGCATGACGGCAGACTACAGCTGTACGAACTTTAAGACGGAAGAGGAGAACAGAAGATACATAGAGGAAAATATTCTGTTCCATCATGACAGTATTCCAATGGGTGAGTTTGCCATCGGAACAAATACTACAGCCTATCGGATGGCGCAGGATTACAATATCGCAGATAAGCTTCCTATTCTGATCGCAGAAAAGATGGGTCCCCATTTTGCATTCGGCGATACCTGCTACAGCTGGGCGGAGGATACAGCGGTATATAATCCGGACGGAAAGGAGATCATTGCAAGAGACAATGAGCGATCCATTCTCAGGAAAGAGGATCCGGCAAAGGCATACTTCGGATGTCACACAGATATTACGATCCCCTATGATGAACTGGGAAGTATCCGTGTGATCTGTGCGGATGGAACAGAGATCCCTGTAATACTGGAGGGGCGGTTCGTACTGCCCGGGACAGAGGAACTGAACGAGCCTCTTGAGGAGTAACAGTGAACAGTAACCAGAGGGAAAAACGTTGACAAGAAAATACAGTCTCAGTAGAATTAATACAAAGAATACAGTCTGACTGAAAAGGAGAGAATAATGGCTAAAGTTGGAATTGTTATGGGCAGTGACTCAGATATGCCTGTTATGGCAAAGGCTGCCGATATGCTGGAAAAATTCGGAATTGACTATGAGATGACTATCATCTCGGCACACCGTGAGCCGGATGTGTTTTTTGAATATGCAAAAACAGCCGAGGAGAAAGGCTTTAAAGTGATTATCGCAGGAGCAGGAATGGCCGCACACCTTCCGGGAATGTGTGCAGCAATCTTCCCGATGCCTGTCATCGGTATTCCAATGCATACCACATCCCTCGGCGGACGTGACTCGCTGTACTCAATTGTTCAGATGCCCTCCGGAATTCCGGTAGCTACCGTAGCCATCAATGGCGGAGCCAATGCCGGAATCCTTGCTGCTAAGATCCTTGCAACATCTGATCCGGAGCTGCTTGCAAAGGTAAAAGCCTATGCTGCAGAGCTGAAGGAGCAGGTAGAAAAGAAGGATGAAAGACTGCAGGAGGTCGGCTACAAAAATTATTAACTATGAAAAGCATGCAGGAATCGGTTCCAGCATGCTGTAACCCGGTAAACCGATGAAGGTCTCCCGCAGCTGAAAGCGGTGAGCAGGTCTTGAATACGGAGGTTGTTATGGATTATAAGAATGCAGGCGTAGATATTGAAGCCGGGTATAAATCTGTCGAACTGATGAAGGAGCATATCAGAAAGACAGTCCGTCCGGAGATGCTGGGAGGCATCGGCGGATTTTCCGGTGCATTTTCCATGAAGGCATTTAAGGATATGGAGAATCCCACTCTCGTATCAGGAACAGACGGTGTAGGCACGAAGCTGAAGCTGGCATTTCTGATGGATAAGCACGATACAGTAGGGATTGACTGTGTGGCCATGTGCGTGAATGATATTGCCTGTGCCGGGGGAGAGCCGCTGTTTTTCCTGGATTACATTGCCTGTGGAAAAAATTATCCTGAAAAGATTGCTGAGATTGTTAAGGGAGTGGCGGAAGGCTGTGTACAGGCGGGCTGCTCTCTGATCGGAGGAGAGACAGCAGAGATGCCGGGATTCTATCCCGTTGATGAATACGATCTGGCAGGATTTTCTGTTGGTGTTGTAGACGAGAAGGATCTGATCACCGGGGCCGATCTGAAAGAAGGAGATGTTCTGATCGGACTTGCGTCCTCCGGTGTGCACAGCAACGGTTTTTCTCTGGTGAGAAAAATCTTTGACATGACAAGAGAGTCACTGGATACCTATTATAAGGAATTGGACAGTACTCTCGGCGAGGCACTTCTTGCGCCAACCAAAATCTATGTAAAGGCACTGAAAAGCGTGAAGGACGCAGGGGTAAGAATCAAAGCCTGCAGCCATATTACCGGCGGCGGCTTTTATGAGAATGTTCCCCGCATGCTGAAGGACGGCGTGAAGGCTGTGATCAGGAAAGACAGCTATCCAACGCCGGCAATCTTCCGACTGATGGCAGAAAAGGGAGAGGTCAGTGAGCAGATGATGTACAATACCTACAATATGGGCATCGGCATGATCCTTGCAGTGGACCCTGCCGATGCGGAAGCTGCTGTAAAAGCAATCCGTCGTGCAGGCGAGGATCCCTATATCATGGGAACTATTGAGGCAGGACAGAAAGGTGTGGAATTATGTTAAAACTTGCTGTTCTTGTGTCCGGAGGCGGAACAAATCTGCAGGCGATCATAGATAGTATTGACAACGGAACTATTTCCAATGCAGAAATATCTGTTGTTATCAGCAACAATCCCGGTGCTTATGCTCTGGAGAGAGCTAAGAATAAGGGAATCGATGCAGTCTGCATATCACCGAAAAACTATGAAACAAGAGATCAGTTTCATGAGGCACTGCTGGAGAAGCTGCAGTCCTATGCACCGGATCTGGTTGTTTTGGCCGGCTGTCTTGTAGTGATTCCCGAGAGTATTGTAGAGGCATTTCCGAATCAGATCATCAATATTCATCCGGCACTGATCCCATCCTTCTGCGGAACCGGCTGCTATGGTCTGAAGGTTCACGAAAAAGTGCTGGAGAGAGGTGCAAAGGTGACCGGCGCAACGGTTCATTTTGTGGATGGAGGAACCGACACAGGACCGATCATTCTCCAGAAGGCGGTGGATGTACAGGAGGGAGATACCCCTGAGATCCTGCAGCGCAGAGTCATGGAGGAGGCTGAGTGGAAGATCATGCCGAAGGCCATTGATCTGATTGCAAACGGCCATGTCTATGTAGAGAATGGAATTGCACATATTAAGTAGAGAGTCTGCAATCGATCAGGTCAGATTGTACGAAAGAACGAGGATACAAGCATATGAAAATATTAGTAATCGGAAGCGGCGGACGTGAGCATGTAATCTGCTGGAAGCTGGCACAGAGTCCAAAGACAGAAAAAATTTACTGTGCACCGGGTAATGCGGGAATTGCAGAGTTTGCAGAGTGTGTTTCCATAGGAGCGATGGAGTTTGATCGGCTGGCTGCCTTTGCGAAGGAGAAGGAGATCGATCTTACGGTGGTAGGAATGGATGATCCCCTGGTAGGCGGCATTGTAGATGTATTTGAGGCAGAGGGACTTCGCGTATTCGGACCAAGAAAAAATGCAGCGATTCTTGAAGGATCCAAGGCATTTTCTAAGGATCTGATGAAAAAATACAATATTCCAACCGCAGCCTATGAGAACTTTGATAATGCTGAAAAGGCACTGGAATATCTTGAAACAGCCAGAATGCCGATCGTGCTGAAGGCAGATGGTCTTGCGCTCGGAAAAGGTGTGCTGATCTGCAATACACTGGAGGAAGCAAAAGCCGGTGTAAAAGAGATCATGGAGGATAAAAAGTTCGGAACTGCCGGAAACACCATGGTGATTGAAGAATTTATGACCGGCCGCGAGGTTTCCGTACTTTCCTTTGTAGACGGAAAGACCATTAAAACAATGGCATCCGCACAGGATCACAAGAGAGCAAAGGACGGAGATCAGGGTCTGAACACAGGCGGTATGGGCAACTTCTCACCGACACCCTTCTATACGCCTGAGGTGGATGAATTCTGTCAGAAAAACATCTTCCAGCCTACAGTTGATGCTATGGCAGCTGAAGGAAGACCATTCAAGGGTGTGATCTTCTTTGGATTAATGCTGACAGAGGATGGACCGAAGGTTCTGGAGTACAATGCCCGTTTCGGAGATCCGGAGGCGCAGGTGGTTCTGCCCCGTATGGAAAATGATATGGTAGAGGTAGTAGAAGCCTGCATTGACGGAACGCTTGATCAGATCGATCTGAAATTCAAGGAGGATGCCTGCGTCTGCGTGATCCTTGCCAGTGACGGCTATCCTTTGTCCTACCAGAAAGGCTTCCCGATCACAGGTCTGGAGAATTTCAAGGGACGGGATGACTATTTTGTTTTCCATGCAGGAACAAAGTTCGATGAAAACGGAACTATCGTAACAAACGGAGGCCGCGTCCTGGGAGTAACTGCTCTGGGCGGCGACCTGAAGACTGCCAGAGCAAATGCTTACAAGGCAGCAGAACTGGTAAACTTCGAAAATAAATACATGCGTACTGATATCGGTAAAGCGATTGACGAGTATAAAGCCTGAATAAACAAGGGAACCGGATGAAAGCATCCGGTTCCCTTATCTATATCAGCACCGCCAAGTTCATTTTCGATGATCGCTGCCTTCAGTCCCCGGTCTTTCAGATACTGCAGACAGCTGTGGATAAATGTTGTTTTACCGGCACCGAGAAAGCCGGTAATCAGATCTACTTTTAACATATTGTTCTCCATTCCGCCTCTGATCGCTGGCGTCTCATAGGCTGCTGAAAGCATTTTCTGAACCACATATAAGCCGCTGTGCGATTGAGTTTGGTTGAACTATAGTATATAAGCATGCAGGCGGCAAGAGGACTCTATGAATCAAGAATTAAATAACAGAAAAATAAATATATATAAAATAATATTCAGACGAATAAAATATAATTCAAAAATAATCAAAAATAACTGTTGACAATCTGTATAAAGTGAGTTAATATAGACATACAAACAAGAAACAAGTAAACAAAACTTCAAATTAAGAATTCTTAGCTGCACGAAGTAATAGAAGTATAGGAGGTATGGTCCGATGGCATAGGTAATAGAAAACCGGGTTTATTCGATTCTAGGAACTGAGGTATGGTCCAATGGCATAATTTTCATAACTGAAAAGAATTCGAATTCAATTATTATTTACTGAGATTTGAGACGAATCAAGATATTTGATGAATAAGTCGTTCTAGACTGGAATGCAATTGATGGATAGATAAGGATGCTGCAGATCAGAGAGCAGGTATCCTGTGAAAATCTCTAAAGGAGTTCAGTATAACAATAATACAGTCAGGAGGTACGGTCCAAAAGAGTCTTAAGTAATTAACGGGATTTCGAGAAAGCGAAGGTGTAGACAATGAAATTACTGGAATTTCATTAAGGACCTGTTCGATTGAGATATTTTCATCGAACAGGTCTTTTTTTCTTGACAGGGAAAAAACCGCGTGCTATTATAATCAAACAGGTTGGAAACAATCTGAACATGTGGGGTCTTAGCTCAGCTGGGAGAGCATCTGCCTTACAAGCAGAGGGTCACAGGTTCGAGCCCTGTAGGCCCCATTTTTAACAGAATATGGCGAGATAGCTCAGTTGGCTAGAGCACACGGTTCATACCCGTGGTGTCGAGGGTTCAAATCCCCCTCTCGCTATTAAAAAAGAGGATCATCGGATCCTCTTTTTTATTGCCATGCATGCACAGGAACGTCCAGCGGACATTCTTGTGCTTCAGCCGGAATGGAAATTTGAAATACCACATAATATTTTTGACACCTGTTTCCAAACTTGTTACAATTTATCTGTACAATAGAACGCTGGAAACGTGCAAATCGGTATGAGGAAAAATACAAGTGGAAAGGAAGCGGAATATGAAGATTTTAGTTACAGGCGGTGCAGGCTACATCGGAAGCCATACCTGCGTAGAATTGCTTCAGGCAGGCTATGATGTAGTTGTAATTGATAACTTATACAATGCAAGCGAAAAATCTCTTGCAAGAATCAAAGAAATAACAGGCAAAGACCTTGCATTCTATCAGGCAGATATCACGGATGCGGAAGCAATGAATCGGGTTTTTGATAAAGAACCCGGGGTGGACTGTGTGATTCATTTTGCCGGTCTGAAAGCCGTAGGAGAATCCGTAGCCAAACCACTGGAATATTATCAGAATAATATCGCAGGAACGCTGACTCTGTGCGATGCAATGAGAAATCACGGCGTGAAGAATATTATCTTTTCCTCCAGTGCTACCGTCTATGGTGATCCGGCATTTATTCCGATCACAGAGGAATGCCCGAAAGGAACACCGACCAATCCCTACGGTTGGACAAAGCATATGATCGAACAGATCCTGACTGATTTCCATACCGCAGATCCGGAGTGGAATGTAATCCTTCTTCGTTACTTCAATCCGATTGGTGCACACAAAAGCGGAATGATCGGGGAGGATCCAAAGGGAATACCAAATAATCTTGTTCCGTACATTGCACAGGTTGCCATCGGCAAGCGTGAATGTCTGGGTGTATTCGGCAATGATTATGATACACCGGACGGTACCGGTGTCAGAGATTATATCCATGTGGTGGACCTTGCTCTTGGCCATGTGGCAGCTATCAATAAGATCAAAGAAAATCCGGGAGTAAAGGTTTATAATCTGGGAACCGGAAAAGGCTACAGCGTACTGGATGTTGTGAAGGCCTTCAGCAAAGCATGCGGCAGGGAAGTTCCCTACGAAATCAAGCCAAGAAGGCCCGGGGATATTTCCACATGCTATTCCGATGCATCACTGGCAAAGAAAGAACTGGGCTGGGAAGCTCAGTACGGAATTGAGGAGATGTGTGAGGACTCCTGGAGATGGCAGAGTAACAATCCCGATGGATATGGGGAGGAATAATTGGAATTATCTGTCAATCGCAGAGTTGTATAAATTTTGTGCATGATATTCCAATGCATCACTGGTCAAATTCAACGAATTATGCTATATTATAAAAAACCCGTGTGCTCCGCACTGCCCGAGCTATATCCGCACAGTCTTTTATGATAGCAGAGCGGCTGCAGTTCCGGACTTTCATAGAAAGTTATTGCGGGTAACCTGTGGTGCAGAATACAAAAGAAAGCTGGTGGCCCAAATGAACAAAATTGATGAATTAGTTGCAATCCTTCATGAGAAAGAGAAAAAGGAAGCAGAGAAACCCCAGAAAACAGTGTTATGGATTCTTGCGATCGTCGGTGCTGTAGCAGCAGTGGCAGGAATTGCCTATGCGGTATATCGTTATTTCACACCGGATTATCTTGAGGATTTCGAGGATGATTTCGATGACGACTTCGAAGATTATTTTGAAGACGATGACGATGATGACGATGAGGAGTAATGATTCTCAAATCAGTATGAATGAATGAATGAATTGGGAGCTTCGGCAGTTTGCCGGAGCTCCTTTTGCATAATGCTTGGTCTAGGATGGAAAGGTTTCCCGTGAACAGTAATGAATCATGGAAATGGTTCGATTTGATCATGGGGACGTCTTTCACCGGAGTTGATTTCATGATATAATTACACAACTGTCTGCTTCAGCGGAGTTAGATTCTAAGGTAAGGTTTACGAGTTAGGAGAGAATAGATGAAAAAGGGCGATATAGGTGAAGGTCTGATCAGTAAGGTTTCCTTTCCGAATAAGGGACTGATCATTACCGAGGATACTAGAATAACAGTGAAAAATGGTATGCCCGGACAGAGGGTCAGATTTCAGGTAAACAAAAAGAAAAAAAATAAACTAGAGGCCAGACTTCTCGAGGTGCTGGAGAAGCGTCCGGATGAGGAAGCACCATACTGCAGTATTTTTCCTTCCTGCGGCGGGTGTATGTATCAGACTATGCCCTATGAAAAGCAGCTGGATATGAAAGCAGAACAGATCCGTGAACTGCTGGATCCGGTGATTGCTGCCGCCGGTCAGATAGATGCCGAAGGAAAAGCAGAGTATCAGTTTGAAGGAGTAATTCCCAGTCCCTCAAGATTTCACTATCGCAATAAGATGGAATATTCCTTCGGAGACGAGTATAAGGATGGCCCTCTTGCATTAGGACTTCACAAGAAGGGAAGCACCTACGATGTGCTGTCAGCCTGCGATTGTCAGATTGTACATGAGGATTTTAATCGAATTGTGAAAGCAACGCTGGAGTATTTTCAGTCTCAGAATCTGCCGTTCTATCATAAGATGAGCCATGAAGGATATCTCAGGCATCTGCTGCTTCGCAGAAGCGAGGCAAATGGCACGATCCTGGCGGCACTGGTAACAACGACACAGAGTGATTTTGATCTGAATCAGTGGAAAAATCTGCTTTTATCACTGAAACTGGAGGGAGAACTGACAGGCATTCTTCATATCAGCAACGATTCCCTTGCGGATGTTGTTAAATCCGATCAGACGGAGATCCTGTACGGAACTGATACTATTCAGGAAGAACTGCTGGGACTGAAATTTCAGATTACACCCTTCTCATTCTTCCAGACCAATTCCAGAGGTGCAGAGGTTCTGTATTCCGCAGCAAGAGAATTTATCGGAAATGTAGAGCATGCCACGGTATTTGACCTGTACAGCGGAACAGGAACGATTGCACAGGTGCTGGCACCCTCTGCCGGCAAAGTAATCGGTGTCGAAATCGTAGAGGAGGCGGTAGAAGCAGCAAAAGTAAATGCCGGACTGAACAGGCTGACCAACTGTACATTCCTGGCAGGTGATGTGCTGAAGGTGCTGGATACGATTCCGGAGCGTCCGGACTTCATGATTCTGGATCCCCCGAGGGAGGGGATTCATCCCAAGGCACTGCCCAAGATCATTGATTACGGAGCCGATCGAATCGTATACATTTCCTGCAAGCCAAGCAGTCTTGCAGTGGATCTGGGAATGCTTCTTGGAAGAGGATACTGTGTAGATAAGGTACGTTGTGTTGACATGTTTCCCGGCACGGTTCATGTGGAGAC
>JAUNAJ010000009.1 GCA_030527645.1 Lachnospiraceae bacterium | reverse complement strand
TGTATCATAGAAGGCCCATGTTATTGAACTTTTACAGACTTTTTTTCACGGACTCATATAATCTAATGCCATGTTTCACTATGACCTTTTAGGAAATATCCAGCTCCGGTGGTACATCAATCTCTTCGCCTACATATTTTCCGTTTTTCTTCCTCTGTCTGACACATTCAGTCAGCAGATATTCAATCTGTCCGTTTACTGAGCGAAAGTCGTCCTCAGCCCATGCAGCAATATCTGCGTAAAGTTTCTCCGACAGACGCAATGGTATCTGTTTTTTTCCTGCCATATACACTCCGCATTTTACTCATGCCTGTTCATGAACAGTTCAATAGTCTTTGATGGAGATTTCAACGAATCACTGCATTTGTTAATAGAGACTTCCTGAATTCACCACCGGCTGAGCATCGTGATTTCCACAAAGAACCACCAGAAGATTTGAAACCATAGCTGCTTTTCTTTCTTCATCCAGCTGAACCAGTTCCTTTTCATTCAGCTTCTCCAATGCCATCTCCACCATTCCTACGGCTCCATCCACAATCATTTTTCGTGCATCAATGATTGCTGATGCCTGCTGTCTCTGCAGCATTACAGATGCAATCTCCGGCGCGTAAGCAAGGTAAGTGATTCTTGCCTCTATGATCTCCATACCGGCATTCTCCACCTTCGACTGAATCTCATCCTTGATCCTGGATGCAACTACCTCCGCAGAACCACGAAGACTGCCTTCATCCGCATTGCCGTCACCGGTAGTATCAACTCCCTGGGCAACATCGTACGGATATACACGAACGATATTTCTTAGAGCCGAATCACATTGCAGGGAAAGATACTCCTTATAATTATCTACTGTAAATACAGCTTTTGCAGTGTCTGTAACACGCCAAATTACTGCAATACCAATTTCCACAGGATTACCCAGACAATCGTTTATCTTCTGTCTTCCATTGTTTAATGTCATTGCCTTCAGGGAAATTTTTTTTGACGAGCCTTCTACAGCAGTGGATTTTCCACTGTCACCCAAATTCAACTGCAGTCCCCTCACCTTTGACGTCTCAGCATCTCCGCTCTGAGCAAGTCTCGTATTAGCGGCCGGATTCACAGATGTGCAGAAGGGATTCACATAATAGAATCCCGGATCACGCAAAGTTCCCTTGTAATTTCCGAACAGCGTAAGAACCAGTGCCTCCTGAGGTTTGATCACCTTCAAACCACAGAGTGGAATCCATCCGAAGACATCAATAATGATTCCAAGAACCAGCAGCGTTACCCCGATTGCGTGGGACGATCTCTGCAGATTGATTGCGCCAAAGACAATCATAATACACCCAAGAATCAGCACAACAATATCCAGCAGCAGAACCGCCATTCCGAGTTTTTGTTTTGTATAAATCTTTTCACTCATAGTACTTCCTCCTTTTGAGAAATGAAAATTCAATTGATATCGTTTTGATATCATCATTATATCTTTTTCTATCAAAAACACAAGAGAGTGTAATAAAAAAATTCATACAAAAAACACTGCTTTATCTTGTTTATTCTGCCTCAAAATTCGGGATTAATGATATTTCACAACTAGTGAATTGACTCTCCTGAACTGCCATGCAAAAAAAACAGAGGCACTGTTCCGCTGAGACGTATCAACGAATCAGAACCTCTGTCCCTGAATCTTTAGTTAAATGGAACTGCACCACCGTCCCCACGTTCCATTATTTCATGCGAATATAGAATTTCCAGCTGTATTCCGGCTGATCCACGCGATAGGGGAAATCCAGCTGCGGACCGCAGCTTCCGGATCCGATACCGCTCTGTGCGTGATCAATACAGAGTACCTTGCAGCGAGACTTTTTCAATTCAAAGTTGTGCATCTTAGCTGTCAGCTCTTCCTGGGTATATTCGGACGCATTGAAACAGAACTCCTGATCGGAGGAGACAAGAATTCCGTTGTTCTTATCCATGACGGATACATAGTCACAGCCGTAATGGCTTCCATTTTCCTGGGGCTTGATATAGTTTACAAAAAGATCCTGTACCCTTGCCCGGAAGGTTCCCTGATAGGAAGCCCGGTGCTTGTCTATATAGCTTTCCAGCGGTCCGTAACCAAGATACTCCACCTGTTCCATAGAATCCGGAATAAACAGGCGGAATCCAAGTCTCGGCAGGTAAGCATCGTTTACTTCAAACATATTCAGAATTCCGTGCTTATCCCGAAGCTCAGGGGCCTGATAGAAATATCTGCTGAGTGAACCGGTGGAGACGGGGTTTCTCTTTGCCGTCACTTCCGAAACGATCATTCCATCCGGAAGAATGGTCCAGAGAATTGTAAAATCTATCATCCTCTGACGATACGGCGGCGCCATGGAAGATGTAGTACGGATCAATACTTCGCCCTTCTCTCCCCTTGAGAGTTCACAGCTGTATGCTCTTGTCTGAAGCATATCGTAGCCTGCCTGTTCCCAGAGACGTCTGACAATCCGATCATTATCAGTAGGCGCTCTCCATACATTCAGCTCCATTGGCTTCTCAAGCATGGATCTGCCGTTAACATTCATCTCATCAAACAGTCCGGTCAGCTTGTTGAATACATAGGAGAAGGTATCTCCTGTGATCAGAATCCGATCCTCTTCCTCAGCCGTCTGCAATCCGTCTGCGGACGAACTTTTTTCTGTTTCTTTGATCAGCTTCTGCACAAGAAGGGAACGCTCTTCCTGTATCCTGATTTCATTAAACCCTCTTACATCATCCTTCCGCAGGAATCCGGAATCTGCTTTCTGCATCTCCCAGATCAGAACGGAAATCTTTCCGTCGAATGCCGGAATTGTGATCGGCAGCCGTACCTGCTTCTTTGTACGCGGAGCGGTATCCAGCAGATCTTCTGCTTCAATTTTTCCTTCAGCTGAGGGCACTCCGTCAAGCAGAACCTGATATTCCAGATAGATACAGTCCTTAAGATTCAGGAAATCAAGATTATTCTGGATCTCGTATAAACCTTCCCCGGGATCTACTCCCCGGATCCGTGCCGGGCGGTGAACGTTTTTATATTCCATAAGGCCTTCTGTGATCCTTCGATCCGGAGTGGTAATTCCATCCACACAGAAACTTCCTGCATGGGGGAATTCCCCTGAATCCCCTCCGTAGAGATATTTTTTTGCACCGTCATCGGTGGTTCCGATTTCCACTGCATGGTCGGCCCATTCCCATACAAAGCCTCCCGTATAGGTATCGTACTGTTCTTCCAGTTTATAATAATCTTCAATATCTCCCGGTCCGTTGCCCATTGCATGAATATACTCACACTGTATGAAGGGCTTGTCCGGATCATTTCCAAGATATGCGTGCATCTCCGGGATCGATGCATACATTCTGCTTCGGAGATCCAGATTGGAATAATCATTCTTTCTGTCTTTCGGACGATGGAGAGAGCCTTCATAATGTGTCAGTCTGGAGGAATCGTAGGACTTCGTCCAGGCAAGAACATTTTCAAAATTTATACCGTATCCGGACTCGTTGCCCATAGACCATACCAGAACGCAGGGCCTGTTTTTATCCCTTGTAACAAGATGCTTCACACGGTGCATAATGGCATCGCCCCACTCCGGATTATCTGAGATAAAGGGCGGGAAGGTATGTTCCAGAGGATCCTCAAAAATATTTACATTGAACAGATCCACAACACCGTGTACCTCCAGATCTGCTTCGTCGATCACATAAAATCCATATTGGTCGCAGAGTTCATACAATTCCGGTGCGTTTGGGTAATGGCTGGTACGGAGAGCATTGAAATTATGCTGCTTCATGAGCCAGAGATCCTGAATCACCATCTCCTTTGTCACAGCTGAGCCCACGCTCGGATCGTAGTCATGACGGTTGGTACCTCTGAATCGGATCTTCTCTCCGTTCAGATACACTACTGCGTCCCTTACCTCCAGCTTCCGGAATCCCACTCTTTCACGGATCACCTCATCTGCCGTGGTCAGATACAGGGTATATAGATTGGGCTGTTCCGCATTCCAGAGAGCCGCCTGTTCCACCGTAACAGAAAAGCTGCCGCCCTGCACCTGTGTTTCTGCCACCGTATGGCCCGCAGCATCTGTCAGCCTTGCAAAGACAGGAATTTCCTCATTCCGAAATTCAAGTTCCACCTTCAGCTCCGCTGCATGTGTCTCTGTGTTAACATCCGTGTGAACGAAATAATCACGGATGCCCTCTGCCGGTCTGGAAAGAATATAGACATCACGGAAGATTCCGCTGGTACGAAATTTATCCTGATCCTCCAGATAGGTTCCGTCACACCATTTCAGCACCAGCACCGCAAGCACATTTTTTCCCTGCTGCAGATACTCCGTGATCCGGTATTCTGTGGTGGAATGGCTCACCTGATGGTATCCCACAAATGATCCATTCAGCCACACATAACAGCAGGAATCCACGCCTTCAAAGTTCAGATACTCTTCTCTTCCTTCGACCGGGTGATAGTCAAATTCCCGGATATACGCACCGCAGGGATTATCGTGGGGAACATAGGGCGGATCAAATGGAATCGGATACTGTGTATTGGTATACTGGATCTGATCGAAGCCCAGCATCTGCCAGTTGGACGGCACCTGAATCGTTCCGAATCCTACAGGCTGATACTCCTTCTCATAGAACCTGTCCTTCAGTTGATAGATGTTGTTACAGTATTTGAATTTCCATAAGCCGTTCAGGCTGAAAAAACGATCTGTTTCCGACCGCTCCTTCCAGTTTTCATCCAGATTCGGAGAAAACGGAATGTAGTAGGAACGCATTGGCTCCGCGTGCACATCAGAGATGTGGACATTCTCGTAAAATTTTTCAATCTTCATAAAACTACAGAAACCTCTTTCATAAATTTTATCTCATTCAAGAAATCGTTACTGTTCACGGTGCGAATTGCAGGACGCTTTGCGATGCACACAGATTGTGCCGAAGTGAACAGTACCTTTATTATGACATAAGTGTACAAAAAAAGATATTGCCAATATTGAAAAAAATCCTGTTCGGGATTATGATGAGATACAGTTCACCGGAAAACTGATAATTCCGGATTCCACCTGCTTCGAGCACATATACAGCAGCAAACAGATAAACCTTCAGTATCGGAAAGTGAGTACTTACATATATGGAAAAAAATTTTGATATAAACGACGGCGGTTACAGTATCCGCTCCAAAATATACTGCCAGAATCAGAAAAACATCGATCAGGTAATTCTGTTTCTTCACGGTTTCGGAAGCTATAAGGATACGGCTGCACTGACCAAATTTGCCGAGAAGGTCATCTCCAAATACAAAACAACTGCTGTGATCGGTTTTGATTTTCCCTGCCATGGTGCGGATGCCCGGAAGAAGCTCATGCTGTCCGAATGCTGCGCCTATCTGGATCTGGTGAAAAAGTATGTGCATGAGCACTTCGGAACCGAACGTATCTATATCTATGCCACCAGCTTCGGAGGTTTTCTGATACTGAAATATATTCATGAGAACGGGAATCCTTTCGTGAAAATTGCACTCAGAAGTCCTGCTGTAAATATGTATGATTCACTTCTTGAGCATGCAAAAAACAGCGGTCAGTATGACAAGCTGATGAAGGGAAAAGAGGTTCTTCTGGGGCATGAAAGAAAAGTAAAGGTTTCTCCGGCCTTTTTTGAAGAGATCAGAGAAACCAATCTGAATGAAATTGAATTTATTGATTTTGCGGATGAATTGATGATCCTCCACGGAACTGAGGATGACACGGTTCCTTTTGCAGAGGTGGAGCAGTTTGCAGATAACAATATTATTGAATTCGTCCCCTTTGAAGGCGATCACAGAGTACGAAATCCCAAGACGATGGACTTTGTGATCCATACCATTATTACATTCTTTGACCTGGGCGCGTGAACTGCAGTTCTATACCTGAGTTCACTTCGGTCGGCGCCTATGCAGGTCCATTGGATCTACATTGGTGCCAGTTTTCACACCCTCGATCAGCACGATCGATCACCACGATTGATCAGCACGGAAGCATACTTTGGACAAACTCCAGGTACTCCGTCAATACCTGCTCCAGCTCCTCGATCTGTGCATACTCTTCTTTCAGATGCCTCAGCATCCGAATTCCGTTCTGCAGGATCTTGCGGCTTCCCTCGAATCTGGTGAGCTGTTCCTGCAGAATATCTACCGTATCGATGATAAGAAGTCTCTCCTGCTCCGGCAGCTTCTCCGCCGCTTCCTTGACCGCCTTGGAAAATCTGTTCAGCTGTTTTCCTGAACCGGGAGAAACTAAAGTGCTGTCCTTATACTTCACCCGCTCCAGCATTCTGTATTTAATCCCTGCAATCTGCCGAAACACAGAATAGCTGCCGACCACCAGGATACACAGTCGATCTCTGGTTCTGGTGATATGACGGTACATACGACTTGAAAAAGCCTGCTCTTCCTCTGCTTTTGCTTTTCTCTTCTCCGCGTTCTCCTGCCTTTTCTCTGTTTCCCTCTGCCCTGCCGCTGTTTTCTCCGACCATGTTCCGACTTCGAAGAGATCCTGTTTCTTTGACAGACAGCCATCGGAATCATAGAAGAACTGCTGATCCACGATCATCAAAACCTGATCATACTCGGGACCGGTGCAGACAGCCGCCTGCCGTTCCGGGCAGTAATATCCAAGACTGCCCGTATACAATTCTATGATCTTCTCTGCCTCTTCTTCCTCAGCTGCATACAGAATATCGATATGAGAATAATCCATCTCCCCTCTGGGCGCATTGTTCAGATCCAGCATGTTTCTGTAAAATGCAGAAATCTCCAGCCCTGTCCGAATTCGTCTGGACAGGGTCCATTCGATAAATCCGTCCTGCTCTCTTAAATATTTCGGAATATTCAGCTTCAGCTCATAGGGGGACAGCCACTGCTCATCATCATAGGAAAACACAACCATGGAGGCAGTTGTTTCTGTTTCAAAAAGAATTCTTTTAACATCCTCCGGCTGCATGCGGTGCGCCTCATCCACGAATATATATTCGCATCGGTTTTCACCGGCTGATGAACCAATACTTTCGGTATCTTTATTAACTTCACTTGGAACGGTTCCGCCATTGCCATTGACTTCACTGCACTCCGATCCGTCTTTTCCATCAACTTCACTCCGGACCTTTCCGATATCATTTCCTTTGTCTGATCCGGAATTCTCCAGATAGTCATCTACGGATCGCAGGTCCACATGCTCCCAGTGTTCACGAAGATATTCGTGGCCCTCGCTGAGTGTTCCTGAGTGAATGACAAGGCAGGAGTGCCCCCGTCGGGCGATGCTTCTTGCAAGCTCGTACAGGAGAAGTGTTTTTCCGGAGCCGGTTCCGCCGGTAATTCCAAATATTTTTCTCCCTGCCGGTTTGTGATCAGCTGCTTCTGACTGATGATCCGGCTTCAAAGATGTATGCTGCTCAGCTGTGACAGTTTCACTGTTCCGTTCAGTTTCACCATCAGCAAGTTCCAGAATCCTCTCCCGGATCTCCTGCTGCTGCTGGGTCAGAAAATATTTCCCCTGCAGGAACCTTGAAGGATCGGTAAAGGGAGAGATCAGAAACTGCTTCGGTTCAAACAGCTCCTCAATTGCCTCTGTTCTGTATTCCCTGAATACGGACAAGGCATCTGTCAGAGCTTCACAGGAAACGGGATAAATCCTGTCCCCGATCAGCTGATAGAAGGCACCGGTTTCCGCTACAAAGGTAAACAGCCGGATGTCCGGGGCTACAAAGCTCAGATAATAGCGATTCTGCCGCAGCTGCTTTTCAATTTCCTCCAGAGATACCGCTGCGCTTTTCAGTTCGATATTCAGCACCATCCGATCCGTCTCGATCTTCAGAAGATCAAATTCCTTGCTGATCTGATGAATAGAATAGGAAAAGAAAAATCCATCCATCTGCTCAACAGGAACCCCCTGCTCCAGAAGCACTTCCGTCAGTCTTTTTACTGTCATGAATTCATGAGGACGGCATTTTTCCCTGGTCTCTCTTGCAGAAAGCATATTCATATATTCCGATGCATAATCGGCATCGATCCTGGTAAACGAAAATAGATTCAGTGCTTTCATAGGTTCCCTCTCTTTTTTCTATTATCACATAGAAATCCCAAAAGGTACAGCGTCAAAACACAGTGGTATCACTCCGTCCGGAGGGCAGTTACAGGATCCATCTTGGATGCTTTGCCCGACGGGATCAGTCCGCCGATCATGGTGAGTCCGATACTGAGAAGGATCAGGATCACAGCACTGGAAACAGGCAGGCTTGCATGGATCGCCGAAGTATCTGTTACCCTTCTGATGATCGCATTAATGGGGAACAGGAGGATCAGGCTGATGCCAATACCCAGCAGACCGGACAGGCCGCCGATGATAAATGTTTCTGCATTAAATACCTGTGAAACATTTTTCTTTGAAGCTCCCAATGCACGGAGGATTCCGATCTCCTTGGTTCTCTCCAGAACGGATATATAGGTAATGATTCCGATCATGATCGATGATACGATCAGTGAGATCGCTACAAATGCCATCAGGATATAGGAGACTGCATTGATGATCGTGGTTACAGAGCTCATCATGGTGGCTACATAATCCGTATAAACGATCACCTTCTCCTCCTGACCGGAATCCTGCATCTGCTGATTATATTCATCCAGAACGGATACGATCTTCTCTTTATTGTCAAAATCCTTCGGATAGATCAGAATGGAGTCTGGATCAGACTCGTCTGCACTGTTCAGACTTGCCAGTACATCGCTGTAGGTGCTGGCCTGGCTGCCCAGCATGGAGGACATCATGCTGGTCAGCTGATCTCCGTCCATATTAAAGCTGAAGGCATTCTCCATGGATTCTCCCAGCCCCTCTGACAGAGAACCGGACAGCTGCTCCATCATAGCAGTCATGGCGCTGCCCATGGATTCAGAGATCGCATTGCCGATCTGTACACTCATGGTCTCCATCATTCCGGACATAGCAGAGCTGATGGAGGAAGAGAGATTCGTTCCGATCTGATTCACCACACTGCCCAGTACCTCTGTCATGGCGGAGGTCAGCTGGGTCTGCAGCTGCTCTGATACAGCACCCATGACGGCAGTCATAACAGAATCCATGGAATCTGCCAGCTGCTTCTGGATCTCCGTACCGATCCGGGTCATGATCTCCTCCATGGCAGGCTCCAGCTGTTTTGCCAGATTGGTCATGATCTGCCGTCCTACGGTTTCTGCTGCAGGAGCAAGTGCTTCCTGAAGGGCAGCCGTCAATCCGGACTGGATCTGACTGCTGATCTGGGAACGAATGCTGTCCAGATCCAGGAAGCCGGTTACCCCGCTTTGAATGATGGACTGTGCCTCTGCACCGGATACATAGGAGGCAAAGCCGGCAGCAGTCGGTTCCTCCTCCTCAGCCAGAGTTGCCAGATAGCCGTCCAGCAGGCTGTTGAACATATCAGTAAGAGCATCCCTGTTAACATGTACCTCAATATTGCTCAGGTCAATGCTGTTAAAAATAATTGAAACGTCCACATTGGCGAGGGCTGCCTCAAGATCCACCCCTTCCAGAAGAGCTGCAAGATCGATTTCCGATGCCAGGCTTTCCAGATCTATCCCCTTCAGGGCCTCTGACAGATCCAGATCCTGCATCAGGGATGAAAAATCCATATCCTTCAGAGCTTCAGACAGATCCATGTCTCCCGACAGCCCGGACAGATCCATACTCTTTGACAGATCAGAGAAATCCAAACTGCTCATCAGAGAGGACAGATCCATCTCTCCAAATGCCGATGCAAGATCCACATCACTAAGTGCATCGGACAGATCCAGATCACCGAACAGCTCAGACATATCTGCATCCTCCAGCATGGACGAGAAATCCAGTGTCTCTGACAGAGAGTCCTCATCAAAGGAGAACAGGGATTCCATGTCGAAGGAGGAATCATCATCACCGAATTCCTTGCCGGTAAAGACATTTCTCTCCGGATCGGCCTTCTGCGCTGCTACGATCTCACTTTCCTCAGCCAGCTCCATCACGTGACTGGTCAGATCGGAGGAGTACGCAATACCGGATGTCAGCATGGAGGCAGTCATATCCTCGTAGGGCTTTACTACACCTACGATCTTCATGGTCTCACCGTTCCGGATATTTTCCAGCATGAATTCCTTATCATCGCTGTTATCTACATAGATATCATATTCTTTATCATAGGTATACTTTGAGGAGGGGTCCACCAGCCGGAAGCTGATATCCAGAAAATCCTCATAGGCAAATTCTTCGGGATCTCCCTCCAGTGTCATGGAGCCGGTCTCTGCATAATCCTTCAGCAGATCATCCAGCTCATAGGAATCCTTCAATCCGATGGCATACAGTGCCAGATCGGAAATCCTTCCGGAGGAGGTCAGAACCACTACGCACTCTGTGTAATCGGACGGCCACCGTCCTGCCATCACCTCATACTGCGATTCGTACATAGAGGAATCGCCAGGAAGCTCCGAAAAGATATTGGAGCCCATGCTGGTAAACATCATAGCCATGCTGCTTGCCGAGGTGTAGCTGCCGGAGCTGATCCCGGTTCCCGAAGAAAATGTAACATCCGGATTGATCTGCCGGTAGTCATCCTCTCCGATCTCACGATAGATCAGGGGCGTAACATTGTACTGATAATCGATGGCAGTACTGTATTCTTTGATCTTGCTGGCATCATTCTCAATATATTCCTTCAGGGACTTCAGATCATTCTCTGAGGTCTTGGAAAGAATAGCATCCAATGTGCGGAATTCCTTTACCGTACCGGTGTCCTCTTCGTCCTGCTCCGTTCTGGTGGTTCCCTCTGACATCATGGAGGACAGATCCATGCCGGACCGGTCGATCTGCAGAGGATACTCTGAAAGAGTTTCCGTCTGAATTGAGTTAATATAATTATTGGCACCATTAGACAGTGACATGATCAATGCAATGCCGATAATACCGATGGACCCTGCAAATGCAGTCAGAATGGTCCTGGCTTTTTTTGTTTTCAGGTTGTTGAAGGACAGGTTCAGTGCAGTCAGAAAGCTCATGGATGCCTTGCCCAGGTTTCTGTGCTCCGCAGGGGGGATCAGCTCCGACTCGGGATTGTAGGGATCACTGTCACCAATGATCCTTCCATCCTTTACACGAACGATCCTGGTGGCATACTCCTCTGCCAGCTCCGGGTTGTGGGTAACCATCACCACCAGCCGGTCCTTCGCCACTTCCTTCAGAAGATCCATGACCTGAACAGAGGTCTCGGAATCCAGGGCTCCCGTAGGCTCATCCGCCAGCAGGATATCCGGATCGTTCACCAGTGCTCTGGCAATGGCAACCCGCTGCATCTGTCCGCCGGACATCTGATTTGGACGCTTATGCAGCTGTTCTCCGAGTCCCACCTGCTCCAGCGCTTTGACCGCCCTCTCTCTTTTTTCCTTTCCGGAGATTCCGGATATGGTCAGAGCCATCTCAACATTGGAGATAACATCCTGATGAGGGATCAGATTATAGCTCTGAAAAACAAAGCCGATGGTATGGTTTCGATAGGAATCCCAGTCCTTGTCATTGTACTTTTTCGTGGAGGTTCCGTTGATGATCAGATCTCCCGAATCATACCGGTCCAGTCCTCCGATCACATTCAGAAGAGTGGTCTTTCCGGAACCGGAGGGACCTAATATAGCGACAAACTCGTTGTCCCTTAATGTCAGCGACACATGATCCAGTGCCTGCTGCACCAGGTCTCCGGTGACATATCTTTTACTTACATCTGTAATCTGCAGCATTCTACTCTTGCTCCTAACACTACGTCTCGATTGAAGGTTGAACTTCATAGAGACTGATTTCTTCTTTATATCTCACACAGAGACAGACTTACTCTGATAGAGAAGATTCCCAATCATGTTACACCCTTCTGATAGTAAATACTATTAAATATTTATAAAAACTGGGCTCGTTATTCGCCCAAACAGGAAAAAGCTCAATGCCTTCCTGTGAAGAAGGCATTGAGCTTTGACTATTCTGCTCATACTTCAGCATCCGCCGCCGGCATCTCTGAATTCAGGGCGCTTTCCAGCTCGGCAATCGCCTTAATGATCTGTTTCATCCGCTCCTCGCCAAGCTTATCGATGACTCTTTCAATATAATTCAGGAGAATGTCCATCTGCTCCTGATATAAATCAAATCCCTTATTGGACATCTGAATATAGGTGCCTGACTCTCCCCGCTCCCAGAGAACCAGACCATTGTTCTGAAGTCTCTCAATCTGCCGGGATACTCTTGACATGGGCTGTCCGGAATCCGCCTGGATCGTCTGAAGATAGATTTTGTCAGAGGGCACTTCTTCCATATTAATGACATTCGGCCAGATCTTTCTGAAAAATCTGCAGTCCATCACAGACATCTTTGTATACAGCGCATCGATCTTGTCCTTCAGCACGTTCTCATGGGATAACAGCATTGCATCCGCATGTTTAATCAGTTCTTCTCTCGTCATAACTGGTTTGCTCATCTTATTATACCTCCCTTTTTACTCTGTACCATTGTATCACAGTAAAGTAGTGACATAAAACGAACAATTTGTGAACAATTCTTAAAAATTCGTGAATTGGTTCACAAGATAAAGAAAAATGAGCATACAAACTCTTCATGCCGGCATGTTAGAGTCTGTATGCTCATATCCTGTTGTCCTTCTCTTGATCAGAGACCGTTACTCCTGCACATAGCAGGCAACGATCTCACCAATATACATGGTGTGGAAATCGTTGTCGGGATAAAAGCTTTTCACTGCATCGGCAGGAATATCTTCTACCGGAATATCATCCTGATACATCTTCTTGCAGACAAAGACACACTTGCTTTCTTCGAAAGCAGGCTGTCCTTCTACCTCGGTTACATAGAAGCCGGCCTCCGTGATCTTATCACCGTCACGGCCGGATTTGCTTCCCAGAAGTCCAAGTGCTTTTTTCTGTGTACCATCGAAGAGGCTGACAGTAAAATACTCCTGTGCATCAACGAATTCTTTCGTGTAGCGGGACTGACGGATATACACAGTCAGAGCTTCCTTTCCCCAAAGTACTCCCATGCTTCCCCAGCTGGCTGTCATGGTATTCACTTTTCCGTCTGCCTTTGCAGAGATCAGTGTCCAGTTCTTTCCGATCTCCTGAAAGGGATTCATTGGCAGGTCATATACGTTTACTTTCTTAAACATCATCTTCCTCCTGTTAAAAAAATATCGGATTCATCAATCAAATATTATAACAGATTCCAATGAAAATCCAATGCCTTCCTTTACTCGGAAACAAAGATAAATTTCACCTTTCCGTCCATCTGATCGGAAATTCCCGTGAAGGAGGTATAGTCTTTTGCATGATCGATCATATCCCTGATCTGCTCCAGTACATCCTCTGCTTCATCGCCGAAGATCTCAGTGATTTTGCTGATACCCTCCTCGTTAAATTCATTCATTCCGTCCTTCAGCTCACCGGCTCCGTCATCCAGCTGCTGTACCCCGTCAACCAGCTTTCCGGTTCCGGACTGCAGATCAATGAGTCCGCCTGCCAGAGTACCTGCTCCGGTGGAAAGAGTATCAGCACCATCTGCCAGAGAAACGGTTCCGCTGTACAGCTGCGCTGCTCCGTCATCCACCTGTTTGATACCGCTGTACAGCTGTGCTGCTCCATCGGCTGCTGAGCCTGCTCCTGCTTCCAATGTACCGAGACCGCTGCTTAATGCGCTGCTGCCTTCCTTCAGCTGTCCTACACCGTTCAGAAGTGTATCGGTTCCTGCAGATAGAGAGGTTCCCAGTGTGCCGATTCCGGACTGCAGTGCTGCCGCTCCGGCTGCTGCTGTATCGGAGCCTGTCTCCAGAGATCCAAGTCCTGCGCTTAAGGAGCTGCTGCCTGCCTTCAGCTGATCCATGCCGCCAAGCAGAGTATCTGTTCCCTGAGAAAGGGAGCTTCCAAGAGTGTCAATTCCGGACTGCAGTGCTGCTGCGCCCTGAGAAAGCGCTCCCTCTGTAGAAAGAGCTGCATCAAGACTGCCGGCTCCTGTTTCCAGCTGACCCAGCGATGCTGTAAGGCTGCCGGCTCCTGACTCCAGCTGGCCCAGGGATGCCTCCAGAGTGCCGGCTCCTGTCTGGAGATCTCCAAGACCGGAGGAGACAGCAGCAGCTGCTGCACTCAGCTGCCTGGAAAATGCTGTCAGCGCTGTGCTGTCTACGGGAACTGTTACAGAGGTTGTTGTACTTACAGAAACTGTTTTGTCTCCTGCACAGGCCACAGCCGCTGCAATGGTATCCTCATCCACTCCTGCTGCCCGGAGAGTTGCCTCCAGATTTGCACGAATATCACTGTTATCCACAGCAGCCGCTGCTGTGATCTCTACTCCGTCCACGGTAGTCTCGGTTGGAATAGAGGCTTCGATGCCTGCAGCAATCTGGCTGATTCCGTCTGCGCCGGCCTTTGCCTGTTCGATTCCCTCCGTGAGTGATCCGGATCCCGCCTTCGCCTGACTGATTCCCTGTGTCAGTGACTCCGAACCTGCCTTAGCCTGAGAAAGGCCTCCGCTGAGCTGAGCGGCTCCCTGAGCTGCCTGGGCAATACCGTCAGAAAGACTGCCGGTTCCTGCAGATAGCTGACTGATCCCGTCCGCTGTCTGAGATTTCATGGAGGAGACCCCCGACTGTACCTGAGACAGGCCGGTATCCAGCTGATCCGCTCCTGCTTTTGCACTCTTTGTGCCCGCTGCAATCTGAGAGGTTCCATCTGCCAGGCTTTCTGCTCCTGCAGATAGCTGACTGATTCCGTCCGCCGTCTGAGATTTCATGGAAGATACTCCGGACTGCACCTCAGCCAGTCCGGCATCCAGCTGATCCGCTCCTGCTTTTGCACTGGAAGCACCGTCAGAAAGCTGCTTTGTTCCATCGGACAGACTGCCAGCTCCGGTGGACAGCTGAGCCGTTCCATCCTTCAGGGAAGAGGCACCGCTGACCAGCTGACCTGCCCCATCGGTTAAGGTAACGGTTCCATCTGCCAGAGTGGAACCGCCTTCAGCGAGCTGATCCACACCATCGGTTAATTCGCCGGAGGAGCTTAACAGTGTATCGATTCCATCCTTCAGATCTCCGGTTCCGCCCACCAGCTGATCCGCTGCATCCTGGAGCTCCTCCAGTGCATCCTTCAGATCATCCAGGCTGTCGGTATCCTCCAGATCCAGATCATTGAAAAACTCTGTTGTGGCAAAGGACATACAGGTGATTGCTTCAAAATCAGTCACATCCGCCTCCATGGAGAAACCATCTGACAGATCAAAGCCATCCAGCAGATCCGATTGATCCACATCAAGATAGTCTGCCAGACCCGGTATTCCGTAACCTACGACCAGATCCCGCTCTCCGTCGGACAGCTCCTTTCCCTGCTCCACTTCAATATTTGTGTATTTTTCTCCGTCCAGTACCAGTCCGGTGGCCATCAGGAAGGGCACATAATTCTTTCCCTTCGTACTGTTGGAGTAGGAAACGGTGATCTTCAGATGACCGCTTTTTCCCTCCAGCTCCTCGGAGGTCATCTGTTTGCCGTCCAGCTCATAGGTCAGTGAAACACCTACAGGAAGCTTCTCCTCTGTGGTGCCCTGGTAGACGATCTCATTTGCGCCGTCATTTGACCAGGTAAGCTTTTCTCCGGACTGTGTGAAGGTTTCATCTCCCTTCACATTCTCAATATCCAGCAGGCTGCTGAGATCCTCGATGGATGCTGCCTGTTGAATATTGCTGAGCTGATCAGAAACTGTAACGGATACCGTTTCACCTGCTGCATTTGTTTTTACATATACGGTCTCATTCTTTTCTGCTTTCACTTTGCTGTCAGCGGCCAGCACCACTGATGAGCTGCCTGCCAGCATTGCTGCTGATACAGTAACTGCAAGCATTGTCTGGATTACTCTGTTCTTCATACTCTGTCTCCTCCGGCATATGCCGTTTATCATTGCAGCTTCATTTTTTCTGCTGCTCTATCTGTGAATTGCTGTATATTTCCTGATCCTGCAGCAATTATTGTTCCTTGATCACGTGGAACTGCGTCTATCAGAATCGGTTTGTATACAAAGTTTTGATCCTTACTGCTGCTCTTTCCTGTCCTTCTTCCGGAGTCCGATGGTGGTTGCGCAGATCACCTGATCAAACAGACTCAGCATGGAAGGCAGGATAAATATTACGACAAACATACTGATGATCGCACCTCGTGCCATCAATACACAGAGGGAAGAGATCATATCGATGTTGGAGTACAGTCCTACTCCGAAGGTTGCCGCAAAGAATCCCAGTGCAGATACGAGAATGGATGGAATGGAAATCGTAAGGGCAATCTGTATTGCCTCCTTTTTATCCTTTCCCTTTCCTCTCTCCTTTTTATAACGTGTAGTCATCAGGATCGCATAATCTACCGTTGCACCCAGCTGGATGGTTCCAATGACAATGGAAGCAATAAACGGAAGTACGGTACCTGTGTAATAGGGTATTCCCAGGTTAATGAAGATCGCAAACTCAATAACTGCCACCAGGATAACGGGCAATACTGCGGATTTCAGTACCAGTGCAATGATGATAAAGATCGCAATGATGGATACTGCACTGACTGTTTTGAAGTCCACATCCGTAATGGTGATCAGGTCCTTTGTACAGGGAGCCTCTCCGATCAGCATGGCAGTGTCATCGTATTTTTTTACAATATTCTGCAGCTCCTCGCACTGAGCATTTACCTCATCACTGGCTACCTTATACTCGGACTGTACCAGCATCAGCTGCCAGTCTCCGGAGGAAAGCTTCTCCTTTACATCATCCGGAATAAAGCTTCTTGGAATGCTGCTTCCGAATACGCTGTCCAGACCGAGAGCAAATTTTACACCATCCACTTCCTTCATTTCCTTCAGCATGGATTTCGCATCCTTGGAGGAAAGCTCAGAGCTTGCCAGCACCATGTGGGTAGCATTCATATTGTAATCCTCTGACAGCTTGTTGTTTGCCTGTACACTTGGCAGTGAATCCGGAAGAGTGGTGTCCAGATTGTAATAGACATCCGTTCCTCTGTAGCCAATGACGGCTGGAATCAGCAGTACAAGAAACAGTGCAATAAAGATTCCGTGATGCCGGTTGATCCAGGCTGCCGGGCGATCCATTCTCGGAAGTACCGGTTTGTGTCTTGTTTTTTCAATCGCCTTGTCACAGATCAGGATCATGGACGGAAGAATGGTTACACAGCCAATTACTCCAAACACAACACCCTTCGCCATAACAATACCCAGATCCATGCCCAGGGTAAAGGTCATGAAGCACAATGCAATGAAGCCGGCGACGGTTGTAATAGAGCTGCCAACCACTGAGCTGAAGGTATTGGAGATGGCATGCTCCATGGCTCTTGTCTTTTCACCGGGAAACCGTTCCTGATTCTCCTGATAGCTATGCCACAGGAAGATGGAGTAATCCAGTGTAACTCCCAGCTGAAGCACAGCACTCAATGCCTTCGTAATATAGGAAATCTCTCCGAGGAAATAGTTGGTTCCCAGATTGTAGAGAATGGCCATTCCGATACTCAGCATGAAGATGACCGGAAGCAGGAAACTGTCCATAAAGACTGCAAGAACAATACAGGTCAGAAGCACGGCGATCATGACATAGATCGGAGCTTCCTTTTCCGAGAGGTTCTTTGTGTCCGTTACGATGGCGGACATTCCGCTTAAATAGCACTGGCTGTTTGTAATGGAACGGATCTCCTCGATGGCATCCATGGTGGAATCCGCTGAGGTGGATTCTTCAAAGAAGATGGCCATCAGGGTGGAATCATCTGTCAGGAATACATCCCTGATCTCATCGGGCAGGATCTCCACAGGTACGGAAAGATCCGCAAAGGAATCGTACCAGATGACCTGGGCAACTCCGTCTACCTGTTCGATATTCTCCTTCACCTTCGCCACATCCTTCAGGGGCATTCCCTCCACGATCTCCATGGCAAATGCACCCTTTCCGAACTCATCCATCAGAATATCCTGTCCCACCATTGTCTCAATATCATCCGGCAGATAATACAGGATATCGTAATTGACTCTGGTCTTCAGATACCCGAGGATTGAAGGGATCAGAAGTAAGATCGATACAATCAGAATCAACACTCTGTGCTTTACGATTGCTCTTCTCAGCTTAACCATACATGTGTCCTCCTTACACTATGTTAAATGCTTATAACAAATGACCTGCAGTCATTTTTATCTTCGGTGTTACCTTACTCCAAAAATGACCGATAGTCAATACTATTTTGGAATTTTGTTGACTATCGGTCATTTTTATTTTATATTGAGTAGGAAGCATACCCTGCAAATAGCAGTAACGGGTGATCGTTCATGGGGTTACGGAAAAGGACAAACACTTGTTTATTACGAGATCGAGGTGAACATATGGGAAAAGTGGAACAGAACAAACAGGAAAAATTCGAAAATCTTCTGGAGAGTGCCCAGCAGCTCTTTTTAACAAAGGGACTGCTGCAGACTTCCATTAATGACATCACCTGCAAAGCAGGGGTTGCCAAAGGAACCTTTTATCTGTACTTCAAGGATAAATATTCGATCCGTGACTATCTTGTGATCCGCTGGTCCAGGCGTCTTTTCGCTTCCGCTCACAACGCACTTGCAAAACGAAAGGATATTACAGGATTTGAGGATAAGCTGATCTTTATTACGGATTATATAGTTCTGGAGCTGGAAAAAAATAAACCGCTGCTGAAGTTCGTGTCGAAGAACCTGAGCTGGGGACTCTTCAGGCAGCTGGTTATGGAGGATATGCTGGAGGACAATATCAGCGGAAAGGATCTGTTTGACAATCTTGCCAGAGAATGCAAGGTAGAACTGAAGGATCCGGAGATCATGGTTTTCATTATTGTGGAAATGGTCAACTCCACTGCTTACAGCGCTATTATGGAAAGTGAACTGATTACACTGGAGAGTCTGATGCCTTATCTGAATGCATCCATTCGGGCAATCATAAAAAATCACGTGATAGTGGAACAGGGGGACGGTGCTGCCGTACCACTTTAAAAGTGGTACGGCAGCACCGTCCCCCTGTTCCACTCATCTGCGCAGATATTCCTTAATCGGAAGAAGACTTTCTTTTCCGTCGTGATAGCCGGTCCAGTACAGATGACCGAGCTTATTCATATTTCCCTCAACTCTGCTGACATCCACAGGCTGTTCCGGAGCGACCACGAACACCCTTCCGCTTTTTTCCAGCTCGTCGATCTCATCCAGCTGGGTATTGTAGTCAGCATTGCTGGCATCCAGCTTCTCAGCAAAGAATGGATAATCGCGATAAAATCTCTTTGCACTGTATTTTGCCTTCGGTTTCTTTCTGAAGGCTCTGTCTCTGGTGCGAACGATTACGATCTTTTCATATCCTTCATCCAGTGCCCATTGATAAGCGATCTTGCAGGCACAGCCGCCGTCCAGATACAGACCGTCTCCGATCGGTACCATGGGAGAGATAAAGGGCATGGAAGCGGATGCCTTGATGGCAGACATGATATCTTCGCATTTTCCCTTTTCAAAATACTCTGCCTCACCTGTCTCACAATTCGCTGCAACCGCCACAAAGCGCTGCAGATCAGAGTAGAACCGTTCCGCATTAAAGGGCTCGATCTCGTTATAGTCCTCAAGAAGGAAATCCAGATTGATCAAACTGCGGCTTCTCTTGAATGCACCGGTTCCGATATAATCCCGATTATGGCGCTGTCCCAGATTCGCTCTGGCGGAACGTCCGATCTGGCCGGAGACAACATTCATTCCTGCCAGCGCACCGGCACTGACCCCGATCACGCAGCCGAAATTCAGACCATGCTTCATCCAGGCATCCGTAACGCCCTGATTGTAAAGACCTCTGAAGGCGCCTCCCTCCAGCACCAGGCAGGCATTTTGAATATTGCTGTTTGCCTCCCCGAAGGGGATTTTTTCAAAGTTTTCGTATTCTCTTCTGCTCATCACTCTACCTCCTGCGCACGCAGTTATTCGACATCCTCTTCCATGGGCTGCAGCTGGTAAACATTGCTGGTTCCGTCACGGTACAGGAACAGGAACTTTTCGTAGCGGATAGCTGCATATTCTTCGTCGTAATCTTCAAAATGGAAGATCACCTCTGTTCCGTACTCTTCATTCTCAAGAATTTCCCAGGTACCTTCCCAGTCTGTGGTTTTCAGAGTTCCGTCTTCGTTGAGGATCGCATAGTAGCTGTTGCTGTTTGCATCCTCCCAGCTTCCGACTAGCTCCTCCTGGGGAACCGCTTCCCTTCCCTGACGAACGTAGAAGCGCTCCATCTTCTGGGTCTCATTGTAGCCGGAGATCAGATCACCCAGCACGGCGCCGGTGAAAACAGCATCCTCGTCCTCATCCACACAGGAGATGTAATGCACCTCGTCGAACTGATCTGCAATCGCAAATGACATATTCTGAGACATAAACTGCCAGGTTCCCTCTACTGTGCTGAGTTTTTCCTTTTCAGCAAAGGTTCCGTCCTCTGAAAAGGTAATGCTGAAATCCCTGCCCGGTGCGACCCAGCTGCCAATGATATCTGCGTCGCTTTCGACTGCCACTGCATCCGCATCCACCATGCCGGTGTCCTCGGAGCCGCAGCCGGTCAGAAGTGCTGCGGAAACAAATCCTATAGAAATAGCTGCACAGATTCTCAATCTTTTTCCGAATATTGTTCTTTTCATAAGTAAATTCTCCTTCGATCTTGTGTTGGATGTCAGAAACGTCTGCTTCGTATCCCGCATTGATGGATCTGATAATCACCAGCAACAGTAATACATATAGAAGCACCGGTTCAAGTCACACTTGCTGTTACTTACTACCTATAGCGGCGGGATTCTCTCAACTGAGATAAATATGTCTAAGAGTATATCTGCTGCCTTGAAATCTTGCAAGTGAAAAATCAATCGATGCAGGGGATAAGCAGTCATGCTGCGTCATCAGCAGCTTGAGCCATGTAACGGCAGGAACACCGGATGGATAGGAGGTTCCACGTGTACAGAATAATAGTAACAATCGGTATGATCACATCTCACATCCCATGAACAGTTTAGCCATGATTCAAAATGTATATTCCCGGATTGTTTTAGTACATTTGTTGCATTTTAAAACAATAATTTGTTAATTATCTACAATTGTCTATACATCTTATACCTGTATTTTTAGAATCTATGCTAATTGTAAAATTTATAAACTTTTAATAAAATAACAGTTGGGTGAATTATTGTCTGGAAAGACACATTTTTGAAAGAGGAGGAATAGTATTATGTTAACAGTAATCGAGTTTGTCCTTTTTACTGTCTTCGTAGCTGTTCTGTCATGGTACAAAACCCGTGATGAGAAGCTCGATACAGAAGAAGGATATTTTGTAGCGGGACACAGCCTTCCCGGTATCGTTATCGCAGGTTCTCTGATGATGACCAACCTCTCCGCTGAGCAGCTGGTAGGTACCAACGGACAGGCATTCTCCGGATCCATGGCTACAATGGCATGGGAGGCAACTTCCGCATTTGCTCTTGTAATCCTGGCATTTGTTCTGCTTCCGAAATTCCTGAAGGGAAATATCTCTACCATCCCTCAGTTCTATGAGATGCGTTACGACACATTTACCATGCGTATGTTCTCAATCATGTTCCTGTTTGCATACGTTGTAACCATGCTGCCGACCATCCTGTATTCCGGATCTGTTGCACTGGAGAAGATTTTTGATATCCAGAGCATCCTGAACCTGAATTACTTCACAGCAATCCTTGTTGTCTGCTTTGCTACCGGTATCATCGGTATGTGCTACTCCGTATTCGGAGGACTGAAGGCAGTTGCCTACTCTGATACCATCAACGGTGTTGGTCTTCTGATCGGCGGATTCCTTGTTCCTGTACTTGGATTCATCGCTCTCGGTCAGCTGGACGGCGGCGGACTTGTTGCAGGTATCAAACATTTTGCTACTGCAACTCCTGAGAAAATGAATGCATGGTCTTCACCGACTGCTATGGCACCATACATTCCATGGCCTCTTCTGTTTACAGGTATGTTCGTAAACAACCTGTTCTACTGGGCAACCAACCAGTCTATCATCCAGCGTTCTCTGGGTGCGAAAAACCTGGCTGAGGCTCAGAAGGGTGCGATCTGGGCAGGCTTCTTTAAATGTCTGGACGTATTCGTAATCGTTATCCCGGGTATCATTGCTTACCAGCTGATGGAGGCAGGTGTTCTTACAATCGGATCCGGTGCTGCTTTCGACGGTGACTCTGCTTATCCGATGCTTGTAATGCATGTAATGCCTAAGGTTCTGATGGGCTTCTTTGCTGCAGTTATGTTCGGAGCAATTCTTTCCTCCTTCAACTCAGTACTGAACTCAGCATCCACCATCTTCTCTCTGAACATCTGGAAACCGATCTTCGGAAAGAATGCAGATGCTAAAAAGACCGTTAAGGTTGGTCAGATCTTCGGTCTGATCGTTGGTATCCTTGGTATCGTTATTTCACCGTTCATCATGTACTTCGGATCAGGTATCATGAACTTCATCAACCAGTGCTGGGGACTGTTCTCCATGCCGATCCTGTGTGCAGTTCTCTTCGGTATGCTGAACAAGAATGTATCTTCTCTTGCTCCGAAGATCGGTGTTCCGGTACATATCGTTCTGTATGCAATCGGATACTTCACTGTATTTGACAAGATTCACTATCTGTACTGGGTATTCGTATGCTTCGTTGTACAGTGCATCATCTACTTTGCAGTTGCCAAGCTGGCACCGAGAGCTGAAGAATTCGAAATGCCGAATGTACCTGCGATCGATATGACAGCATGGAAATCCGGCAAGGTATGGGCAGTTGTTGGAATTCTCGTAGTAGTTGTTATGTATGTAATCTTCTCACCGCTTGTACTTGGTTAATTGAAGATTGCTTATCAAAAAAGTATAAACTGAATGACAAACAATTTTACCCGATAAAAGAGGGACTCTGAGTCTGATGATTCAGAGTCCCTCTTTTCTTAATACTTATATCAAGGAATTTTCACCGCAATACAAGAATGTGAAGTTAAAGTTCAAGAATACTATAAATTTGTCCTATTTTCCTTTAAATAATACAAGAATGTGAAGTTCACAGCCTATATAATAAAGACAGATCAAGGGAGCGGACAAAACCTGAAGATCTGACAAAAGAACCATTCAAAGGTACATCACAAATAAACAAGCGGAAAAAGAGAAAACAGGAGGAATCAATCATGGCAAACCAGAACAGAGAGCAGTTAATTCTTGACGTAATCAAAAGAAAAAACACAAACTATCTTCCCAGCGTTGTAAACTTCGCAAATGCAAAAAAGAAAATGGAGTGTGCAGCATACGTAGGAATTACTGATGAGGATGAGTACAATGAGTACCTTGGAAACCACGTATACTTCACCTATACAACGGATGACGCTGTTTCCAACGGTATCGATGATAAAGAAAAGGTAGCTCTTTCCATGGAACTGGGACGTTCTCATGTAGATGAGAAAGGCTTCTATGTAGATCCCTGGGGACTGACCTACAATCCGGAGGCAACCTCCTACTTCAACTACGGTCATCCGCTGAAGGATGCACTGGATGATGAAGAGGTATGGAAAAACTTCAAGGCTCCTGATCTGAGCGCTCCGGGAATGATGGATCTTCAGTTCAAATATGCTGAGGTTGATAAAGCAGAGCATTCAGGAAACTCTCTGGTCGTAGTATCCGGATACAACGGAATCTGGGAGAAGACCTACGAGCTCATGGAGATTGAGAACTTCATGTACACCCTGATGGACGAGCCTGATATCATTCATCATTTCTTCGATGTGATCACAGATTACAAAGTAGAGATTGCTAAAGAGACAGTAAAAAGAGGCTTCAAGCTTGGACACCACGGCGATGACCTGGGTACCCAGACCTCTACCTTCTTCTCAGAGGCAGTATTCGTAGAATTCCTGAAACCAAGACTGAAAAAGCTCTTCGATGTATATCATGATGCAGGTATTCCGGTACAGATGCACTCCTGTGGAAAGATCACTCCTTTCATTCCTCATCTGATCGACATCGGTCTGGATGTTCTGGAGCCGGTACAGCCGGTAATGGATCACGAGTTCCTGAAGAGAGAGTATGGTAAAGACCTGATCTTCTACGGTGGAGTTGATACCCAGGGACTGCTGGCATTCGGAACTCCTGAGGAAGTATACGAGGGAACCTTAAGAGAGATCGATATCCTTGGACAGGGCGGCGGATACATCGCAGGACCTGCACAGGAGATCATGGACAACGTAAGCCCTGCGAATGTTGATGCACTGGTTCGTGCCATCCGACATGCTCGCGGAGAGGAATAATCCAGTCAAACTTACCTTTCAATATAGATCTTTTTCCGGAAGGGACTGCTGCGGATGCGGCAGTCCTTTTTGAAATGAGCCAATCCATTCTCGTGACCTCGTGTGAGGCTTCACTGGCAAGTCGAATAGCTTACAAGGGGTGTACACTATAATTTCATGACGATTCCCATCACGGCACCACACAGGATCCAGAAGGATGGATGCAGCTTTTTCAGCTTGCTGTAACACATCAGCAAGTAGTATCCGATACAGATTAAAAGCAGGGTGACAGGAATCTGAAATTCTCCTGCTGCATTGGTAAACATGGCTGTATTGAAGATCTCATAGACAGCCATAGCGATGAGTCCTGTTACCGCCGGACGGATCAGGAAGAAGGCCGCCTTCACATTCCTGCTTTGGCTGAATTTGTCTAATATCTGAGCAATGATCACAATGACTATAATACTGGGCAGGACCAAAGACAATGTCGCTGTCAGTCCCCCGGTGAAGCCTGCTGCATTATAGCCTGCATAGGTAGCCATATTAATGCCGATAGGACCGGGCGTGCTTTCACTGACCGCCAGCATATTCGCCACATCCGCCTTTGTATACCAGTCATGGCGGCTGGTAAGATCGATCAGAAAGGGAATGGTCGCCGGTCCGCCGCCTACAGCAAACAGTCCGATCTGAAAGAATTCAATAAACAGAGAAAGGTATACACTCATACCTGCACCTTTCCTTTCCGGTACAGGATCACTCCTGCAATACCTGCAAGAATGACGATCAGTACCTTGGGAATCGGCGTAAAGACAACCAGCAGAATGGAGATCACACAGACTGCAGCAGTCAGCTTCCCGGTAATGGTCTTTTTCGCCATAATGATCAGAGTATTCAGCATCAGCGCACAGACAACCACTTTAATTCCGGCAACGGCATGAGCAACTATTCTGTTGCTTAAAAACTGCTCCAGAAACAGTGCAAGAATAGAAACAATGATCAGTGAAGGACTGACCATGCCAAGCGTGGCAAATATGCCTCCCGGTATCCCCTTTCTTTTATAGCCGATGAAGGTTGCCACATTTACAGCGATAATTCCGGGCGTACACTGACCTACCGCATAATAATCCAGCAGTTCCTCTTCCTCTGCCCAACGCTTTTTCTCTACGATCTCGTACTTCAGCAAAGGCAGCATGGTCAATCCTCCTCCGAAGGTGAGACCGCCGATTCGGAAAAAAGCTGCATACAACTCAAAAAGCTCTTTCATTTCAATATACCCTCTTCAAAAGCTCAGCGCATGTTCTTGTATTGTTCCTCACAGCAGTTCCTCGGCCCTGAGCAAAGCAGCATCAATAACAGCATCCATATCGTAATACTTATACTCTCCCAGACGGCCTCCGAATACTACCTTCTGCTCCTGCTCTGCCAGCGCCTTGTACTGCTGGTACAAGACAGAGTTTTTTTCATCATTTACCGGATAATACGGCTCATCCCCGGGCTTCCACTCAGAGGAATATTCCCTTGAGATCACGGTCTTCGGAAGGTCATTTCCTTCCGGATCCTTACCGAAGGTGAACCATTTGTGCTCAATGATCCTGGTCCAGGGAGTTTCCATGTCCGTATAATTTACTGCTGCATTACCCTGGAAATTCGGAGTATCCAACAGCTCATGCTCAAACCGAACGCTCCTGTACTCCAGATTGCCCAGAGAATAATCAAAATAGGCATCGATCGGACCGGTATACAGCACCTGGTTTGCCATAGCATTCCACTTTTCCCGATCTGCAAGATACTCCTCATTCAGGCGTACCTCGATTCCATCCAGCAAATTCTCCACCAGCCTTGTGTATCCTTCCATGGGAATACCCTGATACAGAGCGTTGAAATAGTTGTTGTCAAAGGTAAAACGCAGGGGCAGACGGCGGATGATAAATGCCGGCAGCTGGTCACAGGGACGGCCCCACTGCTTCATGGTATAGCCCTTGATCAGCTTTTCATAGATCGTTCTGCCAACCAGGGAGACTGCCTGCTCCTCCAGATTACGTGGTTCAGTAATTCCCGCCTCTCTTCTTTCCTTCTCGATGCACTCCATCGCCTCCGCCGGTGTGATGCAGCCGAAGATTTTATTGAAGGTATACATGTTAAAGGGAAGGGAGTACAGCTCTCCTTTATAATTTGCTACCGGTGAATTGGTGAAACGGTTGAAATCAGCAAACCGGTTCACATACTCCCATACCTTTTTATTGTTCGTATGAAAGATATGGGCACCGTACTGATGTACCTGGATCCCCTCCACCTCACTGCAGTAAACATTCCCTGCGATCTGAGGCCTGCGTTCAATTACCAGCACCTTTTTTCCTGCATCTGCAGCCTGACGGGCAAAAACGGCACCGTATAATCCGGCACCAACTATTAAATAATCGTACATATATTTCCTTTCCGGTATAGACAAACCGGCTCACCACCTCAATGGCAGTGAGCCGGTTCTTCACTTATGGTCATATTTTCAGTTACTGTACACGGGAACCTCCCATCCATGCGCAGTCCCCGCCGTTACACGGCGGGGGCTGCTGCTCCATGAACAGTAACTATTTTCACTTACTCTACCGTAACACTCTTCGCCAAATTTCTCGGCTTGTCCACATCCAGCCCCTTGGCTACACTGACATAATAGCCCATCAGCTGCAGGGGGATAATAGCAAGGCTTGTGGCAAAATGCTCATCGGTCTGCGGTACGTAGGTAACAAAATCTGCGGAATCCTCGATCTCATAGTTTCCGTAGGAGGTCAGGCCCATCAGATATGCACCACGGCTCTTTACCTCCAGCAGATTGCTGACAGTCTTCTCAAACAGATCTGCCTGTGTCAGTACACCAATTACCAGCGTACCGTCCTCGATCAGAGAAATGGTTCCATGCTTCAGCTCTCCGGCTGCATAGGCCTCGCTGTGGATATAGGAGATCTCCTTCATCTTCAGGCTTCCCTCCAGACAGATTGCATAGTCCAGACCTCGTCCGATAAAGAAAATGTCGTGTGCACTGGAGAACTTGGAGGCAAACCACTGAATCCGTTCCTTATCCTCAAGGATCTTCTGTACCTTTCCGGGGAGAGACTGAATCTCCTCGATCAGGGCATCATACCGCTGCTCCTCCATAGTCTCACGAGCCCGTGCAAACTCCAGAGCGAGGGCGTAGCAGGCGATCAGCTGGGTGCTGTATGCCTTGGTGGTTGCCACAGCGATCTCCGGACCGGCCATGGTGTAGAATACCATATCTGATTCGCGGGCAATGGAACTGCCCACAACATTTACGATTGCAAGGGTATCAGCCCCGTATTCCTTTGCCTCGCGAAGAGCAGCCAGAGTATCAGCCGTCTCTCCGGACTGGCTGATGGCGATCATCAGGTCATCCTTTCCGAGAAGGATCTTTCTGTATCGGAATTCAGAACCCAGCTCCACACGAACAGGCACACCGCAGAGATCCTCAAATACATACTGTGCCACAATTCCAACATGATAAGCAGAACCGCAGGCAACGATATAGATCTGACGATACTGTTTCATTTTCTCAACAGTAAGACCGATACCTGACAGATCGATCCTGCCGTCCTTCAGTACGCTGTTAAAGGTATCCTCCAGAACCTTCGGCTGCTCGTGGATCTCCTTCATCATGAAATGCTCGTAGCCGCCCTTTTCTGCCGCCTCGGAATCCCAGTCAATGTTGACCAGATCCTTCTGAATCTCATCGCCGTCCAGATTGTAAAAATGCACATCTCCCTTGGACAGACAGGCCATCTCCAGATTGCCGATGTAATACACATCCCTTGTGTATTTGAGGATGGCCGGCACGTCTGATGCCACATAGCTCTCACCCTCCTTCACACCGATGATCATGGGGCTGTCTTTTCTTGCCACCCAGATCTGATCCGGATATTCCTTGAACATAAGAGCCAGAGCATAAGAACCTCTGACACGAACCATAGTCTTTGCGATGGCATCGATCGGTCCGATATTATACTTTTTATAGTAGTAGTCCACCGTCTTGATCAGAACCTCGGTATCAGTCTCTGAGTAGAACTCATACCCCTTTCTGATCAGCTTGTCCTTTAATTCCTGATAATTCTCAATGATACCGTTATGAACACCGGTTACATTCTCATCGTTGCTGTAATGCGGATGTGCATTCTTCTCGGAAGGAACACCGTGAGTCGCCCATCTGGTATGACCGATTCCGCAGTTTCCGATCATGGATTTTCCTTCATTGGTCTTCTCAGACAGGTAGCGCAGGCGTCCCTTTTCCTTTGCGATCCGGATCTTGTTATCTCCGTCACGAACTGCAATACCTGCCGAATCATATCCTCTGTACTCCAGCTTAGACAGACCGTCCAGAAGAATCGGTGCCGCCTGCTGTGATCCGTTGTACCCCACTATTCCACACATAATTTATTTGTCCTCCTTTATTTCAAGTTGAGCTCTTATCAGACAGCGCCCTCATGAAGCAGTACGACCTTCACCGTTTTAAACAGGATCGCAATATCCAGCTTCATGCTCCAGTTCTGAATATACTCCTTATCCAGACGAACCACCTCGTCCATACTTTCAATGTTGCTGCGTCCGCTTACCTGCCACAAACCTGTGATACCCGGCTTTACACGCATGCGGGCACGGTGCTGAATATCGTAGCGCTCCCACTCATCTACCGTGGGCGGACGGGTTCCAACCAGAGACATATCTCCCTTCAGCACATTGAAAAACTGCGGGAATTCATCGATGGATGTTTTCCGGATGAAGTTTCCGATTCCCTTTGGCTTTCCATTTCTGTCCTTCTTCTCGCTTCCGATGATCCGGGGGTCATCCTCCATCTTGAACATGACAGAATCCACCTCGCTCTGGGCCAGAAGCGCAGCCTTCCTCTCCTCCGCATCCATATACATGCTTCGGAACTTATAGATTTTAAAGGGCTTTCCGTTCAGTCCGATCCTGGTCTGACTGAAGAAGATCGGTCCCGGCGATTTCATGTAGATTGCCGGAGCAACAAAGATAAACAGGATTCCACAAATAATACATCCTACAATAGCTCCCACAATATCCAGAAGGCGCTTGTACAGCAGATCCTTCGGAGCAACCATCTTCATTCCGCTGGTTACGACAGCATAGTCACCGAGACTCTGTACATGACGCTCTCCCCAGCTGTCATCCTGCAGCTCGGCAAGGCAGTAATGGGTCGTCACACCCATACTGATCAGCTTTTCTTTTGCATCATCAGAAAGTGCCAGCTCATCCGGCAGACAGATAAATACCTCATCAACCCATTCACGGCTGATCTGACCGAGAATATCGTCGTTATTCTCCAGTACGGGGATTCCTGCGATCTTCCGGTTTTTTACATTCCTGTCCACAAGAACAATGCCGCTGATAAAATAATCGTACAGCTCTGACTTTGTCAGATTATTGATCACATCCTTGATCATGCTGCTGGTAGTGATCACCACCATAGCACTTTTTGTCTTCGTGATCCGCAGACGGTGCATAACAAATTTCTTCAGACCAAATCTTGTAAGAAATGTAGCTGCTGCGTACAGCACCATACAGGCCGCAATGAATCGTCTCGAAAAAATATGCTGCTGGTGCAGCACAAAGGTTGCGATTACATACGATGCCAACACCGAAAGTGTATGCCGCAGGGACAATCCCAGTTCTGCCGCATTGCCCCTTTTCAGAATTCCTTTGTAGGGCTGTGTAAAGAACATGACAGCCAGCTGACATAGCAGAAACAGCAGAGCGATGGTTCTGAATCGCATATTCATATATGGAATGCCTTCATTCCAGATCAGGTCGAATGAAAGTAATACGCACAGATGCAGAACAAGGATGTCCATCACCATAAAATCCCAGTGCTTCAGCCAGCTGCTGACGGATTTTTTGTACATACGGGTCTCCTCCTGTTTTCAAGTCGAGTGCATCCCCCGTACCGATTCACGGATTGAAACGGTGCCATTCCCTTCTGCAGACAAGCGGGAGCCATCACGACTGAGTTAAAAATTTCTGTAACAGTTTTATTACAGACTTCATAATATTTTATCACAGGAACCTCTGTCTGTCCATGCAAATGCGTTACAAAAGGGAGTGCAAAACGGGGACATCCGCATTGCGGATGCCCCCGTCAGGAACTTACGTATTCCGTTGATAAGAAACATGCTCAAAGGAGCCTGATCTTCTTATTTACCCAGCTGCATATCGTTGTTTCCGGAGTTGCTCAGGAACATCTCGATCATGTTAACCGGATCATCGTAGTCTGCAAGCCATCCCTCACGAGCCACGTCGAAGTTTCCGTTCTTACGGTCGTTCAGGAATGTCTGCCAGTCTTCTCTTGTGATGTTCATCTCGATGCCTACTACAGCAAGATCCTGCTGGATGCACTGTGCGATTGCCTCGTGTCCTGTTCCCTCATTGGTCAGATACTCCAGCTTGATCGGTGTATCAGCAGAGAGCATGTTGCTGTCATCGAATTCATAGCCTGCATATTTCAGAAGCTCAATTGCTTTCTCAACGTTTGCATTGCCTGCTGTAGACAGATCCTCATAGTATCCGTCCTCTACAGGATAGGTGTAAGCATCATCATTTACCTTGAACTCGCCGCCGTTTCCATCGCTCATTCCTGCAGGAATGAAGGAGGTAGCAACCTTCTGCTCTGTCTGTCCTACTGTATCAATGATATACTGACGATCGATCAGAAGTGCGATTGCACGACGCATAGCTGCAGCCTGTGAAGCTGTCTTTCCGTCAAAGAGCTCGGAATTTACATTGAAGCCTACATAGTAGGTTCCCAGGTTGTCAATTACGTGGAACTCGTCTGTATCCTTCAGGTTTGCAACCTCACCGGTCGGAACAGTATCAGCATAGTCGATATCGCCGGACTGGAATGCAGCAAGGATTGCTGTATCATCTGCAGAGAGCATGAAGTGCAGCTCATCAACAGTAACGTTGTCAGCATCGTAGAAGTTCGGGTTCTTTACATAAACCATGGACTCATTATGATTCCAGGTATCCAGAACGTAAGCACCGTTTGTTACGAAGCCTGCCTCCTGTGCCCATGCACCGGGGTTGGTTCCGTCCGGATCAGCTTCCTCTACTGCAGCCTGAGGTACAGGCATGAATACCGGGAAAGCCAGAAGTCCGTTCATATAGCTGCAGGGAGCTGTCAGCTTAAAGGTAACAGTCTTGTCATCCGGAGCATCCAGTGTCAGCTGCGGATCAGATCCGTCGCCATAGCCCTCGAAGATAGTAAACAGATAGCTGTAATCGGAAGCTGTGTCAGGGTCTACTGCTCTGTTCCAGGAGTAAACAATATCGTTTGCTGTCAGATCAGATCCGTCGGACCATTTCAGTCCTTCTTTCATGGTAATGGTGTACTCTGTTCCGTCCTCGGAGATCTCCGGCATACCGTCAGCCAGTGCAGGAATCACCTCGCCGTCCTCGTTGTAGGTGTAGAGACCAACGAAGGAGTTAGCTGCAAGAGCAGCACCGTCAACGGAAGTATTCAGTGCAGGATCCAGATGATCCGGCTCGGAAGCAAGGTTGATGTTGAAAACCTCTGCAGCCTCTCCGTCCTTCGTTGCATACATAAAGTATTTTGTTCCGAATACGTTTGCAAAGTCACCGGACCATGCGGTGTTCTCCAGATACATATCGTTGTAGTAGTAGATCGGAAGTACCGCACCGGTTGCCATCAGCATATCCTCTGCTGTATGCAGGTCTGCCTCACGAGCCTCTGCATCGGTGTTTACATAGATGCTGTTTACCAGCTCATCGTAAGCACTCCAGTCAGGTGCCGCTGCATTGTCAGCTGAATCGGTAAGTCCGACTGCTTCAACCCAGTCCTCGATGACTGCATCATCTGCACCGTCTGCTTCAGCAGTTTCCTCTGCAGAAGTGCTCTCTGCTGCTTCGCTGGAAGCAGGCGCCTGAGAAGCATCGCTGCCGCATGCGGTCAGTGTTCCTGCTGCCATCATTGCAGCAAGGAAAAGTGATAAGGTTTTCTTTTTCATGTTCATATCCTCCTTAGTAGAATATAGATATTTGCAATTAAATCTGTACTGACAGATCAATTACCAAACTTTTTCAAGTCGAACCGGTACCGTTAGAAACCGCTCATCGATTCCAGCAGGCCACCATGTGACCGTTTCCTCTGTCGGTGAGCTCCGGTCTCTCCTTGGCACATCTCTCAGTGGCGTATCTGCACCGGGTACGGAAGGCGCAGCCCTCCGGCATGTTCAGGGGCGACGGCACATCTCCCTCCAGAATGATACGCTTCGACTCCCTTGCTGTCTTCGGATCCGGAATCGGAACAGCAGACAGCAGAGACAGGGTATATGGATGAATCGGAGTCTCGTTCAGCTCATCGGCATCGGCGATCTCCACGATCCGTCCCAGATACATTACTGCAATTCTGTCTGAGATATGGTGAACCACCAGCAGGTCGTGGGCAATGAACAGATACGCTACGCCAAGCTTTTCCTGAATCTCCTCGAACATATTGATGACCTGTGCCTGAATGGATACATCCAGAGCAGATACAGGCTCATCACAGACGATAAATTTCGGATTCACGGCCAGGGCGCGGGCAATTCCGATTCGCTGTCTCTGACCGCCGGAGAACTCATGGGCATATCTGGTTCCATGCTCTGCATTCAGTCCTACCAGCTTCATCAGCTCCATGATCTTTTCATGACGCTCTTCCCTGGTGGAATACAGCTTATGGATATCCAGCGGCTCGCCGATGATATCCTCTACCGTCATTCTTGGGTTCAGTGAGGAATAGGGATCCTGGAACACCATCTGCATCTGCTTGCGCAGCTCATGAATGTTTTTGTTCGTTACCAGCTCTCCGTTGAAATAAAACTCTCCGTCGGTAGGCTCATACAGACGGAGCAGGGACCGTCCGACTGTAGTCTTTCCGCAGCCGGACTCTCCAACCAGACCAAGAGTTTCACCCGGTCTGATATTGAAGGATACGCCGTCCACCGCCTTCAGAGGGATGGAGGAAAACATTCCTGTCTTAATGGGGAAGTGCTGTTTTAATCCATGCACTTCAACCAGATATTCACTGTTTGTCTTATTCTCTGCCATGGTTACGCATGCACCTCCAGCTCTCCGTTTTCATACAGTTTCTTAATATTCAGCCAGCAGGCAGCCAGATGTCCGTCCGGTGTCCGGATCTCCTCCGGCTTCTGTGTCAGACAAACCTTCAGAGCATTCTCACAGCGCGGACAGAAGGCACAGCCCTCCGGCATAGCCAGCATATTGATGGGACTTCCGCCAATAGGAATCAGCTTCTCATTCATATTGTCCACATTGGGGATGGACTTCAGCAGTCCCTTGGTATATTCATGGCAGGGACGATAGAAGATATCATCCGCCGTACCTCTCTCACATACTCTTCCGCCGTACATAACGATGATCTCGTCACACATGGAGGCAATGACGCCCAGGTCATGGGTGACCATGATGATCGCCATGCCCAGCTGCTTCTGCAGATCCTTCATCAGCTCCAGGATCTGTGCCTGGATCGTCACATCAAGAGCAGTCGTCGGCTCATCCGCGATCAGGATATCCGGCTCACAGGCAAGCGCCATAGCGATCATGACACGCTGGCGCATACCGCCGGACAGCTCGAAGGGATACTGCTTGATACGGGATTCCGGCTCGTTTACACCTACCATGGTCAGAAGCTCCACTGCTCTGGCATTGGCCTGCTCCTTCGTCTTGTACTGGGTATGAAGCTGCAGGGCCTCTCTCAGCTGATAGCCAATGGTGAAGGTAGGATTCAATGAGGTCATGGGATCCTGGAAAATAATAGAGCATTTCGCTCCGCGGAAGCTGTCCATCTGCTTTTTGGAATACTTCAGGATATTCTCGCCCTTATAGAGGATCTCACCTCCCACCACTCTTCCGCTGTCTGCAAGGATCTGCATGATGGAATAGGCGGTTACAGACTTTCCGGATCCGGACTCTCCTACCACACCAAGGATCTTTCCTCTGGAAAGATTGAAGTTTACACCGTTTACCGCCTGTACCTCACCTGAGTCAGTAAAGAAAGAGGTATGGAGATCTCTCACGGAAAGGAGCAGCTCTTCTTTATCATTCATTTCTGTTGTAGACATTGCAATTCTCCTTCCGTTATTTTTTCAGTTTCGGATCAAAGGCATCTCTCATTGCATCACCGATCAGGTTGAAGGAGAGAACCACCAGAATGATCATGATTGCCGGGAAGACAAGCTTCCAGGGGTAGGACTGCATACCGGATCTTGCTGCATTTGCCAGAGAACCAAGAGAAGGCATGGGGAGCGCTACTCCCAGTCCGATGAAGGACAGATAGGACTCTGTGAAGATCGCAGCAGGAATCTCCTGTGCAGTTGTGATGATAATTACAGAGAGGCAGTTGGGCAGGATATGCTTTCTGATGATTCTGCCTGCACCGGCTCCCATGGATTTTGCTGCCAGCACGTATTCGTTCTGCTTGATGGTAAGGATCTGGCCGCGGACAAGTCGTGCCATACCAACCCAGTACAGAAGACCGAATACAATGAACATGGATACCATGTTGGTTCCCAGCTTGCCGATGACCGGCACAGAGGAGAAGTCCATGGTTTCCTTGAATACCACTGCCAGAAGAATGATGATCAGGATATCGGGAAGCGAGTAGATAATATCAACGATTCGCATCATGATCATATCGACCCGCCCTCCGGCGTAGCCCGATATGGCTCCGTACAGGGTTCCTATGATCAATACCATGACAGCTGCAAAGATACCTACCATGACAGATACTCTTGCACCATATACTACTCGGATGAAGTAGTCACGGCAGAGCTCGTCCGTTCCCATGATATGAGGGAAGATCTTCACATCGTATTTCTCCATATATGCCTGCTCCCTCTCGGAATATTCGAAGGGCTTCAGGTTTGCCGCACTCTTGTCACGGACACCCTCAACGGTGATGATCTCCTCATAGCTGTAGGGAACTACCACAGGAGCAAAGATCATAGTGAGGATCACAACAGCCAGGATCACCATGGAGATCACTGCCAGAGGATTCTTCATCAGACGGCGCATACCATCCTTGAAGAATGTCGTGGACTCCGCCATAACATCCTGCTGTCTTTTTTCGTCATCGGTCGCTTTTTCAAAAAGCGCCGGATCCAGCTGAAGACTTAATTTATTTTTCTTCGGAGCCGGAATATCATTATTGATTGCCATATTGTCTTTCGTCTCCTTACTCTAACTTGATTCTCGGGTCTACCAGCTTGTAAAGCAGGTCGCTGACAAGGTTCATGAATACCATGATCACTGCCAGGAAGATGGTTACTCCCATGATCATCGTATAATCACGCTTTGTAATGGACTCAACAAAGGCGGAGCCAAGACCGCCGATCGTAAAGATATTCTCTACAACAAGTGATCCTGTCAGAATAGATGCTGTCAGTGGTCCCACGTAGGTGATAACCGGGATCAGGGCATTCCTCAGAGCGTGGATAAAGATCGTTTTCACAGGACTCACGCCCTTAGCCTTTGCAGTACGAATGTAATCCTGTCCCAGAACATCCAGCATGGAGGTTTTTGTCAGCCTGGTGATGTGTGCCATCGGCGACAGGGACAATGCAATGACCGGAAGGATGTAGCTTGGATCTGAGGTAGACCATACCGGGACCCATCCAAGCTGGATGCAGAAGATCAGCAGCAGGAAGGACGCGGATACAAAGGACGGCATTGCAGTAAACAGTGTTACGAAGAAAATGATCACATGATCCGGCCATTTGTTGCGGTTCAGTGCAGCAACGGCACCTAAAACAACACCGACGATCAGCGCTACAAGAACTGCTATCAGTCCCAGCTTCGCTGATACGGCAAACCGGGTTGCGATAGTAGCTGCGATATCTCGTCCTGTTGTAAGGGAAACACCAAAGTCACCGTGCAAAATTCCTTTCATGTAATTCAGGAACTGAATACCAACCGGCTGATCCAGTCCAAAGCGGGCATTCAATACCTGCATGATTGCTTCGGATTTTGCCTTCTCACCGTTGAATGGTCCGCCCGGAACAGCATTCATTGCGAAAAATGTGATCATACAGACAAGGAATATTGTAACAACTGCAAGAAATACTCGTTTCACAATATATTTTGCCACGTATACTCTCCTCTCTTTCTAAAGATTTTTTTCGGTCTGATTCATTGATGAAGGTTCGTAAAAGTTCACCGGAATAACAGTAACGAAAGTCCTGCTGTGTTGACCGGTACCCTCTCATACTATGATGCCTCACAAAAAGCTCTATACAGCAAGAAAAAAAGCAATGGCTCGCGCCATTGCTTTGAATGAGTTGCCTTAGTTAGAAAATCTGTGAACATTATGTGACCGCTAAAGAAATATTACACAAATCCTATGCGTTTGTCAACAGATTATTAGTAAAAACAGACTACTGCAGCCTTAGAACGTTACAGTTTTCGGGAAACCTCCCCATCATTTGCAGTCCCTGCGTGTTACATTTGACGGGAACCTCCCATCCATGCGCAGTCCCCGCCGTTAAAACAATTTCATAATATCATTATACATGATGAATACCATAAGCAGCATCAGCAGCATGAAGCCTGCGATATGCACATAGTTTTCAAATTTCCGATTAATGGGATGTCCCAGGATCGCCTCAATGATCAGGAAGACCAGCCGTCCTCCGTCAAGCGCGGGGATCGGCAGAAGGTTCATGATTCCCAGGTTTGCTGATAACAGGATGGCAAAGTTCAGGAAGGTCATGACAATGATCAGTGTCCCTTCACTCTTCACCTCATCATAGGTATCTCCCATAGCGGATACAACTCCTACCGGTCCGGACATATCCTTCACACTGTACTGCCCGGTCAGAAGTGTTCCCAGTGATTTAATGGTCACATGGATCCAGTACCGCATCTCTCCGAAGGAGGCCTTCACCACTCCGAAGGGAGACTGCTTCTCCCTTGCAAGATTAAAGGAAAAGCCAAGCGATGCGGAGGTATCCTCAATCGGCGTTACCTCTGCTGTAATGGTCTCACCGTCTCTTTCAGCAGTTAATACAACAGCTGAGCCATCCAGCGGATGCTCCTCCCAGTAGGCCTGCAGGGATTCCTGCGTGGTGATCTCATATCCGTCAATTGATGTAAGGACATCTCCTGCCTGAAAACCGGCTGCCTCCATGGGATAGCCCTGAATCACATCCGTCACCTCTGCAGCAGCATTGCTGTCCTGATTGTAGTAATATCCCAGCATATAACGGGTAATGACCGTCGGATCATAGGTGATAGAGAGCTGTTCTCCATCCCGCTCCACGGTCAGCTCAATGTCCTCCAGCGGCACGTCGTCCAGCTGGATATCCGTGTACAGCTCCCTTCCGTTGGCAATACTGTTTCCCTCATAAGAAAGAATGAGATCTCCCTCCTGAAGGCCTGCCCCGGCAGCGGGAGAACCTTCCTCGACCTCTACCACCCGGGCGGGATCCGTTCCCATAGCGCCAATCACGATCAGCGAGATCAGAAATGCCAGAATAAAGTTAAAGACAGGACCGGCTGCAACAACAGCGATCCTGTTCCATACAGATGCCTGGTTGAAGCAGCCCGGGGCTGCTTCCTCCTCTTCATCTTCCCCCATCATTGTACAGGATCCACCAAAGGGCAGCAGCTTCCATGCATAGGTTGTTTCCCCTCTGGTGAACGATACGATCTTCGGTCCCATACCGAAGGCAAATTCATTTACAACAATGTGGCTTGCCTTCGCCAGCAGAAAGTGACCCAGTTCATGAAAGAAGATCACTGCGCTGAGAACCACAATACCCAGTACAAATTTCAAAGAAAAGTTCCTCCTTTAGATCAGAATTGAGGACAGATAAAAGATCACAGGTGCGGTGAAGATCACACTGTCAAAGCGGTCCAACACCCCGCCGTGTCCCGGGATCAGCTTTCCGTAGTCCTTAATTCCCATATTTCGTTTGATGGCAGATGCCGCAAGATCACCGACCATGGAGATCAGTGCACCCACACCGCAGATGATCATATACACTGACGCAGGTCCTCCTGTGGCAAGCGCATAGATCAGTCCCAGAAGAATCGCTCCCACGACTCCTCCTACTGCTCCTTCAATTGACTTCTTCGGGCTCAGTACCGGAGCCATCTTGTGTTTGCCGAACAGAACGCCCACACAATAGGCACAGGTATCACAGCCCCAGGAGCAAAGGAAGATCAGCCATACGTGATAAGCACCGCCGTCCAGCATTCTGGTCTGATAGACGCAGCTCAGCATAACAGCCACATACACAATTCCAAAGAATGCAGCCATGACCTGATTGGCATGAAATGCAGGATAGCCGAATACATACACACACATGATCAGGATCAGGGACAGCATCAGTGCGCCCAGTGCATAGCTGCCGTCAGCAAGCATAAGACTAGCATAATACAGACAGATCCCGATATAGCCAGCCAGTTCAAGTGCGGTAAAGCCGCCCTTTTCCCGCCGGACTCCCATTACCTTGTAAAGCTCAGAGGCACCGATCAGCGATAATGCCAGAACAGTAACATACAGCACCCACCCTCCTGTAATAATGGTCAGAAGAGCAAGCGCAACCAGCACAATACCGCTGATTAAACGTGTTTTAAACATAAGCAAGTCCTCTCAAATTATTTCATCATATAAACGATCCATGCATGTTAGAATCGCATTCGCAAAGCAGCCAATTCAATCCTATTAAGCCTTTGCACTTCCGAAGCGTCTGTCACGGCCGTTATACACCTCAATGGCCTCCATCAGCTCTTCCCGATGGAAATCCGGCCAGGGGACATCCACAAAATAAAATTCTGTATAAGCCAGCTGCCACAGAAGAAAATTGGAGATCCTCGTCTCCCCGCTAGTGCGGATCATAAGATCCGGATCAGGAATTCCGGCAGTATCCAGATAGGATTCAAAGAGCTCCTCTGTTACCGGCCCTTCAGGAAGAATGCCCGCCCTTGCATCCTCTGCCATTCTTGTCATTCCCCGAAGGATCTCATCCCTGCTGCCGTAATTCAGTGCAATCTGAAAATGCAGCCGATCGTTCTCCTTCGTCATGTCCTCAGCCCAGCGGATCCGCTCCTGAATATCCGGATCCAGTGCCGAAATATCTCCGATGACCTTGATCCTGGTGCCATTCTTTCTTGCGCTTCTCTCGCAGCGCTTCAGATACCGGCGGAACAGATTCATCAGAACCTGGACCTCTGCCTGATTCCGTTTCCAGTTTTCCGTGGAAAATGCATACACTGTCAGGTATTTCACACCCAGCTCCGATATGATATTGCACATCTTATCCAGGTTGTCACAGCCCACCACATGACCGTAGCTTCTGGGCATGCCCTTTGCCTTCGCCCATCGGCCGTTTCCATCCAGAATGATGGCTATATGATTCGGTATATTCATGATATACGGCTCCTTTCTAATGAGAATATCTGCCATCCGACTCGCCAATACATGCATAAGAAAGCTCCGGGAGAGCTTTCCTGCACAAGGGTAAAAAGGGGGACTGTTACTGACGCAACAGCCCCTCATGTTTCATTAAAGACCTGTTTCTGCAGAGTCTGTTCGGAATGACACAGGCTGCATCTGCTGCCGATGCATCTTTCGAACCAACGGCAATACACAACAGCAAGGAATCAGACAGTCATGATCTCTTTTGTCTTGGTCTCTACTGCTTTATCAATCTCCTTGATATATTTGTCAGTAAGCTTCTGAAGCTCGTCCTGCAGCTTCTTGATCTCATCCTCAGAAACATCCTGCTTCTCCAGCTTTTTAAAGGAATCATTGCCGTCTCTGCGGATATTGCGGATCGCCACCTTGGCAGCCTCACCTTTTTTCTTTACATCCTTGGACAACTCTTTACGGCGGTCCTCAGTCAGCTCAGGGAAGATCAGACGGATCACCTTGCCGTCTGTGTTAGGATTGATTCCCAGATCAGACATCTGGATTGCCTTGCAGATCTCTTTGATCAGAGAAGACTCCCATGGCTGGATCTGAATCATTCTTGCCTCCGGAACAGTGATGTTCGCCACCTGCTGAAGACCGGTAGGTGTTCCGTAGTAATCCACCTGGATACGATCCAGTACGTGAGGATTTGCACGTCCCGCACGAATGGTGCCGAACTCTCCTGCCAGATTGTCCAGAGTTTTTGTCATCTTGCTGTCATATGCAGTAATCTTTTCGTTCATAATCTTTCCTCCCGATTATTATTCAACTGTTATACAGTAACCTCCGTACCGGTAATGATGCCGTGTGCAGCATTCACGATACTGTTCTCTTCATTCAGTCCGAAAACGATCATCGGCATGCGATTCTCCATTGCTAGAATGGATGCCGTCAGATCCACCACCTTCAGCTGCTTGTCAATGACCTCCTGAATCGAAACCTTATCATATTTTTTAGCTTCAGGATTGATCTTCGGATCATCGTCGTACACACCGTCGATGGCTTTTGCAAGAAGGATGGTATCTGCCTCGATCTCAATGGCTCTGAGCACAGTTCCTGTATCTGTGGAGAAGTATGGATGACCGGTGCCTCCTGCATAGAAGACAACCATTCCGTGATCAAAATATTTATTGCTGCGGTCCTTTGAGAACATTTTTGTAAATTCACCTACAGCAAATGGAGTAAGAACCGCTGTTTTCATTCCCTGAGAACGGAAGATCTCAGACACATAGATACAGTTCATTACAGTTGCAAGCATGCCGATCTGATCTGCCTTTGTACGATCGATGTTCTGGCTGGTGCGGCCTCTCCAGAAGTTTCCGCCTCCGATCACAATTCCAACCTGAACACCCTCATCCACAATGGTCTTTACCTGTTTTGCCACAGCAATGCAGGTTGCTTCATCAAATCCTGTTTTTTTCTCGCCAGCAAGGGCTTCTCCGCTGAGCTTCAATAATACTCTTTTCATGATGTACCCCAAATTCTTAGATAGTTTACAGCCGATCAATACAATGCAGTACATAGAATACAATACATTACATTGTCTGAATAGCTGCGAGTTTTTCAGCTATTTCAAAAAATATCTGATAACTGCTGTTTTTCCTAAACAGTATACCATAGTTTCATTGATTTGTATATCAGAAACAAAGACTGATCCCGAGACAGCATGCGTATCTCCTGCTGCCCCGTGAACTGTAACAATCAGAATCCCAGTTCCTCATTCACCAGGATCACATGGATCCTGTCCTTATGCATGCTGTACCGGGTGATCAGGATCTGACAGCAGATCGTATCAGGAGATTTGCAGTTCATGCAGGTTCCTGTTTTGGTACAGGGAGTATTCCTTCCGGCAAATCTGGTCATGTTTGCCGGTGCTGCAACATTTCTTGCACGCTTCATTGCAGCATCCACATCCTTCGCAATTTTATTCATGCCAACCACCAGGATCAGCTTCTTCGGTCCGTAGGCATAGGAGGAAACACGATTCGAATTCCCATCAATATTGATCAGGATCCCATCCTCCGTCATGGCATTGGTGCTGCCGATATAGACATCGCTGGTATAAGCAAACAGCTCTGCAGCCCTTTTGTCCGGCTCAACCTCTCTGTTGCAGAATTCATAGTTTCCCTGCATCAATGCTTCCGTCAGGCCGATCTCATTTACAGTGAAGGATCCGCCTCTTGCAATCCTGCTGCCCTCCGGGATCAGAGCCAGTGCCTGCTGCAGTGCCTCCTCCTTTGATTCTGCATAATATCCTGTCATATTTCTGGAGGCAAGACCCTTGATCACGGTCTGCGCCAGAAGTCTGTTTTTTTCAATGGTATTCTGATTCATTACTCACGATCCTCCTGTCTGATGACATATCAATTCTTCATTTGCACTGCTTTATCAAATGTATACAGACATTATATGATTATTATTTTTTAGATACAACCTAATATTTTTTACAGGAACCGTGGATTTCTATTTTCCGCTTTCCTGTGCCTGCTTCCTTCTCTGCGGGCACAGAGGTTTCCTGCTTCACGGTTTTCCTGTGCCGCCTTCCTTCTCTGCAGGCACAGGGATTTTTTGCTTACCGGTTTTTCTGTGTCTGTGAAAATATACAGCAAAAAATCCGGTGTCCCGACTATAATACCGAGACACCGGATTCCCTTTCTAGTGTGTTAGTGAAGCCTCTACTCCACCTTTGCCATGAATTTCATCTGACTTTCATCTCCGGAAGTAAGCATCTCATGGATATCCAGAATAAATTCTCCTACTGTATCTGTTGCCTGATACAGGGATTTTTCTGTTGTCCATACATTACCTTCCTTCACTGCTTTGAAATCCTTAAACAATGCATCCTTAGCAATGAGTTCATCCGTATTCTTTAAAGCTCCGTCTATGGAAGCATTATAGATCAGATAATCCGCATCCTTGGCAACGGAATAGAACTGTTCCATAGAAATGGTCATGGATGCACTTCTGTTTCCTTCCTCCTGTGTCAGATCGGAGAAGGCGTACTGTCCTCCTGCCATTTCGATCATCTTCGGAATGTAGTCACTGCTGGTTCTTACCACTGCCTGGCCTTCTGTATTGATGTGGAAGTAAGCCATCGTTTTTCCTGTATTCTCAAAATCATCCAGCTGCTCTATGATCTTCAGCTGCTCATTGAAGAATTCCTCTGCGGCTTCCTCTTTATCAAGCATGGCTCCATAGCACTTGATCCATTCTGTTCTTCCGAGAGGATGGGATTCATAGCTGGAGTGATCGATAAATACAGGAATTCCAAGATCCTCAATCATTTCCTGTACCTTGGGAGAATGCAGGATCATGGTAGATTCGATCGCGATGCTGCAGCCTTCAGAGATCAGCATCTCATAATCCGGTTTGCTGTACTTTCCACCATAAAGGATATCACCGGCAGCCATTGCTTCCGCTGCATGCTCCACATACCAGCCGCTCTCGTCCAATGCTGACATACGGATGGAATCCAGTGCATCCATCGCATCAAACAAGGCCATGGAAGAGGTTGCCGCCAGATAGATATTTTCCAGAGGCTGTTCCAGAACTACAATGCTTTCATCCAGGTCATCCGGTTCCTCCTGATCCTCCGGAACCAGCAGGAACTGCCTGTCACCTTCTACATCGATCAGCTTATATCCGTCACTGTAATAATAAACATCAAAGCTTTCAGCATAAACAAGATCCATCACCGATTCACAGGTGAGACCGGGAATCTCCGGTGCATCCTCAACGGATGCCTGATCAACGTCTTCTGCCTCCTCTGTCGTTTCCTCTTCAGAAGCTTCTGATCCTGCTGTTTCATTCTGCTCCTCGTCAACAGAATCGGCAGAGCTGTCTTCTGTTAATGAGGAACTGCTGTCCGCAGCCTCCTCAGCCACTACTGATTCTTCAGCAGTCTCTGCAAGGGATGAAGAAGTACCCTCTGCAGCTCTGCCGCAGCCTGACAGGAGCAGAGAAGCTCCCGCCAGGCCGGCACATAAAAGTGCCATGCATTTTTTTACATATAAGTTTTTCATTACTTCAACAACTTTCTCTCAGATTTTCTCCGATTTCTCCGGATTCCGGATGCCTGCATAAGCATTCAAAGAATATTCATTTAGATGCAGAAATCCAAGTCGATCTTATCGGAGAATTCTTCATCTGCAATATGGCAGATCACTGGCTGTCCTTTACGATCTGATCAAAGAGCTTCCCCGCTTCTTCCTGCTTGTCAGCCAGTACACCGTACACCTTGATCCACTCTGCCTGTGCCAGTTCTGATTCTTCGTCCTCTGAACGATCAAAGATAACCGGAATTCCAAGAAGTGCAAACTTCTCTGTCAGCTCTTCAAACTCTTCGATTTCTTCATCAAGATCCGATTTCTTATCCTGCTCCTTGTCATCTTCTTCATCCTTCGCATTTCCCGGAAGGATTTCCTCAGAAAAGACTGCCAGATCCGTATCGGCCTTTACAAGCTTCTTAAAGTTCGGTTTTTCTGCAGATCCGCCGTAGATAACCTCTTTGTCCTTCATTGCCTCTGCGATTGTTTCATTCTCACAGTCGTCCTGTTTTACTGAAACTGCACCGATCAGATCCAGACTGTCCAGGTCCTCCAGACTGCCGATCGCATCCTCAGCCGCCATGTAGAGATGCTCCGCAGGAAGCTGGATCACGATCATATCCTTTTCCAGTCCGGTAGGAATCTCCTCATCCTCCGGTACGACCAGATACTTCACAACATTTGCATGATACAGCTCTGCAGTAACCTCCTCCTGGGTTTTTGCTTCCTTCTTTTTTGTTGAAGACGTAGTTTTCTCAGAATCCTTATCTGCTTCGTCTGACTCTGCAGATGCATCATCCTTCTCTTTATTCTTCTCCAGCTCAGGATCTCTTTCTGTATCCTTAGTCAGGTCAATCTCAAGAAGGGTGATTCCATTCTCATAATTATAGATTTTGAAATACTCTGCCTCCTCCAGTTCTGTCTCAGATTCATATTTCAGACCGACGATCTCCGGTGCCTCTGCGTCCATAGCAGTGTTATCGCTGCTGACGAGTCCGGAAGCACTCTGGGAAGTATCCACTGCTGCACTTCCGTTGACGGGAAGTGCAACGAAAATACTGTAGGTTATCTCATGAGGAGCAGACATGGCCGTTGTCATACCGATGATCGTCTGGTTCTTATTCAGTTCCACAGGAATGGTGAATATAGAAGAACCTCCGCTGACAGTAGGATAATAGGTATTTCCGTTTGCTTTCACATATTCATAGTGTGTGCTGCTGAAGGCGATGGTCGCAAATGCCTTGCCGCCGGTAACCGTTACCTTATTGCAGGAAATATTCACCCTTCCTGTTCCGCCTGACCAGGAGAAGCCGGATGGAGTATAGACGCCGTCCTTCAGGGTAGTAGAGCTGTCTACTGCAGAGGTTGCTCCGGAAAGATCGGATTCATATCTTGATTCCTGATCTGCCTTTCCATCATTGCCGGATGGCTTCTGTGTTCCGGAATTACCGGAGGAGCCGTTTCCTGAATTGCCTCCGGATGTGTTGTCACCCTTATTATTCCCTTTGTTATCTCCGTTATTGTCTCCTGAAGGATCGTCTTCTGACGGCAGATCACTGATCTTTTTCAGACTGCTGCTATTAATGGTGATGGTTCGATTATACCAGGCATCCACGCCTCTTGATGCGGCATATTTTGCGGAACGGGATGCCACTGTGAGGGGCGTATCCAGAGCAGAAACCGGAATCTCATAGGTATACACACCATTTTTATCAATCACTGCCGGAATCCAGTAGGACGCATCAGCTGCATATGCCTCTTCCTTCGTACCCATATAGAGGTAGTCATATCCGGAGCCGCTTAAAGATGCTAGAGCGGTCATTTTCCCGTTTTTGCTGGTCAGCTTCACGCCGGTTACCTTAAACATTGTCGCTCCGGTTTCTGCAAGTCCGGAGTAGATTCCGTCCTCCAGAGCTTTTGTGTCATCCGGGTCTTTCTCTTTATCCGGATCCTTTTCTTTGTCCGGATCAGGGTTTTCCGGTACCTTTGCTGCATCCACATTCATCTCAGCAGCGGTTACTTCTGCTGCATCCGTTTCTGCAAGGCTGTCCTTATCAAAGGTCAGAGTCATGATATTTCCGAACTCTTTTCCTGATTCGATACGGTCTGTGCTGGACATGCTGAAGTACACCGGCTCATCCAGAGAGGATACACAGATCACGAACCAGTAACCGTCAGCTCCGCCTCCCACATTCCAGTCTACCTTATGGGCTGTTGCCGCATCCTTATCCTGTGTCACTGCCAGCAGGTTTCTGTTGGCACTCTTCTGATGCATACGTACCAGATAAGTTCCATCCTCCTGCTCAGTCACAACAACCACATCCATAGTATACATTCCGGATACTGTTCCGGCTGCATTTGTGGTGGTCGCTGTGATGCTGTGGGTTTTGGACTCCTCCACAGGATCCTCGCTTACCGCAGGATCAATGCTGATTTCTGCGGCAGTTACATCCGCTGCATCCGTTTCTGCAAGACTGTTCTTATCAAAGGTCAGGGTCATTATATTTCCGAACTCTTTTCCTGATTCAACACGGTCTCTGCTGGACATGCTGAAGTACACCGGCTCATCCAGGGAGGATACGCGGATCACGAACCAGTAACCGTCGGCTCCGCCTCCTACATTCCAGTCCACCTTATGGGCAGTTGCCGCATCCTTATCCTGTGTCACTGCCAGCAGGTTTCTGTTGGCACTCTTCTGATGCATACGTACCAGATAAGTTCCATCCTCCTGCTCAGTCACAACAACCACATCCATAGTATACATTCCGGATACTGTTCCGGCTGCATTTGTGGTGGTCGCTGTGATGCTGTGGGTTTTGGACTCTTCTGATTCTTCTGCTGACTCTTCTTTCAATTCTTCTTCAGACTTTTCTTCATTCTCAGAGATTTTCTTCTCTTCGTCCGACTGATTCTTATCAGTCTTGTCAGTTTTTTCATCATCAGACTCGTTCCCGGATCCGCCTTTTTCAGCCTCTTCTTTTGCCGAATCTGTTTTAGCATCCTCATCCTCAGAACCAGCTTCAGAACCAACTTCCTGGACAGGATCTTCCGCGCCGGTCTCATCCGCCGTTCCTTCTTCGGCAGTCTCTTCAGATACAGCAGCGTCCTCCTGCACTGGCTCAGCCGGAGTCTCCGTCTCGGCTGCTGCCGCCTCCGCAGCAGGAATCACTTCCGCATCGACTGCGGCTTCGGATATCTGACTGTCTGCCAAAACCGATGCAGACGGTGCTGCTGCCAGCGAAACAGACAGCAGCAATGCCAAAAATGCAGCAGAATTTCTCTTCATTCTTCATTACCTCCTTAATATTTACTATTTAAGCTGCTTTAAATTCAGTACCGGTATCACTTATGATTTCTGATTACCGGTTCAAAAGCATGCTTTCAGTTTCTGAATTAACTATCCTACTATTATAGCAAACCGTTACAAATTTTCCATACTTATTCGAATATTTTGTATTCCAAAATTACATGAACCATACCTGTTTGAATCTCTGTACTTTATAAAACAGTACCCGAAGGAATATCTCTGCGTTCGGTGGACGTTCTGTTTACATCCACCGCAGAAAAAAACAGCAGTGACAAGCACTGCTGTTTTTTGATGAGATTCTACGTTCTGCTTTGGTCGGCGCTCATGTAGGCCCACCGAACCAACGCACCAGGTGCCAAGTCTCGCTAGCTCGACTTGAACTATGCAATGTTATACTATTATCAGATCTGCGCAAGCACGAACATATCGTAGATTGCTTTGATCGCCGTCTCAAAATCACGATTCTCCACACCGATGATAATGTTCAGCTCGGAGGATCCCTGATCGATCATCTTTACATTTACGCGGGCATGTGCCAGCGCAGAGAAGATTCTTCCTGCCGTACCTCTCTGACGTTTCATACCGCGGCCTACAACTGCGATCAGCGCCAGATCGGATTCCAGATCGATCAGATCCGGTTTTACAGAGCGGTGAAGTCCTGCGATCACACGCTGCTCCTTCTCCTCAAACTCCTTCTGATGTACATATACAGTGAAGGTATCGATTCCGGAAGGTGTATGCTCGAAGGAAAGTCCGTTCTCCTCAAATACCTGAAGAACCTTGCGGCCGAAGCCGATCTCTGAATTCATCATGTCCTTCTCAATTGTAATAGAAGCAAAGCCCTTTTTACCTCCGATACCGGTAATGGTATATTTCGGCTTATTGCAGGTACTCTCCACGATCATGGTTCCGGGATCCTGCGGACGGTTCGTGTTTCTTACATTTACCGGAATTCCTTCCCTGCGAAGAGGGAACACTGCATCCTCATGAAGCACGGTAGCACCCATGTAGGACAGCTCACGCATCTCACGATAGGTAATGGTGCTGATCACAACGGGATCCTTCACGATTCTCGGATCGGTAAGAAGGAAGCCGGATACATCAGTCCAGTTCTCGTACAGATCTGCATGTACAGCCTTTGCAACAAGAGATCCTGTAATATCGGATCCGCCTCTGGAGAAGGTTCTGACAGAACCATCCGGGTTTGCACCGTAGAATCCCGGGATCACTGCATACTCACACTGTGCCAGGCGTGCACTAAGCTTCTCGTCAGTTCTGTCACCGTTGAAGGTTCCGTCCTCATCAAAACAGATCACCGTGGCAGCATCCACAAACTCGAATCCCAGATAATTTGCCATGATGATACCGTTCAGGTACTCACCGCGGGATGCAGCATAATCACTGCCTGCCAGATTTTTGAAATTCTCCGCAATCACTTCAAATTCCTGATCCAGAGACAGATCCAGTTCAAGACCCGCAATGATCTCTTCATATCTTGCTTTAATATTGGCCAGAGTTCCAGAAAAATCAGAACCCTTTTCTGCCTGATGATAACAGCCGTACAGCATGTCTGTTACCTTCGTATCTCCATCGAAACGGCGTCCCGGTGCAGACGGAATCACATATCTTCTGTCTGCCTCCTCACGGATGATCGCACCTACTTTTTTGAACTGCTCAGCACTGGCGAGGGAACTTCCGCCGAATTTTACAACCTTTAACATATGTATCTCCTCATCAAATGTCATCAAATAAAGATCTTGAATCTGTTCGGGATCGGCTGCCGTTCCGGCAAACTCACATCCCGAATAATTACCAGTCTTAAATGTATTACAAAATGATATCCCCGTCAACTGCTAAGTTCGTTTCTGCTCCTCCCAGGGTGTCTTCAGAAAGACCTGCCGGATATAGCGAAAGGTTTCCTTCTCGCCCTTTTCTGCCAGCATCTCCAGCAGAAATTTCAGCTGATCCCTGCAGTCCTGATGAACAAACCAGAGTTTCTCATGCCCTTTAATGTAGTAGGTGTACGCGGAGCGGTCTGTATAAGCCGCTCCTTCATAGGTTCTGCAGGCGGCAATCCGGTCACAGATCATCTCCGCCACATACTTCCTGGGTATCGGCATTCCTGCAAGAATCCGCTCATTGCTCAGATCGTAATCGATCCAGTACTCGAAATGATGCTTATTCCGTCCCTTATGGTGCAGCCAGGCCAGCGATACTCCCGTGTCCTCCCGTTCTGCATTGTTGGGACTCCGGTTTCCCTGCCAGTACCTGCAGCCTCTCCAGAACTCTGTTGGGGAATACTTGCTCAGATCATGGGCAAGCCCCTGCCGGATCAGCCCGATCCGGAAACAGTAGCCTGTAACCAGCAGCTTATGATGTGTGATTGTACGAAAATGTCCCCAGATATGCATAAACTCTTACCTGCCGTTTCCCGCAATCAGCACAATCACAGACCTCGGTGCTGCAGCCAGCTTCTTCGCCTGTCCCTCCGGCACCTGTACCGGAGCTTCTTTGCCATCGGGATACACACTCTCCGGCAGTGAGGTATCGATCTTCACCATCCACTTTTCACCGCCGCTTAAGGACGGAAGGGCAAACTCCCGCTCTCTCCAGTCCATGTTTGCAGCGATATAGATGGATGTATCCTTCTGTCCGTCTGCCTTCTCCGCATAGCTTCCGCAGTACAGCATTCCAAGCATATGGCTGTCCGGGAAAAACTCGGGGATCCATGCCCGGACTCCGTGATAGGACAGATCCGGAATACCGAAGCCCAGCTTGTCTGCATGGGTGATCTCATGGATCTGGTGGAGTACCGGATGCTCCTTCCGGAATGCCAGGACATCCTTCAGAAACTGCTGAAGAAGCAGGGAATCCTTTCTTTTCTTCCAGCTCACCCAGCCGGTCTCGTTATCCTGACACCAGGTATTGTTGTTGCCCTCCTGGGTATTCATGATCTCGTCTCCGGCATAGATCATGGGAATGCCCTGACTGACAGCCAGAAGGAGAAATGCATTCTTCAGCTGTCTGAGCCGCAGTGCATTGACTGCTTTTTTTGCAGTCGGCCCCTCCGTTCCGCAGTTCCAGGAGAAATTGTCATAGGAGCCGTCCAGATTTCCCTGACCGTTGGCTTCATTGTGCTTCACGTCGTAGCTCACCATATCCCACATGGTGAATCCGTCCTGATCCGCAAAATAATTCACAGCAGGAGCCGGACAATAATTTCTCGAGGTAAACCAGGCCGCGTCCCGAACGGTATTGTCATCCCCCTTCAGGAACCTGCGCATATGATCGGCATAGGACCGATTGTATTCCACCAGATTTCTCTCATAGGGCTTTCTGGTCTGTGTCACTCCAAATGCGGAGGGACGAACCTCATGGCTGCCCCAGTAGGTCACATCCGTCAGCTCCATCAGCTCCGGACTGTAGCCTGCGTAGAACAGCTTGGTTTTCTTCAGGAGAGGATCTGCCAGAACCGCATTGACCCAGCTGCCTCCGCCGATCAGATGGAAGCCGTCCACCTTATAGGTGCTCTTCCAGTACCGCAGTACATCCACCGCAAAGGATGCCAGACAGTCCTCCGCAAAGAAGAGCTCCAGATGCAGCTCAATCCCTGCCGTATGCAGGGCATCCACCAGATCCGCAAACTCCTTTGTAGAATCTGCCGTTGCGCAGTAGGACTTCTTCGGGACAAAATACCGTCCCTCTACATAGCCCCAGTAATTGGTCAGTGTCTCTTCCTTTTCAGGTTCAACAGGCTCCGTCACCTCCTCCGGAATCGCAAAGCCCTGAAAGACCTCCGGATCCGTGTGCTTCATTGGCACCACATTGGTCTCCTCCTGAAACTCATAGACCGGCATCAGCAGCAGGGCATTCACTCCCAGCTCCTTCAGATAAGGGATCTTTTCCTTCACTCCGGTGAATGTACCTCTGTGACGGGCTCCGGAGCCCTTTCCCATGGTCAATCCCTTTACATGGGCCTTATACAGGATCATTTCATTAAAGGGAATATGAAGCGGCTCTGTCTTCGCCTGCTTCACCGGCTCCACCACCGATCTTCCGGATGCGGAAACAGCCTTGCCGTAGGGACAGGATTCCAGCCTGCCGTTTACCCGATACATATACTCCAGCTTCAGCCGTTTCGGCCACCGAAGCGTGACCTGCCGGATCATTCCCAGATTTTCCTGCTCCTTCATGGGGATCACTGCATCCGGCTCCTTGCTTTCCGGAAGGTACAGAAGCAGATCACAGTCTGCCTGCGCAGGCACAGGAACCATGAATACGTGATAGTCGCCCACCTGATGCACGCCAAACCGGATCGGATTGCCGATCTCACTGCCGAAGGGAACACCATCTGCAATAATCTCTATATTTAACTTACCCATTTTCATATCCCTCCGCTCCGCATGTGCGGAAATTTGTTTCACGATTTGTAAGTTTTCTTTATTCTACAATCGAGCTTTCGAAATATGCCTCATGTAAAATATTCAAGCCGTTCTTTACAGACGACTGCAAAATCCGGTGCCGGGGATTTAATCCAGCAAAAGCTCTACCGGACAGTGATCGGATCCGAAGATCTCCGTATGGATCCTGGCCTCCTTCACTCTGGACCGAAGTGCCTCAGACACAACAAAGTAGTCAATCCGCCATCCGGCATTTTTCTCTCTGGCCCTGAACCGATAGGACCACCAGGAATATTCAACCTTTTCAGGATAGAGACTGCGGTAGGTGTCCACAAAGCCCGCATCCAGAAGCTCTGTGAATTTAGCACGCTCCTCGTCCGAAAAGCCGGCATTTTTCCTGTTTGTCTTCGGATTCTTCAGATCGATCTCCTCATGGGCTACGTTCAGATCCCCACAGACGATCACCGGTTTGTTTTTCTCCAGTATTTTCAGATACGCCCGAAATGCATCCTCCCAGTCCATTCTGTAATCCAGACGTTTCAGTCCATCCTGAGAATTGGGTGTGTACACAGTAACAAGATAATGATCCTCAAATTCCAGAGCGATCACTCTGCCCTCATGGTCGTGCTCCGGAATGTCCATTCCGTACCTGACGCTGAGCGGCTCTTTTTTGGTAAAGATCGCCGTACCGGAATAGCCCTTTTTCTCAGCATAGTTCCAGTACTGGTGATAACCGGGAAGCTCCAAGTCGATCTGTCCCTCCTGCAGCTTGCTCTCCTGAATACAGAAGGCATCCGCATCCAGTGCCTCAAATACATCCTTGAAGCCCTTCGTTACACAGGCTCTCAGGCCGTTTACATTCCATGAAATATATTTCAATGATTTTTCCTCGATTCTTTATTCAAATGATGGGGATTAAAAACTTCCTATCGCAGCACACGGATCGTTTCCAGCGTCTCGTCCGCAGGACCGTGGAGACGGCAGTTTCTGGCTGCGCAGTCCTTCAGATACCGGATCAATGCGTCTGTCAGCCGCTCACCGGGACAGACAGCCGGAATTCCGGGAGGATAGGGGGCGATCAGCTCTCCCGCGATCCGCCCGGCTGCGTTCTCCATTGGCACTGATTCTTTCTTCGCATAGTAAGCATCTCTGGGGGATAGAACAACTTCCGGTGATGGCAGTTTTGCTGTATGTTTTATCTCAGCTGACCTGAATTCCTCGTTCCATTTCGATCGGCGCCTATATAGGTCTAATTGATCTGCGAGCTCCGCGCCAGGTCTCACAGAGTTCAACTTGAATATCTGCTTTCTGTCTTCGAAAGTTCCTGCAGTCTGCTCCTCCTGGATCAATCGGAGAACCTCGATCAAATAACTGATTTCAGCCTCTGTATTGCCCCAGGTCAGAACCAGAACAACGGATACAGGATCTGCCATCTCCAGACTGATCCGTCCCTTCTGAAACAGCAGTCCCTGCAGCTCTTCTCCTGTAAGTCCCATCGGTTTTCCAGAGATCACAACACGAAGAGGATCCAGTCGTTTCCCCTGCAGCAGCCGGTATCCATGCATGGACGAAACGGCATGCCGCAGCCGGTCTGCCAGGCGCAGAGCTCTATCAAGAAGTACCTCTCCTTCCATCGCCATCTGCTGCCTTGCAGCATCCATCGCAGCCATGAATACATAGGAAGGACTGGTACTCATGACCAGCTTCAGGTTCTCATCCATCCGCTCCTGATCCAATAGCGTTCCCTGCATGTGCAGCATGGAGGTCTGGGTCAGACTGCCCAGAGTTTTATGGGTACTCTGGACACAGGCATCCGCTCCCGCTTCCATGGCTCCCTCCGGACAGGACGAATGAAAATACAGATGGGAGCCGTGGGCTTCATCCACCAGAAGAGGAACTCCGTGTCTGTGACATACCTCTCCGATCTTCCTGAGATCTGAACAGGTACCGTAATAGGTCGGACTCACAAGAAAAACCGCCTTGCAATCCGGCTGCTCCTTCAGGTGCCGTTCCACCGTCTCAGGTAAGATCTCTCCCGCGAATCCCCATTCCTCATCCATCTCCGGTTCCATCCATACAGGAACCGCTCCGCTGAGGATCAGACCCATAGTGACAGACTTATGTGCATTTCTTGCTATGAGAATCTTTTCACCGGGAGAAACTGCCGTCAGGATCATCGCTTCATTGCCGCAGGTGGTTCCGTTTACAAGAAAAAAACAGCGATCACTGCCGAAAAGCTGTGCCGCAAGCTGCTGTGCCTCCAGAATCGGTCCCTCCGCATGATGGAGATCATCCAGGTGATCCGTCTCAGTGAGATCGTATCGAAAGAGTCCTTCTCCGTACTGCTCCCGCAAAGCAGGATTCATCCCGCGCTCAAAGCGGTGCCCGGGAATGCAGAAATACCCCCGATTCTGCTCCACAAATTCCTTCGTCATTGCAAGGATCGGCATTCTGCTTTGTTTTTCTCGTTCTTCATTCGTCAGTTTCCGCATATTCGTAATCGTTTTCCTGTACTCTTCATTTTTATTTCAATTGACGCTGTTTCAAACGTTGTCAGGATATTCTGCAGCCTCCGGATCAGATATGGAAAGCGCTCTTCCTGCGCATATTTTTTGAGCCAGTTCGATTGAAATTCGTCCGTCTGAAATACTTGCACAAAAAGAAGACGTCAAGAAATTCTCAACGTCTTCATTGTAGCATTCCTATTAGAAAGCTGTCAATTAATACCCAAAAAGAGGAATATTTTTTTTACAATTTCCACAAAATACCGGGTATTGATTTGACATCAGTCACATTTGATCTCGTGGATCCAGCCTTCCGGAGCCTCCACTGTACCCATCTGGATACCTGTCAGAGTCTCGTACAGCTTTCTGGTTACAGGTCCCATCTCATCCAGTCCATTTGCGAATGTGATCTCTTTTCCATGATCATTTACTCTTCCTACCGGAGAGATAACTGCCGCAGTTCCGCAGAGACCGCACTCAACGAAATCGCCCAGCTCATCCTTAAATACTTCTCTCTCCTCTGTCTCCAGACCCAGAAGCTCCTTCGCAACATACATCAGGGAGCGACGGGTAATAGAAGGAAGAATGGTGTCAGACTTCGGTGTTACGACCTTACCGTCCTTTGTAATAAACAGGAAGTTGGCACCGCCTGTCTCCTCTACCTTAGTTCTTGTTGCAGCGTCCAGATACATGTTCTCTGCAAATCCCTGCTCATGCGCATCGTCAATGGCATACAGAGACATTGCATAGTTCAGACCTGCTTTGATGTGTCCTGTACCGTGTGGTGCTGCACGGTCGTAATCAGAGATTCTGATGGTGATCGGTTTTGCACCGCCCTTAAAGTAAGGACCAACAGGAGTTGTGAACAGACGGAACTGATAAGAAGGAGCCGGCTTAACTCCGATTACCGGACCGCTTCCAAAGATAAAGGGACGAAGGTACAGAGTTGCACCTGTTCCGTACGGAGGAACAAATTCCGCATTGGCACGAACCACCTGATCAACAGCCTCCAGGAACATGCCGTCCGGAAGAGTCGGGATTCTCAGACGCTCGCAGGAATCATTCAGTCTGGCTGCATTCAGGTCAGGGCGGAAAGTAACGATCCGTCCGTCAACAGTTGTATACGCCTTCAGACCCTCAAAACAGGTCTGAGCATACTGCAGAACGCCTGCACACTCATTCATAACGATATTGGCATCCTCAGTCAGTGCACCTGCATCCCAGGAACCGTTTTCCCAGTTTGCAACAAAACGTGCATTGGTTGGTTTATAAGAAAAGTCCATGCTTCCCCAGTCAAGATTTGCTTTTTCCATTGTATAGTTAACTCCTTTCGAATTACTGATGCTGTGCAGCACAGATTCACAGGAATGCGTGATTCAATCGAACTGCATCCATTCTGTGAATCAATCTTTTATCATGGTACACCTTTAAAGTGGAGATTTCAAGAAGGAATTCACTTGTTTGCAATTTTGCGGTCGGGAACTTGCATAATGTGTTACTAAAGCGTCAGGCTGTTCACGGGATAGCAGGAGATACGTATGCTGGCATGTAAGCGTCAGTATGCGTATCTCCTGCTGTCTCGGGTTGCGTCTTTGATTCCTGTTGCGATTCCTCCCGCTATCTGATAAAATGAATGCAATGTGCAGCAAAAAAAGTATTCCTGTTCAGAAGATTTCAAAAATCCTGTTCAGGAGAACTTTTTAATAAAGGCTGCCCGGAAAGTTGAGGAAACATACATGAGCGAAGAAATGAAAAATACCGCTGCCGATTCAGCGAAATGCACCAGTGACTGCAGCACCTGCGGAGGCTGCGACAGTGAACCAATCAATCCTGATAATCCGACTGTAACACTGACACTGGATGACGACACAGAGATCACCTGTGCCATTCTCAATGTCTTCAATGTAAATGAGAAGGAATACATTGCCCTTCTTCCGCTGAACGAAAATGGCGAAAGCGCAAACGGTGAGGTTTACCTGTACCGTTATATCAAGAATGCAAACGGAGATCCGGAGCTGGACAACATCATGGATGATGAGGAGTACACAGCAGCTGCGGATACCTTCAATAACCTGATGAGCAAGCTCAGCTTCCAGGAGCCGGATCTTGAGGGAATCATTTCAAAGGAAGAGTAAACTTGTCCCGAATTGAAATTCGGCAGTATTCTCACTGCGAAAAGAGAGCTCAACTTGAAAGTATTAGCTCAGATATCAAATACAAAAATGGTGAACACAGTCTTTTCAACAGACTGTGTTCACCATTTTTTTACGAAATTATTCTGCAGCCCGTGACCAGCAGAACTATTCAGCCTAAATACTGAAACACAAACAACGCTGCACATCCCAGAAAGAAAAGAATCATTCCGATATTTCCCCAGACCGTTTTGATGATCTGCCCACGTGCCAGCTCCCGGCTGACATCCTGATAAGTGATCTTCTCAGCCCGGACACACAAAAGAAGGATACCGATGATCGCAATGATGATCAATGCGACGGCATAGGCAATGTAGATATACACCCAGATGCTTAAGTTGATCTCCGACAGCTCTGCACTCATCAAATCTGTCAGATTTCCTGTAATCTTCTCTAACAGCCATACGGAAATGACACTGCCCCACAGGTTGATTCCCATGTGAAGAGCGATGGTATATCGGATTCTGCCTGTGTGAAGATAGACATAGGCAAACACAATTCCCAGGGCTGTGGCGTAGAAGAACTGGGAGAAATTTCCATGGAACAAACCGAACATCAGAGCCGAGGTGATCATGGCAGTTTTTTCTCCGTAGGGCCGCATGCGGTCGATCAGGAATTTCCGGAAGAACAGCTCCTCCATAATTGGCGCTGCAAGCACCATAAACAGAATCCGCAGCAGGACACCGTCACTTTGCAGGATCAAGTCCGTCACAGCACTGCTGTCTGCGGAGGGCAGGAACAGACCGATCAGCTGATTCACCAGAACACCCAGCAGATTCCCCAGGTACATTGCGGTGATGGAATAAATCACATAACGAATGCCGCCAGGTACCGTCAGTCTCTGATCCGCCGGCTTCTCTGTGTGCATTCTCCGAAGAAGCAGAAATCCCATGGGGAAGGCAACAATATAAATAGGCAGGAAAGTCTGCAGATAGACTGCCGCAGAGGATTCAGCCGCTTCAGGCCAAATCGATGGTACGAGCCGACCCAGCAGGATCTGCAGAGCAGAGGCACTTGCCAGCAGCAGGAAGGAGGCAGTTCCGATCCTCCTGAATGCTTTTCCCGCCTTCTTTCGATTCTCCTCAGACAGCGGTGCTGCCCAGGGTCTTGCCCCTGCCTTTGGCTCCAGGAACAATGGTGTCAGGATAAAGAACACGGCACCCAGAAGCAGGTTCACAGATGCCGCACCAAGCATTCCGATCACCGGATGTCCGGAAAAATAGCCTGCCACTATACAAAGAATATCCGGCACCAGACCGAAATACACAAACAGCACCTGAACCAGCTGCTTCGGCAGCTTGCCGATGGACTCCGGAACAGACAGAGCAATAAAGGTTCCCACAATGGTAGCATAGGCATCCACCGACAGGATCAATGCCAGATAACCGGGAAGCAGAACCGGGTTCACTCCGGTAAGGACCGCTCCAAGGATCATGGCAGGAAGCAGATCCAGCAGGCAGTTTACAGTTCCTGCCAGCACGGACCAGAACAGCTTCAGCCATGTATTCTCCGGAATGATGGAGAAAAACGGCATACGGGTATCTTCCACAAGAGGATTGCCCAGAGACCGGAAGAACACCAATGCACCGATTAAAAAGACCAGAACGGTGAATGGCTGCTCACTCTCCAGCAGTTTACCCAGAAGGAAGCCCGCCAAAGCAGCACCCAGATAGGTGATTGCTGTCTTAGTAAGGATTCCACCGGGAGCAAAACGTCTTCGATTGTACAGAGACTTGTAAAAGAATACATTGGCTCCCCGGCCTCTGTTCAGTTCGTTCTTGCGAAGCTTTTCACTGCGATCCTTCTTTTTGAATGCCACCAGGCTGCCCTTTTCCTCAGCACTTGCCATAAGTGCAGCAAGCTCCTCGGATTTCACCATTGCATCCTCATAGAAATCTGCCTTCATATGCCAGATTCCAAAAGTCAGCAGAATGGTTCCCGCAAGAAGCAGCAGCAGGCAGAGTAAGCCCTTAAAATATTGTCCCTCATACAGAAACAGCACAAGTCCCTTGAGCCATCCGATGAAGGGAAGCCAGCGGGTCACCGGAGCAGTGAACGCATCCACAGCAGCAGGAATCGAATGCTTTCCGGAAACTGTTCCATACAGAAATACTGCTGCAAGAAGCAGAACCAGACAGCCCCATACTCCGGGAGTCAGATACTTCTTCAGCCGTATTTTTGTGGAACACAGTGTATAGAAGAACACCTGCAGAAGCATGCAGATGATCAGCAGAAACGTCCACGCAGCAAATACACTGAGAATCACCGGCAGACTCAGGCCCATATCACTCAGCGTCGGAATCTGGAACAACAGATACACCGATGCAAATACAGAAACTCCCACCTGGCACATCAGCCGGAACATAAGTGCAGACTGAGGCTTCATGGGCGCTGCAAACAGCAGGTTGACATCCGCAGGAAGGAAAATCTTACTCCCGTTCTTATCGGCAGAGAGGATATAGTAGATCAGAAAGGCAGCGATGACCAACGTACAAATCAGCTCCAGGATCTGACCAAAGCCGAATACAGCAGAAGTCCCATCCGTATATACAACAGCCAGACCTTCCTCTTCCCAGGTAATATCAAAAGCATTCGTAGAGATCAGCGGAGTATTCTCCTGTTCTGTTTCCTCATAGGCATCATCCCCCGGATCTGTCTCATCCTCATCGATCGACTCCATCTCTTCAGCAGCATACTCATCCGATGAACTCTCAAGAGAGCCGATCGTCAAACCGACAATTCCACCCATCAGACCGCACACCAGAACAAATACAAGGATCCATGTTTTGAACAGCTTACGGATCTGATTCACAAAGCTGTGCCATGCATAATATCCGAACACTCTCATAGCTGCTCCTCCGACTTATCCACGGAGTCCTTCTCATCCGGTTCAGACCTGACTTCCCGTTCCTTATTCGACTCGTCCTCAGAGCCTGTATACTCAGAAGCACCGGCTTTTTCCTGTCCCTCTTCCAGTCCCTCTGTCACCTCGAAGAACAGCTGCTCCAGGGTTTTTCCTGTGCTTTCCAGCTCCTGTCTGGTCACATTGGCACGCACCTGTCCATGCTGCATAATGATCGTACGATCCCAGATCATGTCCACACTGTCGATGATGTGCGTACTGATGAGCATGGTCTTTCCTGCATTTCGCATATCCTCGATCATATCCTTCAGTTTTTTGATGGCGTGCGGATCCAGTCCGATCATGGGCTCATCCAACAAAAGGATCTCAGGATCCGGCAGCAGTCCCAGACAGAGGTTCAACTTCTGCTGCATACCTTTGGACAACTCATCGCCGAATTTTTTCGTCTTATCCTCCAGTTCGAAGGTCTGCAGCAGGTCATCCTTTCGGTCTTTGTAATCCTTCAGACGGTAGGCTCTGGCCAAGAATTCCATATGCTCCCCCACTGTAAGGTTGGGATAAAGGCTGGGCATCTCCGGAATATATCCCAGAATGCGTCTGGCCTCAACGGATTTGTTGGAATGACCGGCAACTGTAATGTTTCCTTCATATTTCAGAAAACCGATGATAGATTTCATGATCGTAGACTTTCCGGCACCGTTTGGACCTAACAGAACCGTAACGCTTCCCGGATCCAGATGAAAGTTCACATCATCACAGGCCTTTTCTTTTCCGTATCGCTTGGTAACATGTGTGATTTCCAGCATTGTACACTCCTTCTGACTGAGATGTTCTGTTCGTTTTCCCAATCGATGTTTCTGTAAAATTTGGTTCATGCATTGAAGTGAGTGGGGTCCTTACAGCAAGCAAACTCACTTTGATTTTCAAAGTAATAGTATAGCACAAAAAAAGTCATCCGCCCAGGATTAAACGCAAACGGTTGACTTCTTACGTAAACAGCTTACTCAAACACGGATAAAGACGAACAATTCATACATGATACCGGACTTTCAGCCAGCATCTTCGTTTTTGGCAGATACTGAAGCGTTGCAGCAGAACGAGTTCAGATCATTGCAGCACAGAACAACATACCATATTGAGATATGTCATTCTATGCTGCATATGCTAATGGATAAACATAATCCGAAAATGTATTTTAAACCACTGTTTCCAAAATACGCATCCCGTTCATCTCATATTCTCGGAACCCCGTAAGTTCCTGCTTATTTTTGTTAAAACAGAAACTCAGCAGCCATCCCTCAGTAAGCTGATGTCTGTCCAGATAACCTGCCAGCTGTTCAATACCTCTCTGTTCGTAGATATCCCCATGCCAGATTTTCAATTCCACTATGTACTGCTTTGCATGGTAATCAATGATCACATCCGTTCTTGTACTATCAGCTTCCTGAGATTCCAGGTAATAGTTTCCTTCTCCATTAATAATCGGCTTGATAAATGTGAGGAAAATCAGCCGCGCTTCTTTTTCCAGAAAATCTGCTGAACGATCTCCGTAGATACTATGATAATGCGCAGCAAATCGCTCCATAATCTGATCCATGTACAAACAATCAGCTGATTTCAGCTGGCTCTTCTCACTGGATCCCAGTGTGAAAATACGGTCATCCACATGCTCCTGAATCATCTTATTGCAGATCAGCACCTCAAATATTCGGTTCGTGATCACGGTCTTGCCGCCGCTGTTCCTTAACCATCCAAACATGGATCCAAGCTGAATCGTGTTGCTCTGGATATTGAAAGGGATTTCCTCCCTGTCAATTACGATTTTTCGAATCAGACGATACAGCTCTGCATTGTCATTTAATTTCTTATTCAGATCATCAAACAAAGTATTCGATTCAGAAAGAAGCAGCATGACTGCACGTTGGAATCCATTCAGGGACCAGGCTTCCTCCAGATTTCCTTCATACTCTTTCCTGACTGTTGTGTCTATCAGTTGGCAGATTCTGGAAACGAGATAAGGATATCCGGAAGTATAGTCATAAATCTGCTGAGCGACCATAGGAAGATCAATAGTCAACCTGTGATCAATACAGTATTCGCGTATCATTCCCTGAATCTCATCACTTGTAAAAGCCATATCCACATCGAAGTCTGCGGCAATATTCCAGGGACTGTTGTATCGATGCTGTTCATCAGGTCGAAATCGCAGTTTCAGATTCTTGATATCGTAAACACTGGATAATATTACAGATTGAAATGTAAAATCCTCTTCCTGAGACGCAGAGATATATTTATTCCTGAGCAATCCAAGGAAATCCAGCATAATCCGGTATTCAGAACTTGCGTCCACCTCATCAATCATCAGGATAATGGGGCGCTCACTGCTTCTGCACAATCTCGTTATCGCTTTGCCAAGCTGATTTACGGATGCTTCCTGCGCTATGGATTCCTTCCACACATTCTGCAGATTATCAGGAACGTTGGCAATTTCCAGCTGATGAAGAAGATCCTCCTGAAACATCCGGACAAACCGGGATTCGTTTACAAATTCACCGCTCTTTCCTTCGAATGATAACAGCAGGACATAATACTCGTCGGACAGGTACTTCTTCAGCTGATATAGCGTGGTGGTCTTTCCATACTGCCGTCCACGATTCATGGTGAAATATTTCCCTTTGTCCACATATTCGGTTTTTATCTGATACAGGCGCTCAGAAATATCCACCATATAATGCTTACCCGGAATACAGGTTGCTGTGGTATTGAATTCTTTCACGGATCAGATCACCTCTTTCCTGCTTACCTTATGAATCCAATTATACTGAATACATGTATTGAAAGCAAACCATGATTTCATCCTTCAGTATTAGCAGCGTAAGCACCGAATTGATCAATTTACAGCATCTTTCGATCCCAATATGGGGGCATGCCGGGTATACCTGTCAATATTCCCGGAACTGCACAGACAATCCGTCCGGATCATATACATAGAAATATTTTGCCGTTGGCTCGGGATTCCGAATATCAGACGGATTGAATCCTTCCTCTGCAGCAATCTTATGCACCTGCTCCAGATCGGATGCGGCAAAGCAGAGGAACAGGCCCTTTCCTTCGAAATTCTGGCCTTCTGGAAGTGCGATCAGTTCGATCTCTGTCTCTCCTTCTTCATTTGCCAGATAGGCTACCCTGCCTCCGTTTGACTCAAACTGATGGATCACCTTCAGACCCGCCAGCTTCTGATAAAAATTCATAGACTTGTCAAAATCCTTTACCCTTAATGAAATATGATGGAATTTCATAGCTTCTAATCTCCTTTTCTATTTTTTCAATTTTTAGGTTAACACTTACCAGGACAGCAGCTCATACCCCTCTTCTGTCACCACCAGCTGCACCTCCCACTGGGCGGATGGGGATCCGTCCTCTGTAAATACGGTCCAGTCATCGTCCGCATCCAGGAGTACATCGCAGGCGCCCATATTGATCATGGGCTCAATGGTAAAGCACAGGCCGGGCACCATCAGCATTTCGGTTCCTGCCTTGGCTACGTAGCTGACAAAGGGATCCTCATGAAACTCTTTGCCGATGCCGTGGCCGCCGATCTCGCGGACTACCGTGTATCCGTTGGATTCTACAAAATCATTGATGGCCTGACTCATATCTCCAAGGAATTTGAAGGGCTTTACCTGCTCCAGACCTACTTCAATGCTCTTTTTCGCCACATCCACCAGATTTTTCCATCCGGGATCCACGTCACCGACACAGAACATGCGGGAGGAATCGGAGAAGTATCCTTCAAAAAGAGTGGAGCAGTCCACGTTGATAATATCTCCGTCTTCCAGGATCTCCTCTTCTGAGGGAATCCCATGGCATACCACATCGTTGATGGAGGTGCAAACGCTCCTGGGATAGCCTTCAAAATTCAGAGGAGCTGCAATGCCGCCCATCTCTTTTGTTACTCTCACGACGATATCATCGATCTCCTGGGTAGACATGCCGACTTTGATCTCTTTACCCACTGCATCCAGGCAGGCCATGTTGATGGCTGCACTTCTTTTGATTCCTTCAATATCCTCCGGTGTTTTAATGAGTTTATGTGACGGCACGATATGTCCTGCTCTCTTATATCCGGCAATCTTGTCGTCAAAGGCCAGATGACACTGTTTGTATTTTTTTCCGCTGCCGCACCAGCAGGGATCGTTTCTTCCTATCTTATTGAACATAAGCTTCCCTTTCTATGAATACCTTTCTGAAATTTCCGGGATTTGCAGTCTTTGTTATGCAAAGTTACATATTTTCGATTTCTCTTTTCATATCTTCAATAACCTGATCCACTTTCTCCTGCCTGGTTACTGCTTTTCTCCAACCATCACAGAGAACCTCCTGTACTCTGCTCTCTGTGTCCCTCTTCAATCCTGAACTTTCAGTTTTATATACAGAATCATCCAAAACTTTTCCAGAAAAGCTCTCACGGTACACTTCTTGAATTATATCATTCGTATAGGCTGGTATCATCTGTTCCCCAGCCATGATTACTGCTCCCTGTTCGCCTGTGATGAAATCAAGAAATGAATATGCCAGCTCTTTATTATCCGATTGTTTTGTAATTCCAATTCCAGTCAAAATAGATGTCGCTGCATAACCTTCATCCTCCTCCCAGTAAGGAGCTGCAGTCACTCCCCAAGAAAAAGAAAAAAGCTCCTTCTTCTGATCCGATGCAAGATAATTCAGATACCAGCTTCCTCCGATATACATGGCATAATCTCCCAGTTCAAAGCACTGCTGCTGTATATCCTGTGCAATGCAGTCACTGTATGATGGAGTAAGTCCTTTATCCTGCATATTCAGCATCCAGTTCATAATAGGGTGCATGCTCTCTGCATCATTTTCCTGTGATAGCATCCTGCCGCTTGCCATCCACTGAACATCCATAGGGAGTGTCATGCATGCATACTGGTCATCTTCCAGTGCCGGTTGTAACTGTTCTGCAATAGAAAAAAAATCATCCCAGGTAATCTGCCCATTGGGATACTCTATCCCAGCCTGATCAAACAGATCACAATTATACACCAGAACATATCTGTCATTTCGATATGGAAGAGCGTAGATGTTTCCCCATAGAATACAATAAAGGTAGCAGAAACGCCCATTTTACGGCATTTTTGCTACCTTTATTGCTCATTTTGTCGCTTGTTTGTCGCTTAAATCCACGATGATATACTAAACGATACTAGCGGATATTATATATTACTCTTTCGGCGGTTGCAGTCAGCACATAACATTTGACAGTTTTCGGGAATAGTTCTGCCGCCTTTACTCCATGGCGTGATATGGTCAGCTTGCATTTCTTCAATTTCAAAATGCTTGCCGCATTTCGGGCAGATACCTTTTTGTCGCTCATATGCTGTTCTAGCCATTTTAGGACTAAAGGCGCGAATGCTTAAATGCTTTTCATTCCCATCAAGAAGATATTCATAGATACCTTTTTGATTAGAAACGTCCTCATCATCAAGCAGTTCTACAAGGCGTTTTTCAAGCTGTTTCGGGTCATAACTTTTAGCACCGTATTTATTATAATAAATACCCCAGTCAAGCCCCTGCATTAGTTTCTTGCGATAGTTTGGGAAAGTCGCCTTTACCCAATTTATAACCGTTTGAAAATATAGCCACAGTTCATTGCAATTTGTATCGTGTTGGTGTTGTGACATATAATCTTCAATTTCAATACCGTCACGGGCGGCAATCCACTTGATAGCAGTTTCAAGATAGTTTTGACGAATTGCGCTGCCGCTTAAATAATCGCCTGCAATCTGATATGCCGGGCATTGTGTTTTACTGAAATATTTCTTTGATTCTGTTAGCCATTCACCCGTATAGATTGCGTTTCGTAACTCTTGCGCGGTCAGCTGTTCGCCCGCAATATTGATAATTTTGAACCAGTCTAATTTTTCCTTATCTGTACCCTCACAAATGTAAATCATAAGCGGATAGTCAAGAATCTGCTCTTGCTCTGCCTTCGTGAGATTATGAAAAGCTAAATGGTCAATTGAAAAATCACCATTTATATATTGGCATACGCTAATAGTGCGTTGCTGTCCGTCAAGCAGTTCATAACCGCCGTTATCACTTAACACCCAATACATAACATTTAAGGGGAAATTTTTTCTTATTGTGCGTATTACTTCATCACGTTGCTTATCCTTATAAATAAATTCACGTTGAAAAGCAGGACGAATATTCAGTTTTCCGCTATAACCGACAACCCCGTTTTCCGCGCTGTCAATATAGCCGTTGATTACTTCACGCACAGGGATTTCATGAAGAGCTATTTTCATATCCATGTACCTTTCTTCTGATAGTTAGTCTAACATACGTTATTTTTCCGTTTATTTTTCCCTCTGCATTTTTAATAAGTCCGGGGATTGCTGTCGCATACGGATTGTAATTCGTCTGTATAATTTTTTGCCGTTGAGAACAGGACGTATCACATCGTCCGGTGTTTTGTCTGTATCCTGCGGATGAGGATTCGGAAATACGGTCGAACTGTTGTTCGTCTCTCTCTCTCTACATTAAGAGAATGTGAAGATTCTGTGAACGAATATACAAGGTCTTTACCATCATTACCTTTTCTGAATGCAACAATTTCAAATTGTTCAGGGCTATATTGTGATAAAAAGGTAATCGGAACCCCCATTACACCGTAATAATCGCAAGGAATATCAACGGTTCTATCAACATTGATTGCATCATAATTGTCGTATTTTGGGTAAGCTTCGGGCGTATAGTTTCTAAAAAGCGTCATATTTTCATGACGTTTTTCTATATCAACGTTTGTAAACCAGCAAATATTTCCCATTCTTCGCCATTTTTGCCCGGTTTCATCAATTTTGAAATCTGTCTTTTTCTCTTCGTATGTATCGGGAACTTTGAACCAAAAGTGTCCGCTATTATATCCAAGCCATAGTCTGTTTTGTGCGATAAGCGGAAAGATTTCTTTGTATGTAACAGCATTCATGTTTCCAATTATTATATATTTTTTCTGGAAACGTTCTAATAATTCCATATATTCACGAAATAAAGAAAACGGCGGATTTGTGACAACTATATCTGCCTGCTGTAATAATTCGATACATTCCGGGCTGCGAAAATCACCGTCACCGTCAAGCAGTGTCATAGTGTTTTTTCTGTTTCGCATCAAATATTCTACGTCTGAAAGATCAATGCGCCCATCACCGTTTTCGTCTGTAACTTCAGTTATTTCAACTTTGTAGGGATGTCTATCACTGTCAGATATAACAGGCGTTTCCGTTGGAATAAAAGTCAGCTGTCCACCCTTGCCGACATAATATTGAAATTCTTTTCCCGTTACTGGGGAACTTACATAACAAGTTGTTATTAGCTTCTTTAACCCTAATGAATTGAAATTCATTGCAAAGTATTTGAAAAAATTGCTTTCATATGGGTCGTCACAATTACATAGAACAATTTTGTCTTTAAAGTGCTGCCTGTAATGTTTCAATTCGCTTTCCACAAGTGAAAGCTGTGTATAAAATTCATCCTGTTTATTTTTGGCTGAATCATGCAAATTACTATTGCCCGCCATATTTTATTCACCGTCTTTCTGAATCTCTACTATATCGTCAAGCCCGCATTGCAGGGCATCTGCAATCTTTGCAAGACTGTCCATTGCTATAGGCTCATTCTTTCCCATTTTTGCAAGTATGTTCGTGCTGATACCTGCTTTTATGCGCATTTGCGTTTTTGTCATATTCTTATCTATCAGCATTTTCCATAACTTGTTATAGCTATATTTCATGCGTTCGTACCTCTTAAAATTCGACATAAAAATACAGGATAGATTATAGCATAGTTTCAGACAACTTTCAATAATATATCCTGTTTTCGTGATATTCTCATTATGCACTTTTCCGCTTGCAATATAGGGTCAAGTCCTGCTTGTATCCCTCGAATGTGTCAATTCTTGTAATTTCATATTCAACGCCCTTGTATCGAACAGTGTTGTTCGTGTCAACGTCCGTTCGATAGTTGATAATAAATAGGGCTTCTTCTTCAACCTGTGTGACATTGCCGTACAGTTCTTTCATGGACAGTTGCCGGAAATACGCCCACAGGGGCGGGGCAATGGGCGCATAACTCACCTTGCTATTGCCGTAGTTATCGTGAATATAGGTTTTTTCTAATATCTCGATTTTCTTATCTTTCAGTTTCATGCTGCCGCCCCCTTAGATCGCGCTTGTATATTCGTTGTAATGCTCATATAGCCCCACATAGCAGTCAAGCAGGGCTGCCGTGCCGTCTATTCGCTGTTTTGGGCTTTGGTTCTTAATGGGAACAATGTTGCCGTTGCGGTCGGTCTGTACGCCTGTATTCGTCAAACACCACTTCAAAACAGGGTTATTGCCGTATATGACTTTGTGCGCCTGTAGGTCTGCCCCTAACATCTGCATAGGCAGGGAAAGCGTTTTTGCACCCTGTATGCAGCGCACCATATTAAAGCCCTGCATTTGCATTTCTTCCACGAAATACCTTGCAGAATAGCTGTCATAATACACCCACGCCGGAAACAGATCGTATTTTTGAACCACTTCACAAAACCACGCTGTCACATCGGAATAGTTGATTGCATTCCCGGTGCAAAGGCGTATCAAGCCCCGTTCATACCATTTATCATAGGGGATTTTATCTTGCTGAACCCGTTCTTGCAGGCGGTCGGCAGGAATCCAATACATTTGTGTAATATACTTTTTATCACTGCCGCGTTTCATAAGCAGCAGGCTTGCACAGGTCAAGTCCGTTGTGATCGACAGATCAACGCCGCCGATACAGTATGCCCCGCGGAATTCTTCAAGGTCAAAGGTGCTTTCATTGTTTATATCATCAAAGGAAAGCCATGCCGTTTTGATGGTTTCCCTTACATTGAATTCCTTGCACAATACGCCGGAAAGTTCGTTGCGGTTCTGCTTTGCCCGGTCAACTTTGGCGGTCAGATCGTCTATTTTCTTGATTGCCCCTAACGCCGGATTTGCTTTTGTCCATGCTGCCGGGTCGCTCCATTCGCTGCGGTCGTCCAGTTCATACAGGATAGGCAGGAAATGCGGGTCAGATAATGCACCGTCTGCAACACTTGCAGCATAACTGTACATATCATCAAAAATACATTCACGGACAGTTCCGGCAGTTGTTATCATCACAAGCAGTGCTTGACGGCGCGCCGCCATACTTTGGCGCATCACTTCATATAGGTTTCTGTCCTTAACCCCGTGCAATTCATCCATGATAACAAAACTTGCGTTCAGTCCGTCCAGTGTATCAGAATTCCTTGCAAGGGGCTGAAACTTAGCCATAGCAGGGCTATAATACAGATCATTTTTTCGTTTCTTAAAATGCTTTGAAAGTGCCGGGGATTGCTTTATCATGTTGTGTGCTTCATCGAATAATAAACGCGCCTGTGCGTACTTTGTGGCGGTACTGTAGACCTCTGCGCCGCCCTCGTTATCACTTGTCAGCATATACAGGGCAAGCCCTGCAAGCATGGTTGTTTTGCCGTTCTTACGCCCCACAAGAAAGAAACTTTCCTTGTACTGTCTGCACCCGGTTTCACGGTCTATAAAGCCGTACAGGGCTTGAATATAGGCTTTCTGAAACAGTTCAAGACAAATACCTTGCCCCGCCCATTCGCCCTTAGACTGCTTGCAGAAACGTTCTATAAAGGCAATCGGACGATTTGCGCGGTTTTCGTCAAAGATATATTGCCCGTTCGTTTCCATGCACGCCGCCGCAAGACGGGCATATACTGCCTTTACCCGTCTTGAAGTGACGATTTCCCCGGACTGTATTTTGTTGTTGTATTCTGTGATATAGTTCATTAGGCGTTGAATTCCATTAACGGGTCAGCGGCATTTTCCGCCTGTTCCCGCTTTTCCTGTTCCGCGCATAACTTTAAATACTGTTTCTGTACAGGCAGACAGATTCGCATTAAACGGGTGTATTCGTCCGTGTCGCCTGCTTTTCTTGCAATCAATAATTCATCCTGCAAAAAGGATAATTCCCCTAACAGAAAATTGATTTCTTCCTGTAATTCCATGTTATAGGTTTCATTCATAGTCGTTTACCTCGCTTTCTAAAATAACGTTGCCGTTTGCATCAAAGACAATTCCCGCTGCCGTTGCACCGCCCGTGCCGAAATGTTCCGTATTATGGCAATTCATGCACAGGGCTTCAAGGTTTGCAGGATTTAGGGCAATGTCCGGGTTTGTAATATTTCCGGGTGATAAGTATATTTTGTGATGGGCGATTTCGGCAGGCTGTCCGCAACGTTCGCAAATGTAATATTTCGACATAAGAAACGCCTTGGACAGCTGCCGCCACGCTTTAGAATGATAAAATTCTGCTTTATTCATCGTTCACCCGTTCTGCGGATAATGCCTTTAACAAGCTGTCAATCACCCTTTGCAGCTTGTCTGTATCGGCATTTTCCCCGTAATACCATAATTGAAGCAGGAACCGCGCGGCGGCTTTGGCAATGGGGGAAAATCCCCCGGTTGCCGTATAGCCTGTTGTTGCTTCAAGATAGGGCGGAATTGCAAGCAGCAAGGCAATAATCATTTCGTCATTGTCGCTGCCGTCAATTCTTAAAATGTCGCGGGCTTCTTCGATTTCAAAAATCATATTGCCTTACCTCGCTTTCTTAGGCTGCTTTGACTTCTACCTTGACAAATGCGCCCGGTACAATCGGCTTGCCGTCTGCGATACATAATGCGCGGTAGTCAATCAGTCCGCTTGTGAATCCACTTTCGCGGGAAACTTCGATAGCCACGCCCTGCGGAATATTTACACCGTAATAACGGAAATTTCCGAACAGGATAGTTCCGGCAGGGATATTATCGTCAAGGACGATTTCAAAACCGAACAGACGGCGCACACCGCCATTTTCCGGGTCAGTGAAAATATAGCGTCCGTCATTATCCTTTAACGGGTACACGCTGCCGAACAGGGTTGCCGTACTCATAGCAAACTTTGCACCGCCTGCATATCCTGCGGGCAACATAGCGACAGCGGCAAGCAGATTGTCTGCGGATAATGCAGTTGTAGAAACAGTGTTGTTCTTGTTCCATGTGATACCGGGCAGAATACCTGTAGGCTGTCCGTTTCCTGTTCCGGCTACGATTGCCGCACCGATGGCATCCGCAATGCAGTTTTTCAGTTCATCTGTCAGATAGCGTTCAAATGTGCTGATTTCCATACGCTTAACAGCGGCGGACATAGAAAGCACTTTGATAAGTTCGCGCCCGGTGAAAGATACCGCGCTGCTTGCAATCTGTTTTCTTTCTACGGGTTCGCCCTCGGTATGCCATGCCGCCGCGTCTGTCGGGGTTCCTACGGGAACGGAAAGATTGTTCGGCACAGAGAACAGGCGGATTTCGTTATAAAGTCCGTTTGTGTGGCGTGCCTGCTTTACAACTTCATTCAGTGTCGTTGTAGGGATAACAGCGGCGGAACTGGAAAGCGTATTGAATGCGTCAGCACGCTTTTCTGCCTGTGCTGCGGCAAGGGCGCGGCTTTCATTGTCTGTCAGTTCCTTGCCTAACAGGGTCTTATAAAATGCGCTTCTATATTCCGGGGTGTTGTGGGTATCGGTTGCCTGTGCGTTCTTTTCAAGGCTTGCAGTGATAGGGTTAAAGTTATTCATAGTCTGTTCCTTTCCGGCATTTCTTGCCTGTACATTGGTTTGTGTGTATGCTGCATAATTTACGATACTGATTTCATAAATTTTGCTGATTTGGGTAATTGTGCGGGTCTGTGTCTGTTCGTCAAAACTGTAATTGCCAATATCAAAGGCAAAGGACATCTGCGACAGATCGCCGCGTTTCACGGCTTCATATACCGCCCGCGCCTGTTCGGTATCGGGCAGCTGCGCCGACATTTCAAGCCCGCGTTCTGTGATTGACAGATCAAGGGTTTTCGGGCTTCGTGCAAGTGGAATCTGCCCGCCGTCATGGTTCGTAATTAGAACAATGTCGTTCAGATCCACGCCGCGCAAGGCATCCGGGACAATGATTTCTTTCATGCTGCCGATACTTGCAGGCTGATTGAATACCACGGCAACGCCCGTCAATGTCAGCGGCTTTTCACTTGCTCGTACTTCATAGCGTCTTTCATTCTTCATTTTGCTTTACCTCACTTTCTTCTAGTTGGTATGCGTCCGCTTTTTCGGCAGAAACATAATTTAATGATTGCAAACGCCTGTCACCGTCAGCAACGGGCGGTAATGCCAATAGTTTGCGGGCTTCATTTATGGTAATTAGCCCTAACGGTGCCGCTTCATGCAGCAGCTTTATTTTCGTGTCAGCACTGGAAAATTCCATGCGTTCGGCGGAAATCACAACGTCAGCACCCGTTTTCAGCTTGAATTCCTGCGACAGCTGCAAGGCGAACGGCTCGACAACGCTTTCATAAAATGCGCTGAATTCGTTTTCTGAATAGTTCCCGGAAACAATGCGTTCGTTTATGCCTAGATAGTCGTAAATCTGTTTGTTTACGGTTTCTATTTGCTCCTGTGGGATGGTATAGGGCGTTGTATTGGTCGGCACGAATTCAAAACGTTGGTCTGTAGCAGCTACGCCGCCGGAATTCGCCGGGTTGAAGTAGTCTGCAACGAATTGTTCCTTTTCTGCCTTTACCTGTGCCGGATTGACAAGGCTTGTGAACTTTAGAACGCCGCGAATGCTTGTGCCGTTCTTTACACTTGCCGCAATGCCTTGATACAGTGTTTCTGCGGTATCAAGTACCGGGAACAACGGGGCGTTTCCGTCACCTAACAAGTCATTTGTCAGAAAGTGGCGGCGGATATGCACAACGTCCATATAATCAAAGGTTGTTTTCCTGCCGTCCGAAAAGGTACATTCAAGATAGATTGCCCCGCCTGTGCCTGCGACAAATTCCACGCTTTGCGGCGTGATAGGATATAGGGCAGATATTGCCCCGGTATCGTTGCGGTCAAGCAGAATAAAGGCGTTGTTATGGGTGAAATATGCCGCCGCTGTCTTATATAGCAGGTCATAGCCGGACATATAGCCGTTCGGGGCGGTATTCATAAAGCTTTCAAGGGCGGTATCCTTGCTATGGGCTTGCAGTTTGGCTGCGTGCCTTGCGATAGCGTCCACGGCTGCCCGGAATGCTGCGCTATTGTAGGCAGTGCCGCCAAAACTTGAAAATGTGTTGTTGATTTCTATAATTGCCTGTTCTCGGCTTTTCGGCTTGAACAGATTTGAAAGAATTCCCATTTGTCAAAACTCCTTTCCGAAATTTATTTTTTCTATCCGGGGGAAAAGTAAACTCCTGCACCGGTGTTCTGTTCCTTGCCTTGCCGCTGCTGCCGGGGGGTGGTGAAAGAATTGAAAGTTTTCAGCATATCTATATATATTTCTCTTTTTTATCCCTATTTCCCCTTGTTTTACTGTTTCTGTCTAAATAGGTATAAAATCTTTCAAAAGTTTCACCGACAGCAGCGGGCAAGCAATAACATGAAATATCTTTTTGTGTCTTGTGGTCGGTTGCTGTTTCTTCTATATCACTGGTGAAAGAATGAATGCCCGGAACTTTCACCGAATGAAAGAATTCTTTCACCGGGCTTTGCTTATCATGTGCTGCAAGGGCTTTGGACCCTCGAAAACTTTCACCGATACGCCGTTCTTTCACCAAAACTTTCACCCATTCTTTCACCGATTAGGACAGCGGCGGCACATCCCACGGGCATAATTCTTTGTAGCTTTCCCACTTGATAACATAGGGATAGAAATTGCCGTCTTTCGTGTGCCTGTCCAATTCCTTTTCTGTAACTCCTGCAATCGTTGCAAGTTCTCTGCGGAACTCTTGCTTTCCCGGCTGATAGGATAAATTGCAATCCTTGCACCATTGCTTGAACCCGTTCCAAAACTTACCCGTTGTTGTTGCGGTCTTGCTGTCGTCCGGGTTGAACGGTTCGCAACATTCATCAAGGAATGTTCGGACAGTGGAATTGACACGGCGGTATTCTGCATTTGCCGCCTTGCAGCTGTCCGGCACTGCAAAGGTGTAATTGTCTGCAACGGCTTCTTGAAATGCTTGCAGGGCTTTTATGCAAAAACTGTCGCGCTCTGTGAACATTCTTGCCGCAAGGTCTTTTATCTGCTTTTCCGGCGGAACCGGGTTTGTACAGGGTATCAAAATCCAGCGGTTATAAACGTGTTCGCCCTTATCGCCGCCAAACAACGGCAGCTGATTTGCAAGGAACCACATTAGCCCTTTATAACGGAACGTAAACGCTTTTTCGCCTTTGTTTTCCGCCTGTATGCTGTCGCCGCCTGTTAGCTGCTTGAAAATCTTTAATTCTTTGACACGCACATTTGACATATCGTTGGAACCGCCTAAACGTACATTCTGAAATGAAGCAGACAAGAAACGATTTGTTTCAAGGTCGGACAGATCAACATTGTTATATCTGCCGGAACCTAAAACCATTTCGGCAAGTGCTTTCAGCTGTGTTTTGCCTGTATCGCCCTTGCCGTATTGCAGGACAGCTTTCTTGAATCTCGGAATACTTACATTTGAGATAGCCGCGCCGAAAATTTGCAACAATAGCTTTTGAACGTCCGCGCCGCCAAAATTGGAAATGCACATATCACAATAGGTCGTTTCCTGTATGCTGTCGGGAATGTTGGCTTTCAGCTGTGTTGTGAAATAATATTCCGGCGAATGTTCAAGTCTTGCCCCATCAGAAAGTCGGTAAACGCCGTTTTGAAAACATACAAGATTTTCATCTTGATTGAATGTTTCAACGTTCTTGCGCTTTCCCTGCATCATCACAAGCTGATAGGATTTATTGATTTGTTTCGGGTCGGGAACCACGCCTGCACGGGCAACACGCTTTGCAAGTTGGCTTTTCACATCTGTTTCAGATCGCGGGTGCCATACACCGCCGACATATTCATATAAGGTATCGTTTCCATAGCCGCCCTTGCTCAAATGCTGCACACCGACAAGATAGGTATGTTCCTGCATATAAGTAGGTGCAAGCCCGGTATAATAGGAAATAGGCGGTTTGCGTGTGCCTCGTCTCTTTGGCTTTTCCTCTTTTTCTGCGTCCGCAAATTCCTTTGTTGCGTATTCATCCGGGGCGATATATTCCGGCTTGCTTGCAACTTCCTTTTCATAGTAGCGGCAGGCATCTTTCCATATTTTTTCAATTTCGCTGTCTGCCTTTGGTTCTTCACACTGTCCGACACGCTGCATATACAATTCAAACGCTTTGTCCGAAATGCCGTATTTCTTCAATACCGTTGCAGCGAATGAAACAAGTGTGCCGTGCCGCTGTCCTGTTGGTATCATCTGCCCGAATTTCGGCTTTTCTGTTTCGGTTGCTTCCTGTGCTGCATTCACGGTCTGTGCAAATGCTAACAAGTCAGCTTTCCTGCAAACGGCGGTCAGATCGCCCACGCCTGCATATAATTCTTTATCCGTGCCGAAAAAGATACGGTCAGCATTGACGCATTCCGGGTCAGACTGCGGAAAGAATTTTATCAGTGCGCCTTGAATGGCTTCACGCTCTTTGTCGTCTGTGATAACTTCATCACACACAACAGCGAAACGGAACTTTTCAAGCTGCGGGCTGCTGCTAAATGTCGGATAGGCAAATGCAACAGGCAGATTATAGGGTTTCAGAACTTCTGCAACGTGCGCCGGGGTTTCAATCGGGGAATCCGTGCGTTTGTTGTCAATATCGTTCATGAAAATGGTCTGCTGCTGAAAATCATCAGAACACGTTCCCGTTTTCCCCTTTTTGCGGTTTCTTTCTGAAAATGGCGTTACACCCGGCTGCACCGTCTGCCCCTTGCAAAGTGCTTCGGCAATCTGTGCTGCGGTCAAGTCCTGTATGCTACCCGGATTTGTAAACCTTGCTTTAATGCCGCCTATATCCATTCCGGCAGGCTTGCGGCTAAACTTCCTATTATCAATATGAATCAACATACAGTTCGCCCCCTGTCTTTAGGTATTCTTCAAACACACTGCGAACGATATAGCAGCGGTTTCCTACTTGTACGACAGGGAACGCCCCACGCTTTACAAGTGTTCTGATTGCATATTCCGGGAAACTGAATGCCTTTGCTGTTTCCTTGATTGTTAATGCTTTTTTATCTTCCACGGCTGCGCCCTCCTTTTTCTTTTTATTCTTGCGAAACGCTTGTATTGTGATTGACAATGCGTTTCTGATTGTTTATAATCATTATAGCAACTGAAAACGCATAGTCAACGCTTTTGCTTGTATCTTCTAGTATATTCAAGTGAAACGAATTTTAATGAGGTGATAAGATGGCAAAGACAAGTGAAATCAATATGGATAAATACAATGCGCTGTTTGCAACTACTTTGCGCGACTTTATGATGAAAAGCCCGAAAACCGGGGAACCCGTCACACAAAAAGACCTTGCCGCCTATTTGGGCGTGCGTCCGCAAACAGTTTCCCTGTATTGCACGGGGGAAAGCCTGCCGAACTGCGAACAGCTTTTAAAGATTGCAAATTATTTTGAAGTAACGACAGATTATATGATGACAGGCAGACTGCCGGAAAATAAACCTGTCCGCGATATGCTCGGACTGTCTGAAACTACAGTGCAAAATATGCGTCTTGTGAATGACGGTTATTTTGAAGATTGTCCGTATATGCTCCCTATGCTTGATGGACTTCTTTCTAATAAAGACTTCTATCTTGCCCTTGAACGTGCTGCCGATTATAGACAGGCAGGCGAACAGGTACAGGAACAGGAATTGAAAGAATTTTATGAATGGAAAGCAACGAAAATCCTTGATGATTTTTTCTTAGACTTTCTCGCATACGATTTGAAAGCAATCTATAATGAAAGAAAGCGGGGCGATTAAATGGCAAGTATCAGAAAACGCGGCGATACATTCACCATAACGGCATATATGGGATATGACGCAAACGGCAAGCAGATCAAGAAAACAACGACATACCGCCCGCCGGAAGATGTAACAGCAGGCAAGGCAGAAAAACTTGCGAAACAATATGCTGCGGTATGGGAAGAAAAAATAAAAGGCTTGGTTTCCCTTGATGAAAACCGAACCTTTGCCGAACTGTCAAAATGGTATTATGAAAGTGTTGCGCCCTTGAAATTAAAACCGAATATTCGTATTGATAACCAAAATATGATTGATACCTATATCATGCCGACACTTGCACGAAAAAAGCTGAAAGATATTAACCCGGCAATGCTTGACGCACTATTTGTCAAACTACGTGAAAGCGGTCGTGTAAAGAATACCTATAGGCTGAAAGACGGTGCGGCACTTCCAAAAGGAAAAGGCGGTATAAATCAAAAAGGTATTACGATTTCAAGTATTGCCCGTGATACAGGCGTTTCAAGGCGTTCTGTAACAGCCGTTGCCAACGGCGGCAGCATTGAACAGCCTGCGGCAGAAATGATCGCAAAACACTTAGGCGTGCCGTTCAAAGATTTATTTGAAAGCAGTGTTGATGATAGATCGCTGTCAGAAAGCAGTGTTTCCCGTATTCGCCGTTGTCTGTCTGCAATCTTTACAGAAGCAGTCAGAAAAGAGATTATGCGCCGGAATCCTGTTTCAAATACCGTTCCGCTTACTAAAAAATCAAGTAAGCCTGTAACGTATCTTGATGAACAGCAAACAATCTTGCTTATGAATGAACTGGAAAACAAGCCTTTTCAATTCAAAGTGATGATTAGTACCTTGCTTTTTACAGGTATGCGCGGCGGCGAATTGTGCGGGCTTCAATGGCAGGATATAGACTTTGAAAACGGCATTATTTACATTCGCCATACATTAACGTATGTTCGCAATGTCGGCGCGCCCCGTGGACAGCAGAAAAATAGCAAAGGTGTTGTCAGTACCTATGAACTGCAAACGCCGAAAACAGAAGCAGGCGAACGCTATGTTGTTATGCCGGAATCCTTGCTTGCACTATTGAAAGAATACAAGCAGACACAGGAAAACCGGGTTGCTGTCGGTGAAAAGGCAGATATGCTTTTCTTAACCGTACACGGCAACTACTACGGCGAGCAGCTGCTTAATACACAGTTCAAGAAAGTAGCAAAGAAATTAGGCTTTCCGGCTGATATACATTTGCATTCCCTGCGCCATACGACAGCAAGTCTGTTGATTAACAGCAACGTTTCCCCGAAACTGATTGCCGATCAATTAGGACACGCAAGTTCTTCTATCACGCAAGATATATATTCACATATCTTTGCAGCAAGCAAGGCAAGGGCAGCACAGGCGTTAGAATTCGCATTGACAAATAAATAAAAGCGGCACATAAGCGGCAAGAATGAACCCCGGAAACGGGCTAATTTTTGTCGCTTATTTGTCGCTTAAACCTACTAAATGTCGCTTATTTTTATTCGATGATACTTGAAAATATGGTTTTGATTTCTCATAAAACCACAATATATAGTGGTATATTAGATGATATTACACAATAATTCTGTAACACTTACTTTCCTTCTGACATAAACTGAGTCAAATCAATATCTCTCCAGCTTTCTGATTCTATCCATTCATCCAACGGATAAACAATGTTATTCTTAATAAGCTTTTGAAGCGAATCAGCTGTTCTTGCAATAAAAACATCTGCTTTTCTTTCCCCGCTTAGCAGTGTTTCCATTTTGGTATCATAATAAGCATCCGGATAACTGATCACTTCAACATGGACATCCGGATTTTCCTCTTCAAAGGCATGAATCAAAGCCTGGTCATAACTGGTTTTATCATAATCCCATAATACAACCGTCAAAACCTGTTGTTCATTCTCAGAAACTGCTTTCCCACAGCCAGAAAGAAGGATTGTACAGCTTAATCCAATTAAGATAAGTTTCCTCATTCTCATCCCTCTCTCTTCTGTTTTTTGAATTCTCCGGGTGTCATTCCTGTCTCACGCTTAAAAATCCGATTAAAATAATACTTGTCGTCATAGCCAACCATTTCACCAACCTGATAAATTTTTAAATCTGTGGAGAGAAGAATCTCCTTTGCCTGCTCGATTCGATAGGTGGTCAGCTGTTCAGTATAGCTCTTTCCAGTATGTTTCTTTAACAGAGAGGACAGATAGGAGGGATTAAATCCGGCCGCATAAGCAGCTTCCTGTAAAGAGGCTGATTCTCTGTAATTCAAAGCAATCCAGTTCATTACTTTCCCGATTATTTGCGAATAGCCTTTTTCCTCTTCACGCTTCATAAACTGTTTAAGATCTTCTTGAAGCAAATGAATCCAGTTATAAAAAGCCTTTAGCGATTCCATATGCAGCAATTGTTCGTAAGATCGAAAACTATTTGGAAGACTTGATTCGATTGGCAGCATATTTCCAGCAAAATAGTCCTGAACCACATAGAAAATTTCAATTGCAATACTTTGTATTACAGATTTACTTAAGCGAAGCCTGTCAATATCCTGCTCCAGTTGCTGGAGAATACTGTCTAACTCATCAGGAGATCCGAAAATCAGAATGTCATGTAAGGCATTTTTTATATCAGCCAGATCATATGTATCCTGCCTGGTCTTATGAATATCTTCCTTCCAGGACAGAACACCTTCATGATCCAGATAGAATCGATATCCTAAAACTTCATTTGCACGTATTACAGATTCCTGAATACCCTGAATACCATCTTTTGTACTGTATCCCAAGAGAATAGTAGAAGAGAGATTCAAATATTCCTCCAGCATTCTGCGCAGCCGGAAACATTCCTTTTTTATCTTATCCATTGTCTCCCTGCAGGAAAAAAGAATAAAAAATTCGCCTGTTTTTCCCGGTACACAATATCCTTCTGCAATATCACTGATGATTTCTTCCGCGATATTCATTACAGAAAATCTAAGAGTTTGAATTTCTTCTGAAGAAGCCTCCTCAAAACGAAATAATTCTCCTATTTTCAGTATAGCGGCATAAACCGGTCTTTGGGAAAGATGAATATCCAAATCTGCAACGGATCTTTCTCGCTGATTGTCCTCCATAAAAACGTTGGAAATAATCTGCCACAGAAAATCCTTTCGCAGCAGAGAAAGATTATGTTCTGAGTCCGATGTATCTGTCCTCATACAGCTTTCTTCAATCCGTTCTGCTACAGATTGAATACTCTGTACAAATTCTTTTGGATCAAGATTCAGTTTCAAAAGATAGTCTCTCGCCCCCAGCTTCATAGCCTGCTTTACAAGGGAAAATTCATCGTAGCTGCTTAACACAATAATTTCAGCACGGCTTCTATTCTCTTTCAGAGCTTTCATCAACTCGAGTCCATCCATTCGCGGCATTTTCATGTCTGTAATAATAATATCCGGATCCGTTTTCTGTGCAAGTTCAAGTGCACTGGCACCATCTGAAGCTTCTCCGACCAGAACAAAACCATTTTCATCCCAGTTAATGATAGATTTTAAACCGATACGCACCATCGTATCGTCATCCGCTATTAAAATCTTGATTTTACTCATGATGACTGTCCTTCATTCTTAATTTCAACTGTACCTTTGTATATTTATGGAGAACACTTTCAAAAGTCAGACCGTATCCGTCTCCGTAAATTTTATGGATCCGTTGATCCACATTGTGTACGCCAATGCTTCTGTTTGTAACCTGCTCATGCCTGTTCAGTTTGTTCAGCAGTTCCTCGGGAATGCCTTCCCCATCATCCTCCACGGAAATATACACATCCTTCTCTTCGTTCCAGATTCTGATCTGAATCATTCCCCCTTGACTTTCATATTCCACACCATGGGAAATGGCATTCTCTACAATCGGCTGCAGCAGGAATTTTTGAATTGAAAAATCATATAAATCCTCATTTTCTACTATAACACTATATTCAATATTTCCTTTATAGCGAATATTTTGAATATAGATATACTTATCAAGAAGCTTCAGCTCATCTCTAAGCGAATTTTCTTCATTTGCATCACTCAAACTCTCTCTAAGAATATCTCCCAGCGCCTCAGTCATATTCTGGATTCCTTTCGAGCCCTGCATCACTGCCATCATCTTTATAGAATTCAGTGTATTATACAGGAAATGAGGATTAATCTGTGCTTTCAGCATTTGTATCTCCGCTTCGCTTTTTTCTTCCTCCTGCCTGATGAGATCATCCAGCATATTTTTTAAGTCTGTCTGCATTTTTTCAACGCTATCTTCCAGGCGGCGCAGTTCATTGATTGAATCTTTACGGATATGGACCTCAAAATTACCCTGTGAAATAGTCTCTACTTCCCGAGAAATTTGTCGTATTGGTTTTGATATTGAATCAGAGAAAACCGATGATAGAATGAGAGAAAGGATCAATGCCAGCAGTACTGCAATGATAATAGCTTCCCTGACAATATCCATCTGCTGCGCAAGCTCTCTGTTTGGCGTTATCGTGACAAGAGTCCAGGGGAAAGAAGGCATCTCACGAGAGAGATATATATATCCCATATCATTAATATTTAAACTCTCTCCCTGTCGGAAGCTGTCTGCTTCCATATAACTTCTGATCTGTTCCCAGTTCTCATTTCCCGCAATATATCCACCGTCATTTTTTGAGATTGAAAATGCTGCTTCCTCCTGATTCAGAAAATCAGTTCCGATATTCAAAAAGATATCCTGTCTCAAAAACATCACCAGATGACCAACTACCCTCTGGTGCGAATCATTCCAGATGGCTTTGTAATAAAGAATCACTGAACTGTAATTACTGAATTTACAGGGATTTTCCTGCAATTCTCCCCATCCATTAGAAAACGGATTCTGCGAATATACTTTTTTAACCTGATTAATATCAGACAAAGCAGCTTCCTTTCCATGGCGAAGCTCCAGTCCGTTTTCACCAGTGATAAAAACGGCAAGTATATCATCCCCAACTGTTGCAAACTGAAACTGATTTTCCAAAGCTTCCGATGCCTCAAGCTTTTTTTCATCTGTGATCTCTTTTTCCAGCAGATAACACATACTTTCATTCTGACAGATCTCATTAGCAAATTCTTCGGCTCTTAGAGCCGCTGCTTCTATTTCATTTGAGGCAAAATCCATTTTCTGCTCCGTATCTGCCAACAGATTCTTTTTTACAGTTTGCTGCTCCGCATACAAAAAATAGCCTCCAACAATAGAGCAGACACTCACAGCCAATATAAGAAAATATAGGAATATTCTGTTTCGGATTGAATGAAATGGATTTCTTTTTTTCATATGGCATTATTCCTTATTTGCATGTCATGGATATATGGCATCAATCTGCAGATATGTTTAAAATTGTTGCCATACAGTTGCATTGTACCATTAAAAAGGTCGGCACACAATTCTGTGTACCGACCTGTAAATAAACATCATTTCACAATTATACAATTATTTGTTAATTACTACAGTATACTCATTCTCTGTTTCGCCATCCGGTGCAGTTACAACAATGCTGACTGTTGTCTGAGCTTCAGTCAATTCAATTGTGCAGGCCTCACCTGAAACAGCCTCTTCTCCGTTTACTGTAATTACAGCATTTGATGCTGACGCAGTGGGTACCAGTTCAACACTGTCCACATCACTCTCTACGGAAGCAGTAAATGTCAGATTATCTTTTCTTACAGGAACAGTTCCATCAGCAGGATAGGACCAGTTTACATTGATACCGAAATTTGGATCATCCCAGAGAAGATTACCAGTCTGTCCAGCCTCATGAACGGACAGATTGCACAGTTCCGCAATTGTTTTTTCATTTCCGTCACGGTATCCGTCAGACAGATAATTTTCGAGATTAACATTTACTGCAACATAGTTCACATCACTGAGACGGTCACCTACAACCACTGTCATTGTATTTTCCAGATATCCATCAATACTGTCCAGGGTACGAAGAGTCGGTGTCATGCATGCTTCGCCTTCGTCAATTACATTCTGAACTGCCTGCTGCAGATTGGTCAGATAATCGCCCTGTCCATCAAGAATAACATCGTTATGTCCTGTTAGAATATATTTTACCTCTCCGAGAGAATTCACTCTCTCAAGAGCAACTGCTAGACTGGACTGATACACATCCATTGAATCTGCAAAGAAGGTAGGTGTCAGATTTGCAAACTGCATCCAGAAAGAATCTGTGATATGCGCACGGTTATTTCCTACCTGATCAGTTGTGAAAAGATATCCGCTCTCTGTATCAAATAGCATAATGCCTGCATCCTGATGTCCCGGGAGCTCGATTACGTTGAATACCTTACCTCCGAGGTCAAGGGCATCGCCGTTGCCAAGTGTCTGAAGCTGTGCTTCATAAGCTGCATTTGCTGTATCTTCGTCGGCAAACATACCAGACTCAACACCATACTGAAGGACATAGTCACGAAGAACATCAATTTCTCGTTCGTTTACATAGATGCCTGCTCCAAGCTCCTTATTTTCATCACACAGAAACTGGAATGCCATCTGAACATGATCGGGATGAGGATGACCGATCACAAGGTCAATCGGCATAGAATCATCATCAACGATCTCCCGAGCAGTTTCATAGAGGTCAGCCGGATCTTCTGCATCAAAATAGCCCGCATCAATGACCATGGCTCTGTCTTCACCTTTTACCAGATACATCTTGTCGCTGTCATAATCCTGGATAAGGGTTACTTCAGGAACTGCTGTGCCGGTCCAGTCAAGTGCATCACCTACTTTTAAAGTGCCGTGCGGATTACTGGTTACCGTATAATTCCAGCTTGAAACTTCACTGACTTCTCCGTCCTCAACTGCAATAGCCTTGACATTATAGGTTTTTGAAACAGGACCGTCCGTACTAGCTTCAGGCTGCGTAATCTCAATCTGACGGTACTGATATTCATCAAACTGTGCACTGTCAGTTGTAGGTTCAGGTGCTGCATCTTCGCCCTCTGCAATTTCATAATAGATTTCAGCATCTTCGCTGGCAGTCAGAGAAACATAATACGTCATATCATACTCAAATACACCAAGATTATTTGATGTTTCTTCTCCCTGCGGAAGCGGATATGCCCCCGGTGCTTCTACGCCCTCAGCATCGGCTGTTTCAGAGACAGCTTCTGTCTCTTCATCTGAAACTGATTCTTCTTCTGCAGAGACTGCTGATGAAGCGGTTTCGCTTCCGGTGCTTCCGCATCCTGCCAGTGTTCCTGCCGCAAGAAGCATGCTTAACAATACAGAAATACTTTTTCTCTTCATTGAACATTTCCTCCCATGTTTCTCTTTCCAACTATTCCCTTTACTGTAAAACTCAACAGCATGACTTCTGGTTTCGTCTCACTTTTGATAGGTTTATAGTACAGCTAATGTCACGTTTTGGAAATGTTCTATTCCTGTATCTATTGCACAATTCCTGAGTCTTTCAAGGTTCAATGCAAAAGAGAGTTGCACAAATCCTATTTTTTTGCACTAAACGCTGCAGAATCTGCAGCGTCTTCTTTTGATTCATGAAATGAAATTTTTTTCAATTGAATCCCGTGCTTCCGAAGCCTCCTCGATCGTTTCCCTGCAGCTGCTCCTCAACGAAGCTGATGGCGGGCTGATGCTGCATGATCCGGAACTGACAAATCCTGTCGTTTTTCCGGATTACGGTATCCCGGACTGCATATACCGGCATTCTCCACCAGTCGTTGGGTCCGCAGTAGGTTTCATCGATGACACCCATATGGTTGGTCTGGATGATGCCGAAGTTCTTGAAGGTGCTGCTTCGGGGCACGATATGAGCCTCATAGCCTTCCGGCAGCTGCATGGCTACACCAAGAGGGATCAGCTTAAACTCTCCTGCCTTTAATTCCACATCCTCTGCCGCACGAAGATCGATCCAGTCGGATACACCATCAATGTATCGGAGGCGCTCGATCTCATCATTCAGATACTGTATACGGATTGTTTCCATTGTCACATTTCCTTTCTTTCCCTTCACTCAGTCAAAAACATTACAAAAATGCTGCAAAAGAAGGGGGACGGTGGTGCTGTTCCACTTTCGTGGAACGGCACCACCGTCCCCCTGTTCCATTATGCCTTCGAGCAGTCCTTGATGGAGAAGCTAATTCTTCCCATCTTGTCTTTTCCGAGGCAGACAACTCTTACCACGTCACCCAGAGTCAGAACATCCTCTACATGATTGATTCTCTCTCTAGCAATTTTGGAGATGTGAACCATTCCCTCTTTGCCTGGAGCGAACTCGATGAATGCGCCGAACTCTTTGATGCTTACAACCTTTCCTGTGAAGATCTGGCCTTCCTTGAAGTCAGTTGTAATGATATTGATGTACTCGATTGCCTTGTCCATCATAGCTTGATCGGTGCCGCATACGGATACTGCACCGGTATCATCGATATCGATCTTAACGCCTGTTTCATCGATGATTGCGTTGATGGTCTTTCCTCTCTGACCTACTACATCACCGATCTTCTCAGGATTGATCTGGATCTGAACGATCTTCGGAGCATATGCATTCACAGTCTCGCGCGGAGCAGCGATGCATTTCTCCATAACCTCTGTCAGGATATACTCACGTGCATCCTTGCAGCGTGCGATTGCTTCCTCTACGATGTTTCTTGTAAGACCATGGATCTTAATATCCATCTGGATTGCTGTGATACCCTCGTGTGTACCTGCAACCTTGAAGTCCATGTCGCCGAAGAAGTCCTCGAGACCCTGGATATCGGTCAGTACAAGGTACTCATCGTCGGATGCGCCGGTCACCAGACCGCAGGAGATTCCCGCAACATGGGATTTGATCGGAACACCTGCTGCCATCAGAGACATAGAAGAGGAACATACGGATGCCTGAGAGGTGGATCCGTTGGACTCAAATGTCTCAGATACAGTACGGATTGCGTATGGGAACTCTGCCTCACTTGGAAGTACCGGAATCAGAGCACGCTCTGCAAGAGCTCCGTGTCCGATCTCACGACGTCCCGGTCCTCTGGACGGCTTTGTCTCGCCTACAGAGTAGCTCGGGAAGTTATAGTGATGCATATAGCGTTTCTTTGTCTCATTCTCATCAAGACCGTCCAGTCTCTGTGCCTCAGACAGAGGAGCCAGAGTACAAACGTTGCAGATCTGTGTCTGTCCACGGGTGAACATTGCTGAACCGTGTACTCTCGGGATCAGGTCAACCTCTGCGCCCAGAGGACGGATCTGATTTACCTTACGGCCGTCCGGACGCTTCTGGTCTACAAGGATCATCTTGCGTACGGTCTTTTTCTGGTACTGATAAATTGCCTCGCTAAGAACAGCAAGCCACTCCTCTTTTTCTGCAAATGCCTCTTCCAGCTTTGCAGTGATCTGACGGATGTTCTCTTCTCTTACCTGCTTCTCATCGGTAAAGACAGCAACCTCCATCTCTGCCGGAGGAACGATCTCCTTGATCGCCTCGAACAGCTCTTCCGGAATTGCACAGCTCTCATAGGTATGCTTTGCTTTTCCGCACTCTGCTACGATGGTATCGATGAATTTGATGATCTCGCCGTTTACCTGATGTGCCAGATAAATTGCCTCGATCATCTTGTCTTCTTTTACTTCATTTGCACCTGCCTCGATCATGATGACCTTATCGCGGGTAGATGCTACAGTCAGCTTCAGATCTGAAACTGCATTCTGAGCCAGTGTCGGGTTTACGATCAGCTCGCCGTCGATCATTCCGATCTGTGTAGCTGCACAGGGACCGTCAAACGGGATATCGGAAATGCAGGTTGCGATGGAGGATCCCAGCATTGCTACAACCTCCGGGTTGCACTCCGGATCAACTGCCATTACCATGTTGTTCAGTGTAACGTCGTTTCTGTAATCCTTCGGGAACAGAGGACGCATGGGGCGGTCGATGACACGGGAGGTCAGAACTGCATGCTCAGTTGCCTTTCCCTCTCTCTTATTGAATCCGCCGGGGATCTTTCCTACTGCGTACTGCTTCTCCTCGTACTCTACGGACAGGGGGAAGAAATCAATGCCATCTCTTGGCTTGTCGGATGCGGTAGCGGTACACAGAAGTGTGGTATCGCCGTAGTGCATGAATGCACAGCCGTTTGCCTGTTTTCCTACGCGGCCTACATCAACGGTCAGTTTTCTGCCGGAAAGGTCCATGGAAAAGCTCTTGTAGCTTGCATCCATCGGTGTGGAAAATGTCTTCAAAACTTCCATTTCTAAATCTCCTTATAAATTTCTTGACTGCTGCTTCGTGCCGAATCTGAAAGGCGTGAAGACAGCTGTATCTTTTCTTTGACAGCTGCTGCATTCCGTAACTGCACGGCTCATAGACAGCTGTATCATTGGATATCCGGACCGGCGGCCCGAAACTACTGAAAAGCACACCTGCAGAACTGTCAGATGTACTTTTCAGTGGTCCCGGAACGAATCATAGTCCGGATTAAAACCTGATGAACCGCAGTCGAGTTTCACTCTCCTGCCGGGATTCATGCTCCGTGCAAAAGTCTCGTAAGCTCGACCTGCACGAATCTCCTTACAGAAAAACAGGGCGGATGGTTAATCCGCCCAATTGTCTGAAAGCAAGAACAAACCGAATTATTTACGGATTCCGAGTTTCTCGATCAGTGCACGATATCTCTCAATATCTGTCTCTTTCAGGTAATCCAGAAGACCACGTCTCTTACCGATCATCTTCAGCATACCGCGACGGGAATGATGATCCTTGTGGTTTGTTTTCAGATGCTCTGTCAGCTCTTTGATACGTGCTGTCAGGATAGCTACCTGTACCTCCGGTGAACCTGTGTCACCCTCGCTTCTTGCGAACTCTTTAATAATTTCCTGTTTCTTCTCTTTTGCGATCATGATGATTGCCTCCTTAAATAATATTAATTCTGCAGATCGTTCTGAGCAGCTGCTGCCGGCCCGGAATTACTGCGTATTGCCTCTGATCAGGGCAGGGTCGGAGTGTCCGTTACCCGAATCAGGGTTCTCATACCGCACTAATATAACACAGATACGTACAGATGTAAACCGATTTTTTTCATTTCCCGATGCCTCTCTGTTCCCGGGGACTCCCCCATCCATGTGCAGTCCCCGCCGTAACACGGCGGGGGCTGCTGACGCAGTCTGACTGCTTATCGCCATGCGTTCGTAAGAAGCGCCAGTGGTCTCTTCTGAAGGTGAATGGAAGGTTCCTCGATTCCGAAATACCGGAAAACTACAAGGATATGATAGTCGCAGATTCGCTGGCCATAAACAATTTACGTTGATGTGTGACAGTTTCTCGAATTCATCCGAGGCGGTTGCAAAATGGTTTTATCTATATAAAATATGGTATTATTTCGGTTTTATTTGTTGCATTCAGGGAAAGGCAGCAATATAATGATTCTGTGTAAAGAGAATGCGTCGACCTTATTTTAAATTTTAAATAATAAACTCTTAAATAACTGGAGGTGATTGATCTATGACAATCGAAGAGATGAAAAAGAAAAAGCAGGAATGCGGATATTCGAACATCCAGCTTTCGGAATTATCCGGAGTTCCGATCGGGACGCTGCAGAAGATTTTTTCCGGTGAAACAAAAAGCCCGCGCCGGGATACACTTCTGGCTCTTGAGAAGGTTCTTTTCAGAAAGGAGCGCTATCCTGCATATACTGCTCCAAGGTGCACCAGCGGCCTACTCCTGGCTGAAACAGTGGCTGCATATGCAAAAGAACCAATGAAACGGCAGGGCGAGTATACGGTAGAGGATTATTTTGCCATTCCAGATGAATATCGAACAGAACTGATCGATGGATACATCTATGACATGGCTTCTCCCACCCGCTTTCATCAGCTTGCAGCAGGAGAAATTTACCGGCAGATCGCTAACTATATCTTCGCTAAAGGAGGCGATTGTATCCCCGGCATTGCTCCCATTGATGTGCAGCTGGATTGCGACAACAAGACCATGGTACAGCCGGATGTGATCATCGTCTGCAAGCCTGAAATATACAATGAAAAGAATGTTTTTGGTGCACCGGACTTTGTGGTGGAAATCCTCTCACCAAGTACAAGACAAAAGGATCTGATCACCAAGCTTTTTAAATATTGTAATTCCGGAGTTCGAGAATTCTGGATCGTTGATCCTGTTCATGAAACTATTACTGTGCACTTTTTCGAACTGGAACAGGAAAGTCCATGGACCTACCCTCTTGACGCCGATATCCCTGTCCGGATCTATGACGGAGATCTGGTGATCAATCTGTCCACGATCAAAAAATGGTTTCCTTCGTAAAAAAATCCCGTCTCTTCCTTTTTAGATGGAGGTGAAAGAGACGGGGATTCTTTTTTGGGAATGTAGATGCTGCGTTACTGCGAACAGTAACGACTCTATCACTGCTCAAGGAGGAGATTTCCGTATGGAGGTACGGAAATCTGCAGCAGTCTAAGGGTGGACTCACGCTGAGATCGGCTCGTGATTCTCACCGCCTGCAAATACGGGAGTCTCTCAGACTGCATTGAACAGCTCTTACTATTAATTGATAGTGAATTGTTATGCGGCTTTCTATAAGCTGCTTCCTGAACACGAAGTGCCTTAGCTTACCTTCAGATTACGAGCCTCGACGGAGGTTGCGTTGAATTTCGCAAAGTCGGGCTGTACGATCAGGGACTTCGGTACCTTGATGTTCACTGCTGCTGCAGTCTCTGCATCATTTGTAACAACAGGGAAGCCAAGGGCGATCGCTCCTGCTCCTGCGGCAACTGTTACAGGATCCAGAGTTCCGAGAGCATTCACGAATGCCGGAATGCCCTTGAAGGTGAAATCCATCAGACCTGCTGCATCACCCGGCTGAATGTTGCCGAGAACCAATGCTGCACGGACAGCTACGGACACAATATGAACCACTGCTGTCACATCTTTTCCGAGAGGGATCACACCAACGTCTGCACCTGTCTGCACCCCTGTCTCCACCAGCTGATCGATCACATCGCCAACCAGTGTAACAAGGATATTCTGATCCCGGTAGCTCTTTACGAGAGCTGCTGCATCCTCTGCAGTCGGTGCTTTTCCAAGGATAACTGCAATACCGGGGATCTCTCCGGAGGTAAGGGGACCTGCCAGAGCCTGCAGTGTGGCATCGGAAATGAATCCTGAATAAGGTGCTGCATAAGGCTGTGCGCCGTCAATATATTTCAGCGCCTCAATGAATTCAGCCTCGATCGCTGTTGCAACACCGGAGTTGAATACATCGCCAAGGCGCAGGCCGCGGCCCTGCAGTGTTTTTACGGTTTCAAGACCTGCCTTCAGCTCACCAAGGGTGTTGATCCTTGTGCCTGTTACCGCATAAAAGCAGGGAAGAGAAAATTCTGTATCGGGAAATGCAATAGCCTTATCTTCTCCGTATTTTGCGATTGCATCGTTGATCGCACCCTCTGTAAGTCCGGAGACAGTGTCATTTCCACTGTAAACCACGTCAAATAAAGTCATGTGTTACCTCCAAAGTGTTATGATTATGTTGGTGCAGATCCGGGACGATCCGGATCTATACCTCTTACTATCCAATTACTATCCGAATTGAAAGCTTCTGATTCGATGGATCAGATTCCGATTGCTGCACGTTTTTCCTCGATGCAGTCGATCATGCCCTGGGTCATTCTGTCAAGATCGTGATCCTCATAAATATGATATGCAGCTTCTACCCAGTCACGGATACCGCTGGTGAGCCACTCTGTTACCTCTGAAGATCCGGATACATAAGGATCTACGCCAAGGAAGGTCTCAATTCCGGTTGCTACTACGTAGTTACCGATGGAGATTGCCTTCTCGGACATGTACTCAGGCGCACAGCCTACTACAGGAAGCTGAGAAATATTCAGGCCGGAGTCCTTAGCAAGCTCAGAAGCAAGAACCACCATTCGGGAAATGTCTACGCAGGATCCCATGTGGAGTACCGGCGGGATATCTGCCAGCTCACATACTCGTTTCAGACCAGCACCGCAGATCTCCTTAGCAGCCTTGTCCATCAGACCGGCTCTTGCTGCAGCCTGTGCAGAACATCCGGATGCGATGATCACGATATCGTTAGCGATCAGCTTCTTCATCAGCTCGATATGCAGGTAGTCAGGACGTACCTTCGGGTTGTTGCAGCCTACCATTGCTACTGCACCGCGGATAACACCGGAGGTGATGCACTCGATCAGCGGTAAGGTTGTTCCTGTTTTATCAACCTGAGAGTTGGTAACTGTATCCAGCTGTTTTACGATAGCCTCAACAGAATATCCTACTGTTGCTTTCGCTTTCAGCTGTGGAATATGAACAAGATCTTTCTTTCTGTTCTTGAAGTTATCAATAGCCTCTTCTACGATCTGAGTAGCAACATCCATTGCATTGTCTGTTGTAAAGTGGATGAACTCAGACATCGGCTGCTGGCAGATCTTGCTTGTTGTATAGAATTTTGTATGGAAGCATTTGGTCAGAGGTCCAAGTGCAGGGAAGATACACTGCACGTCAACTACGATGGCCTCGCATGCACCTGTCAGAATCACGTTCTCCTGAGCCAGGAAGTTTCCTACCATCGGAATACCTCTGCGCATGGTGATCTCATTACCTGTACAGCAGATACCGGATACAACGATTCCCTTTGCTCCTACCGCTTTCGCTCTCGCAAGCATTTCCGGAGAATCGGAGAGGTTTACGATAAACTCGGAAAGGGACGGGTCATGTCCGTGCATAACGATGTTGACGCAGTCCTCTTTCATAACGCCAAGGTTTGCCTCGGTATCTACCGGCATCGGAGTTCCGAACATGATATCAGAGAACTCGGTTCCTGTCATGGAGCCGCCCCAGCCGTCTGCCATACCCATACGAAGGGACTGACGAACCAGAGCCTCTGCCTTGGAAGAGTTACCCATATGAGTCATATGCATACAGGTGGAAACCTCACGGTCTACGGCACGAGGTGCTACCTCATTGTCGATCCACAGCTTCTGTGTATGCTCGGGAGCTCTCTTGATCCAGTTCTGGAAGCCGCGTACCTTACCGTACTCCATAGCTGCCAGCTCTGCCATCTCATGAGCCAGATCATAGATGTCTTTTCCTTCTGTCTCCACATCCCACTCTTTTGCAATGCGGAGCAGTTTCTCCGGATCAGATACCTTGAACGGTCCTTCCGGTTTTGCAGCCATCAGCTCGAAGCAGATCTCACGTCCGTGATCGGAATGAGTAGCACCGCCGCCGGCTGTGAATCGTACAAAGTTACGTCCTACGATACCGTGCGCATCGCAGCCGCAGATTCCTCTGGGTGCCTTCGGTGTAATACGGCAGGGACCCATGGTACAGATTCGGCAGCACACACCCTGCTCACCGAATTTACAGTGGGGAGACTGATTTTTTACTCGAACCTGGTAGGTGTCCGCTCCTACCCTGGCAGCTGTCTCCAGTAACCGCTCTGTAGCCGCCTCCATCTCCTCAATGGTTACCTGTTTGAATTCACTCATCAATTTTCCTCCTCAAAATGCACATTTTTCCAATACCCTTTTGAGTCATTGGCTGTAACCTTTCGGTTACAATTGACTATAACTTAACAATGTCATTATAGTATTTTGGTGTATTATTAACAATAATTCCGGTGCATCTCGCTATCTTGCTTTCCAACGGGTTGCTATCGATAATATCGATAGCGGAACATGGGGACGGTGCTGCCGTTCCATTCCAATGGAATGGAACGGCAGCACCG
>JAUNAJ010000039.1 GCA_030527645.1 Lachnospiraceae bacterium | reverse complement strand
GAAGCGGCAGCAGCGCAGGCAGCTCAGGAGGCAGCAGCGGCTCAGGCGGCAGCAGAAGCAGCAGCAGCCCAGGAGGCAGCTAACAATGCTTCTTCAAATACATCAAGTAATTCTGCACTGGGACAGCAGATCGTTAATACTGCACTCCAGTACGTAGGTTATCCTTATGTATACGGCGGAAACAGCCTGACAGGCGGTATCGACTGTTCCGGATTTACACAGCAGATCTATGCGATGTACGGAATCAGCCTTCCAAGATCCTCCTACTCTCAGCGCAACGTAGGTTATGCAGTATCCTATGCTGAGGCTCAGCCGGGAGATCTGATCTGCTACGATGGTCATGTTGCGATCTATATGGGCGGAGGTTCCATTGTGCATGCCAGCAACGAGATTAACGGTATCTGTGTTTTCGGAAATGCAAACTACAGATCTATCGTATCCGTAAGACGTCTTGTATAACTGAAAAAGAATGTAACCGGGAGGTCGTCGAAAGACGACCTCCTTTTTTGCTGCTGCGTCGGGAACGGAACCCTTTTGCTTCTTGGCTTCAATAATCTAAAGATGAAAGAAAACACATGATGTAGTGCTTGAAAGAGAAAGTGGGCACAATATTTAGATATATTGTATATTGATTTCTACATGGAAATTTACTATAATGTGAATCGTGGTTCGCTTTATGAGACAGTTTTGAGGGTCTGCAGGAAGGACATGTCAGCAAGGGATGACTCGCATCTCTATTACGGTAAGCTGATACGTCTTACTATTGATCCGCTGCCCATCAGCGGCTCGATGGGGAAGATAACAGAAGCCGGCAGTAAGGGGACGCCGGGTGTTTTCATATCAGCAGAGGATATCGGACGCCAATGATCCGGCGGATGAATCCTGAAGGAGGAGAGAAGATGAACATTATTAAGAGAAACGGTGCGGAGGCAGAGTTTGATCTTGATAAGATCGTTGTGGCGGTTACAAAAGCCAGCAATGCCTGTGAAACCAACCATCTGACACAGGAGCAGATCCAGGACATTGCAGAGTATGTAGAATATAAATGCGGAAAGATGAAACGAGCAGTTTCCGTGGAGGAGATCCAGGATCTGGTGGAGAATCAGATCATGTCCACCGGAGCCTTTGAGATTGCCCGCAGCTATGTTCGCTACCGTTATCAGAGAACCTTGATCCGTAAGGCAAACAGCACAGATAACAGGATCCTTTCTCTGATCGAATGCAATAACGAGGAAGTAAAGCAGGAGAATTCCAATAAGAATCCAACTGTCAACAGTGTGCAGAGAGATTATATGGCAGGTGAGGTCAGCCGTGATCTGACGAATCGTATTCTTCTGCCGCAGGAGATCGTAGAGGCGGACCGGAACGGAATCATCCATTTCCATGACGGTGATTATTTTGCTCAGCATATGCACAACTGTGATCTGGTCAATCTGGAGGATATGCTCCAGAACGGAACCGTTATCAGTGAGACAATGATTGAAAAGCCCCACAGCTTTTCCACAGCATGCAATATTGCTACCCAGATCATTGCTCAGGTAGCCTCCAGCCAGTACGGAGGACAGAGCATCTCCCTGACGCATCTGGCACCCTTTGTGGATGTATCCCGTCAGAAGATCAGGAGGGAAGTCCAGGAGGAGATGAAGATCCTGAACTGTGAGCCGACTCAGGAGCAGGTATCGGAAATCGTAGAAAAACGGCTTTATGCAGAGATTGAAAAGGGTGTTCAGACCCTGCAGTATCAGGTCGTTACATTGATGACTACTAACGGACAGGCTCCCTTCATCACCTTCTTTATGTACCTGAATGAGGCAAAGAATGACAGAGAAAAGAAGGATCTGGCTTTGATCATCGAGGAGACTCTGAAGCAGAGATATCAGGGGGTAAAGAATGAAGCGGGAGTTTTTGTGACTCCGGCATTTCCCAAGCTGATCTATGTATTGGAGGAGGATAATATCAGAGAGAATACGGACTATTATTATCTCACAGAGCTTGCTGCAAAATGTACAGCAAAGAGAATGGTTCCTGATTATATCTCTGAGAAGGTGATGAAGCAGCTGAAGGTAGATGAGAACGGAGACGGCAACTGCTATACCTGTATGGGCTGCAGAAGCTTCCTGACTACTTATGTGGATGAGAATGGAAAGGCGAAATACTACGGACGGTTTAACCAGGGGGTTGTAACCATCAATCTGGTAGATGCAGCCTGTACAGCCTGTGCGGAAGGCAGAAATGAGTCAAAGTTCTGGAAGGTGCTGGAGGAGCGTCTGGAGCTTTGTCACAGAGGACTTCGCGCCCGTCATGAAAGACTGAAGGGAACCCTGTCCGATGCAGCACCGATTCTCTGGCAGTACGGAGCTCTTGCACGTCTGAAAAAAGGCGAAACCATTGATTCTCTTCTGTACGGCGGCTATTCCACCCTTTCCCTGGGCTATGCCGGACTGTGGGAATGTGTTTATGCTGTGACCGGTAAGAAGCTTACGGAAAAAGAAGGCGAGGAGTTCGGTCTTCGGATCATGGAGAAGCTGAATGAGGCCTGTGCGAAATGGAAAGAGGCAGAGAATATCAGCTATTCTCTGTATGGAACTCCTCTGGAGTCCACCACCTACAAGTTCTCCAAATGTCTGCAGAAACGTTTTGGCATTATTCCGGGTGTTACGGATAAGAATTATATTACAAATTCTTATCATGTACATGTAACAGAGGAAATCGATGCATTCTCCAAGCTGAAGCTGGAGAGCAAATTCCAGGCTCTTTCTCCCGGCGGAGCCATCAGTTATGTGGAAGTTCCCAATATGCAGGATAACATCGAGGCAGTACTGAAGATCATGCAGTATATCTACGATAATATCATGTATGCTGAGCTGAATACCAAAAGTGATTACTGTCAGGTATGCGGCTATGACGGGGAGATCCAGGTGATCGAGGACGAAAACGGCAAGCTGGTCTGGGAATGTCCGAACTGTAAAAACCGTGATCAGACAACGATGAACGTTGCAAGAAGGACCTGCGGCTATATCGGTACCCAGTACTGGAATCAGGGAAGAACCCAGGAGATCAAGGAGCGGGTTCTGCATCTGTAATATCTCCGGTTACCGTGAACAATACCTATCCCTGCATGGTGTCGGGTGCACGATCAATAGCACAGACACCTGAGATTGACAAAAAGAGAACCGGCTGTGATTTTTCGCAGCCGGTTCTCCTTGGTTAAAAGGGTATTGCAGTTCCTTCTTATTATTCACCCATCACCTGAAATACGATGTCACGAACCCGGTTTCTTGTATCACACTCCACAAGAGTCAGATTCTGCCAGGGTCCGATGGTGATTCGTCCGTCCACAAAGGGAATGGTGATAAACGGAGACAGGATCGCCGATTTAATATGAGAGGATCCGTTGTCATCGTGCCAGGTATCATGATGATGATAGTAGATCACATTGCCCTTCTCGTCTCTGTAGGGAGAAAACTCATCCATTGCTTCCTTCAGATCGTGGTACACCATTCCCGGCTCAAATTCCAGAGTGGTCAGAGCTGCTACACCGCCGGTGGTAAATCCGGTGATAATGCCGCTGTTCATATTTTTTTCTCTGCAGCCGTTGCTGACTGCAGCCTGAAAATCTGCTGTAACATCGATCATGCCCATGTGTGCTTTGGTCTTATAGGTTTTTGTCTCGGTATAAACTGCCATGTTGCTTCCTGTATGATACTTCCCGCCCGGGAAATATCACTTTTCCTTTCTTAGTAGTATTTTTTATCATTTCATTATCCGTATATGGATCCCCTTTTTCTGTCCGGGATCAATGTGATCGTTCCTGTGTTTCTGGTAGCATTCAGATCGATCAGCCTCTGATTCTCACTTCCCCGGAACCGCAGAGCAAGATTTTTCTGCTCCTCGATAAAAGGACCGTCTACCAGTACATCGATCAGTGACAGGATCTCCTGTGTCATCTCACAGCAGGGATGCTTTGCACCGGCAATGAGGTCCTCATACAGATATCCGGTAAATGCCCATATATTCTTCTCGGGGAATCTTTTCTTTATTCTTTTTATTAAAGGAAGAAGATCCCTCTGGTTTTCCGGTTCGAAGGGATCACCGCCGAGCAGAGTGAGTCCGTCAATATATGATGGTTCCAACAGATCCAGGATCTGCCTCTCGGTTTCCTCTGTGAATTTTTCTCCATAGGAAAAATCCCAGGTCTCAGGCTGGAAACAGCCCCTGCAGTGGTTTCTGCAGCCTGAGACAAAAAGGGTGATCCGAACTCCCGCCCCGTTGGCCACGTCCTTGTTCTTGATCATTCCGTAATACATGTACGTACCTCGCTTCTTGTATTTATTATAGCTTTTGCATGTAGTTCTTTCAAGTCGGACTCACAAGACGGCGGGAACAGCGTATGGATAGCAGGATTTTCTAAAAAATCCGGCTGCTTCTGTGGATACTGAAAACAAGAAATCAGAAAAAGACAGCTTTGACATCTATGAAAAAGAAGGTTTTTATCCCTCTGAACCGCAACATTTTCAAATTTTCTCTCGGAGAAGAAAAACAAAAAAATCTTATTCTCACAAGAAGTTAAAAGAATAAAATCCAAAAATCTACTATCATTAAATCATCAAATAAAACAGAAACAACACAGAAACTGATAGACAAAATCGTTTGTAGAGGAAGAGAGGAACCAATATGTTAGATCCAAATAAAGTACGAATCGGCATTGCACCCATTGCATGGACAGAGGACGATATGCCGGAGATGGGTGCCGGAAACAGCTTTCTGCAGACCATCAGTGAGATAGCGCTTGCCGGATATACCGGAACAGAGATCGGATGCCAGTATCCTCATAATCCGGCAGTCCTGAATAAGGAATTCGAGAGAAGAGGACTTTCTGCAATTACTGCCTGGATCAGCACATATCTGAATGAGCAGCCGCTGTGGTGGAATGAACGGGCGTTCGTTGATCATATGAATTTCCTGAAATCGATCGGAGCTACACTGATCAACACCTCTGATCAGAGCTTTTCTATCCAGCATCAGTGGGATACTCCGCTGAGCCGGAAACGCGTTCTGAACGATGCGGAATTTGAGCAGCTGGCAGAAGGTCTGAACCACCTAGGAAAAATTGCAGAGGACAATGGAATGCACATTGTGTACCATCACCATATGACAACCACCGTACAGAAGACCGGTGAGATTGACAAGCTGATGGAGCTTACCGATCCGAAGTATGTAAATCTGATCTTTGATACCGGACATCTTACCTTCTCCGGAGAGGATCCGGTGGAAATCCTGAAGAAGCATCATGACCGTATCAAGCATGTGCATCTGAAAAATGTACGGAAGGCTGCAATGGAGAAATGCTACGCAGAAAACAAAAGCTTCCTCCGCTCGATTCCGGAAGGTGTATTTACCGTTCCGGGTGATCCGGAAGGCTGCGTAGACTTCCCGACTGTATTCAAACTGCTGGATGAGTACAACTATGAGGGATGGCTGGTCGTTGAGGCTGAGCAGGATCCGGATATTGCTAACCCGCTGGATTACGCAAGAATGGCACGTGCCTATGTGAAAGAGCAGACCGGTTTATAAGCAGCACATAAGCAGAACGAACCTTCAGAAGAATCTGAACAGATGCAGGAGATACTCCTGACAGAACATAACAGATCATACATAAGTAACAAAACAACCATGACAGGAATTAAGAAAGGAAATAAAATCATGAAGAAAATTAAAATGGGTATCATCGGTGTTGGACGTCTTGGATATGAGCATGCATGCAATATTGCAAATCGTGTTCCGGCTTGTGAGCTTGTAGCTGTAGCAGATGCAAATCAGGCTCGCGCAAAAGAAGTAGCAGAGGAGCTTGGCGCAAAGTATTGTGCATCTCCGGAGGAGCTGTGTGCGGATCCAGAGGTAGAGGCAGTAGCAATTATTACCAATACAGCTTCTCATGTTGATATGATCGAAATTGCAATGAACGCAGGAAAGCATGTTCTCTGCGAGAAGCCGCTGGCAGAAACAGTTGAGAAATGCAAAAAAGCCGAGGCAATCGTTGAGGCTCATCCGGAGCTGATCTTCCAGCTTGGCTTCATGCGCCGCTATGATCACTCCTATGAAGTGGCAAAAAAGAAAATTCAGAGAGGGGATATCGGTGATATCATTCTTGTTCGCTGCTATTCTCAGGATCCGATCTCCATTATCGAGGGAACTCTGGAGTATGCACCTCGCTCCGGTGGACAGTTCATCGATATGTCTATCCATGACATCGATCTGATCCGCTGGCTGACTGAATCAGAGCCGGCAAAGCTTTGGGCAGTAGGCGGCTGCTATGAGTTCAAGCAGTATAAAGACTGGGACGACGGAGACAATGTATCCTGCCTGATGCAGATGGAGAATGACATTATGGCATTCTTCTACGCTGGCCGTGCAGCAGCACATGGTTCCGCAGTTGAGACAGAGATCATTGGTACAAGAGGAACTCTCCGTATCGCATCCGTTCCCACCGATTCTCTGGTAGAAGTTATGAGCGAGCATGGTGTCTGCCGTGAGTGCTATCAGGACTTCATCACCAGATGGCATGGTGCTTACATCAGAGAGATGGAGGTATTCTGCGAGAACATTGAGAAGAAGCAGGCAGCTACTCCGAATGTATACGATGGAACAAAGTCTACTGCTATTGCTTTCCGCTGCAAGGAGTCCTTCCTGAAGAACGAGCTTCTTCCGATGGAGTATTAATAGCAGGCGGGACTGTCTGTAAGATGATCCGCATAGGAAAATAGTTTTAACAGTATAAAGGAGATTTACATTACATATGAAAATCGCACTCGTAATGGAATGGAGTACCTGCGAGAAAAATGAAGTGGTCAGCAGAGTACTGAATAAGGTGGCAGAGGAGAACGGACATACCGTTGTAAATTACGGTCAGTATAATATGGAAGACAACCGTCAGACCTATAATCAGAATGCAGTATTTACTGCAGCACTTCTGAATTCCGGTGCAGCAGATTTTGTCATTACCGGCTGCGGAACAGGATCCGGCGCAATGCTGGCATGCAACGCCATGCCCGGTGTACAGTGCGGTCTGGTAGGAGATTCTGTAGAGACCTATCTGTTTACACAGATCAACGGCGGAAACTGTATCTCCATCCCCTATGCTCTCAGATGGGGCTGGGCAGCAGAGCTGAATCTGGAGTATCTGCTGGAAAAATTGTTTGCAAAAGAGCCGGGCGGCGGTTATCCGGAGTCTGCGGCAGCTTCTGAGCAGAGAAATGCAAAGCTCCTGACAAAGCTGAAAGCAGCTGCAAACCGTGATTTTCTGGATATCATCAACAATGAAGATCCGGACATTCGTGATATGGTAAAGGGTGCCTTTGCAGGAAAACGAATGGAGCTGTTCAAGGAAAACTGTTCTGATCAGAATATGATTGCTGCCATTGAAGCGGTGATTGTCTGAAACAGAATCAGTATATAATCTTCTTACTTCTACAAAAAGACAGCCGCAGCTGTGATGGGTGCATCATGGCTGCGGTTGTCTTTTCTACTGTCATGCAGCAGGAAGAACGTCCGGCGGACGCTCTTCTCTGCGTTATTTTTTCTTTTTGTTTTCATTTCCAACGACGTAGGTCTGACGGTATTTTCTCGGGGGCATGCCCACATGCTTTGTGAACTGCATATTGAAATAGCTCTGGGTGTCGTATCCCACCATTCCGGCAATATCGGAGATCGAATGGTCTGTGGAGATCAGAAGGGTCTGGGCTTCACCGATCCTCCGCCGCAGAAGATACTGCATAGGGGAATACCCGCTCATTTCCTTGAATACATGGGCAATATAATAGGAGCTGATATGCAGTGCCTCGCTGATGGTCTGCAGAGACATTGATTCCATATAATTTTCATCGATATACTTCTTGATCCGCTGACCAAGGATCGAATCCTCTTCCGGTCTTCGGTCTTCCTCGGTTCTTGTTTCTGTCCTTTTAGCAACAACAGCCAGCGTTTTTACCAGCACTGCACGAAGAAGACTGTCACAAAAGGCCTCACACCTCGGTGCTTCATCGGACAGGTTTCGGTGCATCATGTTCATCAGTTCCGCCAGCTCCTGATAGGATGCTCCTGCCTGAAAAACATATCCGGCATCATCCGGGATCAGAGCGTTCTCTCTCAGACCGGGCATGTGCAGTCCTCCTACCGCGATACAGTAATATTCTACCGCATGGTCCGGTCCTGAAATCTCATCATGCATGATCTCTGAGTTGTAGACCAGCAGATCACCTGCCCGGATATGATACTTTCTGTCATGAATCAGGAAGTCACTCTCTCCGCTGACAATGATCAGAACCTCCGTAAAATGCTTGTGCATGTGCATGATCCGGGGATGTGCACTGGCATCAGCACTGATCTTACTGACATAGAGCAGCTTCGGATTATTATTCTGATCAAAGATCGGAGGGAAATCCTTTTTTACAAAGCATTGTACATTCAAATCTTTTTTCATAAAATACCTCCCTGCTATTACAGGTTATTTCATGCTGCAGCCTGGATGTAACAGCATTTCGGATGTTTTGAATATCTAATATTCTACCACAGATTGACTGATTTTGAAAACATACTTAGAGTTATGTGAACAGGAACCTCCCCTGCAAGAAATAATAAAAATCAAAAGCACTTCAGATCCTGCATCGCAAGAATGTGAAAGAAAAGCGGAAATCCCGGTCAAAATACAGCTTTTTTTACAAAGCTCTCCAGCAAGAAAATCAAAGTATTTTTTCTGCTTCCTGATCATGAAAAACAAGAGGTTAAAAGAAAGAAAACAGAACTTTTGCTAAACTTTAACCATAGAAACAAAGAGAACATCACTCATAAAAAATAGGAAAAATAAACAGGAGGAAAACAATTATGAGCAAAACAAGAATGACAGTCGGACAGGCAATCGTGA
>JAUNAJ010000038.1 GCA_030527645.1 Lachnospiraceae bacterium | reverse complement strand
TACCGGGCGGATTCGGGACTTTCACCCATTAGAAACGTGCGCCGCCAGGCGCACAACAGCAAAAGGACCGTCCACTGGGCGGTCCTTTTGTTTGCATGGCAATTCTATTGTCGGTGTTTTTCACATCAGACAGCGCTGACTCCTTTCTTGAGTGCCTTGCCGGCTGATGTCACTTTCTGTTTTGTATCAGCGGGATTCATCTGACGGAATGCTGCCGCAATCATCAGTGCTGCTGCAACGATTGAGATAACATCTGCAATCGGTGCTGAAAACAGCGGTCCCATTACTCCCAGCCCGCCGATATTCGGAAGGGCAAGCACCAGCGGCACCATGAGAATGAAGTCACGAAGCAAGGACAGTGACATAGACATAACCGGTCTTCCAAGAGACTGCAGGAAGATACTTGTTGCCTTCTGGATGCAGCAAAGGATCAGAGTACCCAGATAGATTCGAAATGCATATACAGCAAATTCATTATAAAGATCACTCTCGCTTCCGAAGATGCCGATCAGCTGCATTGGGAAAATTTCCACAGCGATCGTTCCGATCACACCGACTGCAAGCTCTGCAATGATCATATTACGATAGATATTTTTCACGCGATCTGTTTTTCCGGCTCCGTAATTATATCCTACGATCGGCTGGCAGCCCGCCGCAATACCGACAACAAAGGCAATTACGATCTGGAACACCTTCATGACAATACCAACCACTGTCATCGGGATGTCCGCACCGAATCTGGACTGTGCACCGTAAGCGACCAGTGTGCTGTTCATAACACCCATTACCACAACGATGGACAGCTGTGTCAGAAGACTGCTGATGCCAAGAGGAAGGAAATGTCCGATAATAGAAAAATTGAGACGGAAGCTTTCCTTCTTCAATTTAAAGGATTTTGTATGGAACAGATAGCCTGCCCCAAGAACAGCAGATACGATCTGACCGATAATAGTGGCAAGTGCAGCTCCCTCTACACCCCAGCCAAGAACAAAGAGTGCGATCGGGTCGAGAATGACATTGAGAATACAGCCGATCAGTGTGGAGATCATGGCAAACTGAGGACTTCCGTCCGCACGGATAACCGAATTGATGCCGTTGGTAAATACATAGAACGGAATACCGATCAGAATGATGTCAAAATATGCTCTTGCATACTCGATGTTATTCTCGGTAGCACCGAAAACAGTGAGAATTCCTTCTCTTCCAAAATAGAAGACAAGCAGAAAAACAATGCTTACTGCAATAAAAAGTACAATGGCATTTCCCACACTTCTGTGAGAGCTTTCCTGGTCATTCTTTCCCTGACAGAGACTTAAGAAAGCCGCACATCCGTCTCCGATCATCAGGGCTGCCGCCAGGGCAATGACTGTGATTGGAAATACTACATTTGTAGCACCGTTCCCAAGATAGCCCACTGCGTGACCGATAAAGATCTGATCCACAATATTATACAGGGATGAAACCAGCAGGGATAAAATACAGGGAATGGAAAATTTCAGCATGAGCTTTGTGATCGGAGTCTCCTCCAGATAACGATTTGCCTGTTCGTTCATTAAAATACCTCCAATGTTAAAATATGAATTTGCAGCCGGTCTGAGACAGCTGCTGAAGCACAAAAAAAGGCAGCCAAAGAGCTTTCACCCTTTGGCTACCACAACATCAGCAATGATAGCACGATATTCTTTTTTGTGTAACATGGGAAGTGTCACAAACTTTTCTTATCTATCACGGTACAATTTGTGCATCTTTTACTTAAGTATTGCCTATTCAGAAGGTCCAAAAACAGATTCATCGAGCACATCCCCTGTACTCAATCGCTGCTGCACTGCTGCCCGATCCATATCGGGCGGCAGCAGCTCCTTCCACTGCCCCGGAGCCAGTGCCGGATCCAGTTCCAGATCACCCATCGACAGTCTCTTCAGCACCACGACACAGCAATTCACCTGCTTCATCATGCGGCGAATCTGATTTTTCCGTCCCTCTGTGATGATGATTTCTCCGAATGTCACCGGCATCTCAGGACGATTTTTTTCAATCTTTTCCCAGACCCGGGGATGGATCTCATTCTGCACCTGAAACAGTTGGCACTGCCTGCCAATGATCACTTCTGCCGGAGCTGTAAGTCGATCGTCCCCGATTAATTTTATTCCCTGCTCCAGGCGCTCCTTCTTCTCTTCTGTCAGTTCGCCCAGCACAAGGAAGGAATACCGTTTTTTCTTTCCGTATACCGGATTGCACATTCGCTGGTTCCACTTCCCGTCATCTGTGATCAGGAGCAGTCCCTCAGTCTCCCGATCCAGCCTGCCTACCGGCGACAGGTTCGGATTATCCAGCTCCCGGAAATAATCCATGACAGTGGGATACAGCGTATCGCGCCTTGCAGAGACACAGCCGTATGGTTTATGGAACATATAATAATGAAATTCTTTTTTTACAGATTCGGTCATATCTTTTCACCTCGACCCGGTTAGTATACTCGATTTTCCCGTTGTTTGAAAGACTTCCTCCCGGTATATTTTCACGTTCAGAACAAAACGTTGCGGTTCACGTAACAGAAGATCCTCTTCATTTCCTTTTTCTCATTACCATAGTTCCTGCACCGCCTGCTGCAGCCACAGTAAGCAGAAGAACCACACCTGCTGCAGGGAGATTCCTTCTTCTGCCTGCGCTGACAGTGGAATCAGGCTTCCCGCCTGACGTTTGCTCAGACGGATCCGCACTTCGATTCACTGTCACTGTGTATTCCTCTGATGCGATCCTGTTTCCAGCTTCGTCCTCTGCAAGAATCTGCACCGACTGTTTCCCTTCCGACTCCTGCAGAAGGATCGTCTCCTCCTCTCCCGGTGCTTCCGTCTCTGATACCACTTCCCCATCTACCAGAACACGGAGAACCGTCAGCTTTGTTTTATCTGACGACCGCACTGTGAAGGAGTGCTGCTCCTCCCGATACACTGCGCCGTCCTCCAGATTCCACACAAGCAGAACCGGCGGCGTCTGATCCACCGCAAAATCAATCCTTACTCCTCTTGCCTGACTGTCGTTCACGTTGGAAGCCTGATCCCTTGATGTGAGATCCACATGATACACACCTTCCTCAGAAAACACCGACGCAAAGATCCGGTAGATATAGATCATCCATTCACCGTCGCCTCCCCTCACTTCAACAGAAAAATCCTTTTCCTCCTGTAATTCAAGCGGAACTCCGTCTCTTGTGACAGATACCTGATACACAACAGGACTGGTATTGACCTCCGAAAGCACCAGATCGATCGGCTCTGCTGTATAATAAGCATCCACCAGTTCCTGTGTCTCATCACTGAGAATATAGGATGATCCATACTGGTCAATAGAAAAAATCACGTTTTCCTCTGCCGTATTGCCGGCCAGATCGGAAGACCTTACAGACAAGGTATATACATCGTCCTGTTCTGCCGGTAAATTCGTCATTGCGATCATGGTTCCATTCTCAGACCATGTAATATCAGAAAGCCCCTCCACATCCAGAGAACCGCTCCTGGCACCGATCAGAGAACAGCTCAGGTCATCAGCACTGAAGGAGAGATCCTCCACCTGAATGACCGGGTATACTAAACGGTCATAGGCTGCTCGATCCGTTACTCCCTGGATCCTGATCTCAGGACTGGTCTGATCCAGAAGAAAGCTGCCGCTGCTTACTTTCTCGGACTGATTTCCTGCAAGATCTGTCCATTGACAGTTTACCTTGTATTGCCCGTCCTTAATAAAGGAAATAGTTCCCTCCGCACCGCTCCCGGTCTGTTTCCAGCCGCTGAACCGATAGCCGCTTTTCACAGTGGTCTCCACTTCCGGCTCTGCCGTAAAATCAAAATTTTCGTCTGAAACCAGGATCGTCATGCTGCGCTCTGCTGCAATCTGAAGTTTCTCCTTCCCCTGCATCAGATCCATTTTCAGCTTTATTTCCGGTGCATCTGTATCGCTGCTGAGTCGCTCCGCTTCCTTCTCCGCAGCTGTTTTTTGTACCATTTCTGCGTCTTCACTGCCTTTGGAAGCTGTAACATTGTCTGCAGCCTGTTCTTCTGCAGCTCTTCCGGTATCTGCACCTGCCGGTTCTCCTCCAGCGGCAGTCTCACTTCCGATCGAAACATTTAATCCTGCACCTGCCGATTCGAAGTAATAGCTGCCTTCCGCAGACGCAAGAAAGGTGAGGATCTTTCCTTCTGCGGATTCACCTGTTCCGCTTTCCGACACCAGACGGATCCAGCTGATTCCCAGAGACTGAAGTTGTGCTGTCACCGATGTTCCGTATCCCGGATCCAGCTGCAAGGATTCGGAAAAGCCGCCCTGACGGTAACTGATCAAAAGAGGATCTCTGTTCCCTGCAGACTCGCCGGTCCACCAGTGAACCTGTACCATAACCGGCGATGCGTAAGTACCGGGTCCTCCGGCAGGCGTCCCCTGCACCAACTGAATCTGCGCGCTGGTTACAGCCTCCCCCTGCCAGGGCGATGCTGCAGTCTGCCGCACTCCCAGGAGCAGCAGCATTGCTCCCATAGATACTGTACGAAATATTCTTCTGCTTCTTTTTTTCCTGATCAAGCCTCCTGATACCAGTACCAGGGCCGCCAGCAGGCAGACCACGGACAGTATCCTGCTGTATCTGCAGATATTCTGCTGCAGCGCCAGCTGCTCCAGATAATAACTATTCTCCATTCGCTTCATCCTTTCTTTCATTCCTGGTCATATTTTTCCCTTTTTTCTCTGCCTCTTCCAGAAGCAGTCTTTTTTCCTCTGCATGCTCAGCTATACCGGAAAGGACTTCCAACTGCGTTTTTACTGCAGGATATTGCTGTGCTTCCCGGCTGTTCAATAGACGTTCTGTCAGGAATCCGATTCTATCTGTGACTTCCTTCTGATTCTCCCAGTCCACGCCCGCCGACTGCAATTCTGCCGGCCAGTCTGTCAGAAGGCCTAGAATTTCTTTCCAAAGTCCCAGCTCTGTGATCAGAAGGTTCCCCGCCGGAAGATCCTCATCCAGAAGATCCGTCAGTTCCGTCCAATAGGTATAGATATTCAATGGTTCTTCACCCCGGAAGCCGCCTGAGAGGATCTGACCTCTGTACCTGCATATACTGAGCAGCTTTTCTGTTCTTCGAAGCAGAAGCTGCTTCTCCTGTCTTCCCCCTTCGCTTTCCGGCTTCCATTCTGCTCCGCAGGCGATGGTTTCTTCCAGCCAGTTCTCAGCGGTCAAAAAAGCCGGGATCCCCTCGGATGCATAGAGACAGGCAGTCCCAATGCGATACGCAAAGCGGAATGCTGCCTCCGGATTCATTCTCATTAATGTTTCATGATCCTTCACTTCTCCCTCTGCCCTCCGATCCAAAAGATTCCTGATTGTGAGCTGCTCTTCTTCAGAAAATACTCCATCCAAAAGCATTTGATCCAGCAGAACCGAGAAACACTCCGCATCTCCCGGGGAAAGTTCCAGCGCCTGCACGATCCATTCCAGTGCCTGCTCCGCTTCCGATCGTTTTGCCTTCGTCAAAGCGTACTCCTTCCCTTCCTGCCGGATCACAGTCAGCAGCTTCTCTGACTGTACAGACTGAAGCCAAAAGACCAGACACAGCACTGCAAGAACCACTGCTGCTGCAAATTGACCCGGTCCGCTGAAACCGGATCGCAGAACTGTCTCCGGATTCTGCAATTCTATCAGCAGTTTTCCTGCTGAATGACAGCGATCCTCCATCCGAAACCTGACACATTCCCCAATTATTTTCTCCAGAGCTGCCAGCTTTCTTCTCTGCTCTCCCTTGTACATTCTTCGAAGCTCCGGAGCCGCCTCTGTAATCTTTTCGAAAGAAAAGAGCTTGTCAGCCGGATTCCGACCTGTGATCAGGCTGTGCAGTACTGCACCTAAAGAAAACAGATCCGTTTCCGGAGCCAGAACCTTCTCTTCTTTAAACTGCTCAGGAGCTGCAAAGCCCGGAGTGCCTACTGCACTGACGCTGTCTCCTTCGGCACACTGCGCCAGGCACACAGCCCCCAGATCCACCAGAGCCGCTCTTCCATCCGGAAGGATCATGATATTAGACGGCTTCAGATCACGGTAGATCAGCGGCCGTTCTCTGGTGTGCAGGTATTGAAGAATCTCGCACAGATCAGCACCGATCCCCAGCACCTCATCCGGTGTAAACGGTCTGCCTTCTCCGGATCGCTTTTCCTTAATTGTCTGTAGATTCTCTCCTTCCATATACTCCATCACGATCAGAAGACCATTCTGCTCTCTCAGAACATCCAGAATGATTGGAAGCCCGGGATGCTTCAGGTTCTTCAGGAGAGGAATTTCCTGTTCTGAAACCTCGCCCGCGCTGACGCCATTGATTGCTTTCACTGCCAGCCGTCTTCCCGTACGGATCTGAACGGCTTCATAGACGGTGCTGCTTCCTCCTGTGCCGATTTGTTTTACAATCCGGTATCTGTCCTCCAGAACAGACCCATAGGTGAACAATAGCTCCTCCTTTCCCGCACGTGCACGATTTCTAAATGCTTCGCTGCTTTGTATCCATTCAGTTACTTTATTGTTTGGTAATGCCGGCGAACTGCCGTAAGACTGCGAACAGAGTGTTCGCAAAGAAAAATGAAAATGAGAATGGAATTTCTCTTTGTTGTTCCATCATAGCATTCACCACTGTATTTCGCAAGTGAACAGAAGATTTTTTCGATACTAATCACGCAGAAGCTTTACTGTTCACGCAGAATCATTTTTTACTGGCACATATCTGCGGAGTATGCTAGGATTGTGAGGAGTATATGAAACTGTTCTGTAAACGAGAGGAGAAACCCATGTGCGGAAATGAAGAAGCAATGGCTGAGAAGGCCAAACAGGAATTTTTAGAATGTGATCACGAGCAGCTGAAAAGCAAATTTAAGCTGAACAGTGATTCAGATAATCTCTATATCCATTTTCTTACTGAAACCTATGCAATCAGTAAAACTACCGGTGATGTTGTAAAAAGATCCACCGGTGAAGCTGCGGAACATGACGTTATGATGGCAATCTTTGATATGCTTCTGAATTCCAAGGCTTCGCCTGTGCTCCCCGAGCTTTCCGGAACCTGGGCAACCCTTTCCACTCTGGGAGGAATCATTGGAGCTTCTCACGCTGCCCGTCTCCATACCAACGATATCATCGCACCATTTGTAGATAAGGTGCCGGAATTCACCCGCGTATGCGAACAGCTCGAGGGAATCAAGCAGACCAAAGGCGATGTAAGCTATATCCTTCCACTGTTTGATTTCTTCCCTGTCTGGGTCCAGTTTTACGATGCAGATGACGAGTTTCCGGCAACTCTCCAGTTCTATTATGACAGCAATGCTAAAAACTTTGTTTTCTTTGAGACATTGTTCTACTGCACCAGCTATATGCAGAAGCTGTTTGCAGATATGCTGTAACCGAAGGCAGCATGTATCTGTACTATCTTTTTATTAACGACGACGACTGGACCGATCGGGAGGAAAAGCTTCTTCCTTTTGTTTCTGAAAAACGCCGGAGAAAAATTCTGTCCTATCGATTTTCAAAGGATAAAAAACTGTCTCTGTATGCGGCCCTTCTTCTTCCTGCTGCCTGTTCAGAGCAATATGGTCTGTTATTAGAAAAAAACAATATTCTCTGGCCGGAAAAGGGGAAACCGGTGCTTCTCACCCATCCGGAGGTGCACTTCAGCATCTCCCACTCAGGAAACTGTGCTGCAGTGGCAGTATCCGATGAAGAAACAGGACTGGATGTAGAGCAGCTCTCCCGATCCCCTGTGAAACATTCCGAGAGATTCTTTTCTTCCCGCGAAAATGAAGCAATTCAGAAATCCGCTCATCCGGATCTTGAATTTTTCCGAATCTGGACCAGAAAAGAAGCCTACGGAAAGTATCTGGGCACCGGCTTATCTGACCATGTACTGAAAACGAACATGCTGGATCCGAAACACGATCGTCAGATCACTGAAAGAATTCTTACGCCGGCAGGATCTGTTTCCAGAGAAGAATTAACGGATCTCTCACTTCCTCTCACTGACGGTTCGATTCCCGCTTCCGCACTGTACTGCTCCATTTACGGAAGGGGACAACAGCTAAAAGAAACGCTGATCTCTCCATCTGAACTTACCGAATTTTTTTCGCAGCTCTTCTGATTTTGTTCGCCAAGTACTGAAGAGTTACCATTTTTTTAAGAAATGCGAGGTCTTATGAAATATCACTACTTAATTGATTATGAAAATGTTCACGAAGAAGGTCTGACCGGTCTGAATACCATCGAAGACGATGCTGTGATCCATATCTTTTATTCCGACCGGGCACGTAAGCTGGATCTGGACTCTTTCCGCGAAGGTCAGATTCTGCAGATCGAGGCCCTGAAGGTTCCCGTAGGAAAACAGTCTCTGGATATGCAGCTGGTCAGCTATATGGGATATCTGATGGGACGCGAACGCGGAGAGGGAAACAAATACATTATTATCAGCAAGGATAACGGGTATCTGAATTCTATTCCCTTCTGGAGCCAGATCATGAGGGACGGCACCACCGTTGAAGTACGCCCGCAGATCCGACCGACTGCTGTGGAAATCCCTTCTCAGAAACAGAAAAAGCAGCCGACGGCTCAGAAGACAGAGAAGCAGGTCTTTCCTAAAAAGTATGAGAAGCAGACAATTTCACTGAAATCTGAAAAACCGGCTTCCGCGCAGAAAAAAGAAAAACCAGAAGCGGAACAACCCGAAGAGAACCTGACAACAGTAGAGGAAGCCCTGCAGACGGCTCCGCAGATGACGGAAAAAAATGAACGCCGAACAAAGGGAAAAGGCCGCAGCCGCAGCCGCAGAGAAAAAAATCAGGAATCAAATTCCTCCCGATTTACAGACAGAGTAACAGCTGCCGCCGCTGCTGTAAAAAATATTCTGATTGATACACCGAATGCCGATGAAGCAAAACCGCAAACGGAAGATGTGACTTCACAGGTGCAAACGAACGCAGCCGCTGAATCGCAGCTGCAGATTGAGCCGGATGCAGAATCTCTGACACAAACGGCGGAAGCAGCGGCTCCATCACAGTTACCGATTGAACCGGCTTCCGAATCTCTGACACAAATGGCGGAAGCATCCGCTCCATCGCAGTTACCGATTGAACCGGCTTCCGAATCTCTGACACAGGCGACAGAAGCAGCGGCTCCATCACAGTTACCGACTGA
>JAUNAJ010000037.1 GCA_030527645.1 Lachnospiraceae bacterium | reverse complement strand
GCGTGTTCCTCAGGCTGCCGCGACAGTCGCCATATGGACATGCAAGCATGTCCGCATGGCTCGTTGTTCGCGCAAAAAAGGTGACAGAACTGTCTGTTCCATCACCTTAAATACTGCGCGCATTATGTTCCTACGTTGGCATTATCCAAATCAGGTTATGGGTAACAGATACAGATCTGATTCTCAGCCCACTGCAGTGAGCTCCCCTTTTTATTACTTCCTCATGATAGACGCAATGACGTTTCCTGTCAAGCTACTTCCTCGATATTCGCCGGCACAGGGATTTCTTCTTTCCTTGTTTCCCGGTGCCTTCCTCCCTGGAAAGAAACAGAAACCTTCCGGTTTACACCTGTCAACTTGTCTAGACAGTTGTAAAATCTGTACATTTTTCGTTGATTTTTCGCAAAAAAACTGTACTTTATTATGGTTATCTTGTATACTGTTGCATAGGAGTGTGTTTCTCTCGTACCAAGAATCTCACGATAAGATTTTCACCTCCGTCAGGGAAGCTCCCACCTCTATGGGGGTGAGTAAAACTCACACAACAGGGGTCTCACAAAAGCTTTACTTCTTTGTAATATAAGTATGGTTGAGCATACAACTGAAAGGTTTCTATGGAATTTGAACGAGCCATTTTGGCTGAATATGAACAGAAAAAAGAAATTTATAAGGATCTTGAGAACTACGTCGCCGGTATTCTTACTGATATGATGAAAAAGGACAATGTCATGCTGATGGAGCTGACGCATCGGCTGAAGACCTCCGAAAGTCTGGCTGCAAAGGTCATCAAGAAGGACAAATACAGGGTTCTGACAGATATCACGGATGTGGTCGGCTGTCGTCTGGTGGCATATTTTGCTGACGATGTGGATCAGATTGCTGCTATGGTCTCCCGGCGCTTTCAGATGGACTGGGGCAATACAGTGGATAAGTCTGCTGCATTATCGCCAACTGCTTTCGGCTACACCTCTCTCCATTATGTTTGCTCCCTTCCCGAGGAAGGGGAATTCACCGACTATCCGGCTGAGTTTCGGGGCATTCGCTTTGAGATCCAGATCCGGACGGCCCTGCAGCATGTATGGGCGGAGATCGAGCATGACCTGGGCTACAAGAGTGAGTTCGGTGTGCCGAGAAGCATCCGCCGGGAGTTCTCCCGCATCGCAGGACTTCTGGAAATTGCTGATGAACGATTCAATGCCATCCGTACCAGTGTCGGGGACTACACACTGGAGATCCGGGATATGATCAAAAATGATCTGGCGACCGACCTGCTCGTGGACCAGGTGTCTCTGAAGGAATATATGTATCGGAACGTCCGCATGCAGGATCTGATCAATCAGATTGCCAGGGAATGCGATATCTGCGTAGAGCACGTCGATCCTTTCCCCTATCTGAAGGCACTGGAATATCTGAACATTGTTACTCTGGGCGATCTGTCCGCAGTGATGGAACGAAACTGGAATGCCATTCTCTCCTATGCAAGAGAGCTGCTGACGGATACGGATATGGATCTGATCTCCAGTAATGCTATCCTGCGCTTCATCTGCTACAGTGAACTGATCTGCGGAGGCTATTCCGAGAAGAGGATCGTGCAGTTCATGTCCTATGCCTCTACCAACAAGGAGCGTGCGAGACAGAATGCAAAAGCACTGCTGGCACAGAAGGAATTGTTCACAGGAAAAATAACAAATGAATGATGTTCAGATGCTTCCGAACAGAATCAGAATATAACTGCTCCGTATTTCTGAGAAAATAACCGCTGCAAACAGCGATTTTGAAAGGAAACTAAATAGTATGAAAGGGAAATCAGCAACCTTAAAGGCAAAGGAAGCCTTTATGGAGCTTTATCAGGCAGGGCGGTTTCCGCCGCATTCGAAACTGCCTTCTGAAAATGATATGTCCAAAACACTGGGAATCAGTCGGGAAACCTGGCGCAAGGTTTTACGGGTTCTCAGAAGCGAAGGGATTCTTGTGTCCCGGCACGGTTCAGGAACCTATGTGCTGCCGCGCAGCAATCGGATCTCCAATGATCTGTCCCAGCTGCAGAGTATGACAAAAATGATTGCCGATGCAGGTATTCAGGAATTGGAATCCAAAACCAGCTGCAGGGTAGATCTGGCACCGGTTGAAGTCTGTGAATTCTTCCAGGTTCCGGAGGATACAGAATTTTTTATTCTACACAAAACACGATATGCTGATTTCGGCGTGATCTGTACCTGCGTCAATTATCTGCCGGTGCGTTTCGCAGAGGGGCTGAATGAGGAGCATATCCCTGCTTCCCTGTTTCAGCATCTCGAGAAAAACTACTCGCTGAAAATGACGCAGGCCTATGCTACCCTGTTTATTCCAAACAAGAAGGATCCTCTGCGAGCAGCTCTGGATCTTCCGGAGGGAAAAGAGGCCTTTGCCTTCAAGCAGCAGCAGACCGATGCACGGGGAAATCCGATCCTCTTCTCTTATGACTATCTGAGAAGCGATGTATTCCGATTCTCTGTACTTCGAACGGCGCTGTGATTCACATGGAACGAATGGACGGAGGAAGTGTTCCGCAAAAAGCGGAACACTTCCTCCGTCCATTCGTTCCATAATAAAATGGTACCTTTCCTCCGTCCCCTCGTTCCATTCTAAACAAAATCAACACTCCTGCATCATTTGTTCGTGTTGGTCTATTGTTGATAACCATATGCCATACTACTGACAGATCAAGAGGTCAGGAGGTACCTGATATGGAAATCAGCAGGAAAGGCGGCTTGCTGTCTGAACATGACCTGGAAAAGATCAGCATATACCTCTGGATGTTCTCTATCAATTCGTCGACGAGGTCTGGCATTCACTGACCTGACCGTCTGTAGATGAACCATCACTACTGCGAAATAGCAGTTCCTGAAACAATGTTGTGTTACCCCTCTTGCAGCATTACATTCAGGAGCTGCTATTTTTTGCCGCTTCCAGCTTTCTCATATTTCGGAATTCCAGCACCACCAGCACGGTAGTAACCACTGCTGCAAGACAATCGGCTATGGGGCCGGCATACAGGATCCCATCGATTCCCATCACCATGGGAAGCAGCAGAATCAGTGGCACCAGGAAGATGATCTGCCTTGTAAGAGAGGTGAACATTCCCTTAGCCGGTTTTCCGATGGATGTAAAGAAGGTTGAGGAGATTGGCTGCACGAAGTTGGCAAAGGTAAAAAACAGATACACTCTGAAATAGCTCACCGCAAATCTGTAGTACTCCTCCGTTCCTTCTCCGAACAGGCCGATGAGCTGCCGGGGGAAGATCTGGAACAGGAGAAATGCAATCACTGAGATAAGTGCTCCGGCCTTGATCGCCATGAAATACGCCTCTCTTACCCTGTCATATCTTTTTGCACCGTAATTAAAGCTCTCAATGGGCTGACTTCCCTGTGACAGACCGATCACCACTGAAAAGAACAGCTGATTGCATTTGGAAACAATTCCCGCACATGCGATGGGGATGGATTCCCCGTAGATGGATCTGGCACCGTAGTATTTCAACGAGTTATTCAGCAGGATCTGCACCACCATCATAGCAAGCTGGTTGATACTGGATGCAGCACCGATCTTCATGATGAACCCCAGATATTCTTCCCGGGGCTTCATATGCTTGCGTCCGAGAGCAACCGTTTTATAATGCATCAGATAGTTGATTGCAAGACCTGCGGAAAAAAACTGGCCAAGGATCGTTGCAAGAGCAGCTCCCGCCATGCCCCAGCCGAAGGCCATAACAAACAACGCATCCAGAAATACATTGATCACAGCACCGGACAGATTGCACAGCATCGTCATTTTCGGACTTCCGTCTGCACGGATCAGGTGGCCGCCTCCGATGGTCAGGATCAGGAACGGAAAGCCAATGGCTGTGATCCGCACATAGTCCGTTGCATAGGGCAGCACCTCAGAAGGGGAACCGAATCCGATCAGCAGGGGCTGGAGGAACAGCTCTACCACGAGAGCTAGAATTGTACCGCAGAACACGAGACCGAAGATTGCATTTCCCACATAATAGGGCGCCTGCTCCTCTTCTCCCGCTCCCAGCTTCAGGTTGAAGGAGGAAGCACCGCCGATACCGAACATCAACGCAATGGATGTACACAGCATGGCCAGGGGAAATGCAATATTCGTGGCAGCATTTCCATGGGTTCCTACTGCCTGGCCGATAAACAGCTGATCCACGATATTGTATACGGCACTGACCAGCATGGCGACAATGCTGGGCATGGCAAATTTCTTCATCAGCTGCCTGACCGGAAGTGTTCCCAGCGGATTCCCGTAGGCGGCTGACTGCCTGTTGTTGTTCATACACATATTCCTTTCCTGTTGGAACGGGGGGACGGTGGTGGTGTTCCGATTTTCGGAACACCACCACCGTCCCCCCGTTCCACTTCCGAACATTTCTATGGGGCAGTTTATTTTACCACTGACTTCTGCTTATCCGCAAGAGTCAGGAAGAAGAATCCAAGAGCAAAGAACACAGCCAGGGATGCTACCGCAATATTGATGGTTCCGCCCGCCAGCTTTACTGCTGCCAGGACGAAGGAGCCCAGGAAGGATGCTCCCTTGCAGAAAATATCGTAAAGCCCGAAGTACTCACCGGAATTTTCCGGAGGAATGATCTTGGAGAAATAGCTTCTGGACAGGGACTGGATCGATCCCTGGAACATTCCAACGCCAAAGGCAAGAATGGCGAAGCCAACCAGACTTCTCAGTGTCAGCGCATACAGACACACACAGAAATAACCGATGATACAGGCTTTGATCAGGGTGACGGTGGTGTATTTTCTGGACAGAATTCCGAAGATCAGCGAAAATGCAAATGCCACCACCTGTGTCAGCAGGAGGGTAACGACCTGACCGACGGTACTCAAGCCAAGATCCGTTCCGATGTTGATACAGTTATCAATGATGGTTCCGACACCGTCAATATACAGGAAGAACGCGATCAGAAAATAGAAAATCTTCTTCTCATGCTTCACCATTCGTACGATCGTGGCTCCGATCTCCCGGAATACTGCACCTACAGCTCCCGGCTGACGATCCACATAGTGGATCTGCCTGTAATTTCTCAAAAGCGGGATCGTCACGACGAACCACCAGAGCGCAGTCACTCCGAAACCGATGATACGGGACGCACTGTCAGAAATCTTTCCCATCATATCCGGACCCAGTACATAGGCGACCAGTGCCACTATGAATGGAATACAGGATCCGATATATCCCCAGGCAAAGCCGTAAGAGGAGATCTCGTCCATTCGCTCCTCAGTTGTAACGTCATTCAGCATGGAATCGTAAAACACCTGGGAGGTGCTGTATGCAATCTTTGTCAGCACCAGTACAATGATAAATACCAGCCAGCTGTAGATAAAGCCGGAGATAAAGCAGCCGATCAGTCCAAGTGCCAGTGCGGTGGTGAAAAATATTTTTTTCCTGCCCTTTGTATCCGTAAATGCACCCAGCACCGGTCCCAATACCGCAACCGCAAGAGTAACGATGGACATGGCCAGTGCCCAGTAGGCCGTTGCCTGATCCGAGGTGATCTGCCCCGGACCTGTGCCGATCGCCAGGGATTTGAACCAGATCGGCACCAGTGAACAGGCCAGCATGGTAAAGGCCGAGTTGCCCACATCATACAGAACCCAGGATTTTTCGAGTTTTGTCATCTTTATTTTATTTGCCAACTTGTTTTCCTTTCCTGTTATTATCTAACACTCAGAACAGCGAGTATACTGTTTTTATATTGATCCGCCTCTATTCTCCTGCCTTCTTTTCCAATCGCGCAGAGTAAAGCGGACATTCCCATTCTACTTTGCTGCACGCTCATGAGCGCAGCCTAGGATTCTTGAAGTACCCCTTTAAAATCATACTTGAAATACTGATCCAGCTCCGCCTTGTCGTACAGAAATCTCACCAGATTCCGGGCTAGCTTCGGGTACAGCTTTGCAGCTGCCTTCTGCCTGGTGAGGATGATCTCGTTCATCATGACACATTCCTCCGGCACCTCTCGATCCAGAAACAGATCACCGAAGTCTCCTTTCACTTTAAGAGCCCTGATCAGTTTCCGCACCACTGCTTTTTTCTTCTCTGCAGGAGAATAAAAGAGGTGCAGAACAGTCTTCTGCCCTTTCAGACTTTTCTGAATCTCCTCTGCTTCAAATGGAAAGAATCGGGCGATGATCTCTGCATTTCTGAAGGTGGGCTTCAGCGGAAGGGAACGATCCACCTGCATGGGGTCCCTTCCATCCAGTTCCATGAGATACACCTCGTACTGCGATTCGATCCGATTGTGGGAAAGATCGGATTCCTCCGCTTCCTCCTCGATAAAATCATGGCAGCCGGAATCCAGAGTAAAATGCGCAAGGAAGCCCAGAAGGTATGCAAGCATTGCTTTCCTTCCCTCCTCCGCTTCCTGATAACCGAACTTACAAAGCTGAAAAAACTGCTCTCCCGTCCAGTTGTGGAGATCCTTTCCGTGGCTGTTTACCTTGTTGGAGCTCAGCGGATGATAATAAAAGAGAATGTCGGGTCCGTGGACACCGATATCATAGAGTTCTCTGTACTTCATACAGACCTCCTTCAGCTTCGGATCCATAGCCTCCAGACAGGTTTCTCCAAATCTGTGATGTGCATATGCAGCAGGCATTGTGATACCTCCTTATTACAAAATACTGCAGCGCAGCTGTGAACAGACGCTGCTATACTTTTCATCCGTCCTTACAGAAGTGCAGAGCTTTCTGAAGCTGCGATGAAAAGCATTACATTTTAGCTTAGTAAAGTATAGCAAACAAGGGGTATCTATGCAACTTTCCTGTTTTCCGGACCGTTACAGAAAGGTTGCGGATTTTGCTCACGGTAACTTGTGAATCGGATGCAGCCGGAACGGAAGAACCGTCCCCGCGTTCCACCGGAACACGGGGACGGTCCTTCCGTTCCACTTCAAAAAAATTATTTCTCATTCACCAGTTTCCCGGTCATATGCTCGATCTCAATGGCAATCATCTGAACCACCTGAATTGAGGGAGTTTTCATCTCCTCCTCTGCTTCCTCCGAAGTAGGATAATATTTACCTGCCAATTTCCGCAGCTTTTCCTCCCAGACGGCTCTGTCTTCAAGAAATTTTGCCCGACCGAACACAACCACGCTGGTAGAATTCCATTCCCAGTTTCCCTCTGTTTTAAAGCCCTGATCCCAGACAGTAAAGCAAACCTTATCACAATTCTTCAGTGCATCGATCTTGTGGCCTGTCCTTGCTCCGTGAATGTAGATTCTGTTATCCTCTTCATCATAATAGAAATTGACAGGTACGGTATAGGGATATCCATCATCGCCGATCACAGAGAGCGCAGCACGCTTCTCCTCCTTCAGAACTCTCCTGCACTCCGCCTCTGTTACCTGCTGCATACATCTTCTCATTGGTCTGAACATATTTTTTCTCCTTCTCTATATCGATTTCAGCAGAGTATGGCAACCATCCAAAAGGAACATCCTCCATCTATTCTGCTCTTTTCAGTTACACAAAAACCTTTTACTTACTTACCCTGACAAAATGCAATTGTCTACAGTGCCAGCTTCTTCTCCAGAATCTTCACTGTACCGATATAGCAAACCACTGCCAGCACTGCGGTGGAAATGCCTTCTATCACTACATCCGAGCTCGAGAAGCTGCCTGCTGTCCATCCGATCAGCTGATTCTCAATGAAACCGAAGAGTCCCATCAAAATCAGGAACAGCACAAAGCTGATCAGACCGCGGCATTTCCAGTTCGAGAATACGGCTTTGTTCAGAGTCATAACAAAGAAGATCGGAGTGAATATGCTGACCCATCCAAAGAAACCGGAAACAAACCAGCCAACAGACCGGAGACCTGCAGCCACATCAATGCGGAATCCTAATTCTCTTAATGCTCCTGCAAAATCAAGGTTTGTAAGATATCCGTACTTTGCTGCAGCAGCAAAGCCATCCAGTGCCGCCAGCAGGATTCCAAGAAGGATCAGACCGATCACAAGCACCAGACTGGTAAGAATCTTGCTGCCGACGATCTTATAATAGGAATTCGGTGTCATAAACAGCATATAGCCGGACTTCCGATTTACGTCTCTGGAATACTGAACCAGAATCGCAACAGCCACTCCAACGATCAGAAACCAGAAGGTCAGAGCAAGAACAACGGAAAATATAGCTGTAAAATGATCCATTCCTATAAACATAGTAATCAGTATCCCCAGTTCCAGCAGACCAATCGCGGCCAGAGCAAGCAGCAGCTGAGTCTTCATTCGTATTATTTCATATTTCATCAGATTTTTCATGATACTCTCCATTCCGCCGCCATTCGCTGGCGGCACATAGTTGTTCACGGGTAATGTTCTGCCCGGTGGACCTGCACATGCGCCGGCCGAACATAATATCTGTTCCGGAACAGGCATTACCTGTATATCTCTTTATATACATCTACGATCGACTGGCCTCTTCTCTCCCGGATTGCATCCACATCACCGGTGAGGACCGCCTGCCCCTCTTTCAGAAAAAATACCTGATCCACAGTTTTTTCCAGTTCCTCCACCAGATGACTGGAAATGATCAGCGACGCCTGATCACTCATACAGTCAATAATTGTCTCAATGATTGCCTCTCTGGCCAGCAGATCAATTCCGTTCAGCGGCTCATCCAGCAGATAATATTCTGCTTTTCTGGCCAGTGCCGCCGCAACCTTCAGCTTTGCAGTCATGCCGGAGGAAAGCTGCGTCACCTTCAGATTCTCTTCCAGCTCCATTCGCTCCAGCAGATTCTTCCACAATTCCGGATCAAAGTCTTCGAAAAAATCCCCGAGATAGCTTCCTACGTCCCTGATCTTCATATAGTCATAGAAATATGGCTCTGTAGGCATATATACAATTTTCTTTTTTGCAGCAGGACCGATCTTCTCTCCGTTCAGCTGAATCGTTCCTTCATCCGGAACGATCAGACCGGCCATCATCTTCATCCAGGTGGATTTTCCGCTTCCGTTCGGACCAAGAAGCCCGTATATATGTCCCGGCTCCAGATCGATCGTAAGTCCGTAAACCGCCGGCTTTCCCTTGTATCGTTTTGTCACATTCTGATTTGTAAGCATATATTTTCCTCTCTCATTCATGCACTCTGTGATGGTACTCCTCCAGCATTTTCCGAATCTCATCGAAGCTGAACCCCATCTCCGTCATGCCTTTAATAAATTCCTGCAGATATTCTCCTGCCATCTCCTGTCTGATTTCCATGATCTTCTCTTCATCCTCCGTAATAAATGTACCAAGCCCTCTCCTTGTGAAGCAAATGCCCATGGTCTCCATCTCTTTATAGACTCTGGAGGCTGTATTCGGATTGATCTGATAGGTCTGAGCCAGCTCGCGAACAGATGAAAGCTTTTCACCGGAACTGATCTCTCCCCGAATCAATCTTCGCTTGATATCATTGATCACCTGGAGATAAATTGGTTGATTATTCTGAAATTCCATTCTTCTGTTTAGTGCATAATAAAAATGCAGAAAGTTGCAGAGCAAAAATGTAGGTTGTTG
>JAUNAJ010000001.1 GCA_030527645.1 Lachnospiraceae bacterium | reverse complement strand
ACAATATGACGATTCTTTTTCAAAATATTATCCCAACACTTTCAAACACTTTTATATAGGAAGCAGTTGTCCGATAGCTCGGAAAATGCACAAAACGGCACCTTAACCATCATACTATATCAAGGAACTTTTAAAAAAGCAAGAGGCAGAACAGTTGTACCCGTTCACGTTGTGAACGTTACAGTTCAGTAACGTGAACAGTAACAAGCAGTTTCCATTGACACCTGATTTCATCCGTGTTATAAATAAATTGGCTGTCGGTCTCAGGCAACCGCCTGATTCATGTGACAGTTTTTTCTTTTTGAAATCGTTTTCAACGTTTTCATCAATTTTAATTTGAATACAAAGAAAGAGGTTATTATGGCTAATCTTGATTCCCTTTTACATTCTCTTCCCTGTGCTCCTTTGAAGATCGCTGCCGTTCCCGGCTGTGAAGAGATGGCAAAGGTTATTGATCAGTATCTGGTGTCCTTCCGAAATGATATTATTAAGATGAATCCCGAGAAAGCCAGCATATTCGGATATGCTGAAGACAGCTTCCTTGTGGAATGCGGCTGTCCCCGTTTCGGTACCGGTGAGGCAAAGGGTGTTCTGAAAGAATCTGTCCGCGGAGTAGACCTTTTTATTCTTGTTGATGTATGCAACTTCAGTGTGACCTACAAAACCTTCGGTTATGTCAATCACATGTCTCCGGATGATCACTTCCAGAATCTGAAGCGTATCATTGCTGCTGCTACCGGAAAGGCACATCGTATCAACGTAATCATGCCCTTCCTCTACGAAAGCAGACAGCATAAGAGAACCTCCAGAGAATCACTGGACTGTGCACTGGCTCTTGAAGAATTGAAGAATATGAATGTCCACAACATCATCACCTTCGATGCACACGATCCCCGTGTTGCCAATGCGATCCCGCTGAAGGGCTTTGATAACTACTTCCCTACCTATCAGTTTCTGAAGGCACTGCTGGAGGCGGTTCCGGATCTGGATATCTCCAAGGAGCATCTGATGGCCATCAGCCCGGATGAGGGTGCCATGTCCCGCGCTGTCTACTTCTCCAACGTACTGAGAGTAGATATGGGCATGTTCTACAAACGCCGTGATTACTCTACCATTGTAAACGGAAAGAACCCGATTGTTGCCCATGAGTTTCTGGGTGACTCTGTAGCCGGAAAGGCCGTTATCATCATTGATGATATGATCTCCTCCGGTGAGAGTATGCTGGACTGTGCCAAGCAGCTGAAAGACAGGGGCGCCTCTGATGTATTCGTGTGCGCTACCTTCGGTCTGTTTACCGACGGTCTTGCAAAATTCGATGATTACTACAATAAAGGCTACATCTCCAAGGTAATCACGACCGATCTGATCTATCAGACCGAGGAACTGAAATCCAGACCCTGGTATGAGACAGCCAAAATGGGCAAATATCTCGCAAATATCATCGACACGATGAACCATGATGTTTCTATCGAAAAGGTTCGTGACAATACTGGCAAGCTGAATAAGCTGATGCAGAAGCACCAGTAATAAAGCTGCAGTTCACGGAACGAGCTGCAGCGAAAAAAGACAGGCTGAAATCGAATTTGATTTCAGCCTGTCTTTTTTCATTGCCTGTCACCTTTTGCGCCTGTTCACCAGAGCCCTCTCTGACGTGCAGATCCCCCACTGTTTTACCTCGGAAGCTGCCGCATAGCAAGCTTAGTTTTCAGCACTCTCCTTCAGTGCTGCTACAAGTCCTGCCATATCCTGCAGATTGGAAGGAATAATGATCTTGGTTGCCTGTCCGTCCGCTACCTTCTCAAATGCATCCAGACTCTGAAGACGAACGATCTGCTCTGTACTGAGACCAGCCTCCGTCAGCAACTGTACGCCCATTGCCTCTGCTTCCTTGTGGAGACGAATGGATTCCTTGTGTCCCTCTGCTTCCTTGATCATCTGGGTTTTCAAAGCTTCTGCACGAAGGATGGCAGATTCCTTTTCACCCTCTGCTTTCAGGATGGATGCTTTTTTCTCACCCTCTGCACGAAGGATCGCTTCACGTCTTTCACGCTCTGCCTTCATCTGCTTTTCCATGGCTTCCTGGATCTCAGCCGGGGGAAGAATATTCTTCAGCTCCACACGGGTGACCTTGATTCCCCAGGGGTCCGTTGCTTCATCCAGAACCACACACATTCTGCTGTTGATGTGATCACGGGACGTAAGAGTCTGATCCAGTTCCATCTCACCAATGATATTTCGAAGCGTGGTGGCTGTCAGATTCTCCAGCGCATTCAGGGGATGATCCACACCATAGGTAAATCTTTTTGGATCAAACACCTTCAGATACACAACAGTATCAATGTGCATGGTAACATTGTCCTTTGTAATTACCGGCTGCGGCGGAAAATCTGCCACACGCTCCCGCATATCTACCTGATTGATCACACGGGTAACAAAGGGAATCTTCACATGGAGACCTGCATTCCAGGTAGTCATATACTGCCCGAGAAATTCAATTACAAAGGATTTCGTCTGTGGAACGATCTTCACATTCGATATCACAAGCACCAATATCAGAATAAATAAGATCAAAAGAAACATCATAGTGTATACCTCCTTCACCTTTCATGGATGATGCCTCATTCGTTACTGTTCTGTTACAGTATAGCACAGTATGCCTAAAAGAAAATGCCTAAAACAGCAAATTAGCAAAGGATAACCCGCCCGGGCTGTGTTAAACAATGACTGAATCTTTAATAAAAAGAAACGCAGCCAGATTTCCTCTTTTTCCTTTGCTTGCCCGGTGGGAAAACAACAGCTCCGGATTGCAGCAGGTACACAGCCCCGGCAGATGGATCCGCTCCTCTCTCACCCCTGCATCCAGCAGGATCTGCCGGTTAGCCTCCCAGAGATTCAGCTGGTATTTGCCGGGTATCGTCGGATAGAACAGCCGCTCATGCAGCTCATCAGGAAATTCCTGTCTGAATGCTTCGATCACATCCTCGCTTACTTCATAGCAGTCCTGACAGATGGAGGGACCGATGGCTGTGAACAGATCCTCCGGATCCGTCCCATATTCCTTCTGCATTCGCCGGATCGTCTCCCTGCCCATCCGCTGAACTGTACCGCGCCACCCTGAGTGAGACAGGGCAATGGCTTTATGCACGGGATCCACAAAGTACAGGGGAACACAGTCTGCAAAAAATGTGGCAAGCACGACTCCCGGAACATTGGTCAGCAGGCCGTCGATCCCGGAATAATCCCGCTCTCCGGTCACTCCTTTTCCCCTGTCCTTCTCTCCAACTACCCGGAGATTGACTGCATGGATCTGGTCAGAGGCAGCAACCCATTCCGGACGAAATCCCAGTCCCTCACCGATCCTATTGTAGTTTTCCATCACAGCTTCCGGATCATCCCCTCTTGTGAAACTGAGATTCATAGAAGAGAACATCCCTTCACTGACTCCTCCCAGCCTGGTGGAAAAGCCGTTGACAAGCCAGTCCTGCCGGTCCAGCTCCGGATAGGAGAGCCAGACCAGATCATTTTTCCTGTTTACCTTCATGGAGGGTCTGTCCTGTGTCCAGTTAATTGTAAGCATGTATTCTACTCCTTCTTCAGTTACAGTTTACTGCTCAGATCTCTCGATCCCAAGACAGCAGGAATACAACAGTCTTCTTCAGTATAAAAAAGGAAAGGCATCCTCTATATGCCGGATCCTTCCGTTCCCGAGAATACTGATCACATCAAAGCGGCAGGGAAAGGAATCCGACAATCTCTGTTCCATATAGTATCCCACAGCAGTTCGGCATATATGCTGCATCTTCCTTCTGGTTACAGCCTCGGCAGGATCTCCGGTTCCTCTGTGAGTTCTGTATTTCACCTCACAGATCACAAGGGAAACACCCGGGATACTAAACAACTCTGCCTTTGATCGTTTTCGGCGTGCCTGCTCTTCGATATGGTTCGGAAACCTGAGAGCAATCAGATCCAGTTCGCCGTAACGATTCTGATAATTTCGCTCCAGGATCCGATAGCCCTTCTGTTCCAGATACTCCGCAGCCAGCTCTTCGTGAATGGTTCCAATGATTCTTTTGTTTCTGCCCTCTCTCAAGCAGCTCTCCTTCTCCCCGACTCTTCCCGAACATGTTCCCTACACGGGAAACCATGCATATTCACTTATCGTGTAAACCTGACACAACACTGAATAATACTGTCAAAAAGGGACAGCAGATCAACAGGTACTGCTGCCGATCCATTGTCCCTCTCTTCCGATTCGTATCCCTCCTGATCTCGTCAGACAAAGCCCGGGATACTGTTTGTCCGGCCTCCTGTCAGCCGTTCTTTACACTCAGTCGAACCAGTGCTCTCTTCAGCTTGGCCTCCTGAATCATTGCTTCTTTTTCGCTGAGGTCTCCCTTGCGGAGTTTCTCCTCTGCTCGCTCCTTTGCTCTCTGTGCACGGTCCTTGTCAATATCATCCGCCCACTCCCAGGTGGTGGAAAGAATTCGACAGACACCGTTCTGCATGGTGACCATGCCTCCGATACAGGCAGCTTTTCTTACCGTACCGTCCTCAAGAACAAAGTGTGCCTCTCCCATACCGATTCCGGTACAGAAATCAATATGATTTGCCAGAATGGCACGATCTCCGGTTATAGTCCGCAGCACCATCCGTACTGCATCCCCGCTGAACAGCAGGCCGTCCGGAGTACCGATTCGTAACGGAAAAGTAGTCATTGCCACCCTCCTTTACATTGCTTTTGCTTTTTCAAATACTTCGTCGATCGTACCTGTAAACAGGAAGCAGCTCTCAGGAATATCGTCGCACTCACCATCCAGGATCATACGGAATCCGCGGATGGTCTCCTTCAGCGGAACGTATTTTCCGGGCATTCCGGTAAACTGCTCAGCTACGGAGAAGCTCTGAGAAAGGAATCTCTGTACTTTACGTGCACGGGTTACTGCGAGCTTATCGTCCTCTGACAGCTCATCCATACCCATGATTGCGATGATATCCTGCAGCTCTTTGTATCTCTGAAGAACCTGCTGCACTCCCATGGCAACATCGTAATGCTCCTGTCCTACAACCTCCGGAGTCAGGATACGGCTGGTGGAATCCAGCGGATCTACTGCAGGATAAATACCCTGGCTGGCGATCTCACGGGCAAGAACCGTGGTTGCATCCAGATGGGTGAAGGTTGTTGCCGGAGCAGGGTCAGTCAGGTCATCCGCAGGTACGTATACAGCCTGTACAGATGTGATAGAGCCCTTTGTTGTTGATGTGATTCGCTCCTGAAGAGCACCCATCTCAGTAGCCAGCGTAGGCTGGTATCCTACTGCGGAAGGCATACGTCCCAGAAGAGCTGATACCTCTGAGCCGGCCTGTGTAAAACGATAAATGTTATCAATGAACAGAAGCACGTCCTGATTTTTCTGATCACGGAAATATTCTGCCATTGTCAGTCCGGAAAGAGCAACTCGCATACGCGCTCCCGGCGGTTCGTTCATCTGGCCGTATACCAGTGCGGTTTTATCAATAACACCGCTTTCCTGCATCTCACCGTACAGGTCGTTGCCCTCACGGGTACGCTCACCTACACCGGTGAATACAGACAGTCCGCCGTGGGCCTTTGCAACGTTGTTGATCAGCTCCATGATCAGTACGGTTTTTCCTACTCCCGCACCGCCGAACAGACCGATTTTTCCACCCTTTGCATAGGGACAGATCAGGTCTACGACCTTGATACCGGTCTCAAAGATCTCAGTTGCAGGTGTCTGCTCTTCATAGGCCGGAGCCGGGCGATGAATGGACCAGCGCTCGGTGTTCTCCGGAGCCGGCTTATTATCGATCGGCTGTCCGAGGAGGTTGAATACTCGTCCCAGACACTCCTCCCCTACCGGAACACTGATGGGAGCTCCGGTGTCTACAGCATCCATGCCTCGTACAAGACCGTCTGTAGAGCTCATGGCAATACAGCGAACGGTATTGTCTCCTATCTGCTGAGCGACCTCTGCAACGAGCAATACGCCGTTGTTGTCAATTTCAATGGCGTTCTGAAGTGCAGGCAGCTCGTCATGTCCGAATCTGATATCCAGAACAGGACCTGTTACCTGCACAATCTTACCAATGTGTTTTTCACTCATTTTTGAGTCTCCTTTATGAATCAGATCCCGATGGGATCTGAACAACTATTTTTACCCACTGCCTGTGATGCTGCAATGCATCCGGCAGCTTATAACAGATCAGGCGGATTCGGACATTTCCGGATCAGACACCCTCTGCACCGGCAACGATCTCAGTGATCTCCTGCGTAATGCTTGCCTGACGTGCTCTGTTATAGTACAGACTGAGTTTATCGATCATCTCACCTGCATTCTTGGTAGCAGCATCCATAGCCGTTCTTCTTGCTGCCAGCTCACTCGCAAGACTGGAGCAGATTCCTGCATAGATCAGTCCTGCCAGATATTCAGGAACAATGATGTCAAATACTTCCTCCGGATTCGGATCATAGAGAGTAAGACCGATCTTCTTCACTGCCTCCGGATCCTGGTATTCCTGTGCAATATCATGCAGCGGAAGGATCGGAAAAACGGTCGGCCGCTGTGTCAGCATGGAGATAAACTCGGTGTGGCACATCTCAATATGACCAAAGCTTCCCTTTCGGAATTCCGAGCAAAGCAGCTCAGAGATACGGAAGCAGTCACCGACATCAATAAACTCGATCTGTGCAAAATCAGTGGTGAGAATTTCATATCCCATTCTCTGCGCATAATCCACAGCTCGTTTTCCCACAGGAAGAACTACAATGTCCTTCCCCTCTCCCTTCCGGGCCTCCAGGCATTTAAAAACATTGGAGTTGTAGCCGCCTGCCATTCCTCTGTCACCTGCCACAAGAATGTAACAGTGCTTCTCATTGGCAGAAGCCTTTGCATAGACGGACTGGAATCCCACATATCCGTTGGCAATATCCCTCAGCGCCTGCTGAAGCTCCTGTGAATAGGGTTTACATTTGTCAGCTCTTTCCTTTGCTTTTCGCAGTTTTGAGGAAGCAACCAGCTGCATGGCCTTTGTGATCTGCATGGTATTCTGCACACTCTTGATGCGCAGCTTTACCGCTTTCATATTAGCAGCCATACTCTACCTCCTGCCTTATTTCTCTACCTTTGTATCAAGAAACTGCTGCGTATAAGCACTGATCACAGCTTTCAGTTTATCCTCTGCTTCCTGATCGAACTTATCTCTGGTGCGCAGATCCTGCATGATCTCCACACCTGCAGCGTCTGTATCCAGATAACTGAACAGACCCTTCTCATAGGCACGGATATCGGATACTGCAATATCCGTCAGCATATTTCTGGATACTGCATAGATGATCGCAATCTGCTTCTCAACCTCGATGGGTGAGTTGTTATTCTGCTTCAGAACCTCTACGATTCTCTCTCCCTGTGCCAGGCGGGCCTTTGTATCTGCATCCAGATCAGAGCCGAACTGTGCAAAGCCCTGCAGCTCACGGTACTGAGAATACAGCAGCTTCAGAGAACCGGAAACCTTCTTCATGGCAGATCTCTGTGCATTTCCTCCAACTCGGGATACGGAAATACCAGGGTTAACTGCCGGCATGATTCCGGAATGGAACAGCTCTGTCTCCAGATAGATCTGACCGTCTGTAATGGAGATAACGTTTGTAGGGATATAAGCGGATACATCGCCTGCCTGTGTCTCAATGATAGGAAGAGCAGTCAGGGAGCCGCCGCCATGTGCATCATCAAATTTAGCTGCACGCTCAAGAAGTCTTGAATGCAGATAGAATACATCACCCGGATAAGCCTCACGTCCCGGCGGACGGCGAATCAGCAGAGAGAGTGCACGGTATGCTACCGCATGCTTGCTCAGGTCATCGTAAATGATCAGTGCATCCTTGCCCTTGCCCATGAAATACTCTCCCATGGAGCAGCCGGTATAAGGTGCGATAAACTGCAGCGGGCTTGCCTCTGAAGCAGTTGCCGCTACCACGATGGTGTAATCCATTGCTCCGTTCTTCTGCAGGTTCTCAACAAGAGAAGCAACCGTAGAACGTTTCTGTCCGATTGCTACGTAGATACAGATAACATCCTTTCCCTTCTGGTTGATGATCGTATCCGTTGCAACGGTTGTTTTACCGGTCTGACGGTCTCCGATGATCAGCTCTCGCTGTCCCCTTCCGATAGGGATCATAGAGTCAATCGCCTTGATACCTGTCTGAAGAGGCTGCTTAACCGGCTGACGTTCACAGATACCCGGTGCAGTGGTCTCGATTGGTCTGAACTCAGAAGTCTCAATGGGGCCTGCACCATCGATGGGCTGTCCCAGAGCATTTACAACACGGCCAACCATCGCATCACCAACCGGCACGGAAACAACCTTTCCGGTACGTTTTACGGTCTGACCTTCACCGATGTTCTCGTCAGTTCCGAAAAGTACGATGGATACCATGTTCTCTTCCAGGTTCTGAGCCATTCCGAAGCTGCCATCCTCAAATTCGAGAAGCTCACCGGCCATGCAAGCGGTCAGACCGCTGGCTCTGGCAATACCGTCGCCGACTGTCAGAACAGTTCCGGTCTCGCTCTGAGAGATTGCATTATCATAATATTTAATCTGGCTTCGGATGACTTTGGATATATCTTCTGGTTTAAATTGCATGTTTCCTTTACCATCCTTTATTGTTACTATACAACTAATTCATCAAGTTTTCGGGAAATACCGGAAAGACGTCCCTGAATGGAGCCATCCAGCTGCTTTCCGTCTAATTCCACCCGGATACCTGCGATCAGAGACGGCTGAACCTTTTCTGTCAGGATCACTGTCTTGCCGCTGGTCTTCTCCAGCTTTGCCTGAAGTGCTTCCTTCTGGGAGGCAGTCAGGGCAGATGCAGTGTATACGATTGCCTCTGATATATTGTGGTCGATCCGGTAGCGTCTTGTGTACTCGTCACAGCATCCCCCGAATTCCATGATGATACCGCGTTCACACAGTATCTTCAGAAAATTCACCAGATACCGCTGGACCTGACTTCCGAAGGCGTCCTCAATCAGCTTTGTACGCTCATGCTTGGGAATAGAGGGCAGTGCCAGCAGACTCTGATAATCGGGGTTTTCCCAGAATACTCTGCGCACTTCCTCCAGCTCCTTCATGATCTGTTCTGACAGATTGTCCTCCAATGCCAGGTCATATAAACCGCTTCCATATATTTTTGCTGTTTTTGTCACGATTCATTACCTATATTTAATATAAAGTCGTCAATTAACTTCTCGTGGTCGGATTCCTTCACCTCACGGTCAATTACCTTGCCGGCAATCTCCACAGCGATATCACCGATCTCATTCTTGAGTTCGTTGACTGCTTTTTTCTTCTCCTGCGCAATTTCTCTCTCAGCCTTTGCTTTCAGCTGGGCAGCCTGCTGATTTGCCTCCTGAAGGATTACTTCAGCCTGGTTATCCGCAGTCTTCTGAGCAGATGCGAGAATCTCATTGGCTTTTTCCTTTGCAGCCAGCATGTTCTGCTCATATTCCGCTTTGATCGCATGTGCTTCGGTTTTTGCCTGCTCAGCTTCCTGAATCTTAGCGTCAGTCATCTCCTGTCTTTTCTTCAGGATATTCCGAACAGGTGTAAGAAGAAACTTCTTAATCAGCCAGAGCTGGATAAAAAGGTTGCAGAGCTGCGCAATCAGAGTCCACGGTACGATTCCTACCAATCCTTGTGTATCCATGGTTTTCCTCCTGTACTAAGTTTGCTGCCTGGTTCGGTTGTTCCCGGATTATCCAAGATAATTCATGAACATACCAGGTGCAACAAAGATCAGCAGCAGACCTGTTACGAAACCGTAGATACCGGTTGTCTCTGCAAGAGCAACACCGAGAAGCATGGTAGACTGAACATCGCCCTTGCACTCAGGCTGTCTTCCGATGGCCTCCAGTGCCTTTGCAACGGCGTTACCTTCTCCAATACCAGGTCCGATACCGGCGATCAGAGCAAGACCGGCACCAATAGCACAACCCATTAAAGCAATACCTTTAGCAAGTACTGTAAAATCCATAAAATAATTTCCTCCTAATTTGTCATTGTTTTCTGACGGGAACACCTTTCCTTTTCAGTCCGTTTCCCATCCTTTCACTCCAGCCGCAGACTTTTGTCTCTGCGGACAGTCAGGCTATTCCGCTTCTGCTTCCACCGCTATGTACATGATGGTCAGCATACTGAAAATGAACGCCTGCATACAGCCGGTAAACCAGTCAAAATAGACGGATGTAATTGCCGGCAGACCCACCTGCAGAATAGGGATCTGCGAAAGCACTGCACCGACTGCACCGGGAATCAATCCTAAGAGTGCGGAGCTTGCCACAGCAAGCGCTCCATAGATCAGAGCGTTGATTACGATTCCCGAAAAAATATTTCCGAAGTGTCGGCAGGCCATGCTGACGGGAGTGGAGATCTCTCCGAGTATATTGAACGGAGTCATCACAAAGATCGGTTCTGTGAAGCCCTTCAGATATCCTCCCAGACCATTGGTCTTCAGCTTCTGGCGAGTGATCATGATGAAGACCACCAGTGCCCATGCTGCCTCTGTAGAAAGATCTGCAGTGGGGCTTCGAAGACCGGTAAGACTGATCAGGTTTGATACCAGACTGGTGGCGAACAACGCGCCGATGAAGGGAATCATATACCTGAACCGTTCTCCCATATTGCCCAGAACGAAATTGTCCAGTTTCTCAACAATAAACTCTGCCAGTGCCTGTCTCTTGGAAATATTTTCGACCTTCAGATCTCTGGTCAGAAAGATACACACCAGGGTTATGACAGCCATAACCAGCCAGCTGACAAGGATCGTTTCAGAGAGCTGAAACTTTCCAAGGATCGGTACCTCCCAGGACGAGGTCCAGAAGACTTTTGGGCCGACGATATTAATATCCAAGTCTTTTCCTCCTTTCTTTTTTTCTTTTTAATCGCAGCTGTCCGGATTCTGTAAACCGACCTCCGGAACAGTTACTCTTCTATTTTGATAACAATCTGCATGCCATCCGGTCTGCCCGCTAAAGAAGGCACTCAGCAAGACATCTGCATGCTTCTGAACGGATGATGATACAGACTGTTGATCACTGAATTATTTTCCGAGAACTGCCCGGATCTTGATTCCCATAGTAGGGAACAGAAGCGGAAGAATTCCCGCCACAACATGGAAACAGGGAGCTGCAATTGCAATCACGATCCATACGATCTGCATGAGCATTCGCTTGGAGTAGCTGCCCTGCAGGATCTTTCTTGCAGTTTTTTCGTCATCGGTAACGCCTGCAACCTTCTGTACGGTCAGCGCCATCAATACGAAGTTCAGAACAGCAACAGCGCCGCCTGCAATTGCTCCGGTAAAAATGGTGTAATCAAAGGGAATTTTATCCGGAATCCAGAAGAAATGAGCCAGGATCAGAAGGATCAGCTCCAGAACGATTCCGACACAGGTGTAAATGATAATATTGTTTACCTCTTTTTTTACACCGGGCTGTAATTTAAACATAGATTTAGTTATCTCTCCTTTATAGTTTTTTCGACTGAGCCGGTCGGCTCATGGCCTGAGTTCAAGCCGAGCTCCTATAAATGTCTGTTGAAGGAGGTTCTCTGACGATTCTCCTTCTTATCTTTTTTCACAACCTGCAGATAGAGCCTGTAGGCAACCATGAAGGCAGTGCCGAGACCGATAATGAATCCCGGTATATAGATCCAGAGTCCGCAGCCTGTCTTGTTCACGATGTACCAGCAAAGCAGCAGACTCAGGATAATCGGTGTCAGAAGAGAAAATGTAAACTGCGTTACCATAGTGAAGATCTTAACCAGATTAAACAGCGGTTTTATTTTGTCATCCACTTACATACTCCTCCTTCTGATATGATGGTTCATGGATTTTCTCTGAGTGGAAAAGACAGAGCCTGCATCTTATACAGCAGAAGTGAGTCTTCACCCTTCAGACAAAATGCCCGATAAAAGAAACCCTGTGGATCGGACTTGGACCGACCCTCTTCAGAGCCTCAATATGAGCCGCGGATCCGTACCCCTTATTAGAAGCAAATCCGTACTCAGGAAGCAGTGCATCATATTCCACCATCAGGCGGTCTCTTGTCACCTTGGCAATAATGCTGGCTGCTGCGATGGACTGACTTTTCGCATCACCCTTGATAATAGGAACCTGTGGAATGTATACCCCCGGAATCGTCACGGCATCGTTCAGAAGCAGATCCGGTGCCGGAACCAGCTTCCCGATTGCCTCCCGCATGGCTTCATAGGTCGCCTGCAGAATATTGATCTCATCGATTCTTTCCGGTGAAGCATATCCCACTGCCCAGGCAACGGCTTTCTCCGTGATCACCTGATACAGCTCTTCCCGTTTTTTCTCACTGAGCTTCTTGGAGTCGTTGATTCCTGGAATCCGCAGATCCTTCGGAAGAATGACCGCCCCTGCAACCACCGGACCTGCCAGAGGTCCCCGGCCCACCTCATCGATTCCGCAGATATACGCTGCCTCCGGATGCATGGCTTCATAGGAGCAGAGCTTTTCAAGTCTCTCCCACTCCTCCCGCTCCTTTTCCAGCTGCCGCCGGCAGGCTGCCAGAACAGTCTGTACACCCTTTCGCTCATCCGATGCATAGAGTGAAAAAAGACTCTCCCAGGAGTCTCTGGGAGCCTGTTTAAATTCTTCTTTAATATCTGATACTGATTTTTTCATATGGATTCATTTTATCCTATTAAAGTATAATTGTAAATATTTCACAGGAGGAAACATGAGAAACTTATCTACTTCTCTGTTTCAGTACTGCAATTTTCAGAATGCTTTGACTATTGAATTTCCTCCAGATACGATCCTGCTATCTGCTCCAGTTCCTGAAGAGAATACCTTGGAAATTTGCCGGAAACAGAGACTTCCTCAACAGCATACTGTCCCTGAGATACGTCATATTGTTCCTGATATTCACCCATATAATAGCAGTTTTCTTCCGCATCATAATATACCACGTTGGCGATTGCAGTGATGATACCATAGTTTTCGTCACTGACATTGATCTCACGGGCTTGATTACTCCCTGTCAAAATCAACAGGTTCTCATCAAGAAAATTCCAGGCAGCCGGAAGATTCCCCCAATACTCCGGAAGAATCAGCTTCCATACTTCTTTTCCATTTTCCCGGTTGTATTTGATCAGTGCTCCATCCGCAATCTGATAATAGGACCGATCCGGTCCTGTACAGGTATCACTTCGCTCAGCAGAAGCTGCTATTTGTTCAACTGTCTCTCTTTCATCGTTCTTCAATTCAACATAGTTTTCATCGCTCACAAACTGATATCGAACCAGCCGAGAGTCTACATCTGAACCATACGATTCATATCTGACCAGAAAACTTTTTGCATCCTGTACTGCCGCAGTAAGACCTCTTTCAAAGAACACAACTGTATCCCAGGAATCAGAATCAGATTTTCCTATGATGCAGGTTCCGTCCTCTCCAAATACCCGGAATTCCTCTTCCGTTACAGACCAGATCCCCTTGAGCGCGGTTTTCATTTCCCATTGTCTGCGTATTGTTCCTGTTTCCCGATCAAACAGCAGGCATTTATTTCCTGTAATTAAAAACAGATCATCTCCAACAGTCCGGGCATCATTCATTGCTGTAAAAGGACCATATTCAATCTCTTCTGTCCACTCCAGCCACTCTTCTCCTATATTCATCAATGCAATGTTCAATTGATTCATCTGCTGCGTAGACCAGGAATACTCATCCCTGTAACCGGCCACAATGCTTCTGTCCGCATACAGAAGAAGCTGATCGTCGGACAAAAACTGCAGTTTGTCAATTAAATGGAGACCCGGTTCAATGATCTCTGCAGTTCCGTCAGCCAACTGAAAAAGCAGCACAGCATCCTGCTCCTCTTCCTGCTTTCTATTCATGTAATCTATTTCCGCCTCAAAAGTCCAGCTGTCTCCGGCAGGATACTCAACAATGATTGCATCATCATGTACATCAAAGACAAGGATTTTTTCATCGGGACTGACTGCAAGTGCATCACAGGAAACCGTGTATCCATCCAGGTCCAGGTCGAAGGTCTGAACTGTTTCTCCGCTGTGCAGATCATAAACTGTGATCTGTGCCTGATCCACAGTAATAATCCTTTTCTTTTCTTTCAGCAATGTGATCCCTGACAAATTTTCAGAAATTTCCTTTTCCCACACTACCCGGTGAGAAGCATAATCATAGACCTGAATCATATGAAATTTATCAGTCAGGACCAGAAGATTGTCTTCTCTGTGCAGAAGCTGTTCTGAAAAAGAATAAATACTGCCGAGCCCCGATTCAATGGTTTGTTCCAATCCGTTTGTTTCCAGATTCCAGATAAAAATCTGATTCCCATCGGTCGTAAACAATCTGTTATCCTCTGCATCTGCAAAATATTCCTGATTGATTCCGTCATAGCTGTAGGATGCAGTAATAGACAATACATAATTTTCCTCCAGCTGATAGGTATGCAATCCCTGATGCAGCACAGAACCGATATCCGGAATCACTTCACTTTCCTCATACTGATCCGGCAGTGCAGAGAGGGCAAGCTCCATCGCCTCTGCAGGCTGCTGACTATCCATCTTCTCCTGCGCAAGAGCTGCCAGGTATCTGCCCTGATTTCGAATTCGTTCCTGATTTGCCTGATTCAATCGGGTGTTTTTGTACAAACCATAACCGGAAAACACAAGAGCCACAGCTGCCGCTGTTCCGATTCCCGCTGCGATCCTTTTATTTCTATATGCCTTGTGCCGCTGCTTCAGTTCATCATAAGTACATCCCAGCATGGGGGCGATCAGACGGAGAATTTCACTGTCCAGCTTTTTGAAACGCTCTTTCTGCGTTGCTCCTCTGATATCAGCTGCCAGCGGCTCTATCTCCTCCTGAATCTCTATCCGGTTTCCTTCAGCATCCGTTATTTCTCTGGTGCGAAAACGAAGCTGATCCGGGAAGGCATCCTCCGGTTCATCGTTCACCAGAAGGGTCAGGATCCTTTCCTTCCCGTGAACCTTACTGAAATATTCAATTTCACGCTGTACCCATTTGGATTCCCGGGAGGTCTTTGAGCATAACACGATCAGAAATTCCGAATGATCCAGTGCCTTTGTAATATCGTCTGTCAGACTGAAGGAAAGCGGCAGCTCCTCCTGATCCCTGAAAATGCGGGAAATCTTCTTCTTTCCTGTTTTCTTCTGCAGCTGCTTCGGAATGTGGTACCGTTCCAGTTTCCTGTGCAGTTTTTCAGCAATCGCTCCATCAATTTCTGCGTGGCGATAACTGATAAAAGCATCATAAAAAACTTCTTCTGTGGTAAGATCCTCTTTCTTTTTCATGGCTATTCTCCCAGTAATTCCAGTAATTTCCAGCTGTATTCATCCTTCAGCTGGTCTTCTCTGCCCAGATCATGATAGGGCAAAAGACATGGATGCTGCCGGCTGCTGTTATCTCTCTGTTCATGATAGGACCACCCGTGCAGCAGATGGAACCGCATCCAACGCTGATGCTCCAGTTCCAGATACTGTTCTCTTACAGCCGGATCAACAGATCTGTACACCTGAAAGGCAGCCTGATAGTCCTCCGGCTCCGGCTCCGTAACATCCTTTCCCAACAGAATTCGGAGTTTCATGTAAACATGGTCAGCTGCCGCCAGATTGGATCGCTGTTGAAAATCACTGATTTCCTCCCAGGACGGTCCTCCGTTCCTGCTCTGATATAGAGCATGCATCGTTCTGGCCAGTTTATTCTGCTTTTCCCCGATCATCTGATCCGGGGAATACAGTTCCTTTTCCGATACAAATCCGCTGTATTCTGCAGGTACATTCTCAGCATATACAAACACCTTTCCTCTGGTAAAAAAATATTTTTTCAGATCCGACGACCTCTTCTGATTGCGTTGTTTCTCATCGTCACAGAATACAATGCAGTCAGCACCTCTTAACACGGCAGGATCTGCATTCCAGGGCTTCTGATGAAAAATCAGACAGTCTCCCGTTGCTTCCCGGTTATTGACGGAAAAATACGCTCCCATATTCGGATGATTATTGATAAAATCACTGAAATCCCCGAACATATGATAGGTGATTTTCTGATCCGGCTTTATACAATTCTGCAGCAATGCCCATTCCAGAACAGAATCAGCCAAAGATCCGGAACCGATGATCACAATGTTCTCATTCCCTGTGAGGAATATTTTCTGTTTCCAGAATACTCTTGCCATACATTCCCGGGGATTAAAGAAATGAAGAGATGCCGGTTTTCCTTCCCTTGGAAGGTCGGTCACACAGTACACCTCCCCGGGCAGTTCTTCCGCATGTTCGGGAATACCATCCGTTTGAAAGATACGGATCTTTTCCGAATGACAGATATCCGCTATTTCAGAAGGAGAAGCAGACATCTGCACATACCTTTGATCCAGTGGTTGAGAGGATGTTTCTTTCTGACAGACAAATACAACCAGGGAAGCCGGATCCTTTTCAACAATTTGTTCTGCCAGATATTCTGCTGAGGAATCAAAATTGAGAAAAATATTCAGACATTTTCTCCCGGAGTGTTTCAGTCTCCATCTTGGCAGTGCACTTCCTGACAAAAATGTTACCAGAAGACTGATAAAGGAAGCCAGAACACCCAGACTAAGAAGCAAAAGAAAAAAGCCAAGCATTCTTCCCACCGTTGAAACAGGAACCATGTCTCCGTATCCCACCGTTGTCAGAGTTGTAAAGGTATACCAGATGGCATCGCCATAGGATCTGATGGTGGTACTGCCCGCCCGTCTTTCTGCCAGGAGAAGCAGCAGCGGAAGAATTAAGAGGATTCCTGTAAGAGCCACAAGAATTTTTTTACTCTGCTTCATATTGATCTCCTTCCTCTGTCTCCAGGAGAATCCGTACATTATCCCAGTTGCTGCCTCTGTAATCCGTTTGCTGCCCGGCTGTCTTCCGGGCAATCTCATCCAGCTGTTCCAGATCATCATACATCATAAGACAGGCATGGCGCTTTCCAGTCTTTGTCAGGCGAATCGATTCTCCCTCCTGAATTCTTCGGGCTCTGGCGAGCACCTCTTCCCGACTCATCAATTGAAAACCATTGCATCGATGGAATGCACACCACCGCAGGTGCTCTGTTCTGGACAGGTTTTCCTGTTTTTTTCCTGAAATCTGATCCACAGGTGTTCCTGTCGAAGCCTTAACAAATGCGCCTCTGAAACTCCAGGCAGCACGGCAGCTTCTTCTGCTGAAACTGTCACAGGAAGCCCAGTTTTCCTGTTCAGATCTGCCATTACTGCTGCAATACACCTGATTGATTTTTTTTGCACCTGTATCCTGCAGCTCCGGCACCAGCAGATCCGGGGTATAGATGTTGTGATGTATATCACCCAGCCGGTACACTTGCTTTCCGCATATACAGACAGGGATATCCAGCTCCTGATCCTTGAAAAAAGAATCCAGTTCTACCGCAATTTCACGATTCAACTTTTCATTGCCTGTGCAGATTGCAGCATACTTCAGCTTGTCTCCTCTTTCCTCCAAAAACGCATACAGTTCCCTGCTGCGTGCATCGTTCCTGTGAATATGAATCTCATAGGCAGTGAAAACCTCCGGAGCACGGTACATCATGCTGCCCAGCTCATCCGTACCGGAGCCGGCAAATACATCAGCACGAAAATGGCTTCCTTCAAACTGGCCGTTCATGATCAGTTCCAGAAGCACGTTCTGCCCTGTTTTTCCCAATCCGATCACAAGGCAGTTAAAATCATTCACCGCCTTTCCCTCCGGAGAAAAAGTGACCTGATCCCAGGTTGGATATCTTTGAATCAGCAGGCGTGAGATCAGCTCCTGATAACTGCAGGAGCAGGCACTGCCATATCCGTAGCTTCCATCTACTGCTTCCGACATAAGCTCGTTATGATCCTCTGTAATCACCATGGCTGCAGTCTGATCCGGATCGATCTGTCTGCGTTCAAGAATGTTCAGAAACTCCCCGGCGTACTTATAGTTGTTTTCATGATTTTCACTGATCGCATACAGAGTGATTTTCCGCTTTCCGGGACGAAGACCGATCCCCTTCAAAAAGCGATCCGACGGCTCCAGTGCATCAGAGTCGGAACGGAACAAAAAACCTTCCCTTTCCACCGCTTGTGCATGATCTGTATCCTCATCAACAAATACAACTGACAGATTGTTATGATCTCTGTTCAGGTTTCTGGCAAAAGAAAGTGTATGATCATCCGCACCATAGATCACGGCAATATCCCGCCATCTGGCAACAAGGACACGTATTCTGCGTACAAGCCCGGCCCCGGCATTCGCAAAGACAGCGCTTGCAGTTACATAAAATGCGCAGATATGCGCCAGCCAGAATATCGGCACGACCCAGGAAAGCTTCATCAGCTCTGCAGAGTTGATGGTGGAGTAGTCATTTCTTCCCAGGAACATTCCAAGGATCGCCAGAAATGCACGCTCCGTTGCAATCACTGAGTTTGCACAGACCTGGGCCATTCCTACTCCGTAGATACACCCTCCCGCCAGGAAGGCAAACAGTACACAACCCACCGTAATCTTATTCGTAACTGCCTTTCGCAATGCAAGATTGATAATAAATGCTACAACAATACTCATAGCAAAGGCAGTAATAAGCAAAACCTCTCTCATACATTCTCCCAAAGCATCAGCCGTTTATGAAAAACAGACCATCAGCCTGATACCAATGGTCTGTGTTTACTGTTAAAAATATGAATATATACCTATTCAGAAAAGTTACTGATAGATAATATTTGCAATCCAGATAGCGTCTGACTCATCAAACAGCACCCCGATATTTTTTCCGTTCGATGCAGTCAAAGAAGAGGCAAGACCTACAATACCATAATCATCCATTATAAGCGGAGCACCCACCATGATACTGTCCACATCCATGGAATAGTACAGAAAATCGCTTTCCGACTCTGTAATCTCTTCCTCAGCGCCGACCATCGCTACTTCCTGATTATAACCGATTGCCGAAACCGTAATTCCGTTCAGTCCACTGTTTGTATAATTGATTCCTAAACACCCTGTACGATCGCCGAGATTACTGTCCAGTTTCACATATCCGTAATCATAAGCATAGTCCGTATAGAGATACCAGTCCTCTCTTGTCTGACGCATTGCAGAATTATAGAAATTACTGGTAACGCCGCAGTCAACAGCATATGCGTAGCCGAAAGGAGCAGCTGTACCGGTATTGCTGTATGCAGGAATTGCAATGATAGATTCGGGGAATCCTCCTTTTGAAGGCTCCAGAAGATTGTAAGCAGAGGTAAGTACTGTATCTGGTCCGATCATGGCACCCGAACAGTCAAATGTGCTTCCATCACTGAATGTCATTTCCAGCAGAACTATAGTAGAGAACGGATAACCGGTTCTATATTCTTCCGGCACTTCTATCCGATTGTCTGCACCGATCACACTGCCAAGCTCTGCCTCCTTCAGACCTTCTGCAACCGATGCCTGCAGCCCGTCCTCCGTCAGACTAGGATCGGAAGAGGTAAGGATCTGTACTTCATGTAAACCAGTGCTGTAATTAACAGTTCCTTCTTCGATTCCCGCCAAAGCTTCCTGAATGGCTTCTTCATCATCCGGAGATACGCTGGCAACAACCGTATCCATTCCGGAAATTTTTGATTCCAGAGAAGCAGTTTCTGTTTCCGGTTCTACGTCCAGCTCATCCGCCTCTGTTTTTTCTATGATCATCTGATTGTCGTCCTCTGCAGACACAGCGCTGACACTTTCACTGTCGGAAGCAGCATCCTCCGCCTCAGCTGCTGATTCTGTCTGAACCGCTGCCTCTTCCGCAACCTCTGTCTGATTTCCGCAGCCTGCAGCAGTAAGTACTACAGCACTCAGCATCAAAACGGCAATTTTTTTCTTCATATTCTTTGCCCCCCTCTTATTTAAAATAGATATTTTCCGCTTCGCTTCGGCCGGTGCTCATGTAATCCCACCGAACCTGCGCTCTGCACCGGATCTCGCATGCCCGGCTTGCATATTTAACCTTCCAGACCATAGAAAGCAACCGGCTCGTATTGCTCATTCAGACCGATGTAGATCAGATTTTCATCCGCATCGGACGGAATTGCGTATTGGTTATTCTTTGGTGTGATAATAATTTTTCCTCCTCCTTCGATGTCAAGAGGATTGATCTCCCTGTATTGCATCAGGAGATTGTAGTTTGCTTTGTCTTCACCCAGATTTGCAAAATCTCCCTTTACTGTATTCAGATAAAAATCCAGTGTCATCTTACTGAACCACTCTTCAGAGGCATTTGCGAAATCAGCTGAAACAGATTCAGAAAACCCATAGCTCTGGTCGATCCGGTCATAAAACTCTTTCGGAACAGCCTGGATCACCGCATCCATCTCATTGGCAGAGGATCCCGCCTCCCGCCAGTAACTGTGAACTGCAGAAAATACGTGATCCCCTGCCTGCTCTGTCAGATATTCTGAAAACAGATATACAGCACCATAGGCACCGATATGTCGATCATTTCTGGTGCTGAAGTTATACAGAGACTGACCGTTTCGATACAGATCGCTTTTGTAAAAGAACGTGTTATATCCTTCCCTGTCCTTTGATCCCGGATAAAGAAGGTCTTCAGCATAAGCAGACATGGCTTCATTCAGCCAGGTGTCCATGATCACAATGTCTTCACTGTAGAAGCAGTCACTGAAGCAGACCAGATGCTGCAGCTCGTGTCCCATGGTTGAGCAGACCACCTCCCTGCCGTCAGACAATGTATCGGAATTAATATGGATCAGGGCATGATCTGTATTCATCTTATAAACATCCACATAGGATCCTGCTTCATCAGCAGTATACAGATCAGACTGAGCAAAATATCCTAATAGCTTTCCGCTGCCGGAATATTCAATCGGATAGAATAACAGATGGATCTTTCCGCCGTTTTCTGTGAAACGAGCGGTACCGAAATATTCTGTATCAACAGGATAAATGGTATTGTCAAATTCCCGGCCGAACTCCTCCGCATCCTCATAGGTTATTGAATCCTCCAGCGACCAGATATAGCAGGAATCCCCCTCATACAAACAGGTGAATTTTTTCTTCACACGGGTCCAGCCGCAATAAAATTCTTTTGTATCTCCTTCCTCATAGACCGGATCCAGTCCTGCTCCTCTGCTTTCACTGGCGGAAAAGTCACCTGCATTAAACTCTTCGTTGATAATATTCTGGGCTATCGTCCCGATTAAAGGTTCTTCCTCCTCCAGCTCATCCCCGCGATAGATTCCGGCAGAAATCTGGGATCCAAAGGATCCGGTGTTGAGATTCGCAGGATCTGTCGGATAGAGCAGCTCATTATTCTCATCATAGAAATATGGATTGTAAATCATTACATAGGACACATCTTCCATGATTAGCTCACTATCCGGTGCCGTTTCGGGATCTGAATCCGCGTCTTCTCCTGTATGTTCCGGAAGATTGATCTTAATACGTCCTCCTTCAGAAAAACGATCTGCCTGTACAGAAGGATTGATGTCGGAAAGAGCTGCAATTTCTTCACCGACTGCAGAAGCCGCCTCACTCGAAGCAGCTGCATCGGAGCCATTGCAGCCCGACAGGGCACCTGCCATTAATCCTGCAAGCAGCAGAACAGCTGCCTGTTTACTGCTCTTTTTTCTCTTCATACCAAAACATATCCTCCCTCACTTTTTGAAACAGAAGAAATCAGCAATATTGAAATTGTACCACTATTCCTCCCCTTATTCAATATCTCCCGCTCGGTTCCGTGTGCAATCCGGCGCTGTTATCGTTACAATTCACGGAGAACCTGTTATCCTCGCGAACCAGACTTGAACGATCGGATTGGAAGCGGTTCGGAACAGAAGGTATCTCCCTGAAGATTTTTTACATAGAACATAAAAAAATAATCGGAACCGTCATCGACCAAGGGCTCATATACAAATTCCAGCCCTTCACTCAGCAGGAGATCCCAGCCATACAGACTTCTTTTTTCTTTCCAGTTCCAATAGTCCGAAATTCTCCCTTCTTCATCTCTCGTCAGATATGCAGGGGGAACAGTGTAGAATTCTGCATGGGCATACTCACTCAATTCCACGGGCAGATTTTTTCCTCCTTGAAGCTCCTCTTCTGCCGGATGATTGTCTGTTATTTCTGCTATACTTAGCTCTTTTGTTTCATGATCCAGCACCAATCCCATAGAAACAATGATTCCCGGCTGAGTCAGCTGTTCCTCTACTGTATGCTCCAGTGCCGCCGTCACAGAATAGTATGTCTTCTGCCCGATTGTATCCCGCTCTCTGACAGCAGGAATAAACTGTTCCCCGGTCTCATTGGTACAATAGATAACTCTGCCGTCAAATTCTGCTGTTATCTTTCCTTTATGACAGGAAATGTCAGAGCTGCTATAGATCATGGAATACAAATCCTCTTCCTCTGACTCTTTACGCAGAATATAATACCCGCCTTCCGCATAGGTCTCTGCCTGTTCCTCTGTCAATCTGAGAGTATAAACAGTGTGTCCTGATTCTTCTGCTTCCAGCGTATCCGAATACAGGGACTTCATATCTACTCCAAGCCAGATCCTGCTGTAATTCTCCAGGTATTTTGCATACCCCACCAGTACCCCAAGATCCCGGTAGGTATCTCCCCATTTTCTTTCATAGTATCTCTTATTATAAAAGGGATAATACAAGCTGATCCCGCAGGATTCGTCCATGTTGGACTGATGATAGAAAACAAGTTTTTCCAGATGTTCTTTTACTTTTGCTGCCTCCCGGGAAGACAATTCTTCCATTTCATCAGCAAGTACAGCCAGGTCCACCAGATCATACTCAGATCCGGTAGTACTGCGCCCGAATCCTCTGGTCTTCACTCTTGCTCCTGCCAGTGCAAAGTATTCTCCCGCCAGTTTAGATGGATCTACGGTAAACAATTCGTTCACTGATTTCTCTACGGCCTCTGCAGCAGACAGATCAAGAACAGATAAAGTCATTTCAGGTCCCTGCAGATTCTGACCGGTGTAGTATGCCTCTCCGAAGAAAAGGTAACTGTCTACGATTTCTCGCAAAAATGTTTCTGTATCGACAGATCCAAGTTCGCTGAGAAAACTGTAATTCCAGCCAAATCCCGGCTCCGTCTCCTGTGAAGCCACAAGATAGTCTGCGTACTCATCCAGCACACAGGCTGCTTCAAGAGAAGACATCAGACAGGCATCAAAGCCAACAAAGGATAATTTATTATCTTCTGAAAAAGGCGATGCTTCCAGGGCATCCCGGATCTCAACCAATGTCAGCTGGTCATTGTCATATAAAGAATCCTTCCCAAACCCCTCCATAGGACCGCTTCCGTGATTCCAGAAAATCAAATCGTAGGAATCCGAAGGATACTGTTCATAGGAGTAGTTCAAAAATCCTGTCAGTGTATCAGCCTCTCCCATAGAAACCGACACTCCTCCACTCACTGGAAGAAGACTATTTCCTGTGATTTTATAAATCATATTGTTCTCAGCAGAAATGTCTGTATGCCATTTGGTTGTACCGCCCGTGTACAGAAGAACTGTATTCTGTTCGAGATCGATCTTCGCATTCAACATCTCCTGAATATCCTCGGTGGCTGCAGCAAATCCCGATTCAAGATCTGAACCAACCATATAGATCATCAGGGTTGCAGAAGCAGCATCCTCATTCGTCTGAACTGAGCCGGCAGCCGGTGCAGAACGCTCACCCATTTCTTCGGACATGCCGGCTGAAGCAGTATTGCCGGCTTCCGTTTTCCTGTCTGATTGAGAGTCAGCAGAGGAGCCGCCTGCACACCCCGCAAGAACCAGGCTTGCCATTACTGCAGCAAGCAGAAATACTGCCCATGGTTTATTTGTCCCGGCTTCCTTACCGGTAGATGATGGAACTGATTTAACCATCTGAATATTCATCCTTTCTGTCTGATCTTACGTGCAGGCACTACTCTCAGCCCGTTTTCTTTTATTTCCTCCAGTTACCTTCTCATAATATAAGCAGCAATTTTACCAGAAAAAAGACGGTGTCTCTCGGACAGCCGTCTTTCCTGTTTTCTATATTTGCACTTTTTAATACAATTACGGAATCTATCTTATTCCTCATCCGGGAATTCCAGAGAAATCCTGCCCAGCTTTCCGCTTCTGTAATCGTCCATCAGAATCGATGCTGCTTTTACGGTATCAGGATCCCCGCCCTTCAGCACGCACTGACGGTTGGCAGCAATTTCAAAAAGATTGTCCACATCCGTCCTATCCTCATGAATCTGATAACGGCTGCTGAGAGTTCCCGGATACTGTTCCTTCAGAAACTGCATCATGGAAAGAGACAGCTCCTCCACATTCAGAAGCTCGTCCTTCACAGATCCGATCATTGCAAGGCGCTTTCCCACCTCAGGATCATCAAATTTCGGCCACAGAATACCCGGCGTATCCAGAAGTTCCAGCCCTTTTCCGAGACGGATCCACTGCTTTCCCTTCGTGACACCCGGCTTATTTCCGGTTTTAGCTGCCGCTCTGCCCGCATAGGAATTAATGAAGGTTGATTTGCCTACATTTGGAATGCCCACCACCATTGCGCGAATGGGTCTGTTCTTTATTCCTCTTCTGGCATCTCGTTCCAGCTTTTCCTTACAGGCCTCCTGCACCAGCGGTCCGATACTCCGAACCCCCTTGCCGCTGCGGGAATCAATCAGAATCGCATGAAAGCCCTGGTTCTTAAAATAGTCCAGCCATTTTCTGTTTGCACCTTCATCCGCAAGATCGGATTTATTCATCAGAATCAGTCTGGATTTCCCCCTGCCCAGTTCACTGATATCCGGGTTTCTGCTGGATACAGGAATTCTCGCATCCACCAGCTCAATGATCAGGTCGATCAGCTTCAGATCTTCCTGCATCTGCCTTCTTGCCTTGGTCATATGACCGGGATACCATTGTATGTCCATAGCTGCACGCTTCTCTCTTTCTAACCCTTCAATTTAACTGTTCAGGAACCGGAATGAGGACCTCGGTGAAGATACAAACCACAATCTGCCGATCATCAGCTTCCTGTCCACATTGCCAACATCTACATGCCGGCTGTCCTCACTGTTGTTGCGATTATCGCCCAACACAAAGTATTCTGTTCCCCCCAGTGTAATTTCCGTTTCCGCCAGACCACCATCCGCAATGGATGGAAACCCCTTCTTTTCAACATAGGTCTGTCCGTTAATAAGTATCTGTCCGTTTTTGATCTGGATCGTCTCCCCAGGTAATCCGATCACACGCTTGATATGAATACTGCTGTCAGGATCATCTTCTGTCCGGAATGCAACGATATCTCCTCTTTTAGGTGAGGAAATCTTATAGGCAAGCCGGTTAATCAGCAGCGTCTCTCCGGCAGAAATGGTAGGCTCCATGGAATTTTCCTGAACCGTCACATTCTGACAGAAATACGTTGCAAAGCCAAATCCCAAGATAATCATCAGTGAGATCTCCAGGATCCACACAATGATATTTTTGATCTTTGCCTGCAGAAAATAATCCCTCAGATATCTAGCTGTAAATCTCATCGCCTTCTCCTGCTTGGGTTATACTTTCCACTCTTAGCAAAACAGGGACATATACAAATCTGTATAAGTCCCTGTGCTGTGTTTTCTATAAACTGATCAGAAAGAAATTATCTTACCAGCTCTTTAACTTTTGCAGCTTTACCTACACGATCTCTCAGGTAGTTCAGTTTTGCACGTCTTACTTTACCACGTCTTACAACTTCTACCTTCTCAACGTTAGGGCTGTGAAGCGGCCATGTTTTCTCTACGCCTACTCCGTTGGAATTCTTACGTACAGTGAAGGTTGCACGGTTGGATCCGCCCTGCTTCTTCAGAACAACACCCTCGAATACCTGGATTCTTTCTCTGTTACCCTCTTTGATCTTTCCGTATACACGTACTGTGTCACCTACACGGAATGCATCAACGTTTTCTTTCAGCTGCTCAGCTTCGATCTTCTTGATGATCTCGTTCATGTTTATCTCTCCTTAGTTAAAATAGTTTGGATGTTCTTATCACCGATAAGCGTGACAGCGGACCATCTGCAGTTACACAACACGGAATAGTATATAACGTTCCGTCACAGAATGCAAGCTTTTTTTCTATATAAATTACAGCTGCTTCCGCATCTCAATGGCAGTTCTTTTCAAGGCCTCTTTATCCTGCAGTACTTCCATCGGAAAGGTATCCAGCATGCGGAATCTCCGGCTTGTCAGCTGTTCTTTGAATCTTTCCGCATCAGCAGGATCCACACCCTCTCCTGTGATCAGGAAAACCGGCGTCTGATGCCCCTTCATAGAGACGTTGAAGAAATCCTCATCCAATGTATCCAGAACAAACAAAAGCAGCTCCCGCCTCTCAAAGGACCACCTGGTTTTTCTCAGCTTCTTCCGGTTGAAGTCCATGACCTCGCCGTATCTCGACAATGCCTCTGTCAGATCAGCCGCAAGAGAGGCACTGAGATCAGTGCCGTAGAACAGGGATCGTACCCGAACGCTCTTTTCCAGCAGATCGGGACGTCTCTCCTTCGTGCGGAGAATGGACTGCTCTTTTCTCCAGGCCTCTATTTTTTTATGATCACCGGAAAGCAGCACCTCCGGAACCTGTCTGTCACGCCAGATCTCCGGTCTGGTATAGTGAGGATATTCCAGAAGATTATCCTGCAGGGACTCAAACTGGGAGGATTCCTCATTGCTGAGAACACCTGGAACAAAGCGGGATATGGAGTCGATCAGTACCATTGCTCCCAGCTCACCTCCGGTAAGGACATAGTCACCGATGGATACATAATCGGTAACTACCTCCTCCAGAACCCGCTCATCGATTCCCTCGTAGTGGCCGCAGAGCAGGACCAGTTCATCCTCCAGAGCAAACTCCTCCACCATAGTCTGATTCAGCACCCTGCCCTGAGGTGTGAGATAGATCACCCTTGGCTTTTTCTCCAGTTTTTCCGAAACAGAAGACACTGCGCGATACACAGGCTCTGCCTCCATCACCATTCCGGCACCTCCACCATAAGGATAATCATCCACCCGGTTGTGCTTATTTGCTGAAAAATCCCTGATATTAACGGTTTCAACTGCTATTGTTCCGTTTTTTACCGCACGGCCGAGAATGCTGGTTTCGCAGGCCTGACGGATCATATCCGGAAACAGTGTTAAAACATGATAGTTCATAACCCTTCCTTTACAACTCCAGAAGTCCGGGAAGCAGATGCACCAGCATGGTCTCCTCTTCCAGATCCACTTTCAGAATACACTGTCTGATCGCCGGGATCATGACCTCACCGTATCGTTCCGTCTGTACGATATAGACATCATTTGCTCCGGTCTGAAGAACGTCAGTCAGAACGCCCAGCTCTTCTCCTTCATCCGTGATCACCTTCAGATCGATCAGATCAGCAATAAAGTTTTCGTTTTCTCCCAGCGGCACTGCATGGGCACGATCCACATACAGCTCCGTCTGGCGGAACTTTTCCACAAGATTGATATTGTCCAGTCCTTTGAATTTCAGGATCACCATATTCTTGAAAAATTTCACTCCATCCAGATCCATGGGCATATAGGCAGTCCCCTGCTTCATATAGACGGTTTTCAGTTTTTTAAAGCGCCCGGGATCATCTGTAGTCGGGAACACCTTCACCTCTCCGCGGATCCCGTGGGTGGAGGTGATGATTCCGATTTTTAAATACTGTTCCATATAAAAACTCCTTCATATTATTTATTCAGAAGGTTCGAAAACACATTCATCGAGCCCGCACTGCGTGCTCTATTGCTGCTTCGCAAACAGTTACCACCTTCTAATAAATAATGAAACCCGGAAATACTTTTGAAAAGTGTTTCCGGGTTAAAATCATAGTCTGATACCGAATGCACGATATCCTGTTGTTCTGATTACTGCAGAATTTCCACTACTACCTTCTTGTCGCTTTTGGAAGAGGCTGCCTTCACAACTGCACGGATCGCCTTTGCAATACGTCCCTGTCTTCCAATTACCTTACCCATGTCAGAAGGTGCAACCTTCAGTTCAACAAGCAGCTCAGATTCCTTATCAGTTTCAGTAACAACGACCTCTTCAGGATGATCGACCAGTGCTTTTGCGATTACCTCTACTAAGTCCTTCATTACCAGTACCTCCGAAGGAATTATTTCTCAATACCTGCCTGTTTGAAGATTTTTGCAACGACATCTGTAGGCTGTGCTCCGTTGTTCAGCCATTTTTTTGCAGCTTCCTCATCTACAGAGTATGCGGAAGGCTCACGAGTCGGATCGTAGGTTCCGATCTCCTCGATGAATCTTCCGTCACGCGGAGAGTTAGCATCTGCTACTACGATTCTATAGAAAGGTGCTTTCTTCTGTCCCATTCTTCTTAAACGAATTTTAACTGCCATTTGTCTGATTCCTCCATAAATTTAATATATTTTTTTGTTATACATCTATAAGATCAAAAGCGCTTGCTTCTGAGCTCAGCAACATCAGTATGTGCTGTTCTGACATTCCGGTCAGAACGCACCGCCGTCAGAACGGCATCTTAAAATTACCCATACCGGGGAAGCCGCCGCGTTTGCCCTTCATCATACCGGGCATCTGCTTCATCATCTTGCGGGACTGCTCAAATGATTTAATAAACCGGTTCACCTCAGTGATATCAACACCGGCACCTTTGGCGATACGTTTTTTCCTGGAAGGGTTCAGCAGATCCGGATTCGCTCTCTCCTCGGGAGTCATAGAATGAACGATGGCCTCTTTTCTTGCAAGATCCTTTTCGTCGATCATTCCTTCCAGATCCTTCATCTTTCCGCCCATTCCCGGCATCATATTCAAAATGCTGGAAATACCGCCCATATTTCGCATCTGCTCCATACTTTCCAGGTAGTCGTCAAAGGTGAAGGATGCCTTTCGGATCCTCTGCTCCATCTCCTTGGCTTTTTCTTCATCGATATTCTGCTGTGCCTTCTCAATCAGACTCAGTACATCGCCCATGCCAAGGATCCGGGACGCCATACGATCCGGATAGAACTGTTCCAGATCGGAAAGCTTCTCACCCATACCTACATAGTAGATCGGTTTTCCTGTAATAGATTTAATAGAAAGGGCTGCACCGCCTCGGGTATCACCATCCAGCTTTGTCAGTACAACACCGTCAATTCCAACCTTGTTATTAAAGGTTTCGGCTACGTTCACTGCATCCTGTCCAGTCATGGAATCCACAGTAAGCAGCGCACAGTCCACCTGAACATTCTCGCGGATCGCAACCAGCTCTGCCATCATATCCTCATCGATATGCAGACGTCCCGCAGTATCAATGATCACGACGTTAAAGCCATTGCTCTTTGCATGCTCCATGGCAGCCTTTGCAATATCCACAGGCTTCTGCTTGTCTCCCATGGAAAACACTTCAACGCCCTGCTTCTCACCGTTTACCTGCAGCTGAGTGATAGCGGCAGGACGGTATACATCGCAGGCAACCAGAAGGGGCTTTTTGCCCTTTGCCTTGATCTTTCCGGCAAGCTTGGCCGCGGTGGTCGTCTTACCTGCACCCTGCAGACCTGCCATCATGATCACAGTGATCTCGGAGCCCGGCTTAAACTGGATCTCTGTCGTTTCAGAGCCCATCAGCTTCACAAGCTCGTCGTGTACGATCTTGATCACCATCTGACCCGGGTTCAGACCATTCATCACATCCTGACCGATGGCCTGCTCCTGAACACTCTTGATGAACTGCTTTACAACCTTAAAGCTGACGTCCGCTTCCAGCAGCGCCATCTTGACCTCTTTCAAAGCAGCCTTTACATCCGCCTCAGTCAGACGACCTTTGCCGCGAAGCTTTTTAAATACGTTCTGCAGTTTATCGGATAAACTCTCAAATGCCATGTATTATAATTCCTCCAGAATATCGGAAGCAATGGACTTGATCCGCTCCACCTCTTCCAATGGATGCTCCTTCAGGATACTGTCCGTACATTCCTGAATCCTCTGCACATTGGATCTGATATGCAGAAACTTTTCCACCAGATGCAGCTTGGACTCATATTCCTCAAGGATCCTCTCACATCGCCGGATCATATCGTGGACACCCTGCCTGGATATACCGGCGGCACGTGCCACTTCACTGGCGGAAAGATCCTCAAATACAACCTGCTCATATACCTGACGCTGATGCTGCGTCAGCAATTCACCGTAAAAATCATACAGATATGATTTTTTCACAAAACTCTCCATAAGCATCACCGTATTGTATCTTACAACGGGTTCCAATCCATGTCAAGTGTTTTTTCTTGACACCAGGGTTCCGGTTCACGGATAGCAGAGAAAAGGGATACACCTGCGTCATGCCGGCATGTAAGAGACAGAAAAAGGAGGGGATGCGCTTCCCCTCCTTTTTCTGTTACGGATTATCGATCCACTGATCTCTCTGATACAGCTCGGTATATTCTTTATGATGTCCCACATATTTGTAAGCAGGACGGATGATCTTATTGGAGTTCACAAGCTCCTCGATCCGATGAGAACACCAGCCGGAGATACGGGCGGTTGCAAACAGCGGCGTGTACAGCTCCTTGGGAAGCCCCAGCATGGTATAAACGAAGCCGCTGTAGAAGTCCACATTGGCACAGACCGGTTTCACCAGATTTCTCTTGGCAGCAATGCACTCTCCACCGATCCGCTCCAGTCTGTCATATAGTGCGAATTCATCCTCACGACCCTTTTCTATTGCAAGCTTCTTTGCATACTCCTTCAGGATCACACAGCGGGGATCGGATACGGTATAGACTGCGTGTCCCATACCATAGATCAGTCCGGCATGATCGAAGACTTCCTTATCCAGCATTCTGGTCAGATAGGTGCGGATCTCATCCTCATTCTCCCAGTCCTGAATATTGGCCTTGATATTCTCAAACATATTCTGTGCCTTCAGATTGGCACCGCCGTGCTTCGGTCCCTTCAGTGATCCCAGGGAAGCAGCGATCGCAGAATAGCTGTCTGTTCCGGTAGAAGTAATTACATGGGTGGTGAAGGTAGAGTTGTTGCCGCCGCCGTGCTCTGCGTGAAGAATCAGAGCAACATCCAGAACCTTTGCCTCCAGCTCAGAATACTTACCGTCCTCGTGGAGCATCTGCAGAAGATTCTCCGCAAGAGAGAGACCCTTCTCCGGATTACGGATAATCAGATTCTTTCCTTTGCGATAGTAGCAATAGGTCCGATAGCTGTATACCGCAAGCAGAGGCATCTTGGCAATCATGTTCAGGGACTGACTGAGTACATTCTGAAATGTCAGCTCCTCCGGATGATCATCATAGGAATAAAGAGAGAGCACGCAGCGCTGCAGTGAATTCATCATATTGTCACTGGGGGCCTTCATGATAATGTCTCTTGTGAACTCATCCGGCAGCTCTGTAAAGCTGTCCAGCACATCCAGAAAAGCGTCCATCTGCTCTTCACTGGGCAGCTCACCAAACAGCAGCAAGTAGGAGATCTCTTCAAATCCATACCGACGGTCTGCAGTTCCTTTTACAAGATCACGGACATCGTAACCCTGATAGAAGAGCTGTCCGTCGCAGGGAACCTTCTTTCCCTGTGCGTTCATGGCATAGCCGTTCACATCGGATACCTCTGTAAGGCCGGTAAGGACACCCTTTCCATTGGAATCTCGAAGGCCTCGTTTTACGTCGTACTCCTGAAAGAGCTTGGGATCGATCTTCATTGCCTCCCCGCCGTACCGTTCCAGATTGCTCAGTGTTTCGGCAACCTTCCTGTTATACTCGTTATATTCTAGTTTTTCTGTCATAGTATTCACCCTTTTATCTGGTAACGCGACAGCGTACCAATCGTAATATGAAAGGAATTGTACTTCCTTTTACCGATCGTGTCAACGAAAAGTCAGTCAATCCCGCGAATAATTACCATTGTTCCAAAGTAAAAAACGGCCTGAACCACCGATGGATCCAGGCCGGTAAGCTGGAAATCGGACTCGAACCGACGACCCCTTCATTACGAGTGAAGTGCACTACCAACTGTGCTATTCCAGCCTGTGTCTTGACACAAAATACATTATACATGAAATTTTAAAAATTTCAATCATTTATTTTAACTAGTGAACATTACCTGTTGCTGTTCGTTACAGTTCACGGGAACCGCCACATCAGTGCTTCACACCCCGTCCGTCTCTCTTAGCAATCTTCATGCGATTGAGGCACAGGGGCTTGCCCTTGTAATCAATGGTGAAATCCTGGGAGCTCGACAGGAAATAGACTGCCTCCAGCGTATCTCCCTTCAGGAAGTTCATGGAACGGACACCTACCGCTGCCTTTTTCTTCTCTGGGATCTCACTGATCGAAACACGGAGGAAATATCCCTTCGCGGATTGGAAGACAACCGTCTCACAGGCACTGCCGAGTCCCACAGACAGAACACGATCCTGTTCATCGGCCAGCTTTGTGGCCTGTACCAGCCGCTTCGCCACCTCGAATTCCGATCCATCCACCAGCTTCACCATTCCGGATGCTGTTACAAAGAGCAGTTTATCCCGCTTGATCTGCTGCAGAGACTGAACAAAGAGGATCTGCTCACTGCTGCTGGAATATCCGCAGAGGTTGTCGATGGGCGTTCCCTTATCGCGGAATTTGCCGAAGGGAAGATCCAGCACTTTGATGGAATGCATCTTTCCAAGATCCGTAAAGATACAGAGCCTGTCGGTGTTCATGCAGCGGATCACCACTTTATTCTCAGCATCCGCCGCTTCCTGATTTCTCTCATATACAAGAGGATCCACAGTTCTTACGTATCCAAAGCGGTCCATCAGGATCACTACTTCTGTCTCCTGGATGGGCGCCTCCTGGATCACCACCGCCTCAGCATGCGTGATCTGGGTTTTTCTGGGGCGTGCATACTCCTTTTTGATTGCCAGAAGATCCTTGCTGATCACCTCTGCCATGGAATCGTAGTTATTCAGGATATCCTCATAGGATGCAATCTTCTTCAGAGTCTCCTCATTCTCCTTCAACAGTGCCTCAATTTCCAGACCGATCAGGCGATAGAGACGCATCTCCAGAATGGCGGATGCCTGCTTCTGGGTAAAGCAGAGGTTTCTTGCTGCTTTCTCACTGGCTTTTCTTTTGAAATTGATCCCTTCCGTAATACCCATGGTCAGACAGTCCTTCACCTGCTTCTGGCTTCTGGATCCACGGATGATCTCTATGATCAGATCGATCACATCGCAGGCCTTGATCAGACCCTCCTGGATCTCCTTCTTCTCCAGTTCCTTTGTCAGCAGGGATTGATACTTCTTTGTGGTGAGGTCAAAGAGAAATTCCACATGATGCTCAATGACGCTGCGAAGTCCCAGGGTCTCCGGTCTGCCGTCCGCTACTGCCAGCATATTGACACCGAAGGTATCCTCCAGCCGTGTCTTCTTATATAAGAGATTTTTCAGTTTCTCAACATCGGAGCCTCTGCGAAGCTCCAGAACGATCCGGATTCCTTCCTTAGAGGATTGATTGGAGATATCCACGATCTCGGGAGCCTTTCTAGACTCCACCAGATCTGCCACATCACAAAGGAATTTACCGATATTTGCACCGATCATGGTATAGGGGATCTCTGTCACCACCAGGAACAGCTTGCCGTTCTTTCCCTTCTCTACCTCTACCCTGCCGCGGATCCGAAGCTTACCGGTTCCGCTTTCGTAAATAGAGGGAAGATCCTTTTCATTGACTACGATTCCTCCGGTGGGGAAATCCGGTCCCTTGATATGCTGCATCAGATCCTCTGTGGTAACAGTCTCATCCTTAATAAATGCCAGCTCCGCGTCGATGACCTCTCCCAGGTTATGGGGCGGAATATTGGTAGCCATACCAACCGCAATACCGTCTGCACCGTTCACCAGCAGGTTAGGGATCCGCACCGGCAGCACCTCCGGCTCCTTCTCTGTCTCGTCGAAATTCGGCAGATAGCTGACGATCCCTTTATCCATATCCTTCAGATACACCTCCTGGGTGATCTTCTGCAGTCTGGCCTCTGTATATCGCATGGCAGCCGCGCCGTCTCCCTCGATCGAACCGAAGTTACCGTGTCCGTCCACCAGGGGCTGTCCCTTCTTAAAATCCTGTGCCATCACAACCAGCGCATCGTAAATGGAGCTGTCACCGTGGGGATGGTACTTACCCATGGTGTCTCCCACGATACGGGCACACTTTCTAAAAGGGCGGTCATGATAGATTCCCAGCTCCATCATGTCATAGAGTGTTCGTCTCTGTACCGGCTTCAGACCGTCACGGACATCCGGAAGGGCACGGGCAACGATGACACTCATGGCATAATCGATATAGGATTTCTGCATGATCTCGGAATATTCCATTCTGATAATCTTTTCTTCCATTCTCTGTTATTTCCCTTTCTTTCAGGACTGACATCAGATATCCAGCTCCGCATCCCGGGCATGCTCGTAGATGAATGCCTTACGGGGCGGTACATCGGTTCCCATCAGCACCTCTGTCATCTTTGATGCCATTCTAGCGTCCTCGATCTCCACCAGCTTCAGACGGCGGCTTTTGGGATCCAGCGTAGTCTCCCAGAGCTGTTCTGCGTCCATTTCTCCCAGACCCTTATATCTCTGCAGGGTAAATTTACTGCCTGCATGATTCTTTCTGTATTTTTCCAGAGCCTTGTCGTCGTACAGATACTCCTCCTCACCTTTAGAAGGAATCACCTTATACAGCGGCGGCATGGCAATATATACATGCCCCTGGTAGATCAGCTCCGGCATAAAGCGGTAAAACAGGGTCAGAAGCAGGGTGGAGATATGGGCACCGTCCACATCCGCATCCGCCATGATAATGATCTTATTATAGCGAAGCTTTGTTATATCAAAATCGTTTCCGTATCCTTCAGAAAAGCCGCAGCCGAAGGCATTGATCATGGATTTGATCTCTGCATTTGCCAGTACTTTATCCATGGTGGCCTTCTCCACATTCAGGATCTTTCCTCGAATCGGAAGGATCGCCTGATAATTACGATCTCTGGCAGTCTTTGCAGAACCTCCTGCAGAATCTCCCTCTACGATAAAGATCTCGCAGAGATTGGGATCACGCTTTTCACAGTTTGCCAGCTTTCCGTTGGCATCGAAGGAATATTTCTGCTTTGTCAGCAGATTGGTACGGGCCTTTTCCTCCGACTTTCTGATCTTTGCGGATCGTTCTGCACAGGAAAGCACCTTTTTCAGGGTGTCCAGATTCCGGTCGAAGAAGCGAACCACCTCTTCTGCTGTGATCTTGCCTGCTGCCTTTGCCGCATCAGGGTTATCCAGCTTTGTTTTTGTCTGTCCCTCAAATCGAGGATCCGGATGCTGCAGGGATACCACCGCCGTCATGCCGTTTCGGATATCGGCACCGGTGAAATTGCTGTCCTTCTCCTTCAGCACACCGATCTCCCTGGCATAGGTGTTCATCACCGTGGTGAACTGGGTCTTAAAGCCGGTGAGGTGGGTGCCGCCCTCTGCATTGTAGATATTGTTGCAGAAGCCAAGCACATTCTCCTGAAAATCATTCACATACTGGAAGGCAATCTCCACAGAGATCCCCTCTGACTCACCCTTAAAATAGACCGGCTCGCAGATGGTCTCATGCTTCTGGTTCAGTTCCTTTACGAAGCCCACGATTCCTTCCGGCTCATGGAAGATCTGTTCCTCTTCCTTTCCTGCCCGTCTGTCTGAAAATGCAATGGTCAGCTCCGGGTTCAGATAGGCCGTCTCATGGAGTCTGCTTTTCAGCTCCGTGGAAGAAAAAACGATATTTTCAAAGATCTCATCATCCGGCAAAAAGTTAATGCAGGTGCCGGTTTCCTTTGTACGTCCCAGTACAGGCAGCAGTCCCTTTTCCAGTTCGATCGTGGGGATGCCCCGTTCAAAGTGATCGTGGTGTATGAATCCCTCTCTGGAGATCTGCACATCCATATACTGTGACAGTGCATTTACAACAGAGGAGCCCACACCGTGGAGACCTCCGCTGGTCTTATAGGCAGCATTGTCAAATTTACCGCCGGCATGAAGGGTGGTGAACACCAGCCGCTCCGCCGACATTCCCTTCTCATGCATTCCCACCGGAATGCCTCGTCCGTTGTCCTTTACCGTACAGGAGCCGTCCGCCTCCAGAGTCACTGCGATTTCGGTACAGTATCCCGCAAGATGCTCATCCACGGAGTTGTCAACGATCTCATAGATCAGATGATTCAGACCCTTTCTTCCTGTACTTCCTATATACATGCCCGGACGGACACGAACTGCCTCCAGCCCTTCCAGTACCGCAATGCTGCTTGCGTCATATGTCATATTATCAGCCATTCTTTTCCTATTCCTAACTCTTTACTCGCTGTCGCTCACAGGTACCTTTCCCGCTGCTGTTCACGGGAAACTCCCCTGTATGCGCAGTCCCCGCCATTACACGGGTAACGCTGCCTTTAGAACAAGTGTCTCTCCGGAAGTTCCCGGAAGGATTCGATGTAATGATCCGCCTGTTGTTTCAAAAGCTCTGCCGATGCTTGCGGACACCTGTTCTCCGCCACGCCGACAACAGGAAAGCCGGCATTCTTCGCTGTCGTTGCTGCTTCCAGAACATCCTCAAACACCAGACATTCCTCCGGCACACAATCCAGTCTTTTTGCCGCCTCCAGATAGATATCCGGAAACTGCTTTCCTCTTCCTATATCACGGACAGTCAGGACTGTGTCGAGCAGCGGAAGAAGACCGGTTCTCTCCAGACAGGGCTTTACCAGAGCGATGTCCGATGAGGTAGCGACTGCCATGGGAACCTTCTTTTCATGAAGGAAACACAGATACTCATACACATATTCCTTCAGCTGCAGGTGGTTGGCATAGTAATCATGCGCCATGTCCAGCCATTCCCGCACCAGATCCTCCGGTTTATCCTTCAGGCCGAAGCGTTCAATGGTATACACAGCTGTTTTTTCCGCACCAAAAGTAGCGATCGTCTCCTGGTAATCTTTCGGAACCTCTTGGATGCCTCTTTTTGCGAGGAATTCAATATCAATCTGATCCCAGATCCACATGGAATCCAAAAGGGTTCCATCCAGATCAAAAATTGCCCCTTTATACTGACTCATACTCTTATTCTCCATCACATCTGTTACAGTTCACGAAATCACTCACATCTGTCTGCGCACAACGGCATATTCATCCCCGTTTCGGAAAAAGGGACACTGGAACATCTTATTCTCGATGAATCTGCCCAGATCGTCCTCATCCAGATCCTGCTCGCAGATGTAGCATTCATAGTCCTCATCCCAGGTAAAATAGGCACATTCCTCACAATTCGTTCCTGCCATTTCAAGTCTCCTCCTTCCGGTTGCAGATCCAACTGCGCCTGCATACTGCATTTACAGACACATACATAGTCAACCATACATTCTCAAACACATGTTTGTCAAGGAAAATGTGCATTTTCCTGTTCCCAGTGCATCAGGAGATACGCATGCCGTCTCGTCATGCTGGCATGTAAGAGACTGTAATGTCTTGTTCACAAGACGCAGAATTGAGGAACAGCAGCCTTTTCTCAAGAATAAAAAAATGACTTTGCCATTCCCTAAGGGAATCAGGCAAAGCCATTTTTCGACTATTCTTCATCTGATCAAACGGTCTGCGCCGCTGCTGCCCGATTCATACTGATCAGAGCAGCTTAGGAACGGCAGAAGTTACTTCTTCTCAAAGAACTCCACCTTCTCACCGCGTTTCAGCTTATCATGGAATTCAGCTGTTGCTGCAAACATAACGTCACCGCTGGAATTCAGCGCGGTCTCAACAGAGTCCTGGATCACTCCGATAATGAAGCCTACTGCCACCACCTGCATGGCGATATCATTGGAGACACCGAACAGAGAGCAGGCCATAGGAATCAGAAGCAGAGAACCGCCTGCTACACCGGAGGCACCGCAGGCACCCAGAGTTGCGATTTGAGAAAGGAAGATCGCAGTAGGCATGCTTACGGAGATACCCAGCGTATGAACAGCTGCCAGTGCCATAACGGTAATGGTAATCGCTGCACCATCCATATTGATGGTTGCGCCGAGAGGAATGGATACAGAATAGAAGTCTCTGTCCATTCCCAGATTTTCACATAAGGTCATATTGACAGGAATGTTGGCAGCTGAGCTTCTGGTAAAGAAAGCAGTCAGGCCGGATTCCTTCAGACACTTGAATACCAGCGGATATGGATTTCTTCTCAGATACAGGAAGGCAATCAGAGGATCTACGATCAAAGCCACTCCCAGCATGCAGCCCACCAGCAGAATCAGAAGCTTACCATAGGATACGAAGATGCCAAGACCGTTCTCGCTTACTGTTGTAAATACCAGGCCAAGCACACCAACCGGAGCAAACTGGATGATCCAGCGTACTGCAGCAGAAACCATCTCGGCGAAGTCGGTCAGAATCTCAAGGGTTGATGATCTTGCAAAACTCTTCAGAGCGATTCCGAAGATCACTGCCCAGAACAGGATACCGATATAGTTTCCTGAGGAAATGGATGCAATCGGGTTTGTGACCATATTGTTCAGCAGATTTCCCAGTACCTCTCCCAGACCGGTCGGTGCCGTGCTGTCAACCGCATCCACGCCTGTCAGGACGATTGTGACCGGGAACGCAAAGCTGGCAATTACTGCGATCACTGCCGCAAGAAGCGTGCTAAGCATATAGAGAAAAATAACGGTTCTGAACCGGTTTCCGATCCCCTCTCCTGCATTGGCCAGGGAACTCATAACCAGAACAAAGACAAGAACAGGCGCTGCTCCCTTTAATGCACCGACGAATACATCACCCAGTATTCCGATTCCTGTCAGCTGCGGACAAACGAGACCAAGAATCGCACCGATCAGAAGACCGCATACAATTCTGAGAATCAGACTAATCTCTGTCCATTTTTTGAAGATTGCTTTCATAACTATCTTCCCCCTTCTTTATAATCCAATACGAGTATAACAGAAAACCGGAGAAATAAAAAGAGTTCATCACTGAAGCCATAGTACCCACGGAGGCTGCAGGCGAAGAACTTTTCAGAAAATAAAAAAAGTTCTTGCATTCTTCTCCGGGTGATGGTATTATACTCAAGCAGGCGACACGCAGGCACACAAACAGATACGGTCGATTGGTCAAGCGGTTAAGACGCCGCCCTCTCACGGCGGAAACAGGGGTTCGATTCCCCTATCGACTGTTATGGTAGATTGGTCAAGGGGTTAAGACGCCGCCCTCTCACGGCGGAAACAGGGGTTCGATTCCCCTATCTACTGTTTGTGGTCGATTGGTCAAGCGGTTAAGACGCCGCCCTCTCACGGCGGAAACAGGGGTTCGATTCCCCTATCGACTGTTTATAAACCGGAACCGTACAGGTTCCGGTTTTCTTTTTATCTGATCAAAGATTCACCGCATCGACAAAGACTCCTCTTCATGAAACGCCCGGTACTGTTTACCCGTCTCAGCGAGAGTCCAGTCTCCATTTTTAAACGCAGTCAGGAGGAACACCCATGAACAAGAAAGAAATATCGGAGATCCGCAAGCTTTTATCCAAGGATAACTGCCGGATTGACCGGATCAGCAGCTGCTATGTGGACGGACACAAAGAAAAAAAGGCTCAGATGAGCCAGTCCTTTCTTACCATTCCCGATGAGGAAATGTTTAAGTACACGGATATTTTTAAGAAGACCCTGTCCGGCACACTGGGAAAAAATCTGATCAATCTGTCCTACTCACTGGACGAGGAACTGACAGGCGATCACCAGAAGCTTCTGCTGGGACTTCGGGACAGCGAACTGAAGGATGAAGCATTGCTGGATCTTTTCTATGACAGAATGATCGAAACCTATGTCTATGCTGAAAATTACCTGATCATCCTGGTTCACGGCATGTACGATATTCCAAAAAAATCCTCCAATAACGAGGAAGAGTTCGATGCATCAGAGGATGTGTATTCCTTCCTGCTCTGCTGTGTCTGCCCTGTCAACCTGTCCAAGGCAGGACTGATGTACGACGGAACCTCCAACTCATTTGTAGACAAGATCCAGGACTGGATGCTGGGCATGCCTGACCTGGGCTTCCTCTATCCTGCATTCAATGACCGGAACACGGACATTCACAGCCTGCTGTACTATTCGAAAAATGCCGGCATGCTCCACACTGAGATCACGGATGAGCTGTTAGGTGCCGGTGCCCCCACACCTGCCGCCGACCAGAAGACCGGCTTCAATGTACTGGTAGAGGATACCTTCGGAGACGACTGCAGCTTTGAGGTAGTAAAAAGCATCCATGATAATCTCATGACTCTGATGGAGGAGAAAAAGGAGGAACCGGATCCTCTCACTCTGGATCAGCGGGATGTGCGGATCCTTCTGGAGAACAGCGGTGCGAAGGAAGAGCATATGGAGCACTTTGAAGAGGAATATTCCGCTTCCACCGGTGATCAGCCCTCCATGATGGCCTCCAATCTGACCAGTACCAGAAGCTTCGAGGTAAAACTCCCCGATATTACTGTGAAAGTCAGTCCGGACCGCACCGATCTCATTGAGACCAGAGTTCTGGAGGATGGCAGAGAATATCTGGTGATCCCATTTGATGAAGAGATTGAAGTCAACGGGATCCGCATTCATTCCGGAAGGAATAACGCAGAATAAACAAAAAAGCTCCTGCCTTTTCATTAGAAAGCCAGGAGCTTTCGCTCATGCTCGTAATCAGATATAAGCCCACTTCTCATACTGTTCCATATATTTTCCCTGGTACAGCTCCCTTTCACCATTCATATAGCGAAAGTAATCGCATTCCAGCAGTTCCGGCCGGATGGAGTAGGCATTCCTTGTATGAGTATATGCATCCTTCAGTCCGTGGGCTGCCAGGATCTGCTTCAGCTCCATAGCAAGAACACGCAGGGTATTCTTATGACTGGCATCACTGCCCTTGCTGTCGAAGATTGCATGACAGATCTCATCAGCCGTAGCTGCCGCACCATTTTTATCCACCAGATAAGCAAACAGCTCCTTTGTTTTCTGTCTTCTGAAATAGAGCGGTTTCTCGTCATAAAATACTTCAAAATTTCCGAAGCAGCGGATCCTGAATCCGGAGCTGTCCGGCTTTTCACCAACCTGATAGCGAAGATGCTTCATTTCCTCCACGATAGCATCCACGTCTGCGGGCTTCATCAGATACCCGCTGATATGAAGCTTGTTAGCGGAAACCGCATACTCATCATAGGCAGAGACATAGATCAGATTCAGGCTGCTGTTCATTGCTGACAGTTCCTCTCCAAGCTCCAGTCCGTTTTTCCCGGGCATATTGATATCCAGAAAAGCCACATCAAATGCTTCTTTCCCTGCTTTTTCAAGTGCTTCCTTCCAGCTTGTTGTTGCAACCAGCTCTGCCTCCGGCTCGCGGATCGTTTTTAATGCCTGTTTGACACAGTACAGCAGATCCTCCAATGCCATTTTCTCATCATCAACCAGTAATATTCTCATTTTGACAACTCCCTTTTTTCTCTGTTAGAAGACTCCCGCCTTTGCAGACAGTGAGTAATAACATGTAAATCTCAGCAGGAGTCCGCTCTCCGGGAATCTCCCTGTTCAGATCAGATAGAACACAATCCGTTCAGACTGGTTCCCTCGGAATGCGTATGACTGCAGAGGTTCCCTCGCCCACAACACTGACAAGCTCCAGCGTGCCGCCGCACATAGACCGAAGCCGTTCCCGAACATTTTGCATTCCTACATGTTGTTTTGTATCTACAGCCCGATTCGTATCAAAGCCGATCCCGTTATCTGTAATCCGGATCACATAAGACTCTTCCTGTTCCGCAACTTCCAGGAGAATCATTCCTCCTTCTTCCTTTTTTGTAACGCCGTGATGTATGGCATTCTCCAGAAGAGGTTCAATGGTCATGGCCGGAAGCCGGAAGGATACATCCTCCACATCCTCAATATATTCCAGTCTCTCTCCGAAACGTTTCTGTTCCAGATACATATAGGAGTCCACCAGTTTCAGCTCCTCCTCGATGGAGATACATTCCTTTTCCTGCATCATATGCAGGGAGCCTCTGAGAAAAGAAGCAAAATATCCCAGAGAATCCGCCGCCCCTTCAGGATCCTCGCGGCAAAGCCCGCGGATCATGGCTATGGTGTTATACAGAAAATGCGGCTGGATCTGAGAGATCATCAGCTGCACCTCCAGCTCCAGCATCTCCTTCTCTGTTACAGCAAGCCGTTCTTTCTGCTTCAGCATCACATCTCTTCTGTTCATATAGTTTACACAATACATAAGCAGCAGAGAAAATGTAGTAGCAATATTCAGCGGCATCATTTTGGCGTGAACGACCTGAATGGGATAGATTACTACCGGAAGAATCGAATAGCTGAGATGAACCAGTTTCCATGAAAGCCGGATTTTCTGACTGAGGATCAGAACTGTAGTGCTGACCAGCACTAGTGAAGGACAGACCCAGGAAATCAGAAAAAGAGGACTCCTCTGATATACGCCCGCTTCATTGATCCGAAACAGAAATCCGCTGAACTGATTCAGGATCAGCAGCAATATGGATACTCCTGCCGTGCAGTTCACCGCCCGGCTTCGCCGCTTCATGCTCTCCACAGGAAGCTTTCGTTCTGCCATAAGCTCCCGTCTGATATAATACCAGTAAAAACAGCACAGGAGAGTCACACTGGAAAAAAGAAGAAATTCCAGAAAATAGTTCACAAGCACGAGCTCAGCATTTCCTTCAAACGCATTCGTTCCGATGGATGTCAGCGATAAAATCATATCCAGCAGGAGCAGCAGCTTAAACCAGCTGGAAATATCGCCTGCTATCTCACCGACACAGGAAATACTCAGAATCAGAAGGATCCCCATACACATGAAAGCGCAGAATCCACCCAGATAGGCTTCATTTGTCATAGATTGGCCGTACCGGAGCAGAATTGCCCCACCTGCAGTCATTAAAACCGCATTACAGATCAGCAGCCATGTATGTTTCAAAAACTGTTTCCACATAGTTACACCTCACTACTACTATAGCACGATGCTGTAACGTTCAGCAAGATAGAGTTACTTCGTGTGATATTGAATTTATTTTAATACTTAGCAAATATAGTTGTCCAAAATTATATTTTTATGTATAATCTAAAACAGAATCAAAAGCATACTGATTATTTTGAATCAAGGAGAATCTGCATGAGAGGAATTAACACCAATGTAAATCATATCCGCAAACGTGTGTATGCGGAGATCGCAAAGCTTTCTTACAATTACCAGCCCGGAGATCTGGAGAAAATGCACCAGATCCCCTACAATGTAATTCCGGGTATTGAGTCTACCTACCGTGAAAGTGCATTTCTTGAGCGCGCCATTGTTTCGGAACGCGCAAGACTTGCAATGGGACTGGACATTCGCACCTACGAAGAATACAACTCTCCGATGTACGATGCATCCGCAGCAACCAGGCCGGAAAGCTATTATAATCCACCATTGATCAATGTGATCAAATTCGCCTGCCATAAGTGTCCTGATAACAAAATGCTTGTAACAGATGCCTGCCAGGGCTGTCTGGCTCATCCCTGCAGTGAGGTCTGCCCGAAAAAATGCATTACGATCGTCAACGGACGTTCTGTCATTGATCAGGACAAATGTATCAAATGCGGTAAATGCAAGGAGGCCTGCCCCTACGGAGCGATCCTGAAGCAGCAGCGCCCCTGTGCCAAAGCCTGCGGTATGAAAGCGATCACCAGCGATGAGAACGGCTGTGCAGAGATCGATCAGGAGAAGTGCGTTTCCTGCGGCCAGTGCCTGACCAACTGCCCCTTCGGCGCTATTGCAGATAAAGCACAGATATTCCAGACGATCCAGGCAATCAAGAGCGATACCCCGGTTTACGCAGCCATTGCTCCTGCTGTAACCGGACAGTTTGGTCCGGAGCTGGATCATACACAGATTCGATCTGCATTTAAGGCTCTTGGCTTCGAGGATGCCATTGAGGTTGCGATCGGCGCAGACCTCTGTACCATTCAAGAGGGAGAGGCTTTTATGCGTGAGGTTCCGGAGGAGCTGCCCTTCATGGCTACTTCCTGCTGTCCTGCCTGGGCAGCCATGGCAAAAAAGCTGTTCCCGGAGCAGGCAAAATGTATCTCCATGGCACTGACCCCTATGGTTCTTACCGGACGTCTGATCAAGCAGCTGCATCCGGAATCCAAGGTTGCCTTCATCGGTCCATGTACCGCCAAGAAGCTGGAAGCAAGACGCCGGTCCGTTCGAAGCGATATTGATTTTGTTCTGACCTTCGAGGAAGTACAGGGTATGTTCGAGGCCAAAGAGATCAATTTCAATGAGCTGGAAAAAGTGGAGGCTATGCATGGTGCCAGCGCGGACGGACGAGGCTTTGCTGTTGCCGGAGGTGTTGCCGATGCAGTTGTGAACTATATCAAAGAAAAGTATCCCGAGACTGAGGTTAAGGTAGAAAAGGCTGACGGTCTTGAAAACTGCCGCAAGCTGATGACGCTTGCAAAGGCAGGAAAATACAACGGCTATCTGCTGGAGGGAATGGGCTGCCCCGGCGGCTGTATTGCCGGAGCCAGTGCCAATCAGCCGCTTGCAAAGACTTCCAAAGCCATTGCAGCACACAAAAAGGTCTCATCTAACCAGCATTCACACCAGAGCGATTACAGCTATATTCTGGATCGGCTGACAGAAGAGGCCATTCAGGAGATCCGGAAAGCACCTGCAGATCAGTGATGGAGCAGGCCTGTTAAGTCTCGCCGACTGTAGAAATGAAGTTTCTCAGATTGATGGGGAAGTTAGTAACGTGCGCCGCCAGGCGCACGGAAAAGGGTTCTGTACAATTCCGAACGGAATTATACAGAACCCTTTTTATCTCAGTCAGGAAGAATCCCGCCTCTGCAGGCGGAGAGTTATAGGAAGTCAGTCTCAGCGGGAGTCCGATCCCCGACTGAGGTGACGGAGATCCGTCACTCACGGATCAGAAACAGTGCCGTATAGGTCACTGTATTGGGACCGTAATAGTACTTCAGATCATTCTGCTTGCAGACATCGCTGACCAGCAGGCCGTAGCCCTCCATGGCAGAAAGTGCCTTGTCAGGAAATCTGCAGGGGGCATCGGGGAAGGTACAGGTCGTACAGATATCGCAGCCGGCACTGCAAAGAGCCAAAACATCCGGATAAACCTCACGCAGCTCCTTCAGCAGTTTTTTGCTGTTCTCCTTCTGCTGGTCATTTGCCTCCATCATAGCCTCGTAATCCATGGAGTCCTCCAGCTCTGCTGTAGTCTGGACCAGTACACCCCAGTCGTACTTCTTCATTTTTGCATCGCATTCCTCCAGGGTTCCGCAGCCGGGCGGACAGGTCCAGGTTCTGTTATAGGCGCGGCATTTGTCCACCGCACACATATCCCGTACCTCCGGCATGACCTTCAAAGTAGATACCTCTGCCAGTCCTGCATGGGAAAATCCCAGTTCCAGAACATCCTCTGCGATTGTGTCTTTTCCGTACTTCATTGTTTTTCCTCCGTTTTTCCGCTTTATTACCTGTTCCTGTCAATATTCAAGTCGCGCTCGCGAGATCTGGCGCAGGGCGTGCAGATCCAGTGGACCTGCATAAGCACCGACCGAAGTGACTTCACTTCGCTTCAGCCGGTCCTGATTCAACAGCCGCCAGCATTGTCTCAAGTTCACGATTTATCTCAGTTCCGGAACCTTTTCCCTCATCTGTCCGAAGCCGGTCAGAATACCCTTCAGAAACATGCCTGAATTCGTTATGCACCTCTTCTCCGCAGAGATCCATTCCGATGATGGTTCCGTGACCGGCAAAGAAACCGATCCATTCCTTCAGCCGTTCCAGTGTCATACTTCCCTGATCCCAGTTGGTGGACAGCACATCCTCCGAAAGAATATCCTTGTCAACCGACAGATATACAGGAAGCCGCGGATCAAATCCACTCATTAGTTCCTCAATGCAGCCCCTGTCTGCCTGCTCCTGCTCAATGAAGCATACTCTCGCTCTGTCTTCTGCTGTCAGCTCTGCAAAGGATTCCTTCGGCGGCCCGATGAGCCAGACCTTTTTCAGGAACCGGTTCGTATCCAGACACTCCAGAAGCCAGTTTCCGCAGCTGGTCAGCGGCAGCAGGGCGGAAGGCTGCATGTCCGTGTGATGATCCAGCATGGCAAGCTGAAAGGGCTGACGGATCTTCTCCAGCCAGAGTTCCGACAGATAGTGATAATTCCCCGAATCCAGATAATGAATACCCTCCGCGGGATACTCCCGGATCCTCTCCCGGATCACCTGCTTTGCTTCTTCAGAACAGTATCCGTCTGTTCCCTCCAGATCTGTAAAATACAGCACCTTCTCTTCGGAAAGATCGTCATAAACTCCCGTAAAATTCATGATCACTCTTCCCGGCTTCTGTTCATGCTTCATCGGATTTTACATCTCCATGCTGTCCATTTATTCCGTCTTCCGGTTCTGAATCAGAGGCATGCAGCCTCTGGTCAAACGGAATGGCCTTCGCTTTGATCTCATCACTGTATTCTCTGGTTTTGATGGCATGACTTACCCATTTCATGATCACATCATAGTTCTCCGGTATATGGGGAAACACACAGCCGGAGCAGTCCTTGATGATCTTCCCGTTCTTATTCAGAAACACCGGATCGCCCGGACATTTCTCACTGATATAGAAGGGACAGAAACAGAACATGCAGTTAAATTCCTCAATGCCTGTGTGGCAGGGATAATATTCACATGCTTTGTTGCAATAATACCGATAACAGTTTTCCATAATCGTACACTCTGTGCAGCAGCCAGCTGCACCCTTTCTTCCTGGTTTCACATTATTTTTAAAGTAGTGTAATATTCCCCCCGTGTATCACCTCTGTTCCGCCATTCCTGTGACGGATCAGCAGACCGCCGGTCTCATCGATCTCCAGAGCAGTTACCGTCTCACCCATGTACTGTATTTCTCTTCCCGGAACCATGGAATGCTCTCGATAAAAGGGCAGCTCCCTCTCCGGCCGTGACCAGTCTGCCGCCAGAAGCTCTCTTGTAATTTCAGCGATCAGAGCATTTCTGGAAGCATCCGTATGAACAGAGACAGCCCTTTGCGCCAGCTCATCCGGAAAAGCTGCTGCAAAAAGGTTGATGCCGATTCCGATCACTACCGCCTCCGTTTTCCCGCTCTCCAGATCGAAGGTAGCCTCGCTGAGGATGCCCCCTGCCTTTTTATTCCCCACAAACAGATCGTTGACCCACTTCAGACGGATCGGATCCTCTGTATGTTTCTGAAGCGCCCGTACTACAGCACAGGCAGCAACAATCGTCAGCATGGAAACCTGATTGGTGATCTCATCACCTTGCAGGATCAGAGACAGGTATATTCCCGTCCCCGCCGGTGAATAAAAGGATTTTCCCTTTCTCCCTCTTCCCATGCTCTGGGTCTCTGCAGCTACCAGCGCATTGCCGGAGAATCCGGAGGCAAGCATCCTCTTGGCCTCATTGTTGGTAGAATCCGTCTCCTGAAGCACCCGGATCTCCAGCTCCGGACATGCTCCATGTAACTCAGCCAGAATCCCCTCCTTCGAGAGAATATCCACCGTTCCCAGAGAGTAGCCTTTGTTACGCTGCGAGCGAATGGGATAGCCTTCCTGCTTCAGACTGTTGATCACCTTCCATACAGCATTTCTGGAAACATGAAACCGATCCGCCAGCTCCTGACCGGATATCGGCACTTCGCGATTGCTTTCCAATACAAATAAAATATCTTCTTTCAGCATGATTTTTCCTGTCTCAGTTCTTAGACACCCGGTCAGACAGACCATGACCGGATTTCTCTTTCAAACAGCTGCTCACTCAACTTTTTCGCCGGCGCTGTTCTGCAGTTCCTCCCACAATTCCCGGATGGTCCGGTTCAGAACCGGGTGGCGGTACCAGGGGGCGATCTGATCCATTGGTTTCAGAACAAAGTCCCGCTTATACAGGTCGATATGCGGAATGTGAAGATCCTCTGTATCCAGTATCAGATCGTCGTAAAAGAGGATATCCAGATCCAGTGTTCTCGGTCCCCAGTGGATCTCCCTGACACGATTGGCATTCTGCTCGATCTCGTGAAGCAGATCCAGCAGCTCCTCCGGCGTAAGAAGAGTTTCCACCTCCATTACACCATTGAGGAAATCATCCTGCTCCACATATCCATAGGGTGCTGTTGTAATAAAGTCGGATACCCGCTTCACTCTGCAGTCCTCCGATGCAGCAAGCTGCTCCACCCCGGTCTTAAGATAGCTTTCCTTATCTCCCATATTTGAGCCGCAGGCAATATAGGCTCTGTGCCATCCCCTGGTGATCTCCACTGAGACAGTTTCCAGAGGAAGATGCACCGGTGCCCAGGGCTTCTTCACCTCCAGCGTCACCTGCTGCAGCAGATCATAGTTCAGGAGAAGATCCCTTGCCAGTTCCTCCAGCAGCCGCTCCAGAAGAAGAAAGGTATGTCCCTGCACAAATTCCGTGATTCTTGCACTCACCTCTCCATAATGGATCGAAGCTGTCAGATCATCCGTCTTCCCTGCTTTTCTTGTATCTGTAAACAGAACAGCACTGATGATAAACTTCTGTCCCAATGCTGTTTCCTCCGGAAACACCCCGTGATTAGCGAAGATCTCCAGATTTTTAATCATGATCTTATCCATATGTACTGCCTTTCTCAGAAACGCATCAGTGCTTTTGTCATTGCAATGGCACGGGCATTCTCCTTAATATCATGAACACGAACAAAAGCGCAGCCCTTCTGTACACCGTACACGCTGGTCACCAGCGTACCCTCTACTCTCTGATCAGAGGGCAGATCCAGTGTCAGTCCGATAACAGATTTTCTGGAGGTTGCCAGAAGCACCGGATAACCCAGCTCCTTCAGCTGCTGGACCTGGGCGATGGCTTCCAGATTGTTCTCATAGCTCTTTCCGAATCCTACGCCGGGATCTACGATGATTCTGTCATCCTGCACACCTGCCGCCTTTGCGATCGCAATGGATTCCCGAAGCTCCTGCTTCATATCCTCCATGAAGTTATTGTAAACCGCCTCTGCCTTGTTATGCATGAGAATGCAGGCAGCTCCTGCTTTTGCAGTCACATTCGCGATCTCCGGATCCGCTTTAAAGCCCCATACATCATTGACAATATCGGCACCGCTGGCCAGAGCTGCCTTCGCAACAGCACTTTTATAGGTATCAATAGAGATCACTGTATCCAGTCTGGATCTGATTCCTTCAATAACCGGACAGACTCTTTCAATCTCCTCTTCATCGGAAATTTTCTGGTATCCGGGTCTGGTGGATTCACCTCCCACATCTACAATTGCCGCTCCGTCACGTATCATTTCCTCCGCATGAAAAAGAGCCGCGTCCAGAGTATTAAATTTTCCACCGTCTGAAAAGGAATCCGGTGTAACATTCAGAATTCCCATGATATAGGTTTCGTTCTTCACATCAAACTGCTTATTACCAATCTGCATCATCTGTTTTTTCCTTTCTTTTCCTGAGATAAACGGGACCGGGAAGATCCCGGTCCCGTATCAGTTTCATTCACAGTATATCCTTCAGTCCCGGAGCACCCGGTTCTTTTTCTCCTCCGGCCAGTTACATTCCGGTTCCGCGGAGCAGATCATACAGTTTCTGCATGCCTTGTCTGCCCGATACAGAAGTTCGCCAAGAAAATTCTTTTCCCCAGCCTCATTACTTCCTCTGTGGGATGCAATGGCAGACACGATCGAACGGATCTCATCCTTCTGAAAGCCGCAGTCCGGAAGGATCCGCTCTGCAAGCTCGATGCCGGCTTTCTCGTGGGGAATCCCCTCTTTGTACTGCATGCCGCGTCCGATATCATGAAGCAATGCAGCGGCATAGACCTGTTCCTTATCCAGTCCTGCCTTTTGTTCCAGATTATAGATCCACATCAGTCGTGCCACAGAAAGAAAATGCTCCAGCGAATGACCGCAGAACACCCTTGTTTTTTCAACTTCCTGCAAAATCCGATACTGCTCCTGATAAACAGGATGGTTCCAGATCTGATTGATCCGGTCGTCCTTCTGAAAGCTCATATCAGTTCTTCACCATATTCATAAAGGCGATCTGAAGATTGAAATCCTCTGTAAATACGCCTCTGGTAACAGTTGTAACTGTTTTTGAACCAGGCTTCTGCACGCCGCGCATGGTCATGCACATATGCTCTGCCTCGATCATTACCATCACACCCTTGGGTTTCAGATATTTTTCCAGGGCATCTGCTACCTGAGCAGAAAGATTTTCCTGAATCTGGGGCCGTCTTGCATAGACCTCCACGGTTCTGGCAAGCTTACTAAGGCCCGCAACCTTTCCATCCGGAATATAGGCAATATGCGCCTTTCCGTAAAACGGAAGAAGATGGTGCTCGCAGGCTGAATAGAAGGTAATATCCTTCTCTACTACCATATTGTTGTCCAGACAGTCAAACTGCTTTGCCAGATGGGTCTCCGGTGACTGCTCCAGACCTCCGAAGATCTGATTGCACATTCTGGCTACCCGATTCGGAGTTTCCAGCAGACCCTCTCTCTGGGGATCCTCTCCGATTCCTTCAAGAAAAAGACGAACCGCCTCTTCTACCTTTTTCTCATCGATCATACTCTATACCCTCATTTCTGAATTTTGGGAATTAATACATGCAAAAACATCCTGTATCCCTCAACAATACAGGATGTTTATCATTCATCCGACATTGCAACGGGTGCAGATCTCATACCGTAAGACAACCTTTTCGTTTCATGGCAACTCCCCATCCAGTGAACACTTGACGCATGAGATCCTATTTTGCATTTATTTATACTAATATTTTACGAATCCTAGTATAACACAGGAACCGCAACTGACAAGTGGTTTCCTGCATTTTCTATTATTCTGCGGATTTTTACCGGCTTCTTTTGTATATATTTACTGCTCCAGTCTTTTCAGCTGCTCTGCAGTCTCCGGATCGATCCCGTCCAGCAGATAATTCTTTCCAGAAACGCCGGTCTTCCTCGTGTATTCCTCTTTCATATCTCTGGAGATCCTATTCACCTCTTCAAGCAGTCCCTGGGCAGACAGGCGGGTTGCTCCTCCTCCTAATATGATCATCTGCTCCAGCGCATCGGAGGTGGCGACTGTGACTTTGTGCTTATGACCGATCTCATGGACGGTCTTCTCTATATACTGGTCTGCTGTTTCTGCTTCCTTTGTATAGACGGCATAAATGTTGTGATACTTCATGACATGCTCTGTTCCGCCCTTTACCTTATAGGCATCAAACACCACGATGAGGGTGCATGTTTTGTAGCCCTGGTAATCACACATCAGATCCAGCAGACGGTCTCTGGCAGCATCGATATTCTTCTCGGAAAGCTGTCTCAGATCCTCCCAGGAAAAGATAATGTTGTAGCCATCCACCAGAAGAAACTCCTTCTCCTGCGGATCTCTTTTTGCAGCTCTTGACCGTTTTTCTTCCCTTGCAGCAGCCTTTTCTGCCGCCTTGAAACCGCTGTTGACGGAGCTCTGGGTATAGGACATTCCGTCTGCTTTTATGATCCTGGAACGCTTCCAGCCCGGTCTGCCCTGCAGACTTTGCCCGTCGCCTCTGTCAGAGTTTCCATAGGTGCGGCGGAAGATCTCCTCCAGCTCCGCCTCCGATGCACCGATCCTGCGGTCTCTTTCCTTCCAGGACAGCTCCTCATCCGGATCCTTTTTTCTTACAGACTCAAAGGCATTTTCCCCATAGCCAAATGCGTCCCTCGAGTCCTCTTCCGGGCTGTCCATGCTTCTCCAGCCGCTGTCCACGTGACAATACTCCGGCACCAGATCCCAGGGAACATAGAAACCGGCTCCATGGGAACAGAAGATCGAGCCGCTGGGATTCTCTGTATCCAGCTCCGGATCATAGCCCTTTGCCTCCAGCACCTCCTCTGCATTATGACAGGGGGCATAGCCCTTCAGTGACAGAGTGATCCTGCCCTGTCCTCTGGAATATCCGGTCAGCTCCTCCTGATAATTGGTCAGAAGTGCCGCCGGTGCGGAGCCTGTGACCACTGCCTTACTTCCGTCGGAATCCGACACATCGGTCTGGCCGCCCAGAACAGATATATCATTCAATGCCCGCCCCAGAAACTCCTGAGGCAGTTCGATCCGGAACTCGTAGATCGGCTCCAGAAGAACAGATTTTGCCTGCATAAGTCCCTGACGGACGGCACGATAGGTGGACTGCCGGAAATCTCCGCCCTCTGTATGCTTCTGATGCGCCCGGCCTGCAAGGATGGTGATCTTCATATCCGTGAGCTCCGATCCGGTGAGAACGCCCTTATGCTTCTTCTCCTCCAGATGGGTCATGATCAGCCGCTGCCAGTTCTTGTCCAGTACATCCTCCCTGCAGAGAGAATCAAATACAAGTCCGCTGCCCGGCTCTCCGGGCTCCAGCAGCAGATGTACCTCCGCATAATGACGAAGAGGTTCAAAATGACCGATGCCCTCCACCGGAGCCAAAATTGTTTCCTTATATACAATGGAGCCCGGTCCGAACTGCACGGACAGACCGAACCGCTCCTTCAGCTGCTGAGTGAGGATCTCCATCTGCACCTGTCCCATGACGGATACAGATATTTCTCCTGTTGCTTCCTCGTATCCCACGTGAAGCATGGGTTCCTCCTCCTCCAGGATTCGGAAGATCTTAAGGGCCTTTGTTCTGTCCTCCCCTTCCTCCAGAAGAACGGAATAATTGAGCACCGGCTCCAGAAGCTCCTGCTCTCCGTCCTTTTCCATTCCAAGCCCCTCTCCCGGCCAGGCGGCAGTGAGACCGGTCAGTGCACAGATCGATCCTGCAGCCGCCTCCTGCACCTGGCGGAAGCCGGAGCCGGAATAGATCCGGATCTGATCGATCTTCTCCTTCCAGGGTTCGCCCTTCCTCTGACCCTCCAGAAGGCTTTTTACCTTCAGGGAACCGCCTGTCACCTTGATCCAGGTCAGTCTGGTTCCGTTTGGATCTCTGGATATTTTATACACTCTGGCTCCGAACTCCTCCGGCACCTGTTTATCCGGCATATATTCCTGAAGCCCGTTGAGAAATTCCTCCAGTCCCTCCATCCTGAGAGCTGAGCCGAAAAAAACAGGAAACAGCTCTCTTGCACTGATCAGAGAGCGGATGTCCTCCTTTGCTACAGGAGTTCCCTCCAGATAGGCCTCCATCAGCTCCTCTCTGCAGAGTGCCAGATTTTCCTGCATCTCTTCAGACTGCAGATCACCGACAAAATCCAGACAGCGGCTGTCCAGCTCCCGCTGAATCTCCTCCAGAAGGGCAGTCCTGTCAGTACCGTTCTGGTCCATTTTATTTACAAATAAAAATGTGGGAATTCCATAATGCTGCAGAAGCTTCCACAGGATCCGTACCTGCCCCTGCACACCGTCTGCCCCGCTGATGACCAGCACTGCTGTATCCAGCACCTGCAGAGCACGCTCCATCTCCGGAGAGAAATCCACATGCCCGGGGGTATCCAGAAGAGTCATTCCTGTATTGCCCAGCATAAACTCTGCCTGTTTGGAATAGATGGTGATTCCACGCTTCTTTTCCATTTCGAAGGTATCCAGAAAGGCATCCTGATTATCCACACGACCCATTTTCCGGATGGCTCCGGTCAGATATAAGATTCCCTCTGAAAGGGTTGTTTTTCCGGCATCTACATGAGCCAGAATTCCCATTACACGATGTTCTGCGCGCATCAACGCACCTCCTGTGTTTACTTTCAGATACTTTCGTATCTGTACTCTTTTCCATCAATGGATCAGTTCACGGGGTAAACTGGTCCGATCTATCCTGATCACTGCTTCACTTTACTGCTTTCTGTATGCCAGGGTCTGCCGCAGTGCATCCTCCTTGGGCACCCCGGAAAGCCGCAGCTTATGGGCGAAGGACAGAAGCTCACTGAACTGCTTATCCGGCTTCAGTCCGGCTTCGATCAGATCCCGCCCCATGACATAGGGTCTTGCCATCATTTCCTGAAATACGGAAAAATGCTCTTCCAGGTACGCCCTGTTCTCTGAGAAATCCCAGTTTCCGGCTCTTCCCAGATAATCCGCCTCCGACAGGAGAAGCAGATCCTCCGGACAAATGCTCTCGTCGAAGAGACGGTTCATGGCCAGCTGCTTTGCCTTCTGCTTTGCGTTCATGTTGGGACGCATGTGCAGCTTTGTCATATTCAGCACATATTTCGACAGGGCATGCTCATTGGTCAGTCTGGAAACAGCTTTTTTCACAAGGGGCAGACCTGCCTGCTCGTGACCGTAGGCATGATACCGCCCGTCCTTCTCCAGCTTTTCTTTGGAAACAGCCTTCCCCAGATCATGGAACAGGGCCGCAAGCATAAAGTACAGCGGCTCCTTTGCCTGATCTCGAAGCAGGGCTGCCTGATCCAGCACCAGCATGGTATGGGTCCACACATCTCCCTCCGGATGATGAACCGGATCCTGAGGCACACCGATAACGGCTGCAAGCTCCGGAAACCAGGTTCCCAGCTGATCCATATCCCGCAGCTCATCAAAAAAGACAGATGGATGCTCCGCCTTCAAAAGGGCCTTCTCCAGCTCACCCATGATCCGCTCCGGCGCAAGGGTGGAAAGATCCACGGTGGAAGACAGCTCTTTCGTATCCGGTGCAATGGAAAAGTCAAACCGGGCCGCAAACTGTGCACCACGCAGGACACGCAGGGGATCCTCCACGAAGGTTTCCGGATTCACATGCCGGAGAATTCCCTTCTTCAGATCCTCCACCCCGCCGAAATGATCCACGATTTCTCCTGTCAGAACATCCTGCATCAGTGCATTCATGGTAAAGTCTCTTCTGACTGCCGCCTTTTCCGTTCCCAGAAAGGGATCCACATCCACCTTAAAATCCTTGTGCCCTCTGCCGATGGCTTCTTCCTTTCTCGGCATGGCGATATCAAGATCGTACCCTTTCAGGCCAAACACACCGAAGCTGGCCCCCATCTCCGTGACATACCCCGCACCGGAAAGAATCTCCTCCAGCTTCTTCACGGGAATCCCGTGTACCTCTATATCTATGTCCTTATTCTCTTTCTTCATCAGAAGATCTCTTACATAGCCGCCTACAAAAAACACCCGGCCGCCTTCCGCATCGATCCGCCTGGCCAGCTGCTGTGCCATTGCCAGATTTCTGGAAAAAGAGTCTTCCTTATTTGTTTGTTTCTGTTCTGCTTGTTTGTTTTCCATAGTAAAATAACCGCTCCTGTTCTCATGTATCATACACGAAAAATCATGGTTTGTGAACTGATGAAAGTTTACGGAATGTGACCATTACTCCAATACGGATGTAATGTTCTTTACATTTTTCTCTTGAATGGGTACACTAGTAAAGGGGTATCGTTCACCCGTGAACTGGAACGATTTTAGACCGGAAAGGAACAGCTGCTATGGTTCAGTATTATAAAACAGATAACGGCCGGCTCTCGGAGCTGGAGGGACCGGAAGGATCCGGAATATGGATCAAGATGACTGACCCAACAGGGACAGAAGCAAGAAAAGTGGCTGATTCTGTCGGTGCGGATTTCGCCGATGTCTTCGCCGCAATGGATGATGACGAGAGTTCCCGTATCGAGCTGCAGGATGGATATACTCTGATCCTTGTGGATATTCCTGTCAGTGAACTCCGGCAGGACCGCAATTACTATACCACCATCCCTCTTGGTATCATTCTCACCCAGGATGTTCTGGTAACGATCTGCAGTGAAGAGACGCCTATCCTGACCTTTTTTGAAAAAAATCTGGCACGGGAGTTCTCCACAAAGAAGAAACTCCGTTTCGTCTATCAGATTCTGTTCCGTGCCGCCATGGAATACCAGTCCTGTCTTCGTGTCATCGATAAAAAACGTACAGAGATCGAGGAACGAATTGACAAGGAAACCAAGGAAAACGACCTGGTTGCTCTCCACCATCTGGAGTCCAACCTGGTGTATTTTTCCACATCACTGGGCGCAAATAAGAATGTGATCGATCGTCTCACCCGATACAAGAGGCTGAAACAGTTTCCGGAGGATCAGGAACTGCTGGACGATGTAATCGTCGAAAACAACCAGGCACTGGAGATGGCAGCCATCTATCGCGACATTATCAACGGTACCCGGGAACTGATGTCCAATGTGATCGACAGCCGTCTGAACAATGTCATGAAGATCCTTACCTCCGTCACACTTGTCATGGCAATACCAACAATCATCTCCGGCTTCTACGGAATGAATGTGGCCGGAATCAGCATGCCGCTGTCCGATCATCCCCATGGATTCGGAATCATATGTATACTCACCACACTGATCTGTATTCTGATCATGTGGCTGCTGCACCGGAAGAAGATGCTATAGCCGGAACGGGGGACGTTGGTGGTGTTCCATGTTGGAACACCACCAACGTCCCCCGTTTCTCGTATTATTTTCTCTGGGACATAACAGCCGCTGCTGCCAGGGACAGGAATGCCTCTGAAGCAGAGCCGCTTCGGGATGTAATTGCGATCGGGATATTTGCTCCCATGATCACTCCGAAGTTAGAGGAGTCTGTATCTCTCTCCAGGATCTTTACCATCACGTTTCCGGTCATCAGATCCGGCACAACGATTCCGTCAAACTCACCACAGTACGGACAGTCGTAGTTTTTCAGTCTTGCCGCCTCCTTGCTTACGATCAGATCGTAGGGGATCGGTCCCACAAGATTGCATTTTGCAAATGGCTCATCCTGCTGCTCCATAACCAGGGTGGCAGCCTCCACACTGTCTCTCATATGGAAGCTTGGCGTCTCCACAAGGGAAAGGATTGCAATATTCGGATTCTCCTTGCCGGCAATGCGCAGGGCGCGCACCATATTCTGAATGATCTTCTTCTTCTGCTCCAGAGAGGGAGTCGGACAGATGGTTACATCAGAGAATGCCATAGGCTGCTCCACATGTGGAATCTTCAGAATAACCACGTGGCTCAGGATCTTATCCGGAAGCAGCAGATGGTTGCTCTTATTCAGGATCGGGAGCAGGAAATCACGGGTCTCTGTGTTTCCGCGCATCAGAATCTCTGCATTGCCGGACTTCATCATGTCGATGGCATACTGTACACAGTTGGTAGTCTCCGGCACATCGTACAGCTGGTACTTTTGATCAGCCAGACCAAGCTTATCCAGAAGCGGTTTGATCTTATAAGCCTGTCCGATCAGTGCAGGGGTGGCGAACCCAACCTCCTGTGCATGAAAGGCACCCAACAGAATATTCTCATTATCCGCACCGGCAATAGCAATCCGGCAGGGCTTCTCCACCTTCAGTGCATTTTCTATTACATACTCAAAACAGTCATCGTACCATTTTTCCATTCTTTCAACCTCCTTACAGCAATCCGCCAATAGCAAGGAACAGCGGAGCAAATACCAGAGAAACAATGGTCATCAGCTTGATCAGAATATTCAGAGACGGACCGGAGGTATCCTTGAAAGGATCTCCTACCGTATCTCCTACTACTGCCGCCCGGTGTGTTTCAGACCCCTTGCCGCCGTTGTTGCCTTCCTCGATATATTTCTTCGCATTGTCCCAGGCACCGCCTGCATTGGACATAAAGATCGCCAGCATAACACCGGTTACAAGAGATCCTGCCAGAAGACCGCCAAGGGCTGCAGGTCCCAGAATGATTCCCACTGCAATAGGAGCAAGCACTGCCATGATACCCGGAAGCATCATTTCCTTCAGAGCCGCCTGGGTGGAAATCGCCACGCACTTTGTATAATCCGGTTCATTCTTTCCGCTGAGGATGCCCGGGATGGTACGGAACTGATTTCGTACCTCCTCAATCATCTTGTATGCAGCCTTGGATACAGAATCCATGGTCATTGCCGAGAAGAAGAAGGGAAGCATGCCTCCGATAAACAGACCGACGATCACCTTATAATCCAGCACATTGATTCCCTCATCCACAAGACCGACTGCCTGAGCGTAGGATACAAACAATGCCAGAGCCGTCAGTGCGGCGGATGCGATTGCAAAGCCTTTTCCCATTGCTGCTGTGGTATTGCCCACAGCATCCAGCTTATCCGTGATCTTACGCACCTCTGCCGGAAGGTGAGACATCTCAGCTATTCCGCCGGCATTATCCGCAATGGGACCATAGGCATCTACCGCTACCGTGATACCGGTGGTAGACAGCATGCCCACTGCCGCCAGGGCAATACCGTACAGATCTGCAAATTTATAAGCACCGATAATACCCACAGAGATCAGCAGGATCGGGATGACACAGGACTGCATGCCCACTGCAAGACCGCTGATGATGGTAGTTGCAGGACCTGTTTCAGACTGCTGTGCAATCTTCTTAACAAATCGATAATCACCGGAGGTGTAGATTTCCGTAACCACACCGATGATCAGACCAACAGCAAGACCAAACACAATGGCGATCGCAGGACGCAGGGTGTCGAACAGAAACTGACTGGACACGCAAACACCGATCACCACAATTATACTGGACACATAGCTGCCCATCTTCAGGGCTCTGTGAGGATTTGCATTCTCATCGCCCCGGACAAAGAAGGTACCCAGAATAGAAGCCAGAATTCCGATAGCAGAGATCAGAAGGGGGAAGATCGCTCCCGTCTCGCCGTATGCGATAACGCCTAGTGTAATAGCGGAAATAATAGAACCAACATAGGATTCAAACAGGTCGGCTCCCATTCCCGCAACATCACCTACGTTGTCACCAACGTTATCAGCGATTACAGCCGGATTTCGAGGATCATCCTCCGGAATGCCCGCTTCTACCTTTCCTACCAGATCCGCTCCTACATCCGCAGCCTTTGTGTAGATACCGCCGCCAACTCGAGCAAAAAGTGCAATGGAGGAAGCACCCAGTGAGAAGCCGGAAAGGACATCATAATTACCTGTCAGAATGTAGATCATACTTGCTCCGAACAGTCCGAAGCCTACAACACACATACCCATGACCGCACCGCCGGAAAATGCCACCGACAGCGCCCGGTTCATGCCGCCCTCCTTTGCAGCTGCTGCGGTACGAACATTGGCCTTCGTTGCAATGGTCATTCCTACATAGCCTGCAAGGGTAGAGAATAAAGCTCCCACAACGAAGCAGATAGCTGTGATCCAGTTCTGAAGGCCGAAGCCGATGGCCAGAAACAGAACAGCAACAAAGAATACAAGAATCTTATATTCTGCCCACAAAAAGGCCTTCGCTCCCTCATGGATGTAATTCGAGATTTTTACCATCTTCTCGGTTCCCGGATCCTGTCTGTTGACTCTGCAGACCAGAAGGTAAGCAAACAGCAGCGCACAGACGCCCAGCACCGGTGCTGAGTAGATCAGATTTTGCATAGATACGCTCTCCTTTCATTATTCAGTTTTTTCGTTCGGTTGCTGCGTATGCAGCCTTGTTCAAGACAGATTCTGCACTCTTCCTCCATCTGCAGCAGCTGTCAAGAATTCTGATATTATAGTATCATATTGACAGTTTTCAGACAAGTTTATCGTGTCAGATTTTTGTCCAAAATGCACAAACGAATTGTATTTTTGAAAATACAATCCGTCATCTTGTCCAAAATTACATGTGCTATTCAGATCCGTTGTTCTCAACTCTATCTGAAACATCGTCAGATTCGGAACGCTGCTTCATTTGTGAACAGCAGCATTTGTTCCGTTACTGTTCAAAATCTGTTCCTGTTCTGTCATAGAAAAAGCATTCACTATCCAATACACTGAATATGAGGCGAGCAAATCATTTCAAATCTGCGGTACGGATCTCATTCCAAAGGATTTTCACAGTGGCACGTGACAGATCGGAATGTAGAAAGTGCCGTCACGTCCCAACTCATGTCAGATTCTGTCCCGTATTGCGGCAGACACATCACACAAAGGGGAGAACCGGTCGGTTCTCCCCTCATTTCATTTTTTTGTAAGATTTCCTGTTGGTTTCTCCAAAAATGCCTGTTGGTTTCAAATACACTTTACTTCATAGGTCTGCCGCATCCGCTGCATTTCTTTGAAAATAATCCTTTATAGGTTCCGCCGCACTCCGGACAAAGTCCTTTGTTTTTGCGGCATTCCTTCAGAAGCAGGTCTCTGAAACCGGGATAATCGTTCAGATACAATACCGCTGCCATCAGTAAATCAAAACGGCGATCCGACGCAGCTCCCTGCTTTGCCATTCCCGAATCGACAATTCCCTGATAACATTTCTGCAGCAGCTGCTGATCAGGATTCTCCTGCATACTGATATACCCTGCATACAATGCACAGAAAACAGGATCTGTGCTATCCGGATGTTTTGCCGCATAAGCTTCCATGAGAGGCAGCTGATCCATCAGACAATTCTCTGCATCGGGATCAACCTCATTTTCCTTAACACGAGCAGCAAAAGCCTCGTATTCCTCGTCCTTCTCAACGATCTTTCTCACCAGCGGCATTTCCAGTCCGTATAAGGAAAACAGAAATGTCTCCTGACGATCCGTGTCCTCTGCAAGGTAATCAATCCCGCCTGCTTCCAGATCCAGTGCCTGTAAGTGAATCAAGTGTTCTATATACTCCTGGGTAAACATAAAGGTGCCTCCTTTCTAATAACGAACAGATAACAGCAGTTCACGTATCTTAAAACCAAAATATTCCGGACTTCTACCCGCCTATCTGCCATGACATTTTTTAAATTTCTTACCAGATCCGCAAGGACACGGATCGTTTGGATATACAGAAGAACTTAACAATATCAGATCGGACTCCTCACTCATTTTCATAATTTGCTCTGTCAGATGTACGGCTTCTGCACTCAGTTTCATTCTCTCTTCTGAACCTTCAGGCAGTTCTTCTAACTTATCCAGTAATTCAGATGACTGATCAAGAAGTTTTTTTCTTGATTCCAGTATTTTCGCTTGTTTTTCCAAAAGCTCCTTCTTTTCTTGTAAAGTCAGCTTGTCATACTCTTTTCTCGTATATAACTTTGCCATTTTCTTTTTCTCCATATCTTATCTTCAGTCTCGCCGGTTGTTGAATATTTCATCACAAAAAAGTTCTTGAGTAATACCTATCTGTTTCAAGTATTCTTTTCGTTGCGATATACCACTCTTTTATCTTTCTAATGCCAAGCAGACTCGTGTCTGCCTCCACAAGTTCGAGAAATTTTCCGGATAATCCATCCCAGTCATTCATATCACCCGCAGGCTTCAATGTCCAACCAAGCTGTTCAAGAGTAAAATTCCCCTTGGCAGTATTATTAATCATAGAAGTGGATGCCCAGTTTTCCGGTGCATCTGCTCCTCCCAGGGAAATGGGATAGATGTGGTCGATCGTCGGTTGATACTCCCAATACGCTATATGACATTCATCCGTCTTCCAGTGTGCCTGATACGGAAATTCCTTCGGCATTTTTTCAGAGAACACCCGGAGGATTCCGGGATGAATTAATTTATTCCCTGAGTACCGATCAATGAAACCATCTCTGCAAAACTGCTCCAGCATTTCACGAACAGTATAGTTCCGACCTTCCTTCCTGACTGGTGTAAATGGATACTCATGGCTTATGGTTTGTTTAGCTTCATCTACATTACCAACTGCAAGAAAATTAGTAACTTGTGAAAGTATATCAATTTCGTTCATAGGATCTCCTGAAAAAATCTATCTTGCATCTCTTTTTAATACAGGTCTATTCTTCTCTAAGTATACAGGATAGTACGAGAAAAATCATTAAGTATCAAATGCTCCTCACATGAATTCGTTCAGTTGGTTGGCACCCCATTTAAGAAATACTTAAGATTACTCCCACCTTCACTTCAGTTTCGCTTGGTATAGTTACATCATCAAGAGAGGAAAGAAAAAGGATTCTAAAGGAGGAAGGCATCATGACATTAGTTAACATCTTAGCAGCAGCAACAAGCATCAAGGCAATCGCAGCAATTGCAGGATTCGGACTGGTTTATTTCGCAGCAGTTTCTACCGGTATTCTTAAGAGAAGCAACGAGAACGAGTAAAATAAAGGAACAGACAATACCTACCACTTTCACAGCTTTGTGTAGTATAATGAAAAGCAAGAGAATCTCCCTGATCCGTCAGGGAGATTTTAAGTGAAATGAGGGGGGTACATATGAATCACAAAAAGAAAGAAGGAAATCCAATCGCCCTGCTTCCTATCGGAGTTTTTCTTCTGTTATACCATGTTTGGTGATAATCTGTCCTTTATTTCCGATACAACAATCGCCGCGTGCAACGGTCAGGGCGTTGCAATGAAGGATAAATTCCGGGAAAATGCAGCTATTGCTTTTCCGGCTGCATTTGTCTGCCTGATTCTGGCATCCTCTCTTCACACCCCGGGTGCTGCCCTGGACATTCCCAGAATGTTCTACCCGTTTATGCTGCTGCTCAGTTCGCTGGTCTTTATCTTTCTGCCGCGAAAAAAAAATAATACTCTGTTAACGATCCATTTACTGCAGTTCCCGGAAAGGATTGCCGAACTGCTTTGCATACTGCTCTGCAGTGGATCCGGAAAATCCAACGATCGTCACGTCCCTGTTCACAAATCCTGCCTGCAGGTCACAGGTTCTGTTGTGGACAATACAGGTGTGGTATCCGCAGTCATTGAAACAGCCCATTCCCACCGATTCCATCCCTACCGGAATGTGAAGCGTACCGGTCAATCCTCTGCAGTTATTGAAGCAGCCGTTCCCAAGGCGCTTCAGGTTTCCCGTTTTAGAGAAATACAGGCCTGTTATTCCGACACAGCTGTCGAATGCGCCATCCTCGATCAAAGACAGATTGACCGGAAGATACAGTTTTCCTTTCAGGGATGTACAATGAAAAAATGCACCCTCGCCGATTACTTCCAGCTCCGAAAGCTCTTCCAGATTTCTGATTTCCTGCAGGCCGACACACATAAAGAAGGCTGCCGCCGGCAGCTTCCTCAGCTTTCTGGGAAGACGCAGTGTCCCCTGCAGAGACGTACATCCAAAGAAAACTCCGTCTCCCATTGCTCCGCAGGAGTCAGGAAGGTCAATATCGCCTGAAAGTCCGGAGCAGCCATAGAAAGCACCCGCACCGATCTGCCTCAGAGTACTGGAAAACCGCAGCGTTCCAGTGATTCTTCCGCATCGATAAAAAGCCAGATCTCCGATTTCCTGTATAGAAACAGGCAGGTTCAGCTCTCCGGTCAGATCAGTTCTGCCGTAAAAAGCCTCACTCTCTATATGGTCAGCAAAGGGAGACAGATACAAAGGGAGTCCTTTTCCTGCCGGCTGCTGTCCCTGTTTCCCGCTGAACCGGTTAAAATCCTCCGAAGGAGTTAAATGCAGACAGTAATAAAATGCATTGATTCCGGCACTTCGCAGTGCGGAAGGACAGTTAACTTTTCCCGTCAGTCCCCCGCAGAAGCAGAACACCATTTCCCCAAGAACCTCCAGTCCATCCGGGAGTTTCAGCGGTCCCTCCAGCTTCTGACAGAGTCCGAATGCAAGATCATCCAGAACCTTGAGTCCGTCGGGAAGCTGAAGTGTCCCGTCCAGACCATCGCAGCCGTGAAATGCTCCTTTTCCGATTCGTTCCAGTGAAGCAGGGAGCAATAATGGTCCCTGCAGGCCCTTGCAGGCATCGAATGCCCAGTCACCGATACGTGTGAGTCCCTCCGGCAGAAGCAGCTGAAACCGTCTGGTACACATCCGCAGAAATACCGGTGGAATTTCCTTAACAGGATGTCCTGCTATTCCTGCGCGGAAGTCAAGAACAAGTAATTCCTCCTCTCTGGGCATTCCCTGGAAAAAAAACAGCAGCACAGCTTCGGAATCCGACTCTTCTCTAGTGTCGGGATTCGACTCTGCCTGATGGTCCTGATTAAAATACCGATCCTGTTCCCGTCTGGACGAAAGATCCAGCAGAATCCTGGATTCACCGGTAATCATATTCTGAAGTACAAATTTTCTTCCCTTTTCCGTATCGAAATATGCAGCCAGAACAGGATCCTCTGCATTCTCATTCTGACTTCCCAGTCTCTTCATTCGTTGTCCGCAGGCTTTCCTGTCAAACAGACTGCAGAATACCAGTGACAATACCGGATCCGGCTCCTGAATCTCCCGGAAAATGGTATGAGCCAGATGTCTGCAGCTTTGCCGTTTCCTTTGATCAAACAGAAAGATATGCTCCAGCACATGGGAATAGAATTCAGAGCGCTCCTTCTCCGGATATAGGATCGGCACCCCGCTTTCCAGCAGGATTCCGGAAAGTATCAGCTCGCAGACCAGCGGGTGAACAATCAGCCTTTCCTCATCCTTTTGGATCAATGCAATGCCAAACAGACGCTCCAGTACAGATTCCATCAGCATCTGATCTGAATTATCCCCGAGAATTTCACAAACGAGAGACAATGAAAGCGGTTCTGCCGGAAACAGCACCATCAGATTCATGATCTGCTGCTCTTCCTCACCAAACAGACGGATACAGCTGATCTCCTCCCGGAGAATGACACGAAGCACCTCTATCGGCTGCAGATATCGCGGCTCCCGTTCATCCTTTCTGAAGTCCAGCTGCGAATATCTGGGAAATGCTTCCAGCAAGCCTTTTCCCAGATTTTCGGCAAACTGCTCTATAGAAATCCTTGTATCATGCTCTCTCAGAAAGCAGGCGATCATGGAGATAAACAGAGGATTGTAATAGACTCTTCTGCAGATTTCTTCTGCGGTAACCAATTCCTGTTCCGAGAGTTTTTTTCTTCCTGTAATCTTCTTTTTTTCATAGTTTTTTCGAAACACTTCCAGACAGAATGACTTTTGATGATCCGAGTAGACCGAAAGAGCATTCCTCTCATCAAACCCGGACAAAGTGCTCAGCCGGCTGGTGATCAGCACAGCTGCTTCACCTGTATGATAATACAGCTCATTGATCAGGTTGTTAACTTCTGTATTACAGTTATCAATCACAAGCAGAACATCATCAGATGCATTTGAAAGCTTCTTCAGAAGATCTCTGCTGTCTTCTTCAGGGATACTGGTCCTGCAAAGTCCTTCCAGTGTGAGCTGTTCCTCACCGTGTGGACAGGTGAGCCAGTATTCTTCTTTGTATCTGGTTCTGTATGTTTCACCTGCATAGGCTCTTGCCAGCTCGGATTTTCCGCTTCCCGGCGGTCCGTAAAGAAGAAGAAATTGTTTTTCTCCCACCCGTTCCAGTCTTGAAAGTTTTTCTTCCATCCGTTTCAGAAGATCTCCTCTGCGCACATAGCTCTGATTGGTTTTGAGGTTTGATACCGGGTGGATCAGCCTGCTGCCTTCTTCTCTTACAGCCGAAGTCGCAGGAACAGGTGTCTTGTATTTCTTCAGGGACTTCAGAAAACTTTTTACCTTTCTGGAAACTCCACTCTGACTGTAATAATCCTGAAGCAGTGCTGCCAGCAGCAGAACCATTATTGAGTAGCAGTCCTCCATGTCCTTTGCCGTGACAAGATCCGCTTCTGCGTCTTGATCAATGATCCAGTGATGTTCTCTGAATGTCTTCATAATTGTCTTCAGGTTCGGATGATCATACACCGGATTATTCAAACGCTCCCTGATCGTATCCGCCGTAGCCTGGAGTACCTTATGAGTCATACCCTCTGACAGATCATAGCACCTGTCCAGAGAAACAGATCGTCTGCTTCTCCCATTTGGATTCATAAAAAATCTTGCAGATGTAATTTCCGTCTGAGAAATATAATACGAATCGAAAGTGCTGCCTTCTTTATAAATCTGGATATTCAGAAACTGATCACCCAGGTAAGCCCCGATGGTCTCTTCCGTACACCTGTGCTTATCCAGTCCGCAGCACTGTAAAAATTTTTTAGGAGTCAGATACTGGTTTTGCTCCATCCTCCATTCCCCCTCAACAATATTTTCGTTCCACACGAACCATACTATTATATCAGATTTTTTCACTGAACGCTTTTATGTTCACAATGTGTTCCTGATTTGTTCAAAACCGGCTGCAGTTCACGGGATGCAGGATATGAGGATACTGACTCGCCATGCCGGCATGTAAGAAGCGTCATTCCATACCTTTTGAAATCCCAATAAAAATGCCCCATACCCGGATTTACAGAACCAGGGTATGGGGCATTTGCCATGTATTCGTATTTCATTTACACAGGGAGATATCCTTCCAGATATGAAAGCTTCGCCCTCACATGCCAACAGCCTCCCGCAGAAGCCGGATATCTTCCTTCAGAAGTTCATAAGGATCTTCACCCTGATTTCTTAACGGAAGCTGGTCATAATAGTTTTCCAGCAAAATATGACCTTCGTAGCCATGCTCCTTGAGCCAGGAAATTGTTTTATAGAAGCCGGAAGGACCGGATCCTAGAAGTCCTCCGCTCATCACTTCTCCATCCTTCACATGAATCTGACTGCACATATCGGGATAGAGTCCCTCCAGAATTTCCCGTTCATCATAATTTCTGAATACATTATAGTTCTGGCTGTCAAAATAAAGATAGAAGTTGTCTCGGTCAACAGCTTCCTTCATACGATGAAATTCCTGAGGTGTCATGAGATTCTCGCTGGAAACAGAGATTCCTTCTTCTCCGGCAGCATCGCACAGATAGCGAAAGGCCTTCGCACTGTACTCCAGGTCTTCATCGCTTTTTACCTCACTTTCAGCAAATCCAGGCACCTGGATCACGGATACTCCCAATGCCTTTGCGGTAGGAACTGCCCGTTTCAAAAGATCCCATACAATGTTATATTCCGGTGTATTCTCCCTGGCATGCATGGGGATATTGTCAAAATCATTCAGTGCAATCGCACAGTATTCGATTCCGTATTTTTGCTGCTCCCGAAGATAAATCTGCTGCATTCTTTCATGGGTAATCGGGTAGTCATTCTCGTACAGTCCGATTTTCAGAGAAAGTGCCTCTAATCCCACCTCAGCGGCAATCTGCACAGCATATAATCCGGCTCCCGGCAGTGCCCAGTCACAGGCTCCTATTTTAATATTTTTCATCTCTTACACCTCACTTCAAGTATAATTCATGAACAGCTGCAATATTTTATATATACATTGTAAACAGTATTACCTGTAAGTGTTAGCATCTTCTTGTCACGTTTTCTGATAGTCGGGATAATATCATGCTGTCACTTGTAAATTCTTGTTCCGCCTCTTTACATGGATTTCCTGAAAGCGATTAACTTCTGCTGAGACAAATACCCCTTTATTCGCCATCCTCTATATATTCTCGTCTTATCTCAGTTCCTTTTTTGAAATGATTTCTGTACTGACTGGGCGTCATGCCAATATACTTTTTAAAAGTTGTACTGAAATGGCTGTTGTCATTAAATCCCAGTTCAAACCCAATCTCACCGACTGACAGTTCCGTGTTCATGAGAAGTTTTTGAGATTCCCCTATCTTTCTGTAAAGAATATACTTCATCGGTGACACTCCGGTCTCATCTTTGAATATATGAGCAAGATGATATTGACTGATAAAGAACGCATCTCCCAGATCCTGCAAGGTAATTGGTTCGTGATAGTGCTCATCCATATAATCCATAATTGACTGAATGAACTCCTCATTATTTGTGTGTGTAAGTTCATTCGGCTCCTGCCTCTGGCAGAGCCTCATATATACCAGATTCAGGATCGCATCAGAAAGTATTTCACAGACAGTCTTCGTCTCCTCATTTCCCTGATCCAGAGTATCCAGTGCCAGAAACATATGTTCCACCGCATCGCGGTCTTCTGAAAAATACAAAACGGGATTCTTTCCCTCTTCCACCAGGCAGTTCTCTTTCATATTCGGGAGACAGAGCCCCCGCAGAACACAGCAGTAGCTGGTCAGGCTGTTCGGACTCTGCAGCTTCGGTTCTCCGTGGACCACTCCCTGATTACAGATAATCAGATTTCCCTCACCGATGGGATATTTTCTGCCGTCCACAATATATACACCGGCCCCCTTCATTACATACAGAAGTTCAAGCACATCCTCATGACGATGCAGCATCTGTGAATGGCTCATATGAAACTGCTCATCCACATAATGTGTTGTCACAAATTCTGCAGATATTTTATCACTGTTGTAGATACTATTTCGCATCCTGCACCTCCGATTAACAAAATGCTATTCATTCCTTCTTCTGTATCACTGTTTCATCATAATTTTACAATAGTTCTGATTCACTTTACAAGAATCGTTCAATACAAAGGCTGCATTAAAGCATGCAAACATAACTCACGGCAAATCACAAAACATTTTTTTATCCTGCAATATTCGCAAGAACTTGCAATGAATTATTTCATTTTCGGAGTATAGTATGTACATCAGATGAATAACTGCATGAAACGTACAATCAAAACAAAGAATACAACAGACAACCCAAGGAGGAATGAACATGGCTATTCATATTTGCGGCGCTCCCTGCTGCTGGGGTGTAGACGATATCACGAATCCGAATCTCCCCAGCTGGCAGCGTGTGCTGAGGGAAGCCCATGAGGCTGGCTACAGCGCCATCGAACTTGGTCCCAACGGCTGGATTCCCACGGACGATGTGGAAGGTGTGACAGAAGAACTCAATAAAAACCAGCTCTCCATTGTTGCCGGCACCATCTTTGACGACTGCCTCAGCGATGAAAATTACGAAAAACTGTTGAATCAGGTAGACGGAATCTGCCGGCTCATCACCAGGCTTCCGCCCCTTGTCCGGGAAGTGGGGCAGAGATGGCCGACCCCCTATCTGACTGTCATGGACTGGGGACATGATGAAAGAGATTATGCCGCAGGACACTCTGACAAAGCTCCCCGCCTTGATGAGGCAGGCTGGGCAAAACTGATTTCACACTTCAAAGGTCTCTGCGAGAAGGCAAACAGCTACGGAGTCCGTCCGGTTCTGCATCCCCATTGCGGCGGCTACATTGAATTTGGTGATGAAATTGACAGACTTGCAGCAGAGATTCCAAATGAAATTGCCGGACTGGTTCTTGATACGGGCCATTTGCAGTACGCCGGACTGGATCCGATTGAGTGGCTGAGAAAATATAAAGACAGACTTGACTATGTTCACTTCAAAGATATTGATCCGAATGTATATGATGAGGTCATGAATGAACACATCCGTTTTTTTGAAGGCTGTGCAAAGGGATCCATGTGCCCCATCGGAAAGGGAATGATCGACTATAAAGCAGTCGCAGCTGTCCTGGAGGAAATCGGCTACAGCGGATACATTACCATTGAACAGGAATGTGATCCGAGAAATGTTGACAACAGTCTCGCTAATGTGAAGGCAAGTGTGGATTATCTGAAAGGAATTGGATATCAGATTTGATTATAGGGAGGTTTTATAATGAAAGAAGTCAGAGTCGGCCTGATCGGTGCAAATTGGATGGGAAGCTTTCATTCCATCGGATTAACCAATGTCCGCCAGGCATATCATGATGTTGCACCTGTTTTTGAACATGTAGCAGACACGAATGAAAAAGCAGCCCAGCTTGCGGCGGATCGCTTTGGTTATAAAAAAGTATCCACTGACTGGCATGACGTAGTAAATGATCCGGAAGTGGAGCTTGTAATTATTGCCACTCCAAACTTTACTCATGCGGAAATTGCCATTGCCGCAGCAAAGGCCGGGAAGCATATCCTCTGTGAAAAACCCATGGCTAATACACTGGCAGACGGAAAAGCAATGGTAGACGCAATCGAGGAAGCAGGTGTAAAGAGTCTCGTTGACTTTATCTATACCAAGTGCCCGGCAAATGTTCTCGCAAAGGAACTGATGGAATCAGGAAAACTTGGAGATTTTGTAACCTTCAGAGGTGAGTTCGACTGTTCCTACTGTGCTGATCCGAACACCCCCGCCACCTGGAGACAGCTTGCCGCAACAGCAGGCACAGGAGCTCTGGGCGATCTGACTGCTCATATTATCAGTCTTTCCGATATGATTGTCGGAAAGAAAATTGTAGAAGTGCTTGCTTCCTGGGATACTCCCTACAAACAGAGACCGGATGCAAGAGACACTTCAAAAATGCTGGATATTGATACTGACGATCAGACTTATGTCATTGTTAAATACGAGGATGGCAGAATCGGATCCATGTCCTCCAGCCGTGTGTCTGTCGCACGTCCTGTCAGTCTTGCCTATGAGATTCAGGGAAGCAAGGGCTCCGTTAAATTCGAGATGACACGCATAAATGAGCTCCTGTACTATTCCAATGACTGTGATCCCAAAGAACGCGGTTACAAGATCATCAAGGGCAACACCAGAAATGGTGATTACGCCAATTTCTGCGGCACTGACGAACAGGGAATCGCTTATAATGAGATCATGTCCATTCAGGCACATGACATCCTTACCGCAATTACCGAGGATCGTAAGGTTGCTATTGATATTGCCTACGGTCATTATGTAGATACTGTACTGGAGGCCATGGCAACCTCAGCAAGGGAAGGCCGCTGGGTAAAGGTAGCAGAAGTGAGTGAATAATTTGGGTTAATCCAAAACCCGCAAAAGAACCAATATTCTTTTGCGGGTTTTGAAAAAGTGGGGGGAATTTTTGTCAGACTATGTTAATGCAGAACCGTTTTGCTTCTCTGAGAATTATCCCCAAACACCGATTTCTTTCATAGACGCGATATACTCTTCTACATTGGAGCTGTCTACAAGTGTAGCACCGGAATCAATGTAGCTGTCTACTTCTTTTCCTTCCAGAACATCCACACATGCCTGAATGGTAAGATAGCCCATCTGATATCCTTCCTGAGCAACGGTCATATACATAGCGCCAGCCTGGATGGACTCAAGAGCTGTCTGTGTTCCGTCAAATCCACAGACCATCGTATCAGCATAGCTTTCCATATTGGTATCCTGCAGAACCTTTACAGCTCCAAGAGCTTCTTCATCTGCTGTAGCACATATTACATTGACACCATCCTGATACTTCTGCATGATACCTTCCATAGCTATTGCTGATTTATCAGCCGCCGCATCTGTGTACTGAATCTCCACTACATCGCCGCCGGCATCCTTTACTCCGTCTGAATATCCGTTTAATCTGGCTTCATGAGTTTCATCGCCCTGTGCACCGGTCAGAATTGCTACTGTGGGGTGTTCCACGCCATTTGCAATTGCTGCTTCTACTGTTGCTTTTCCTCCGGCATATGCAGCGTCATAATTTCCTGTACCAACGAATGCCGATTTTTCTTCAGCATCAAAATCAGTATCAAAGGAAACAATTACCTTGTCTGTTCCGGATACCAGCGTAGCTGCGGTATCAGACATCAGAGGAGCGATTGCAACTGCATCCACTTCTGCTGTGCTGAGAGCAGTCTCGATCATATTCTGCTGCTCATCGTACATAGTTGCAGATGTAGGGGAAACAAAGCTGATTTCAACATTGCCGTTCTCCTCTGCATATGCTTCAGCACCTGCCATTACCTTTTTGAAATGTGCATCTGTATGCTTTACGATAAAGCTGATGCGATACACATCATCTGAAGCAGCATCTTCTGCACCTGAAGAAGCTGTTTCTGCCTCTTTAGAAGAGGATGCAGCCGCAGAAGAATCAGAAGCGGAGGAGTTTCCGCATCCTGCCAGTAAACCTGCTGTCATAATACCTGTAAGTGCCAGTGCCATCATTCTTTTTTTCATTGTTCTTTTTCCTTTCCTGTTTCCTTATCTCAATTGGAGAAGACTCCTGCTTCTGTGGTGGATATTAACTTACTTGTCTCAGCAGAAGTCGGTTCTCCAGTTAAGGCTCTTCATTTTCCTCTGTTTATTTGTAGAAATCCGGGCTTTCAGTCAGCGGAATTTCCTCCACTGCTCCGCTCTTCTGTGATTTCAGACATGCATCTGTTGTAACCGCTGCACAATATCCGTCCCATGCAGATGCTGCTCCTGCACAGTAGGTGTCTGCATTGCAGGCATCAGCCCATGCCTGGAATTCACGATCATATGCCTCAGCAAAATATCCGAGACCATCTGTTGTCATTCCTGTGAAATGCTGCTGTGCGGTGCAGACATCAACCCTTGAAGGACGAGGCAGTGTAGCTGTTCCGTCCTCACACAGAACCTCGCAGCGAATGTCATATGCATACTGGCAGTTTACCCAGATCTCACAGTTGATGACCATTCCGGAAGAGGTTGTCAGGATAATGATCATCGGATCATGAAGATTCTCATTTTTTGAATGACGGGATCTCTTCGGGAAGATAACCTGTGCTTTTGTGAAGTAGTCGCCTACCAGCCAGGCCATAGTATCAATCTCATGGATGGCTGTTCCGGTAACAGCAACCACATCATCGTACTGAGCCGGATAATTTGCATTCCGGTGTGCACAGTGTGCAACCAGCGGCTCACCGAGTCTGCCGGAAACAACCAGAGCTTTCAGCTCTTCGTAACTCGGATCAAAGCGGCGGTTGAATCCCATCTGGATCAGACGCTTTCCGCCGGCGATCTCTGCATCTACAACTTTCTTTGCACCTGCAGCGGTTGCTGACAATGGTTTTTCACAGAAAATGTATTTCTGACATTTAATTGCTTCCAGACAGTACTCTTCATGAGTGGAATCAATAGAAACAATGACGATGGCATCAACCTCCGGATCATGGATCAGTTCTACAGGATCCGGAATATATCTTACTGACGGGTAAGGAGCAATAACCTCTTTTGCATGAGCTTCGTTTACATCCGAAACCGCAGTAACAACTGCTCCGTTAATCTTGTTCATCAGACGCAGAAAATGCTGTGTTCCCATTGATCCAACACCGATAATACCTACTTTTAACATGCTTTTTTCCTCTTTTCTTTCTTCGTTGCCCGCTGTTAATTTGTTTCTTACTTTATCCGGTTGAGTTGCTCAACTCTTTTTGATGAGCTAAGTATACGTCTCAGACGGAATTTAGACACCGGCACTATCTTTCTGTTTTCGACCAATTTTTATTGGATTTTTCTTCAAAAAAATGCGGAAATGTGTCATCTTTTTTGTTCCATGGCACATTTCCGCATTTTTGTTTTCTGCATGTGTGTTATTTTTCGTTTTACGGCTGTTGATTACGTTTTCGGAATTCCTTGGGCGTCATTCCGGTTTCTTTCTTGAAAACCTTACTGAAATGACGCATGTCATGATAGCCGGCCTGTACACCGATCTCGTGAATTCTCAGACCGGATCCAGCCAGCAGCTCCTTTGCATGATTCAGGCGGCAGGACTGAAGATATTCGGAAAAAGTAATTCCGGTCTCCTTATGGAAGATAAAACTGAAATACGTCGTGGTCAGATTTGCCTCTTCCGCAGCATCTGCCAGTGCAATGTTCTCCCTGTAATGGGACTGAATGAAACGCACGGCGGCAGCGACAGGCTCACTGTACCTGTCTGTATCCGGGAGTTTTTCCTCACAGGCAGCTATATACTGCTTTGCATAGTCACGCATCTGAGAGAAATCTGCCGGTGCCGGACGGACATCAATTCTGAGTATTTTGTCGGCTTTCCTGCTCCACTCCCCGACAAGGGGACCGCAGGTTTTTTCCCTTTCAAAAAGATCCAGAACCTGCTCCAGCGCCTCTTTCATGGCTCGTCTGTCATGCTGCAGAAGAAATTCCTCCGCCTGTTCCAGGAACAGTTCCGCTGCTTTTGGCAGGATGCTGCCCATTCTGCCGCACTGCCACCCGTAAAATACCGGTCCTTTTTCATAAAAATAATGTGCCAGTGCATCCTGTGCATTTCCCCAGTATGCCTGTACATCGTCCCGAAATACGCCTGCTTCACTGATTCCAATCTGTACAGAAACCGCCAGATACCTGTCAAGATAGCTGCGGATCGTATTGGCACTCTCCTGCAGCCTGCTTTGCTGCTCCCGAAGACTCAGTCCTTTCTGAAACTTGCAGAGTACAGCTGCCAGACCTCCCCGCACATGGACGGCGCGAGTATCCGCCTGATCTGAGCAGGCTTCCCTGCAGTTCTGAACCAGAGCCCTGAAAAAATGCTCCTTCTGTTCTGCCGACAGATAGGCATACTGTTCATCATAATTTAAAATCCGGACAGCCATCACAGCATCCGGTCTGATCACAGATGCCCCGGTGCATGCTCCGTTCAAAAGCTGAAGAAGCTGGTCCTGCTCTTCCTGTGAGGACATGACAGCTGAGCCGGTTTCGCTGTCCTCTGTCTCCCCGCAGAGATCCTGCAGCACCTGCAGCAGCTTATCCGGAGTAATATTGTCTTTAAGAATGTACTCTTCCGCTCCCAGCCGCATGGCTTCCTTTACATAGACAAAATCATCATGGCAGCTGAGAACAATCACCTGCAGCTTGCTTCCGCTTTCTTTAATTTTCCGGATCAGCTCTATGCCGTTCATTACAGGCATATCAATATCCGTAAGCAAAATCTGGGGCTGCTGCTCCTGAATCATTTTCAGAGCCTCTTCCCCATCCTGGGCCGCTCCCACCAGTGTGAAGCCGTTTTTCTCCCAGTCAATGCTGCCTGACAAATAGGTTCTTACAAGAAAATCATCATCAGCAAGTAAGATTTTTCTCATTTCCGTCCCTCCGATACATACTCATGCAGAAATTGCTCCGCATTGTCCTGCGTGATAAGGGAATTCTCAATAGTAGTGATTTCTCCAACTGCCTCCCTCTGAAGCTGCAAAATAGATTTCTCAACAGCCTGATATCCTATCTCATATCCGTTCTGACTGACCATTGCAAGAATGATTCCCTCTTTTACCGCATTCATGGCATCGCTCTGGGAATCCATTCCGACAAGCTGCAGGTCTGCACGGTCTTCCGTCTGGCATTGTTCTGCAGCGCCCATAACCATCAGAGCATTGGTGCAGAATACTCCCTTCAGATTCTCATATTCCTCCAGCAGCTCCCGCATAGCCTTCTGACCTCCGATCAGGGAACAGTCCGGAACCTCTACAACATTGACACAGTTCAATGAAGATTCTTCTGCTATCGTATCTGCAAATCCGGCTGTCCGTTTGCTGTGGGCAATCTGATTCTGACTGCCGCTGATCACTGCCACCTCTGCTCCCTCCGGAAGTGCTTCCGCCAGGGACCTCGCCGCAAGAACTCCTGCATAATAATTATCGGATCCCACATAGGACACTCCTTCCAGTCCCTCCGGTTCCTCATCCATATAAACAATCTCTATTCCTCTGTCTGCTGCAGCTTCAACCTGCTCCCGGGCGTCTGCCGCACTGCAGGGAGCAAGCAGGAGAATATCAGGATCCATTGCAGCAGCATTGGAAAGAATTCTGCTTTGTGTTTCTGCATCACTCTCCTCCTCCGGCCATAAAACCGTCAGATTCACATTATATTCTTCCGCCGCCTGCTGCATACCGTCATTTACAGACTGCCAGTGAAGAGAGTTCATGGCTTTTGTGATTGCAATAATCTCAACCGGCTCTTCGGCTTTTGATTCTTCCTGCTGTTCAGCGCTGCAGCCGGTCAGACACAAGACTGCAGCCAGCAGCATCAAATAATTTTTCTTTATAGCTTGCCTCTCATATTGTATAACGATCCGGATTATCAGACACCGGCAGAATGATGACTGCTTCCGTTCCTTCTCCGGGAGAAGACTCATAGCGCAGCTCTCCTTTATCTCCGTAGTACAGCTTCAGCCGCTCCTTTATATTATTGATACCGATTCCACTGAATTTCGTGCGCTTTGTGCCGTTCAGCAGGTCCACTATTTCCTCCTCTGTCATTCCGCTTCCGTTGTCCATAACACGGATCTCCAGATTTCTTTCCTTCTGACGGATGTCCACATGAATACGGTTATCCTTCTGCTTATGATCAAGACCGTGAAGAATCGCATTCTCTACCAGCGGCTGGATGAGCAGCCGGGGCACATAGAAATTTTCTGTCTGTGATTCAACAGCAAACGACACAGCAAAGCTGTTATCATAGCGGAATCTCTGCAGCCGGACATAATTCTCCACCATGTGCACTTCCTGCTCCACTGTAATAAAGGAACCTCTGTCACTGGCACTGATGCGAAGAAGCTCCGTAAAAGCCTGCAAAAGCTCCGGCACCTTTTCTCCCCGCCCAATCATTGCTGCATACTTAATAGAAGCCAGCGTATTGTACATAAAATGGGGGGTGATCTGATATTGCAGGGCTTCGATCTCAGCTTCTTTCTTCAGCATTCTTTCTTTTACCAGCTCGTCAATCAGTTCTTCCATTTTTGCAAGCATATCGTTGAAATTTTCTGTCAGTCTGCCGATTTCATCATGATGATAAACCTCAGCTCTGGCACTTAAATCGCCTTCTTTCAGGTGCTCCATGGTCTCTTCCAGATCATTGATGGGCTGCATCAGTCTCCGAACCATCGAATAGATCGGCACGCAGAAAAAGAAGTTCAGAAGCAATGCAAAGGCCAGGATATAATTTCTGGCAGATTTGATATCAGACAGCATGGCTGCTTTATCTGAAACAGAAATAATCCGATAATCCGACATGGACATATCCGCTGTTACGGTAAAACTGTCTTCCGAAATCACCAGTGAGGTATTCAAAAGATTCGTCTGTTCAGCAGAAGCCACCAGATTATGTTCTCCCAGCACAATATAACTGTCGATTCCGTCTCCCACAGAATTCTGCAGACTTTGAAACCATATATCCCTCTCATCCACATTCACAAAAATAAATCCGATTGTCTCTCCACTGTCATCAATGACATCCTGCTCAAAAGTAAAATAATTATGCTGAATCAGGGAAGTGCTGTCCTTCAGAAATACAGGAGTCAGTGGACGGTCTGCCTGCATGGATCGAATTTCTTCCATCCAGCCGGTGACAGCTTCGGTATTCTCTGTTATCTGCGCGCCTTCCGATCCAAGCTTCACCAGTACATCCGCATCGTCCAAATAGCAGTATACAGACTGAATGGCAGAATTGAGATTTTTATAGCGGATCAGTTCCTCTTCCAGGTCCTGAAATGATTCCGTTTCCGTCATTAAATCCTGTATTGTCTGATCAGAAGCTGCATAAACACCGGCAGAGTAGGCATCTCTCATGATACTGTCAAAGCTTTTTGTCAGTGCAGTCAGGCTGTTTTCCATGGACTTCCTGTAGTTTTCCTGGATTGTTTCCGCAGAACGATTGTAAAAGCCAAATGACAGCAGAATCGAAAGCAGCATGGAAGCAGCAATAAACATAACCAGGATTTTCTGTTTAAATTCCATATTTTCGAAAATATTTTGAATTCTCGTTTTCATACCGCCCCTCTTTCTTTTTATATCAGTATAACATACCCTGTTTCTTTTTGAAATTCTCGTACTGTCATACACCATTTTTCAATTTTACAAACAGAGCAACGATTCACCGGACCTTCACTTCCGCATACATGCAACTATGAGAAACACGCTTTGCGAGTTTCTCAAGTTGTCGCGACAGTCGCCATATGGACATGCAAGCATGTCCGCATGGCTCATTGTTCGCGCAAAAAAGGCAGAACAGCCGGAATCCTTCCTGCCGTTCTGCCGCTGTACTCAGTCTATTCTGTCTTCCGTCCATTATATGGATGCGGTTTTCCGAAGGTAATCCCGGGCTTTTAAAGCATATTCAAAGGGATTGGCAATGGATGGATCCTGCTCTGCTTCTACAATAAACCATCCCTCGTAGTGTGCTTCTTTCAGGGCCTGAAATATTCCCGGAAAATCCACACAGCCATCTCCAGGAACGGTAAAGCATCCCTCGATAACCGCCTTGCGGAATTTATATCCTTCCCTATACGCCTGATCCATTCTGTCCGGACGGATATCTTTCAGATGAACATGTCCGATTCGCGGTCCGAAAACTTTTGCAGCTTTAACAGCATCCTCTCCTGAGAAAGTAAAATGTCCCGTATCGAAACACAGAAACACAGCTTCCGGATCTGTGTTATCCAGAAGACGTTTCGTCTCCTCAAAGGTCTGCACAATCGTACCCATGTGATGATGGAAGCAAAGCCTGAATCCCCGGCCGGCTGCTATTTTCCCAAGCCTGTTCAACCCGCTGCAGAGTTTTTCCCACTCTTCATCGTCAGCTGCCGGTTTATTTTCTCCGAACATAGAACACTCTTCTGCAAATAAATTTCGTGTTAATTCGCAAACATTAATCCGGCTGGCTCCCACAGCTTCCAGAAAATCCAGCTGCTTCAGAAATTCTCTTTCGTTCTCCTCATAGGATCTGGAGCAGAGAAATGCAGAAAACCACTGGCTAGCGATTTTTAAGCCTCTCAAGTCCAGCGACCGGCTTAAAACAGCAGGATCTGAGGGAAACTTTCCTCCGACTTCCGTACCTTGAAATCCTGCAAGAGCAGCTTCTGAAATCATCTGCTCAAACGTCAATTCTCCTCCAAGCTGAGGCATGTCATCATTGGTCCATCCGATGGGAGCAATCCCAAGCTTTACATTATTAAACATTCTTCTTTTCTCCTATTGACTATTTTACTGTACTTTCGATGACCAAAGTATAGGGTCTGCGTATACCTTTTCCAATGATGCAATATTTCGTTTTTGTAGTTTATTTTTTGTTTTTCCCTGTTTATTTCGTAAACGGCAAATAGCGTTCCTCTGGTTTTACTGGGGTATATCCTCCGTGATATACTGTCATCTTTCCCATTCAATCGCTCCTTAATTGAGTAAAGGCAGCAGATTTGATCTGCTGCCTTTATTGCCATGTATGCAAAGAGAACGTCCGATGGACGTTCTCTAATTAACATTGCTAACTATCGGTACTACTGCATGTTTACATGATACATACGCTTCCACCGGATAGCAAAGGTTCATTACTATTCAAGGGGGAACCTCCCCTACATGTGCAGATACAGAACTTATCAGAACTTGCCGGCTCTTGCAGCCTCCTCAACGGAAACGGCTACAGCTACAGTCATACCAACCATCGGGTTGTTACCTGCACCGATCAGACCCATCATCTCTACATGAGCCGGAACGGAAGAAGAACCTGCGAACTGAGCATCGCTGTGCATACGTCCCATTGTATCGGTCATACCATAGGATGCAGGACCTGCTGCCATGTTATCCGGATGCAGAGTACGTCCTGTACCGCCGCCGGAAGCAACTGAGAAGTATTTTTTACCCTGCTCGATACACTCTTTTTTGTAGGTACCTGCTGTCGGGTGCTGGAAACGGGTCGGGTTTGTAGAGTTACCTGTAATGGAAACACCTACGTTCTCGTGATGCATGATTGCAACACCTTCCTGAACATCGTCAGATCCGTAGCATTTTACAGAAGCGCGAAGTCCGTCTGAGTAAGCTTTCTCATAGATTACGTTCAGTTTTGCTTCTTTGTAATCGTATTTTGTCTCAACATAGGTAAATCCGTTGATACGAGCGATGATCTGAGCAGCGTCTTTTCCAAGACCGTTCAGGATAACGCGCAGCGGTTTCTGACGAACCTTGTTTGCTTTCTCAGCGATACCGATTGCACCCTCAGCTGCTGCAAAGGACTCATGTCCTGCCAGGAAGCAGAAGCACTCTGTCTCCTCCTCAAGGAGCATCTTTCCGAGGTTTCCGTGTCCCAGACCTACTTTACGATGATCTGCTACAGAACCCGGGATACAGAAGGACTGGATTCCCTCTCCGATTGCTGCTGCTGCGTCAGAAGCTTTGCGGCAGTCTTTCTTGATTGCGATTGCAGCACCTACAATGTAAGCCCAGCAAGCGTTCTCAAAACAGATCGGCTGAATGCCTTTGATTAAATTGTATACATCGAGACCAGCGTCCTTTGTAATCTTCTCAGCCTCTTCAATGGAGCTGATACCGTAGCTGTTCAGGACAGCGTTGATCTGGTCAATTCTTCTTTCATAAGACTCAAATAATGCCATGTTCGTTGCTCTCCTTTCTATTACTCTACACGAGGATCAATGATCTTAACTGCATCAGCTACACGGCCGTACTGACCTTTTGCCTTCTCCCATGCAGTGTTCGGGTCATCACCTTTTTTGATGAAGTCAGTCATCTTTCCAAGAGAAACGAACTGATATCCGATTACCTCGTCAGCAGCGTCCAGAGCGATTCCTGTAACATATCCCTCTGCCATCTCCAGGTAACGAACGCCTTTCTCCTTTGTAGCGTACATAGTACCTACCTGAGAACGAAGTCCTTTTCCCAGATCCTCAAGTCCTGCACCAACTGCAAGTCCGTCATCAGAGAATGCACTCTGAGTACGTCCGTAAACGATCTGAAGGAACAGCTCTCTCATAGCTGTGTTGATCGCATCACACACAAGGTCTGTATTCAGAGCCTCAAGGATTGTTTTACCCTGAAGAATTTCAGCTGCCATTGCTGCAGAATGTGTCATACCGGAGCATCCGATCGTCTCTACAAGGGCTTCCTCGATGATTCCCTCTTTTACATTCAGTGTCAGCTTGCAGGCACCCTGCTGCGGTGCACACCAGCCGATACCATGGGTAAATCCGGAAATATCACCAATCTGTTTTGCATGGACCCACTTTCCCTCTTCCGGGATCGGAGCAGGATCATGCTTAGCGCCCTTTGCTACAGGACACATGTTCTGAACTTCTTTTGTGTAAATCATTTAACAATCTCCTTTCAAAAGATAGAATTTCTGCCGCACGTTTCAGCATAGAAACAGTACTCTACACTCGGATTCATTTTCGCATAATTTCGACAATAAGTAAAGATGTTTTTGATTTCTCAATATTTCTTTACAATCTTCCCGGTTCCCTTCCAGATGGACTCTGAAGGTACCACGCCTCTGACGCTGGACAGAGGGTACACGTTGGAACGGGCTCCGATGACGGTTCCGGGGTTCAGCACGCTGTTGCAGCCGATCTCGGCATAGTCTCCCAGCATGGCTCCGAACTTCTTCATTCCGGTTGCGATCTGCTCGTCCTCTCCCTTAACTACCACCAGTGTTTTATCTGCCTTTACATTGGAGGTAATAGAGCCGGCTCCCATATGGGACTTATAGCCAAGAACGGAGTCGCCTACGTAGTTGTAGTGGGGTACCTGCACGCTGTTGAACAGCACTACGTTTTTCAGCTCTGTGGAATTGCCTACGACACAGCCTTCTCCCACAATGACACTGCCTCTGATAAATGCCCCGGGGCGCACCTCCGTACCCTTTCCGATGATACAGGGACCTGTAATGGATGCTGTCGGAGCCACCTTTACGTCTTTGGCAATCCAGATATTTTCTCCGGTTTTATCATATTCCTCTTCCGGCAGAGATTCTCCCAGCTTCAGGATAAATTCCCTGATCTCGGGGAGCACCTCCCAGGGGTAGGTCTTTCCTTCAAACAGCTCTGCTGCCATGGTCTGTGATAAATCGTATAATTCAGCAATGGATGCGTATTTCATGCCTTTTTTGCACTCCTTTTCTTGTAATACTGCGCGATGTGGTTGAACTGATTATTCAGTATGGTCTGGTTATTCAGCTGCTTCACGTTATTGGTGTGTTTTGCCACAAAGCCCTCCAACTTCTTCATATATTCTTCCTCGGTAATGGAGCCGTCTGCCACATAGGTAAGGCCTTTCTCCCAGCTGGCTGTCAGCTCGGGATTCAGAAGAGCACGAATGGAGCAGAATACTACATCATGGATCATCTCGCCCATCTGGGTGGGGGTGATCACCTGGGTTTTCTTGTTCAGACTGAGATATTTTATGCTGACCAGCTTCTTCAGGATCTCGGCTCTTGTTGCGGAGGTTCCGATTCCGCTTCCCTTGATCTGTGCCCGGAGCTCCTCATCCTCAATGAGCTGACCTGCATTCTCCATGGCAAGGATCATGGAACCGGAGGTGTACCGCTTGGGAGGAGAGGTCTCTCCCTCCCTGATCTCATATCCGCTGACAGGAAGGAGCTGTCCCTTTTTCAGGCTCATAAGAAGAGGCAGGGAGTTCTTGTCCCAGGTGATCTCTTCCTCCTGCTCCTTTGCCTTCGGGGAGCTGTTCGTTCCGGCATCCTCCCCGGCAGGATCAGCAGCTGCATCCGCCTTTGACTTTGCAGGTTTTGTCTTTCCTGTATTCCTGCCTGCCACCTTCAGATAGCCCTCCTGCTCCAGAATACGGAAGGAGGAGAAAAAACGCTCTCCCTCCACCAATGTCTCCACACTGATCTTCCGGTAGACAGCCGGAGGATAGAAAATGCTTAAAAACCTTCGAACGATCAGATCATAGACCTTTGCAGACAGGTCAGAAAGCTTTCCGAGACTTCCGATTCCCTGTCCGGTGGGGATAATAGCGTAGTGATCGGTGATCTGCTTGTCGTTGGTATATCTGGTTTTTGCGATCCCCTTATAGGATCCGCCTTCCAATACCTCTCCCGCATACTCTGCGCAGGCAGGGTAATTGGTCAGTCCCTTGATATTTCTGTAGATTTCCTTTGCTACTGCCGAGGACAGTACCCTGGCATCGGTTCTGGGATAGGTCACCAGCTTCTTCTCATAAAGCTCCTGCACGATGGAAAGGGTCTGATCCGGACTGATCTTGAATCGTCTGGAGCATTCATTCTGCAGCTCTGCCAGATTGTACAGAAGAGGAGCATTTTTCGTCTCCTTCTTTTTCTCTACCTTATCCACCAGCGCCTGCTGCTCTCCCCTCTCTCCTCTGGGATTATGAGCAGGGGGAGGCGTTTTCACCTGCACCTCGGGTGTCTCTGTCTCCAGCTCCCGGATCAGCCGTTCCGCATCGGGGCGTTTCCTGAAACCGTTCTCCTTATATAGAAGAGGACTCTGGTAATAGCGGCTTCCCTCCACGGCTCTCCACTCCCCGGTGAAGGCATTTCCCTCCAGCGAAAGATTGCTGATAACACGATAAAAGGGCGTCTTGTCAAAGTTTCGGATCTCCCGCTCTCTGCGCACCACCATGCCCAGCACGCAGGTCATTACACGGCCGACGGCAATCGCCTGGTACTTTCCGCCGAGAAAATTTGTTACGGAATTGCTGTACTTCAATGACAGAGCACGGGAAAAGTTAATACCCATCAGGTAGTCTTCCTTTGCACGGAGATAGGCGGAGGCAGACAGGTTATCATATTCTGACAGATCCTTTGCCTCGCGGATTCCTCTGAGGATCTCCTCCTCTGTCTGAGAATCGATCCATACACGCTTCTGATTCTTGTCCTTTACCCCGGCCATCATAGCCACCAGACGATAGATATATTCTCCCTCCCGTCCGGAGTCGGTACAGACGTAGATCGTCTCCACATCCTTCCGATTCAGCAGCTCCTGCACAATGGCAAACTGCTTCTTTACCTGAGGGATGACCTCGTATTTAAATTGCTTCGGCAGAAACGGAATGGTCTCAAAGGACCAGCGCTTCAGAGCCGGGTCGTAGGCATCCGGATAGCTCATGGTAACCAGATGACCGACGCACCAGGTGACAACGGAATGCTCTCCCTCCAGATAGCCGTCCCTCCGGCCCATATTTTCCCTAAGAGCTTTGGCAAATTCCTGTGCCACACTTGGTTTTTCTGCTATATATAACGATTTTGGCATCGATAGTTCCTTATTCTATGTTCAAATTGAGCTTTTCTGTTATCTGCTGCTGAGATACGCATATACATCCTGCTCAATGCCCAGGATCGTATCCAGATCCGGATTGCTGATCACGGTATGTCTGCCCATGCAGTCTGCAATACAGTCATAGATATCCAGGAAGCGGATCTCTTCTCTTAAAAATGCTGCATTGGCCCACTCATTGGCAGCGTTGAATACCACCGGCATGGAGCCGCCTGTTTTTCCTGCCTCGATGGCCATGGGAAGTCCCCGAAAGGTCTCGTAATCCGGCACATCGAAGATAATCTCCTTCAGCTGCATAAAGTCCAGATGCGGCAGGTCCATATCGCAGCGCTCCGGGTATTTCAGTACATACTGAATGGCCATGCGCATATCCGGCGGAGCCAGCTGTGCGATTACAGCACCGTCCTTATACTCTACCATGGAATGAATAATGGATTTTGGCTGCACCACCACCTGAATATCATCCAGATCTACATCGAAGAGCCACCGCGCCTCCATGACCTCCAGCCCCTTATTCACCAGTGTTGCAGAGTCAATGGTGATCTTGGCACCCATGGCCCAGTTGGGATGTGCCAGTGCCTGCTTTACTGTGACCTGCTCCAGATCCTCTCTCTTTTTCCCTCGGAACGGGCCGCCGGAGGCAGTGATCAGGAGCTTGTGAATGTCTGAATGATTGGATCCCTGCAGACACTGGAAGATCGCACAGTGCTCACTGTCTACCGGAAGGATCTTCACCCCCTTCTCCTTAGCAAGAGGCATCACAAGATGGCCTGCCGTTACCAGCGTTTCTTTATTGGCAAGGGCAATATCCTTCCCTGCCCGAATGGCCTCCAGTGTAGGGCGGATTCCGATCATTCCCACAATGGCTGTTACTACTACATCTGCCTTGGGATGTACGGCCGCCTCGATCATCCCCTCCATGCCGGATACCACCCGGATATTCAGGTCCGCAAGCCTTACCCGAAGGTCTGCTGCTGCGCACACATCCCCGATGGCAACCAGCTCCGGCAGAAACTCCCTTGCCTGCTGCTCCAGAAGATCTGCATTTTTCCCGGCCGTTAAAGCAACAACCTTCAGGTCCTTATGATGGCGGACAACATCCAGGGACTGTGTTCCGATGGATCCGGTGGATCCCAATATTGCTATATGCTTCATGTTTTTTTCCTTTCAAAAGTCCTTCTATCATACACTATCCAGGCTATATTCTCAAGCACAGGAACTGTACAAGGATTGTTCACGGCATTTTCTTAATATGCTGACCATTTCGTCCAGATATCTCTTCTTTCCCTTCCCTCCAGGGCATAACTATGAGTTACATCCGCAATAACATATGTGCCTACAGGAGAGCCATATGCAGGATAGCCATCCGAAGTTGCATATGCGTAAACATTATAATTGTGCATTACATCTCCTGCAGTCTCCGGGAGATAGAACAGGATTTCGTCTCCCATTCCGATATATGCAGGGTCTCCGTACGTGACTTGATACCCACTGATATCCTCTGATGATCCGGTTGGTGTATCAATAACCAATGAAGTCACATAAGCACGGCAAGTCGTCCCATCCACATATTCCAATGCGCTGAGCTTACCATAGAAATAACTGAATGTCCCTTCTCCGCTATATGCCCCTGTTGAAGGATTGTAACCATTAAAAGAGGCAGAATAATTACCAGAAAATGATCCATCTGCATTCACATTAATATTTCCACTCGAATTTAAAGCTGCTGTACCTGTATAAAATGAATATGTCATACTGCTGATCGTATCATAGGAAAGAACCGGCTGTAAGGCAGGTTCTTCCTGAACCACCTCCTGCTTCACTTCCTCTTCCGGCTGCTCTTCGATCACTTCCTGCTCTTTATACTTCTTGTCGGAAACATTGTAGTCGTACTCACCATCCGTACAGTCGATCACATAGGATGTGCCCCAATCCTCGTCCGCATAAAAGCCGTAGTAGCGATTGCTCTTCTTACACAGCTTTTTCCACTGCTTCAGCGTACCGTTGAAGATCAGCTTCAGCCGGGTACCTGTATCGAAGGATTTTACAAATCCCCGCGCCCCGAAGAAGGCAGCAAACTCCCGAAGCTGAACAGATTCCAATCCCGGAATGCAGATGTATTCAATAGTGATCAGAGCTTCCGGAAGAATCAGCGCTTTCGTTCCGGTGAAAGAGTTCTCATCGCTGCAATTGATCCGCCTTACCGGAAGTCCTGCAAGCTCTTCAGGAATGGTGACGGTTTCCTCCTCACCCTTATATCCGTTGATCTCAATGAAGGCAGGATAAACAGTATAGATCCAGAGGTCATCCTCCTGCTCCAGGATCAAAGTATCTGTATTACTTTCTACCAGAGGTCTGATTTCTGCGGTATTCTCTTCTAAAGCCTCATCCGAATCGCTTTCAGCTTCCGCCGGTGCAGGTCTGACCGTTTCTGTTCTGCTGTATACGGGAGATCCATCCTGACTGGAAAACAGCCAGGAACCGCTCAGAAACAGGCCGCAGCTGTCTTTCACTGCTGTAATTCCGGTCTGTACCTTATTGCTTCCGTCCGGATCACAGTGCATGATTCCGGCTTCTGTCTGATACCAGATTCCCTTATCTGTGATACACCAGGTCGGATACATGGTATTCAGAAGCTCTGTGCCATCCAGCACTATTTTTACCTGTCCGCTCTCAAGAGAGATCGCAGAAAGAAGATTGTCAGACAGATAATAGAAATACTCCTCTGCGGCATAGAAGAAGGAGTACAGCGGATCTTCCAGGGCTGCGGAAGGAATTTCGCCAATCATCTCATACTCATCAGAGTTCAGTCCTCTGCGATACAGTGTATTGGTACTGTGTTCCTCTGCTGTTCCCTGAATAAAGTAGATAAATCCATTGCCTGCATATAGGAATTCCATTGAATCATCCTGCTGATCTGTCGGAATGTCCATCTCCTCTCCTGTTTCAGTTTCTGTATCAAAATTCCACAAATGGGTAGATGTCTCTTTCTCCTCATTGGTAACAGTATATATTATTATGTAACTGCCGTTATCATAATCAACCTTACTGATCCAGTCATGCTCCGGCAGTTCCACGGTTCCGCTTTCTGTACCTTCAGCATTCACCCAGTTCAAAGAATAGTCGGTGCTGCTTCCGTTCTCTGCCCGGAAGTACCAGATTTTATCCCCCGATCCTGTCATGTAGCAGACAGTATTCTGGGCAGTACCATCGATCATGTTGGCTGGAACAGAATAGACCAGCTCAGGCTCTGCATCAATCTCATCACTGATCCGCCAGATTCCTTCTGAATACTCTGAACCGTTTTCTTCGCAGTCGTTGTCGATACCGGCCTGAACAAAGTAAGTGTGATTGTTCAGGTGCATTGCCGTTCCCATCATGCTGTAGAAGCCTGAGTTTCTTCCGTCATCCTCATCCGGAAGCTGCGCGGATTCCAAATCTTCGGAAGACTGTTTTTTTCCGCTTTGATCAGTATCCCTGTCCCTTATTACCAAAATGATCGCTGTTACATTGATAGCAAGAATGACCAGCAGACCAATCAGTATCATTTGTAATTTATTTCTGTTATTCACTATACTTCCCCTCATTTCCATTATTGCCGCTGCCGGACAATTTCGGCCGCATAAAGCTCCGCTTCATAATTGATCGGATGTAATTACTATCCTTATCCTTTTGTCCGCATGGTCACCCTCTTTTCCGCATTACTTTAATGAGAAGAAGCATCAAAATCAGAATTAAAACTGAATTAAGAATGATCAGTACAGTAACAAGCAAAGCAGTTGAATTTTGCTTTTTCACAGTACCGAATATTCCTGCCAATCCTTTTGCTTTCACCTTAGTAACGACCAGTGAATTTTCTCCCTCTCCGGAGGATCGGTCAGCTGAATCATTCACTTCCGGAAGTGAAACTGTATATTCCGAACCGGCTTCAATATTCTTCTCCTCATAGGCAGCAATCCCGCAGCTCTCACCGGCTTCATTCAGAGAGACCGTCTGTACTGCCAGGTTCCCATCCTCTGCTGCTGTCACATTCATGCTGTAATCATCTGGATCATCGAAGATCCCGATATATGTATCCTCACCCAAGGTGACCATTGCAATCTCAGGATTCTCAATCAGCTTTGCAGCATTTATTTCATTTTCAGAAATCTCTGCAACAGACTCTCCATCCCGATTGACCTGCAGATCGCCGGGACATCGGACTGTGATACGGGTCATTCTGCAATTCTCCTGTACCTTTGCCTCCGCAGCGGCTTGAACATAATTTTTCATCTGATGATTTTCTGCAATCAACGCTTCATCCAGAGAGTTCCGGAATGCACCGGAATAATTGACTGCAAGTCCATGTTCCTGACCAAATCTGCCGATCCCGTAATTTTCTTCCACATTGAAACTATCTCCTGCTGTTGAAGACAAGCCTGCTGAAAGGTTGATGGAATCGTAAAAATTGCAGATGTTATGGATGTTCTCAAAGCCGCTTACCACCGGATACGTTCCGCTGTTATCACTCTTCAGGGAATCCATGGCTCCGAATGTATATACATATATCTGCGCCTGATCCAGATCCGGGAACAGGCTCGTATCCTCTCCTATAGTCAGATCCAATGCTGCTCCTGTCAGATTGGCAGCAGCACCGCCAAGTCCATGTCCTGTAATGATCAGGAAGGTCGGTCGGTCAGCCATGTCCGAATGCTGTTCCAGATACTCCTCGATTCCAGCCAGAATTTTCTCTGCATACCCTGCTGCACAGCTGTTGGCTGTATAATCAAAAAAATCCGTTTCCTCCGCCTCAGCTATTTTCCGAATTGATTCACTGTCATCTTCTGCGCCTCCGGCGGTTACAAACAGAATATTAGAGGGAACCGAATGGATCATCATCACTTGATTTGCGATGGTATATTCTGCAGAACTGTCTTCACTGATCTCAAAGACATCATGGTAGACGTCCTCTGAATAGATGCCGATCTCTTTTAATAAATACTGCAGATTGTCAAATGTGTCTTCAGAAGCCCAGCTGAGAAGACCGGCTAATTCTGCCATGTTTTTGTCATATAGATCGGAGGAGCTGTCAAACCAGCTGCTGTCACACTCGACAGTATGATCTCCATAGGAAACTGAAAAGTCTTCCTGATAAAACTCCTGGTCAGCCTCCCTTTCTTCCCCCCAAAAGCCTCGACCGGTCCCGGTATCATAAATTGCATGGAACGGCAGGGGATCAAATTTCTTTCCGGAAAATGGCATACGGATCCAGTCCTGCATTCCTTCAGGAATCGCATCCCAGGCGGTTCCAGTCAGGAAGATGCGAACAACAGAACCGTCCTGAAGCCCTGCACTTTCTGTATAAGAATGCAGTGTCTGATCTATGATTTCCGATGTACCCGGTTCCTTTTCATAAGATTGAATCCGTACCCGTGCAAGATATTCCAGTTCGGAAACCCTCTGCACATCAGTAAATGCACCTGTATAATCACTCTGATATTCGGTTGCCGAATAGCCTTTCCCTGTCGAGCCCATATCATCATCGAGAAAACTGCCGCTGAAGGAACCATCCTCATGAATCTCCAGTTCCTCGCCCCAGCCTCCGGCTCCTGAAGCATGATAATACATTCCTGCTGCCCGTTTCCAGAAAAGAGAGACCTGCTGCTTAGACATACTCTCTCCGGATTCAAAATCCAGCATGTCCGCTGTCAGTTCATAGACTTCCAGCTCGGTATATTCCAGATTCACCGCATAATTTCGAATATCAGGATCAACACTGTTGGCAACTACTTCTGTCGTTACTTCCGTCCCTTTTTTAGTGCAGGTTTTCCAGAAATACTCCATTTCCCAGGTATGGGCACCTAAAAGTTCGCATCCCTCCGGGGGAGCATACAGCGCACTGTCCAGTTTGCCGCAGGATACCACCTTGCCGTCACTGTATGTCAGTACTTCTGATCCTGTCCGATCAAATGCCTCTGTACCATACCTCGGAATCAGTTCAGGAATTCCGTCATCATCCATGTCCCAGACAGAAACCTGGTTTGTTTCCAGTTCTTTTGCTCCCTCCCAGGGAATCATTGTGAAGGTACAGTCATGCTCCAGCAGATATTCCCTGTAGGCAGCAACCCATGGTTCATCACTGATTTCTGAGTTCACGCCGTTTATACCTGAAAGCAGATCATAGAAATCAATTTTTTCTTCTGATTCTGTTTCTCCGGAATAGCCTACTGTAATCAACCCGCAAAAAAACATTGTCAAAACCAACAATATTTTTCTTAGTTTTCTTCTCATGCCTTCCCCCCTTTACTGCTTGAAAATCCCGCGGAAAATGGTATTCTGCACACTCCCCGTCCTGATTCGTTCTGTATGTTTATTATAATTCAGGCCCGATATCTCCTCAACACAAAAATCTGCCGCTTTACTTCCGTATTCGTTATTGGTTTTCCATTCAGCAAAGCAAAAGGGCGTATCGAACATTTTTTCCAAAGTGTTCGATAACTTTCCAGACCTATTTACTTTGAACTTCAAAGGTGTTACTCTCTCACCCGTAAACAACAGACGAACTGCTGCCGGCGAATTTTCCTAAAAGCAGTAAAGTTCTAAAGGGCTTCACTGCAGCAGAACGGAACTTAAAAGCAATTCATCAGGCAGAAAATTCGAAAGGCAGTACTATAAATTACATTCCAGACGGAGGAACAATACAATGAAAACCTACCCTTTAGCAGGCGGACAGAACCTGCATCAGCGATGGATCACTGAATACGGCACACAGCAGGTATCCAATGTCAGCTGCGTTGCTTCCCTTCAGGCGGCTCTTGATTTCGGTCTCCTGAAAAAATGCATCCAGCTGGCATATGAAAGAAATGAATGCCTGCGGATCCGGTTCCCTGCTCCGGATGCGGACGGACAGCAGCTGCAGTACATCGCTCCGGTACATACCGGTGACATTTCTTATAAGGATCTGTCCGGTATGACCATGGAAGAGGCAAGAGTCCTGATGCAGCAGTGGGCCTACGAAACCATCGACGGCTATGACCGGTCCATGTGCGATATTGTTATGCTGAAGCTTCCGGAGGGTTTTGACGGCTTCTATGTCCATGCAGATCACAGACTTTTGGACGCCATCGGACTTGGCTATGTGATCAGTGATATCATCCGCCTTTACTGCCACTACCGTTTCGGCAGTGAGATGCCGGAGGAGCCCGCTTCCTTCACAAGGCAGCTGGAGAAGGATCTTCAGAAGCAGACCTCTTCCAAACGATTCGAAAAGGACTGTGCTTTCTGGGATGAGAGCTTCGACAGACTGGGGGAGCCTCTTTACGCAGATATCAGAGGACTCCGAATTCTTCAGGAAAGCCGTGCTGCTCATGATAATAAAAAGATGCGAAGTGCCGATATTGAGCTGAAGAACACCCATGTGGAGGCAAAAAAGTTTTATCTGGAAGCAGCTTCTGCCAGGGGACTGCAGGATTTCTGCCTGAATCATCAGATCTCCATCACCAACTTCCTTCTTCTCGGTCTTCGTTCCGTACTGTCCAAGTTCAATGCCGGTCAGGAGGACATCACCATTAAGAACTTTATTTCCAGACGTTCTACCAAGAGTGAATGGAACAGCGGCGGCAGCCGTACCGTCTGCTTCCCCTGCAGAACCGTGATCTCACCGGATACAGAGTTTCTGGATGCTGCCTATGCGGTACAGGATGTGCAGAACAGTGTCTATCTTCACAGCAACATGGATCCCACTGTTCTGGATGACAGGATCAGGGAACGCTTCGGAACACCTGAATTCACAGAATACAACAGTGTATGGCTGACCTACCAGCCTGCTCCCATGCAGCTCTCTGATGAGCATATCAATGCAATTCCTCAGTACATTGAGTGGTTCCCAAACGGAGCAGCAACAAAAAAAATCTACCTGACCGTATCTCATGTTTCAAACGGTGAGATGTGCTTTTCCTTCCATTATCAGACGGCTGTTCACACAGAAGCTGATATGGAACTGATGTATTACTATCTGATGCGGATCCTGTTCAAGGGAATTGAAGAGCCGGATCTCACCATCGGACAGATCATGGAGCAGGTGTAAATTATTAATCTTTTAACTATTCAGAAGAGTTACTACATTTTTATTAAAGGAGATCATACAAATGAGCGCAGCAAACAATGATAGATTTATTGAGTTGATCCGTGAATACAGCAACACCGACCTGGAAATTACCGGCGAGGTACGTTTCCGTGAGGACTTAAGCTTCAGTTCTCTGGACTTCATGTCCTTCCTGGGCGAGCTGGAGGATGCATTTGACATTGAGATCGATCTGGAACGCGCAAAGAATCTGGTGACCGTACAGGATGCGCTGGACTATCTTACTGAACTGACAGACTGAACTTTTGTTCACGGGATAGCAGGAGATACAAATGCCGGCTCGTCATGCTGGCATGTAAGAGTTGGTATGCGTATCTCCTGCTGAGAAAATCTGATGATCCACTATAGATACAGAAATGAGATTACGTCTGGAGGTATATATGAAGACAATTCGTGAAATGCTGGATCGCAGCTTTATGCTGTATGGAAAAGAGCCTGCGATTCGTTATCTGAACAAGAAAGAAGTATGTGAACTGCACTATGCTGACATAGAACAGAAGGTAAAGGCCATTCGCGCTGCCCTTCATGCAAAAGGATATGAAGGAAAACAGATCTCCCTCATCGGTGAGAGCAGTCCTGAATGGGTAGAGACATTTTTCGGAATAACGACCGGACGGTCTGCTGCAGTACCGCTGGACGTCATGCTCCCTCCCATGGAATTTATTGATCTGATCAACCGCAGTGATTCCGAGGCGCTGTTTGTATCCCCTTCCTTTGAAAAGGTTCTGGATCTGATCCGCTCCTCCTGCCCGAAGCTGAGAGACATTGTACTGCTGACACCGGAAGGCATTGCCGGATTTACAGATGGCTTTACTGAGGTGCAGGACAGGGAGTACTGCCCTGCTGCCTCCGATCTGGCAGTGATCATATTCACTTCCGGAACCACAGGAAAAAGCAAGGGTGTCATGCTGAGCCATGAGAACCTGGTCTCCAATGTGGAAAATGTAGAGGTAGAAGCCGGTCCGGGCACGACCATGCTCAGTGTTCTTCCGATCCACCATGCCTACTGCCTGACCTGCGACTGGATCGAGGGATTCTATCACGGAGTCACTGTGATGATCAACGACTCCCTGCTTCATATGGCGAAAAATATGAAACGCTTCAATCCGGATATCATGCTGATGGTCCCTTTGATGATCGAATCCATCGGAAAGAAAATTGCACAGGCGGGACAGGGAGGTCTTCCGGAAGATCCCGCTGTCATCAAAGCAATCCACGATAAAATCTTCGGAACCAACCTGAAATGGATCTATTCCGGCGGAGCTGCACTGAATCCGTACTATATCCGGATGTTCCGTGCTCTGGGTGTAGAGATCCTTCAGGGCTACGGCATGTCTGAATGTTCTCCTGTGATCACCTCAAACGGAATGACGGAGCATAAGGACGGTACCGTAGGACGCCCGCTGGCCAATGCACAGATCCGGATCGTCAACGGTGAGATTCAGGTAAAGGGAAGCAGCGTCATGCAGGGATACTATAAGATGCCTGAGGAAACTGCTGAAACTCTGGAGGATGGATGGCTCCATACCGGCGACGAGGGAAACATCGATGAAGAAGGCTATCTGACCATCACAGGCAGAACCAAGAACCTGATCATTCTGTCCAACGGAGAGAATGTTTCACCGGAAATGATCGAGGAGCGTTTCGGAATGAATCCTCTGATCAGCGAGATCGTGATTACCGGTGAAGTAAACGGACTGACCGCAAGAATCTATCCGGATCCCGATGCTGTGGAGGCTGCCGGCCTTTTGGAGGAAGCACTCCGGGCAAAGCTGCAGGAGGCGATCGATGCCTCAAACGCTTCCGAGCCCTCCTACCGGGCGATCACGGCTCTTGTGATCCGTCAGAATCCTTTCAGAAAGAGTACTACTCACAAGATTTTAAGAAGATATGCTGCGGAGGACCAGCCGCTGCAGTAATTGCAAAAAAACATGAGGCATAAGTAAACTGCCTCATGTTTTTTTGCTTTCATACGAAGTAAACATCCGGTGGATGTTCTCTATTCTTGCAGCTGGTTTTTTCCAACTGACAGTATCTTCTTTCACCTGGAAATCGGCTCATTTCTCCAGCAGCATCGCCATCGGTCCTTTCAGGAACAGTTCCGTCAGCATATCTGCGATCACATCCGGCTCCTGCGGATGACTGCTTCTGGTCCATTTATGAAGAATACCTACAGCCCCTCCGATGGAATAGGAGACAGCCCAGGCAGACCGCTCGGTCAGAACGGTCTTTGTTCCCTGCATTACATACTCATGAAACATCTCCATGACAGCTTCAAAGAATGCTGAGGATTCCTCCGGCCATTTCAACAGCTGCTGCAGCAGTCCGTTATCCGCTATATAATTGCACAGAGAGCTGTAAAATTGCTGGCAGATCTCCCTGTTTCCCTTCGGACGGAAGTGAACCAGCATATCCCGGATCTCATCGATGGACTGCTGCTGCACTGCCTGAATAAGGGACGGCAGATCCTGATAATGATTGTAGAATGTACTTCTTACAATACCGACTTTCTTGCAGATCTCCGCAACGGTAACCGTCATGGGATCCTTTGTTTTCGCGAACAGGAATACTGCATCACAAATTGCCTGATCCACCATCTGGTATCGTTCATCGCTGCTGTTTACCATTCATTTCCTCCCTTTGATCAATCCATTCCTTTGATGAGATGAAGACTCCGCGGGACACGAAGTCTTGCGAGCCCGACTTGAATTCATATTTCTGAAAAGGGACTGTCCGCGGACAGTCCCTTTTGCTATTGTCTGGTTCAGATTTACTTTGCCTGAATATATTTCTTTGCCACCAGTGTCTCTGCACAGAGAACCGCACCGCCTGCCGCACCGCGGACGGTGTTGTGAGCGAGACCTACGAACTTCCAGTCGTAGATGGAATCCTCACGGATCCGTCCTACGGAAACGCCCATGCCTCTCTCATAGTCTACATCCAGTTTTACCTGGGGACGGTTGTCCTCCTCCATGTACTGGATAAACTGCTTCGGAGCACTTGGCAGATTCAGCTCCTGAGGAACGCCCTTGAAGTTCACCAGTCTGTCGATCAGCTGTTCTTTGGTAGGCTGTTTTCTGAATTTTACGAATACAGCTGCTGTATGTCCGTTGAGAACAGGTACTCGGATACACTGGCAGGTGATCTTTGGCTCCTGTGCCTTTACAATCACACCATCCTCAATTTTTCCCCAGATCCTTAACGGCTCCTGCTCGGATTTTTCTTCCTCTCCGCCGATGTACGGAATGATGTTCTCCACCATCTCCGGCCAGTCCTTGAAGGTTTTTCCTGCTCCGGAAATTGCCTGATAGGTGGTAGCTACTACCTCATAGGGCTCGAACTCCTTCCATGCGGTGAGAGCCGGTGCATAGGCCTGAATAGAGCAGTTTGGTTTAACTGCGATAAAGCCTCTTGTGGTTCCCAGACGTTTTTTCTGGAACTCAATTACATCGAAGTGCTCAGGATTGATCTCCGGCACAACCATGGGAACATCCGGTGTCCAGCGGTGAGCACTGTTGTTGGAAACAACCGGTGTCTCTGTTTTTGCGTACTCTTCCTCGATGGCACGGATCTCATCCTTTGTCATATCTACTGCAGAGAATACAAAATCAACGGTGGAAGCCACCTTCTCTACCTCGTTTACATTCATAACAACCAGTTTTTTGACAGCCTCCGGCATCGGTGTGGTCATCTTCCAGCGTCCGCCTACAGCCTCCTCATAGGTCTTTCCTGCACTTCTGGCTGAAGCAGCCAGGGTAACCACCTCAAACCAGGGGTGATTCTCCAGCAGGGAAATAAATCTCTGTCCTACCATTCCTGTTGCGCCAAGAATACCAACTCTGAGTTTCTTATCCATCATTATTCTCTCCTCATAATTCATACTTTGTATTTCCAACACGCACATTTGTGCGTCACAAGTAGTATCCTACTCCATAACAGAAAAAAATGCAACAGGAAATTAAAAGGAATTTGCAACTTTCAGAGTCAGGCCCAATAAAATGGAACGGGGGGACGGTGGAATCGTTCCGCTTTTGCGGAACGATTCCACCGTCCCCCCGTTCCATTTACTTATTCTGCCAGATACGCGTCATTCGCTGCGATCACCTGTTCCATCACTGCGGCACCGGGTGCGCCGATGGTCATACGCTTCTCTACGCAGGTCTGCATGCTGATGGCTTCATAGATATCCTCATCGAAGGCTTCGCTGAACTGCTTGAACTCCTCCACGGTAAGATCATCCAGTGCGCAGTCCTTGTCAATGCAGTACAATACCAGACGTCCGATGATTCCGTGGGCATCACGGAAGGGTACTCCCTTTACAACCAGGTAGTCTGCTGCATCGGTGGCGTTGGTGAAACCGTTCTTTGCAGAGGCTTCCATCACGTCATTGCGGAATTTCATGGTATCGATCATGCCGGTAAACAGTGCCAGACAGCCCTTCACGGTGTCAATGGCGTCAAAGGTCAGCTCCTTATCCTCCTGCATATCCTTGTTGTAGGCAAGAGGAAGACCCTTCATGGTGGTAAGCAGGGAAACAAGAGCTCCGTACACACGGCCTGTCTTTCCTCTTACCAGCTCTGCAATATCCGGATTTTTCTTCTGGGGCATAATGGAGCTGCCTGTGCTGTAGGCATCATCGATCTCCACAAAGCGGTATTCGTTGGTATTCCAGGTAATGATCTCCTCACAGAACCGGCTCAGATGCATCATGATGGTGGACATGGCAGACAGCAGCTCGATCAGGTAGTCTCTGTCTGATACGGAGTCCATGCTGTTGCTGGTGGGTCCTGCAAAATCCAGCAGTTCTGCCGTATACGCACGATCCAGCGGATAGGTGGTTCCAGCCAGGGCACCGGAGCCCAGCGGACACCAGTTCATTCTCTCATGGATATCCTGCAGGCGGCCTCTGTCTCTCCGGAACATCTCAAAGTATGCACCGAAATGATGCGCCAGGGTCAGGGGCTGTGCCTTCTGCAGATGGGTAAAGCCCGGCATGTAGGTGTGAAGATTCTCTTTCATAATGCGGTTGATCACCACCAGCAGCTCCTTCACCAGAGCGTCCATGGCCTCTACCTCATCTCTGGTATACAGCTTCATATCCAGAGCCACCTGATCGTTTCTGCTTCGTCCGGTGTGCAGCTTCTTTCCTGCATCACCAATGCGGTCGATCAGATTAGCCTCCACAAAGCTGTGGATATCCTCGTATTCACTGGTGATCTCCAGTGTTCCGTTCTCCACATCCCGGAGAATTCCCTCCAGTCCCTCGATGATCTGATCTCTCTCCTCCTCTGTCAGGATTCCCTGCTTTGCCAGCATTTTCACATGGGCAATGCTGCCGCGGATATCCTGACGGTAGAACTTCTGATCAAACCCGATGGAGGCGTTGAAGTTGTATACCAGCTGATCTGTCTCCTTGGTGAATCGTCCTCCCCAAAGCTGTGCCATATTTATTCCTCTCTTTCTCTGTCCGGCTCCCGTCTTGAAAAGACGCAGCCGCAGTAATTCTGACGGTACAGTCCGTATTCCTCTGAAAGCTCAATGGATCTTCTGTATCCGTTCTTCTTCTTAAAATCCGATACCAGCCACTTTACAGACGCTGCCGAATCCTGTTCTCCGGACACGCGTTCTGTCTCTGTACCTTCAGTCCCGGCTTCTCTGCTGATTTTTTCCTGCATTTCCTCCTGGATCTGCAGACCGATGGAATTGAGCCGCCGCGCATCCTTCAGGGGACTGATGGTCAGTGTGGTGGTAAAGTATTCTGCTCCGCACTCCTGTGCCGCTTTTGCAGCCTCCCGAAGACGCAGTTCAAAGCACTTTGTACAGCGCTCTCCTCCCTCCGGAACCAGTTCCAGTCCTCTTGCCGCCTCGTAGAACCGCTGGGGATCATAGGGACCCTCCAGGAAATGCACATTTCCGCCTTTGCAGAGCTCCCGGATCAGACGCTGCTGCTCCTCCACTCTCAGGCGGTATTCACTCTCCGGAGCAATGTTGGGATTATAATAGAACACTGTGATCTCAAAGTGCTCCTGCAGATATTCCAGACAATGGCTGCTGCAGGGAGCGCAGCAGCTGTGCAGCAGCAGGTGAGGGCGTCTGCCCTCCTGCTCCAGCCTCTTTATGATCAGATCCAGTTCTTTCTGGTAATTCCTCTTCTGTTCACTGCTGCTTTTGTTTCCCGTCCTGCTCGCTCCGGCCGGATCGCTGCTGTTATGCAAAGCAGATTCCTCTCTATCTCTTTTGTTATGTTCCATTTATTTTCGAATTACAGCACCGCACGGACCTGTCTTGGCTTAAAGCCTGCGGCATCCAGCGCATCGGTGATCTGTTTCTTATGCTCCTCTCCGAAGGCCTCCATGGTTACCTTCAGCTCGACAGTATCATTTCTGTTCACACTGTAAAAGGCATTGTGCTCGGTCTTGATGATGTTTCCCTGGTTCTCTGCGATCAGTGTTGCAACCTTTACAAGGGATCCCGGCTTATCCGGAAGCAGCAGGGACAGGGTAAAGATCCTGTTGCGGGCGATCAGTCCGTTCTGTACCACGGAAGACATGGTGATCACGTCCATGTTTCCGCCGCTGAGCACGGATACAACCTTTTTTCCCTTTACATTCAGATGCTTCAGTGCAGCTACAGTAAGCAGTCCTGAGTTCTCTACGATCATTTTATGATTTTCCACCATATCCAGGAAAGCAACGATCAGCTCCTCATCCGGCACCGTAAGGATCTCGTCCAGATTCTGCTGCAGATACGGGAAGATTTTTTCACCGGGACGCTTCACAGCTGTACCGTCTGCAATGGTATTTACTCTGGGCAGTGTGGTGACCTCGCCTCGTTCAAAGGAGGTCTGCAGGCAGTTTGCATTGGCCGGCTCCACGCCGATCACCTTGATCTTGGGATTCAGCAGCTTTGCAAGAGTGGATACACCGGTAGCCAGACCGCCGCCGCCCACCGGAACCAGAATATAGTCCACCAGAGGAAGCTCTTTAAAGATCTCCATGGCGATGGTTCCCTGTCCGGTAGCCACTGCCAGATCGTCAAAGGGGTGGATGAAGGTATATCCGTTCTCCTCAGCCAGCTCCAGTGCCTTCTCACAGGCTTCGTCATACACATCACCATGCAGGATTACCTCTGCCCCGTAGCTCTTTGTTCTGTTTACCTTGATCAGGGGGGTAGAGGTAGGCATAACAATCACTGCCTTGGCACCGAAGGCCTTGGCTGCATAGGCCACGCCCTGGGCATGGTTGCCCGCAGAGGCAGTGATCAGGCCTCTGCCTCGCTCCTCATCTGTCAGGGTACTGATCTTATAATAGGCACCTCGCAGCTTGTATGCACCGGTATACTGCATGTTTTCAGGCTTCAGAAAGATTTTGTTGCCTGTCTGGGCACTGAAATACTCACTGTAAACCAGCTTTGTCTCCAGCGCAACCTTCTTTACGATCTCAGAAGCCTCTTCGAAGGTTTCAAGAGTCAGCATTTCTTCCATTATTCTACATCTCCTCCCACATTAAACAGAGCATTCACAAAGGAATCCGGGTCGAATTTCTGCAGATCCTCGATCTGCTCACCCACGCCGATATATTTCACCGGAATGTCCATCTCCGACTGGATCGCCACTGCGATGCCTCCCTTGGCCGTTCCGTCCAGCTTCGTCAGCACAAGTCCTGTAATCTTCGCGGCCTCATTGAATTCTCTCGCCTGCACCAGGGCATTCTGTCCTGTTGTGCCGTCCAGCACAACCAGTGTCTCCAGATGTGCCTCCGGATACTCCTTCTCAATGATCCGGTAGATCTTCTTCAGCTCCTCCATCAGATTCTTCTTATTATGAAGACGGCCGGCAGTATCACAAAGGAGCACATCCACATTCCTTGCCTTGGCAGCCTGCACTGCATCGAAGATGACAGATGCCGGATCCGCACCGTCCTGTCCTCCGATCAGCTCTACGCCGGCGCGGTTGGCCCACATCTGCAGCTGCTCTCCTGCTGCTGCACGGAAGGTATCCGCTGCTGCCATCATAACCTTTAATCCCTGTCCCTTCAGATTAGCCGCCAGCTTGCCGATGGAGGTGGTTTTGCCTACACCGTTGACACCGATCACAAGGATCACTGATTTTCTGTGCTCAAATTCATAGGCTGTTTCCTCTACCTTCATCTGATCCTTGATACTGTCGATCAGCAGCTGCTTACAGGCTGCCGGCTCCTTGATATGCTGCTCAGCCACCTTCTCCTTCAGATCCTCAATGATCTTCTCCGTGGTGACAATGCCGATATCGCCCATAACCAGGATTTCCTCGATTTCTTCATAGAAATCGTCATCGATACTGGAAAATCCGCTGAAGATCGCATCAAAGCCTGATACGATATTATCTCTTGTTTTGGTCAGTCCGTTGACCAGGCGTTTAAAAAAGCCTACTTTTTCTCCTGCCATATGTTTCCTCTTTCCATTTTTTCAAGTTCATCAGTTCTCTTTCCGCTGTCAGTCGGGCTGTCTGCCGCAATCAGCGGCGGAGGACAATTCCCCACTCTTCAGACGGCTTGCATTATGCATCCAGCTCATCTTCGATGAGATTGACGGAAACCAGCGTGGATACGCCCTTTTCCTGCATGGTAATGCCGTACAGGCGGTCTGCAGACGCCATGGTTCCCCTTCTATGAGTAATGATAATGAACTGGGTATTCTTTGTCAACTTGTGGAGATAGCCGGCAAACCGGTCTACATTCGCCTCATCCAGAGCCGCCTCGATCTCGTCCAGAAGACAGAAGGGGGAGGGCTTCAGATTCTGAATGGCAAACAGAAGAGCAATGGCTGTCAGGGATTTCTCTCCTCCGGACAGCTGCATCATGTTCTGCAGCTTCTTTCCCGGAGGCTGTGAGATGATGCGGATGCCGGCATCCAGCACGTCCATGCCCTCCGTAAGCTCCAGCTCACCCCGTCCGCCGCCGAACAGAGTCTTAAATGTCTTGTCAAATTCTTTCCGGATCTGCTGGAATTTTTCCTCAAACTGCCGGCGCATGCCTTCCTCCAGCTCTCCCACGATCTTCTTCAGCGTCTCCGTCGCTGTCACCAGATCGTTGTACTGATCGGAAAGGAACTCGTGGCGTTCCTTTACTTCCTTATATTCTTCAATGGCATTGATATTTACATTGCCCAGCTGCTTCATGTCATTCTTTAATTCCTGAATGGAACGCTTCAGACTGCCCAGATCCAGATCCTCAGACAGCTCTCTTGCCTCCACCTGATCCGGCGTGATCTCATATTCATTCCAGAGATGGTTGATCAGCCCTTCCCTTCTTTCCTCCAGCTTCTCCAGCTGTGCGTTCAGACGGAAGCACTCCTTATCCATCCGGCTCTTATGATCGGAAAGCTCATCCCGTTTGCTGAAGAAGCTCTTATGGATCCGGTTCTGTTCCTCCCGCTCTGCAGAGACCGACCTTCGTTCTGCCTCCAGCTTCCGGGCGGTTTCCTCCTCTGTGCGGATCTGCTCCTGTACGGAAAGAATCTCCTCTTCTTTTTTCGTGATCTCTTCACCCTGGCTGCCAAGGCTGTCCCGGATCTCCTGCTCCTCCTTCTCCAGTCTCCGGATCTCATCATTTACCTCATTCACAGAGGAATTAAGATAGGAGGTCTGCTGCTCCAGAGAGGCAAACATCATGCGGGCTTTTTCCTGGGCATCCAGAGCAGTCTGCTCCTTTTCCTTCAATGCCTCCAGATCAGCCTCTGCCTTCTCGACAGTCTTTTCATAGCCGGATTCCTGATCCTCCGATGCCGCAAGCTCTCTGCTGATCTGCTCCCGGCTTCTTGTGATCTCATGGATCTGGTTTTCAATCTCCCGGCTTTCACGCTGCAGCTCTTCATAGCTTCCATGAAGTGAGCCGGCCTTCTCCTTAGCCGAATCGTAATTGATCTTCGCCGTATTCTGATCCAGCTGCAGGTGCTGCAGCTCGTCATTGAGCCTGCTTAAGCTTCTTCGATGCTCTCCCCTCTCATCCCGGATGGTATCCAGCGTTTCCTGGGCTTCCTGCATCTGTCTCTTCAGCGCGCGAACCTGTTTCTCCAGATCCTCGATCTCCCGCTTTCTTCCCAGCAGGTTGCTGTTATTCCGGAAAGAACCTCCTGTCATGGATCCGCCGGGACTTAAGAGTTCCCCTTCCAGAGTGACCATCCGGACGGAATGACTGTATTTTCTTCCAATGGCAATAGCATGATCAATGGTATCCACTACAACGGTTCTGCCCAGCAGACGCTTCACCAGATTCCTGTACTGCTCCTGACAATCTACCAGCTGATCTGCTGCACCCTGCACACCCTGCTCGGAAAGAATGTTTTTCTGGACAGAGGAGGAATCCGCCTTCATGCTGGTGAGAGGCAGGAAGGTAGCACGGCCGTAATGTCCCCGTTTCAAAAACTCGATGAGATATTTCGCCGTACTTTCATTATCCGTCACAATATTCTGCATGGCCCCGCCGAGAGCGGTCTCCACTGCAGTTTCATACCTTTTATCTGTGTGGATCAGATCCGCCACAACACCGTGGATTCCCGGATTCCGGTCCTTCTGTTCCATTACCTTCCGGATACTGTTTCCGTATCCGTCGTACCGTTCCGCCATGTTGCGGAGTGATTCCAGACGGGAGGAGTTTCTGTGAAATGCAGTCTGCGAGGTCTCCAGCTTCTGATTTGCCTCTTCAATGATTCCGGAAAATTCACTGATCTTCTGCTGCACCTCTGCCATCTGCTGTCTTTTGGCTTTGCCCTTTTCTGACAGAGCTTCAAATTCCTGCTTCAGCTGCTCCAGATCGTCCAGCTGGGAGCGCTCCTCTGTTTTCAGGCTCATGACTCTGGAAAGCAGCTCCGCCTTGCGGATATTGATCTGCTCCAGCATGGCATCAAAGCGCTGCAGCTGACCCTTGATGGTGGATCGCGAATTCAGCAGATCGATCCTGTCCTCTCTGGCACGGCTGACCTCCTGATTCAGCACATCCATCCTGTTATGGATGTCCTCCACCTGCATTTCCTTCATCCGCTTTTTTTTGCCCGCCTTGTCAAAGCTCTCCAGAAGCTTCCGTCCCTCGTCAATACGATCCGAGCGGACACGCTCCCTTCTGATCTTCTCCTCAGCAATGGACTGCAGCCGGTCATTGTAGTGGACAGCGGTCTGTTCAATGGCATGGATCTGCTCCTTCAGAACAGCTGCCTGTCCCTCCAGCTGCTGTTTGGCAAGAAGGCTTTGGGAGGAGTGTTCCTGGATCTGACGGATCCTGTCATCCAATGCCTCGACCAGCCGGTCCAGACGCTCATACTCTGCCTTTGTCTCCTCCAGGGAGCGGCTGACATCCGCCAGCTCATCCTCAGCAGCGTTCCGTTTTGCGGTGATATCCGCCTGCTGCTGTTCGATCTTCTGGGAATCCAGCCGGAACAGATCCAGATCCAGTTCCTTCATCTCATCCCGTTTTTTCAGATAGACCTTCGCTTTTTCTGCCTGCTTCTCCAGCGGTCCCACCTGTCTGGTCAGCTCCGAGAGGATATCGGTAACACGAACCAGATTGGACTGTTCCTCCTCCAGCTTTTTCAGAGTTGCTGCCTTTCGCCGCTTAAACTTGACGATTCCTGCAGCTTCATCGAACAGCTCTCTTCGTTCCTCCGGCTTTCCGCTCAGGATCTTTTCGATCTGGCCCTGACCGATGATGGAGTATCCTTCTTTACCGATACCTGTATCGTAGAACAGCTCGTTGATATCCTTCAGACGGCAGTTTTTTCCGTTCATCAGGTATTCACTCTCACCGGAGCGATACAGACGGCGGGTCACGGTCACCTCGTCGTAATCAATGTTCAGCTGATGGTCGGAATTGTCCAGGGTAATGGCAACAGAGGCAAAGCCCAGCGGCTTCCTGGCCTCTGTTCCGGAAAATATGACATCCTGCATGTTGCCGCCTCGCAGCTGCTTTGCACTCTGTTCTCCCAGCACCCAGCGCACCGCATCGCCCACGTTGCTTTTGCCGCTGCCGTTGGGCCCTACGATTCCGGTAATTCCGTCATGAAATTCAAGCGTAATTTTGTTTGCAAAGGATTTAAATCCATGCATCTCGATACTTTTTAAATACATAGTCTGTTACTTTCTGATGGCAAGCAATGCCTGATAGGCTGCCTGCTGCTCCGCTGCTTTTTTTGTTCTGCCGCTTCCTTCCCCGATCATCTTATCATTCAGCCTGACCTGCGCAAGAAAGCTCTTGTCGTGATCCGGTCCCCGTTCATCCACGATCACATATTCCACCTGGGATTTTCCATCCTTCTGGACCATCTCCTGAAGAATGGTTTTGCTGTCGTAGAACAGCTGCTTATGCTCGATATCATTCAGAATAAACTTCAGGATAAATGCCTTAGCCGGGGCAATTCCGCCGTCCTTGTAGATTGCTCCGATCGTCGCCTCCATGGCATCGGAGATAATAGAATCGCGGGTTCTTCCTCCTGTCTGCTCCTCGCCCTTTCCAAGCAGCAGATAAGATCCCAGATCCAGTTCCTTCGCATCAAAGGCCAGCGTAGGTTCGCACACCAGACTGGCACGCAGCTTACTGAGCTGTCCCTCCGGCATTTCCGGATACTGGTCATAGAGATACTCACTGGAGACCATCTCCAGCACAGCATCTCCCAGAAACTCCAGCCGCTCATTGCACTGCAGCCGGTCCATATGGTGTTCGTTGGTGTAGGAGCTGTGCCGCATGGCACCGTGCAGCCAGTTGAAATCCCTGAATTCATAGCCCAGCTTTGCCTCCAGCTCCTTTAAATGTTTTTTTTCATATGCAGTCATAAAACTCTCCACAGGGAGGTAAAATTTCCTGTGACTTAGGTGAAATACGCCCGTCTCGCACTACAGCCGAAACTCATCCCTGCAGAAATACACTCCGCTGAAAAACGAAAAAATGCACGTAGTTCACCTAAAGCACAGAAACCTCCAGATGTTATCATACAGTAAGTGCAGTTTTTTTTCAATCTGAAGCAGGCAGAATGGAACGGGGGACGGTGAAATCGTTCCGCTTTTGCGAAACGATTCCACCGTCCCCCGTTCCATTATTTCTTTAAGTGTTCACTGATCATTCCCGGCAGATCCTGTTCCGTGAATTTAATGCACTGAATGATGGAATTCTTAATTTCCACAGACTTTGCACTGCCGTGGGTCTTTACGACCAGTCCCCGCAGTCCCAGCAGGGGAGCTCCCCCGTAGGTAGAGGAATCAAAACTTTTCAATGTATTCTTCAAAGCGGGCTTGATCAGAATACCTCCGATCTTACTGCGCAGGGTGGACATAAGCCCCTCTTTTACCTTTTTGATCAAAGTTCCTGCCAGTCCCTCGTACAGCTTCAGGATCACATTTCCTGTGAAGGCTTCTGTCACCACGATATCCGCTGCACCGGCAGGAATATCTCTGGCCTCCACGTTGCCGATAAAGTTGATTCCCTCTGTCTCCTTCAGCAGCTGATAGGTTTCCTTGGCAAGAGCATTGCCCTTCTCCTCCTCTGCACCGATATTGACAAGACCTACTGTAGGATTCTCTATACCGATCACATGCTTCATATAAATAGTTCCGATAATTGCGAACTGAACCAGATGGGAAGACCTTGCATCCACATTGGCTCCGCAGTCGATCAGAAGGGAAAATCCCTTCTCTGTAGGAATCAGAGGTGCAAGGGGTGCTCGCTCCACTCCCGGAACCTTACGAACGATCACCTGGCCGCCCACAAGAACGGCACCGGTGCTGCCTGCGGAAACAATGGCATCGGCCTTCCCTTCCCGCACCATCTTCAGACCCTTTACAAGAGAGGAGTCCTTCTTGGTCTGGATTGCCTTCGCCGGGGCCTCTCCGGTTTCAATGATCTCAGATGCATGCACCACCTCCAGACGATCCTTGGGATAGGTATATTTCTGCAGCTCCTGATTGATCTGATCCTCTTTGCCGGTCAGATAGATGAAGAGCTCTGTATTCTCATTCAATGCCTCCACTGCTGCCTTTACAGGCTCTGCCGGAGCGAAGTCTCCTCCCATGGCATCCAGTACTACTCTGATTTTCTCACTCATACTTGATCCTTTCCATACATGATGCAGACCAACCGGCAGCTCCTTTGCCGGCTGGTCTGTTGAACGTTCTTTTCTTCTTCTTTTTACTCTGCAGACTGTTCTGTACTCTGTTCCTGTGACTGTCCTGCAGCTTCAGTGCCCTGATCGGAAGTCTGCTCCTGGCTCTGTGTTTCTGCAGGATGCGCAACTCCGTTTTCATCAACGATCTCACCGTTTGGTCCGGTAACATTTCTCTGCAGATATCCTTCATCGCTGAAATAATAGGTCAGCCCATCGATTTCTACAAGTCCTGTCGAACGGTTTCCGTCTTCTTTGACATAGCAGAAATTCTCATCGATCATAAACCATGTGCTGGTTGGATAGGTTCCGTCGATCATCATATAGCGAACGATCCCGTTCTCATCCTCCTGCCAGGTGCCAATGTCCCATACGATCACTTCCAGGGTATCGCTGGCTGCACGGTTGATCCTGCCGTCAATTTCGTTGGTGGCTACCACATAGTAATATTTATAGCCGGGAGCAGAGGAGTCAACAGCGATTACATCGGTCGTACCCCCTTCAATCGGAGTTCCACCTCCGTTGGAATCCACGTTGTTTGTATACCACTGATACGTAATAGTTCCGTTCTCTGACTCCGCAGGGCAGGTAATTCCATATACAGAGCCCATGGTGATCTGAACTGTGCCTCCAAGAGTTCCTGTAAATACAGGAGCCTCTACGGACTCATCGTAGATCAGCGCTGCCTGATCTTCTGTGTCTTGCGTTTCCTCCTGGGTCGTATCTGCGTGATCATCCATAAGATCCTGGGCTTTATCTGTCACATCACTGAAGGAACAGCCGGTCATAAGAGAGGCCGAACAGATACATGCCGCCAGAAGTGTACCTAAATGTTTTATTTTCATAGTCTTCACCTCGATCAGTTTCTTTATTGCTACTGTGAACAGTATCGCTTTTATTGCGATATTGTATTATAGCATGAAAAAAAGGCTGCCGCAAGGCAGCCTTTTCTTTGTTCAGTTCAGCTAAAATCAATCAGCAAGCTCAAGAACCTGTTTTTTGTTGTATGTTCCACAAGCCTTGCAAACTCTGTGCGGCATCATCAGCTCGCCGCATTTGCTGCATTTTACCAGATTTGGAGCAGACATTTTCCAGTTAGCTCTTCTCTTATCTCTTCTAGCTTTTGATGATTTATTTTTTGGACAGATGGACATCTTTACACCTCCTTAAATTTACTGAATATATCCTGTATTGCAGCCATTCTAGGGTCCTTTGGCTCCTGATCACAATCACAGGATGATGTGTTCAGGTTCGCACCACAGCGGCTGCAGATTCCTTTACAGTCCTCTTTACACAGCACCCGAATCGGCCAGTTGACCAGAATCTCATTATGCAGAAGAACCTCCGGATCCAGCTGTTCTCCAACGAAAAAACAGGATTCCTCCAGCTCCTCTTCCAATTCCGCTTCCGACAGTTTCATATCAGCGGTCCGCTCCAGATCAATGGGCATCGTGTAGCGTACCGGCTGCAGACATCTTCCGCAGGGAATCTCGAAGATCAGCTCAGTAGTACCGTGAATGCTGATCTCTTTGTTTCCGAGATGCCTGATCGTCAGATCCAGAGGCTTTTTCTCCAGTATCTGAAATCTTCCCATTCGGAAATCAATTTCCTTCAGCTCCGGTTCAACGGAACAATGCATTGTTTTTCCATCTTCTAACAGAAGTTTCGCAAGATTCAATAACATAATGCTCTCCAATCACACCTTTACAAGTATACAGAGCAGTCCTATGTTTGTCAAGTAAAAAATATTTACATTAACAGAGGTTTCTGTTCACGGAGCAGCAAACCTAAAAGGACCGCACCACCGGAGATGATGCGGTCCTCATTATGTTCGGATCCTAATCAGAAAAAGGATTATTTAGCAAGTGCTACTGTCTCGCGGCAGATTGCAAGCTCCTCGTTAGTAGGAATGATTGCAACAGCAACCTTGGAATCATCGGTAGAGATCTTAATGTTCTCACCGCGAACTTTGTTTTTCTCCTCATCCAGAGTAATGCCCAGATATCCCAGGTTAGCAACTACAGCCTCGCGTACGTTTGCTGCATTCTCACCGATACCTGCTGTAAATGCAATTGCATCCACACCATTCAGAGCTGCTACATAAGCACCTACTGTTTTAATTACATTGTAGCAGAATACATCCAGAGCGATCTGTGCTTTCTTGTTGCCGGCATTTGCAGCCTCCTCCAGATCACGGAAATCACTGGACAGTCCGCCGGACAGACCCAGAACACCGGATTTCTTATTCAGAACATTCATGGTCTCAGCAAGAGTCATGCCGTGTTTGTTTGCAACGAACTCAATGATCGCAGGATCGATATCACCGCAGCGGGTTCCCATTACAAGACCTGCCAGAGGAGTCAGACCCATGGAGGTATCGATACATTTGCCGTCTTTAACTGCAGAGATGGATGCACCGTTTCCAAGGTGGCATACAATGATCTTGGAGTTATTGATATCCAGTCCCAGGAACTCGGCGATCTCTTTGGATACGAAGCTGTGAGAGGTTCCGTGGAATCCGTATCTTCTCACTTTGTCCTCCTCATAGTACTCATAGGGAAGGCCGTACATATATGCTTTCTCAGGCATGGTCTGATGGAAAGCGGTATCAAATACTGCAACGTTCGGGAGACCCGGCATCAGCTCTTTACTTACGTTGATACCGATCAGGTTTGCAGGGTTGTGCAGAGGTGCCAGATCAGAGCACTCCTCGATTGCTTTCATTACTTCATCGTTGATAAGAACGGAGCTTGCAAACTTCTCGCCGCCGTGTACCACACGGTGTCCAACTGCTTCGATCTCACCAAGAGATGCAACAGCACCTGTCTTCTCATTTACAAGGGCATCCAGCACCATCTTGATAGCCTCTTTATGAGTCGGCATTGGAGCCTCAGTGATCTCTTTGTCTAATCCGGCTTTCTGATAAACCAGTCTTCCGTCAATACCGATACGCTCGCAGAGACCCTTAGCCAGTACTGCCTCGGAATCAGAGTCGATCAGCTGGTATTTCAGAGATGAGCTTCCGCAGTTGATTACTAAAACTTTCATTGAAAATATTCCTCCGATATATTTTTATTTTCACGGGCAGGCATGGTGCCTGTCCGTTTACTGCCATCCTTCTGAACAGCGTGATTACATTATTTTGCTGCCAGCTGAGCCTGTACTGCTGTGATTGCAACTGTACCAACGATATCCTCTGCGAAGCATCCGCGGGACAGATCGTTTACAGGCATGGACAGACCCTGAAGAACAGGTCCGTAAGCGTTTGCTTTAGCAAGTCTCTGAACCAGCTTGTAGCCGATGTTTCCTGCCTCAAGGGACGGGAATACCAGTGTGTTGGCATATCCTGCTACCGGTGATCCCGGTGATTTCAGCTGTCCTACCTCAGGAACCAGAGCAGCGTCAAGCTGAAGCTCTCCGTCCAGTACCAGTTCCGGGAATCTCTCATGTGCGATTGCTACTGCATCGGCAACCTTAGTTACATCATCATGCTTAGCAGATCCCTTTGTGGAATAGGAAAGCATAGCAACCTTCGGCTCTGCTCCTGTCAGCATCTTGAAGGACTCAGCAGACAGACCTGCGATCTCTGCCAGTTTAGCAGAATCAAAATCAGTGTTAACTGCACAGTCAGCGAATACAAACAGTCCGTTCTCGCCGCAGTCGCAGTTCGGAACCTCCATGAGGAAGAATCCGGATACGGAGCTGATGCCCGGTTTTGTTTTCAGAAGCTGAAGAGCCGGACGAATAGTGTTTCCTGTAGAATGGCATGCTCCGGATACAGCACCGTCAGCATCGCCGCATTTGCACATCAGGCATGCGTAGAACATGTAGTCCTTCTCCATCTGCTCCTGTGCTTTCTCAGGAGTCATGCCTTTTTTTGCACGCAACTCAACAAATTTGTCGATGTATTTCTGTTTATTGGGGTCATTGAAAGGATCAATGATCGTTGCGCCTGTGATATCGTATCCCGCACCATACTCTGCGATCTCCTCCGGTGTACCGATGATCACGATGTTTGCCAGATCCTCTTTGATGATCTGCTCAGCTGCAGCAAAGGATCTCTTGTCCATAGACTCCGGAAGAACGATTGTTTTCTTGTCAGCTCTGGCTTTTTCTTTGATTACGTCAATAAATCCCATTTTTGAATATTCTCCTTTCATATTGAATACTGCCGAACCATCGGCAAATACTCATGGTTATAAAAATTATATCGCTAAAATATTCATATTACAAGGTCAAGTTCCTGTCAAAACTGCACAAAATACAAGACAGAGTGACTGTTCACGGGGCAGCAGGAGATACGCATGCTGGCTCGTCATGCTGGCATGTAAGAGACTGCATGCGTATCTCCTGCTGTCTCGGGAACAGTAACCAAGACAGGTTCAATTGCATCGATTCTGCGGATGTCCCTTCAGATAGCAGTCCACATTCTCCACAGCAATATCCATCAGCCTCTGTCTGCATTCCTTCGCTGCCCAGGCAATATGCGGTGTGATATAGGCATTCTCACAGGACAGAAGAGGATTATCCTCTTTGATCGGTTCTGTGGAAACTACATCGCAGCCGTAGGCCATCAGCTTACCGCTGTTCAGTGCCTCAGCCACATCCTCCTCTACAACAAGGGGACCTCTTCCCGTATTCAGAAGAATGGCTCCATCCTTCATTCCGGCAATGCTGTCCCGGTTCACCATTCCTCTGGTGTCATCCTTCAGCGGACAGTGCAGAGAGATCACATCGGATCTGCTGAACAGATCCTCTCTGGAAACATAAGCGTCTACATGACCGTCATTCCAGTCGGGATGACCGGAGGATACCAGCACCTTCATGCCAAAAGCCCGTGCCATTCTCGCGGCAGCATGACCGATTCTTCCGTATCCGCAGATACCGAAGGTCTTGCCGCTTAATTCCACCAGCGGTGTCAGACTGTAGCTGAAATCCTGACAGGCAGACCATTCTCCTTTTTTTACAGATGCATTGTGGCGTCCCACCTGCTGACAGATCTCCAGAAGCAGGGCAAATGTCATCTGCGCTACAGCCATGGTTCCGTAGTTCGGGATATTTGTAACTGTGATTCCCCTTCTTCTGCACTCCTCCGGATCCAGCACATTGAATCCGGTAGCAAGCACGCCTATGTATTTCAGATCAGGGCAGGCATCCAGCACCTCTTTTGTGATCAGTGTCTTATTGGTCAGAGCGATCTCAACGCCCTGCAGTCGTTTTGCTGTCTCTTCCGGTGCCGTTCTGTCATAGACAGTCACTTCTCCAAAGGCTTCGAATCCGGACCAGCTTAAATCTCCCGGATTCTCAGTATATCCGTCAAGAATCACGATTTTTCTGGTTTTCTTCTCTTCCTGTGTCTCGAAGGGTTTCGCCTCTGATCCAGAGTCCTCTGCCTGTGCCTTCCGGCAATCGAAGGAATACTCCTGCTTTTCAATCGGCACATTCAGACACACTGAATCCGCAAGAGCAGGCTGCACCAGTGTATCATACACATGTGCAGGCACCCAGATCTCTCCGCAGCCGGCTCTCACATTCACACTGATGCGTCCGTTCACAACCGCTGTTCTCTGACCGCTCAGACAGCCCACATATTCCTGCGCAAATCTGACACCCACGGTCATCACATAATCGGAGGTATCATTATTAATGGTACAAACCGCCTCCATATCACTGAGCACTCGTGTATATGCATACTGCCGTGTGGTCAGTGACAGCTCCTGGTAATCGCCGTAGGACAGTGCAGGAACCGCTCTTCTGATCCGTCCCAGCTGAGAGATCAGGACAGTTGCAGGATTCGTTGTATAGGAATCAGCAAAATCCTCCAGCCTCAGAGCAGGACGAATGGCATCATCCGGTCCGCCTCTGTGCTTTTCTCCATCAATGGCAAACTCAGAGCCATAGTAGATAGAAGGAATTCCGGGAAGGGTATACTCCATCACATGCACGGCATTAAAATGATCCTTATTCTGCAGCTTGGTATGGATCCGTTCCACATCATGATTATCCGTGAAGTTGTACAGCTTCAAACCATCCGGACGGTTTCCGCCCATATCGTACAGCCGCTTTACAGTATGAGCCACTTCGAAGAAATTGTGGTCATTGCAGCCGGAATACAGAGCTTTGTGCAGATGATAATTGGTTACCGCATGAAGGGTGCCTTCATTGACCCAGCGGCTGTACTCACCATGGATCACCTCACCCATCAGCCAGAACTCCGGTTTGATGCCGTTGGCCAGAGCACGGAGATCCTTCATCATATCAAAATGCAGCACATCGGCTGCATCCAGACGGATTCCATCAATATCAAATTCACTGACCCAAAAGCGTACTACATCCAGAATGTACTTCCGCACCTCCGGATTCCAGTGGTTCAGCTTCACCAGAAGATTGTATCCGCCCCAGTTTCCGTAGGAAAATCCATCGTTGTATTCGTTATTGCCAAAGAAATCCACATCGCAGAACCAGTCCTTATACCCGGACTGCTCCCTGTTCTGCTTCAGATCCTGAAAGGCGAAGAAATCTCTGCCCACATGATTGAACACACCGTCCAGAATCACACGGATTCCCTTTTCATGACAGATCTGTACGTAATTCTTCAGATCCTCGTTGGTTCCCAGACGGGAATCCAGCTTTCTGTAATCTGTTGTCTCATATCCATGACCCACAGATTCAAACAAGGGACCGATGTAGATGGCATTGCAGCCGATCCGCTGCACATGATCGATCCAGGGAATCAGGGTATTCAGCCTGTGGACCGGCTCACCATAGTCATTCTGCTTCGGTGCCCCTGTCAGTCCAAGGGGATAAATATGATAAAAAACTGCTTCATCGTACCATGCCATTGTCAGGTACCTCCTCACTTTTTCTTATACCTGCATAGAATGCATTACTTCGACAGTACAGGGAAGTACTGCATGGAAATCATATAGACTTTTCCGTCATTTACATAAAAATTCAGAAAATCCGGTCGATCCGGCATCAGAGCCACCTCCCCATCAGTAAACTGATAGGAAAGAATCCCTTCCGCCTCCGATGTTGGTTCTCCGTATACCTCGCGAACAGCCGCTTCTGAATCACCGAAGGTAATCCCGGTACCCAGAACAAGATCCAGTCCCAGATCCTCTTTTACGTATAAATATCCCAGACGAAGCTCTCCCATGGTCTTCGGCTCGTTGGAATCAGAATAGATTCCCATCATGACCTCGTAGGTAGTTCCGTCGATGGTCTTGAACATACTGAAATCCGGAGTCTCGATGGCATCGAAGGTAACACCCTTCTGCACCGCCTCATTCAGGGTTATCACCTCTGTACCGTCCATGGTCACAGCCTCATTGGAAAATCTCCACCCGTCATCCAGCAGCTCCTGCACCGGGCAGGACAGACTATATTCCCTGCCGGCAAGAGTAAAGCTATAGGTCTCCTCATAGACGGAAAGGTCTACTCCCTCATTGCTGCCCAGATCCTCTGTATTTAAAGCCTCCTCCTGGCTTTCCAGCGCTGCATCCACTGCAGCCTCGATCGCCGCCTGGGCTTTCTCAGAGGAAGAAGATCCATCTGCTTCCGCAGCGGCTTCTGATCCTGTGGTTTCTGAACCTGTGGTTTCAGTCTCTTCCGAAACCGTTGTCTCTTCTTCCACGGTCTGCGTTTCTCCTCCACAGCCGACAGCAGTAAGTGATACCGCCAAAAACACGGCAGCAGCCGCCTTATTATATCGTTTCATATAGTAAATCCTTTCCGTGTCTGTAAAATCAAACACCTGTTTATTATATATTTTACCCAATAAAAGTGCAAGTTTTGATTCATAAGCAGTCAGGCTGCGATGCGCAGCCCCCGCCATATAGCGGCGGGACTGCCTATCGCCATGCGTCCGGAAGAAGCGCCAGTGATCACTTCTGTAGGTGAAGGGGAGGTTCCCGTAACCTGTCACCTGTCACCCTTTATAGCAAAAAAACGGGAGATCTGCTGCCGCAGATCCCCCGTCTTTCAAATCAAAACCAAGCTGTCTCTTTCAAGACATTTTAAAAGTCCTCACTGCTGAAAGAATCAGACTTTCTTTGTATTCTTTCTCATATCCAGTGCTACGGATACGATGATGATCAGACCTTTGATGATGTTAGTGTAGTTATCATTAACACCCAGCATAACCAGACCGTTGTTTACAACACCAAGGATCAGGATTCCGGCTAATACACCGGAGATACGGCAAACACCACCTGTATGAGAGGTTCCGCCGACAGTTGCTGCTGCGATGGCATCCAACTCATAGTTCAGACCATAGGTAGATGGGTCAGCAGATCCGGTACGTCCTGCAAGAAGGATTCCGCCAAGAGCTGCACAGAAGGAACACCATACATAGACAAGAATCAGAGTTTTCTCTACGTTGATACCTGCAACACGAGCTGCCTGATCATTGCCGCCTACTGCGTAAACAGATTTTCCCCAGCGGGTCTGTGTCAGCAGGATTGCAGAAATGATGTACATGACGATGAATACGATTACGATCATCGGGATCGGGCCGACTTTTGCTTTTCCAAGAAAACGGAAGCCGTCAGACAGATTGGATACAGGAGCTGTAGTGATGATCTTGGAAGCAGCACGGCACATGAGCTGCGCACCCAGCGTTGCGATGAAGGCCGGCATCTTGGTAAATGCAATGATAGAACCGAAGATTGCTCCTGAGATACATCCCAGCGCCAGACAGATAACGATTGCAACAATTGCCGGCATTGGTTTTCCGCCATTCTGGATAATAGATGCGGTTGTCTCATTCATGGTACACATAGATGCACCGATTACAGCTACCAGAGCAGCCAGAGAACCGGGGTTCAGGTCAATACCCTTGGACAGGATCGCCATCATTACACCGAAGGCCATGATACCCTTGATCGACTCGTTTGTGAACAGTGTTTCGATATTTGCAGGTTTGATAAATTTTCCGCCTGTCAGGATCGTTACCAGAATAACCAGTACGATGAGTACACCCCAGATACCATTCTGACTAATAAACTGTTTCTGTTTTGCGTTCATTATAAGACTCCTCCCTTATTTCTCACCATGAGCCAGCGCCATGATCTTCTCACTGCTGAAATCAGCACGATCTACAATGCCTGTCACTTCACCTTCATACATACATACGATTCTGTCAGACATTCCCATTACCTCCGGAAGCTCGGAAGAAATCATTACGATAGCTTTTCCTTCGCCCGCCAGCTTGGTAAGGATCGCATGGATCTCGGATTTAGCACCTACGTCGATACCTCGGGTAGGCTCATCTACGATTAGAATATCCGGATTAGTCTTCAGCCAGCGTCCAACCAGAACCTTCTGCTGGTTTCCACCGGAAAGGTTCTTGATCGGTGTGCCTGTGGTCGGTGTTTTTGTACGCATCATATCAATATAGAACTTGGTATCCTCTTCCATTTTCTTATGGTTCAGAGGGAAGCCGTAATCCTTCAGAGCAGCAATACAGGTATTGTCTCTGATGGACAGCAGACCAATGATACCGTTGCCTCGACGATCCTCTGTCAGCATGCCAATCTTGTTCTTGATGGCATCCTCGGGACTCTTGCAGGAAAGCTCCTGTCCGTCCTTGTATACATGTCCGCCGGTTTTCGGTCTCATACCGAAGATCGTCTCAAAGGTCTCTGTACGTCCGGCACCTACCAGACCGGCAAATCCCAGGATTTCGCCTCTGCGGAGTTCAAAGGATACATTCTTTACCTGACGTCCGCTGCACAGACCATCTACCTTCATGATCACATCGCCGATCGGGCAGTCCACCTTCGGGAACATGGCATCCACAGAACGTCCAACCATCATCTGGATCAGCTTATCCGTATTCAGATTTTCAGCCAGATCGGTTCCTACATACTCACCGTCACGGAAAACTGTGATATCATCGGAAATCTGGAAGATCTCCTCCATCTTATGAGAAATATATACGATTGCAACATTCTTTGCTTTCAGATCAGCGATAATTTTGAACAGATGCTCTACCTCACCCTCTGTCAGGGAGGAGGTAGGCTCATCCATGATCACAACCTTTGAATCATAGGAAACAGCCTTGGCAATCTCCACCATCTGCATCTGCGCAACAGTGAGGTTGCCCATCTTTTCACGGGGATCCAGATTCAGATTCAGTTTTTTGAACAGTTCCTCTGAATCCGCATACATCTTCTTATGATCTACAAGGAAGCCCTTCTTCGGCTCGCGGCCGAGCCACAGGTTTTCTGCTACGGAACGCTCCGAAACAGGAGACAGCTCCTGATGGATCATGGAGATTCCATCGGCCATTGCCTCAATAACGTTTTTATAATGAACCTCACGTCCATTTACAATAATTTTTCCTGATGTAGCAGGCTGAATACCGATCAGACACTTCATCAGAGTGGATTTTCCTGCACCGTTCTCACCCATCAGAGTATGAACCTTACCAGGGCGAAGCTTCAACTGTACGCCTTTTAAAGCACGGACACCCGGAAACTCCTTGACGATATCAATCATCTCAACAACGTATTCACTCACGGGTTTCTCTCCTCTTCTTTCCTATATCACATCCGCATTGCTGACAGATGGATAAAACAGGAGCCGCTGCAGCAGAGGCAGCGGCTCCACTTTCTCTCCAGAACAGATACAGGCAGTTCACTGCTTTGTATCTGCAGAAACTTCAGTAACTATGAAGGAAAATTATCTGTTGTCGTAATCAGCAACATTGTCCGGTGTAACAGGCTCAAACGGTACCCAGAGAACTGTCTCGTCTTCGTTTGCTTCGTAATCGGTTCCATCAGCCAGAGCATTGCCTTCGATCAGGTTAACAGCTGCAAGGATAGCTCCTTTTCCCTGTCCGTTCGGATCCTGGAATACAGACATAGCAAGTTTTCCGTCTTTGATTGCCTGACGTCCGTCAGCAGTAGCATCGATACCTACGATCGGGATGTCAGCAGGATTCAGTCCCTTCTGCTCCATTGCCTCAATAACACCAAGTGCCATCGCATCGTTATTGGAGATAACGCAGTCGAAATCGATCTCTCCGGTGGAGATCAGCGGTGAGAATACCTCGATTGCTGTAGCACGATCGTACTCACCTGCCAGCTCTGCGCCCTTCAGTGTGATGTTCAGTCCGCCGTCTTCCAATGCTTTAACAGCAGAAGCGGTACGGTTTGTGGTAGATGTCTGTCCGAGAGTACCCTGGATCATTACATAGGTGATATCTGTCTGACCCTTCTCATTGAAGTAGTCTACAAGGAACTCACCCTGGAATTTACCGGAGGTTAACTCATCAGAACCAACATATACGCATTTACCTGCTTCCAGCACGGAATCATCGGTAGGATATCTGTTAACGAATACAACAGGAATATCTCCTGCAGATTCCAGCATAGACTCTGCAGATGCAGGGTCAACCAAGTTGATGATGATCGCATCGTTCTCAGCGTTGCGTGCTGACTCGATCATCTGCTGCTGCTTTGCAGCATCGTTCTGAGCATCCTGTGTGGTCAGGTTTACACCATCCGGTGCATTATCCTGAGCACCTGCCTCCAGAGCTGAAAGGAACTCATCACGAAGGGAAAGAATAAATGTGATGTCGTAGCCGTCGCCGGAAGAAGCTGTATCACCGGAAGCGCTTGAAGAAGCTGAATCACTGCTTCCGCATCCTGCGAACATGGTAGCTGTCATTGCTGCTGCGATTGCCAGAGCTGCGAGTCTGTTACGTTTTTTCATGTTTTTTACCTCATTCCTTTTTCTTTTTCTCAGGTTACACCTTCTTCGAATTCGAATTATCAAAATCTGATCAGCTCGGCGGCATCTTGGAATGGACGCGTGCACATTTCAAAGCAAAAAAATAATGTACCCGCAATCTGCATCTGCACAAATCCGACTTTATTCACCCAATCCGCAGGTCCTTCTCACGATTTTTTCTTTTCGAATTCATTAAGAACTGTCTATATAATTACATAGTTTTTGCTAAAATGCAATCCCCAAATGGTTTTTCGTCGATATACACATTCACCACACAATCTTTTGTGCATATTGTCGGGTTTTATTTTCGGTAAAAAATACACTTTTTTCCATGTTTTATTCACTTTTTATATTAATCCCCATAAATATTTATGCTATTTTACCAATCCGTGCTCGTGCACGCTATATTTTTAACAATCTCATCACAATTTATATTTTTTTAATAACAAGATATTTTTATACATCCGGTATATGATTTTTTCTACAAACCCTTGTAATAATTCCGTTGTAAATTCGTTTCATTTTATATTAAGTTCATTAATATTGCCTTATTTGTACGATTTTCTTTGTCGTACGTAAACATGCGCACGCTATTTCTTAAATGTCGAATTAATACAATTTACGCCGTTACGAAACCGGTATCGTTTTTATTTTAGGATTGTTTTTGACTTTTCCAGTGCCCATCTATTTATAATCCGCTGACGATCTGCTTCTCACATATACACAGTTTCGTCATCCGCGAGCAGTATGTGCATCCTCCAATCTGCGGTAATGTTACAGTTCACGGGCAACCTCCCCTACATCTACACCTGGTGCCGCTGGCGCCTTTTCCGGAAGCATGGCGATTCGCATTCTCCGCCGTAACACGGCTCGAGCTGCTGCTGACACAGCCTGACCGACTGCTTATACAGAAACAGTTCTATTGACAGTCGTGTTTTCCCTTCATATAATAAGCTCATCTCTAAAGGAATCATGAAAGGAATACCTATAATGAACGAACAGAATAATCCAGACAGCAGATCAGAGGAAAATACTACGATAGAAGCGATTGAAGACGAGCAGGAAGAAGTATCAGAGAAAAAGGTCCTTTTCCTAAAGGCGGCTCAGGGCTATGGCATGATCCTCGGATTTGGTATCGGCTATATTCTCTCCGGCATCCTCAATGAACTGGGAATTCAGGCAGGCAAATTTGAATGTGTAATCGTCTGTATGCTGGCAGGTATGGCCGTGGGATATCTCATTTCTAAAAAAAGGGACAGAAAGAACTGACTTCCTGATCCTGCACACAAAAGCAAAAGAACGTCCGGCGGACGTTCTTTTTTCATGGCACTAGACAGTCATACCGGACTGCCTTTCCCGCAATGGAATATGACGGTTTTCTGCCTGCGAGATACGGTCCCTTTGCAGGCCGCTTTATAACGATCCGTTTCGGATGTACAGCTAACGCAGCCTGCAGCAGCTCTTCTTCATCTGCACAGGGACGTTCCAGCTGCTGCAGCAGCTGGAATTTCTTTTTAATCAGGCCGCTTTTGCTTCTGGCAGGAAACATCGGATCCAGATAGACAATATCTGCAGACACCCTGCCCTCCTGCATGGCATTGATACTGTCGCCGCTTTGAAGGTGCATGCGTCCTACGATTTTCTGCAGGACTGCATCCTGCGCTGCCCTGTCCAGAGCATCCTCCAGAAGAGCAGCTATAACCGGATCCTTCTCAAACAGAAACACTTCATACCCTGCTGCCGCCAGCAGCATGGAATCCTCTCCCATCCCTGCGGTAGCATCCAATACCACCGGTGTCCCGGGAAAATTCTTCAGCTTTGCTGCCTTCACCAGCATCTCTCCCTGCAGTCTGCCCTGCTTCAGTCGGGGAAGCATCTGCACAAAATCCCCTCTCATCTCCAGCTTCCCCTGTCGAAGAGAGAGACCGTCCTGTCCCAGCTTCAGGAACAGTCCGGACTCCTCCTGAAGATTTGTTTCTGAAACCACGGAAATCTGCAGTTTTTCTGCCAAAGCGGTACTCTTTTTCTGGTCAGCCCCCGCCTCTGTTACTAAAATAAGTTCACTCATTACTGTTATCCTCTATCAGAAAACGTTCTTTCATATCTCTTACAAGGTACTGCAGCTCTCCAGACAACGGCTCCAGGAGATGCCAGGCATTGTCTCTTTCCTGCTTTTGCTGCTCTGTTAACTGCTCATAGGGAACATACATGGGGTGGAGCTTACGGACCGAATCCCTCTTTTCTCCGTACTGCCAGTTGTTGTATGCATAAAACCGCATCCAGCGCAGATGCTCCAGCTTTCTGTACTCCTCCAGTGCCAGCGGATGACGGGACATGGTCAGATAGCGCCAGTAGGCTTTTGCACAGAGCCCGGAATCCACCTCCCTGATATAGGCATAGTCCAGAAGAATCCGCATCTTGATCAGGACATGATCTGCCTGAGCGATCTTTGACTCCTTCAGAAAATCATCCAGCTGCCGCCATTCCAGCGTTTTTCCCGGCTTTGTTTTCCGATACAGCTCATTCACTGCAATGGCGGCCTCATTCAAAGCGGTTTTCAAAACCTCTCTGGCAGTATAGATCTGTTCATCGGTTCCAAAGTAATCCACTCCCTTTGCGCAGCGATTGGTACGAAGCTGCAGCCTGCCGGTGATCACATAGTATCGTTTCAGCTGCCAGTAGATATGCCAGCCTCTGTCCACACTGTCATCACAGACAATGATTCTGTTCGCCCGGGCAATGATCTCATGACTCTCCTCCCAGGATTTACTGTGGAAGATCAGAGAATCCCCGGTACGGCCTTCCTCATCGATGGAGAACACATCCTTCAGGTGAGGGTGCACCTTCTGAAACGACTCTGTATCGCCAAAAATATGATAGACGATCCGCTGAGTAGAATACAGAACATTTGTCATGATCGCACGCTTCAGAAGAGCCCTTCCGTAATCCCCAAAGCCGATCAGAACGATCTGCTGTTCATCGAAGTCCAGCGGATGATCGATCCAGTAATGTCTTGCACAGCAGTCATAGCTGTGGAAGAAATTGATATTTCCGGGAAGGGAATCCTGTCCGCTCTGGGTTCTGGCATATACCACTACCGGAAGGGTTTCCAGACCAAAGGCATGGGGATTCCTTCCTATGTCATTTTCCTGCATAAGAAACACCCGAACGCGCCGACCCTTGCCCTTTTTTCTTTCAACTATATATTTCGGAGAAATATTCAGAAAGACACAGGAATAGTCAGGTGCCTCCCCCTTTTCGGACCGTTTCTCGCCGAAGATGATTATGGCATCCGAATCCTCTCGTACGATATCCCTTGCCAGGGTATTGGATTCCACACCGAAATCCGCAAAATAATACCAGTCTTTTTCCCGGTTCAGACTCAGATAGATCAGGGGGATGGCCTCACTGGTAAAAATCGAAACGGCCGTACCGATCAAGGTCAGGTAGATTCCCATGGAAAAAATCAGGAATATCATACCGATGTGGCGGCCGGTTTCCGTCACTGGTGTCACATCACCGTATCCGACAGTGGAAATGGTAACGATCGTATACCAGAATGCATCGGACAATGTATGGATTCCCGATGCAGGATCTGCTGACTCCACTGTCAGCAGGGCAAACAGAAGGATGATATACAGTATCGCAGCAATCACTACCGCAGCAAACAACGTTCTGTGGTTTTTCTTCATAGCAGTCTCCATTCCTCTGATATTGAGCGGAAGTCATCTTGAACAACAGGTTCTGACAGGCAGCAATTTACGGGGTCATGTCTCCCAAACCAATGCTTAAACGTGTGATCTGTCACTCTGTTAGCTTTATTATATCGATTTTCCCCCTTTTTGCAATGATTGCCGATCACTTAGCCTGTCCGCCGGAACCGCATAGCTACTCCTAAGATATATATGCAGGGTCCCCTCCAACAGGCAGAAAACCGGGCAGGACTTGCGTCCCGCCCGGTCATTTTCCGGAATCACTGATTCCACTGAATTTCTGTAATTATTTTGTTACAGTTCGCCCCGTGAACTTGTTACATTATTTTGCTGTAAAATGAGGATTGTGAAGCAGATGATGCTCTCTGCCCTTCAGCATTCCCTCATACAGGTAAGTAACCATCGGGTTGTCGTCACAGTTTTTCACAACTGAAACCTTATCCGCCGCATAGATACCTGCCGTTCTGTCATCGACAGAGATCAGGTTCTTCAGATACGGCTGGCCTCCTCCGTTGATACATCCGCGGCGGCATGCCATGCCCTCGATCAGGTGATATTCCTTTTCGCCGCTCTGAACAGCATCCATGACCTTACGCATATTGGCAAGACCGGAAGCAACACAGATCTTTACATCAATACCGTTGTAAGGAACAGTAAACTCACGGATAAATTCATTGCCCTCGGAAGCACGAACACCACAGTTTGCAATGGCATCAAGAGCAGCTGTATCATGATCTTTTACAAGATGACGGATCACAGCCTCTGTTACACCGCCGGAAACACCGAAGATCACACCTCCGCCGGAGCCGTAGCCAAACGGAACATCACAGGCTTCCTCATCCAGCTGGCTGAACGCCATACCTGTCATCTTGATCATCTGTACAAGCTCTGTTGTGGTCAGAACGAAATCTGTATCCTTCTCTCCGTCTGTATAGCTGTTTGAACGGTTGATCTCCATCTTCTTAGCTGTACAGGGCATGACGGAAACTACAACTGTTTTCTTTCCGCCCTCATTCTCAGGCTTGCGGTACCACTCTTTGATCATGGCTGAAAGCATTCCCTGAGGGGAACGGCAGGTAGAAACATTCTCTGAATAATCAGGGTACTGATCACCCACAAATTTCACCCATGCAGGACAGCAGGAGGTAAGAAGCGGAAGCTTTCCTCCATTCTGTACACGATTCAGGAACTCTGCAGTCTCTTCAACGATAGTAATATCGGCGGATACAGTTGTATCGTATACCTCATCGAAGCCCATGCGGTGCATTGCTGCAACGATTTTGCCCATCACACTCTCGCCGTTCGGAAGACCGAATTCATTGCCCACAGCCACACGAACTGCAGGAGCCACCTGTGCAACAACACGGGTGTTCGGATCTGCAATCGCAGACCACACATCCTCACGATTATGCTTGATAGAAAGTGCTGCTGTAGGACAGAAGACACGGCACTGTCCGCAGCTGACACAGTCTGTCTCAGACAGCGGTTTGTCAAATGCCGGAGAAACTGTCGCCTCTGAACCACGATTGACAAAGCCAAGTACTCCCAGACCCTGAAGCTCATTGCAGACACGAACGCAGTTTCCGCAGAGGATACACTTATTCGGATCGCGAACGATTGACGGTGAACTGAAATCGATCGGAAGCGGCTCTTTATACTGTTTAAAGCGAACCTCCGTCACTCCGTAGCGTTTTGCCAGGGACTGCAGCGTACAGCTTCCGCTTTCCTGACAGGTGGTACAGTCTCTGTTATGAGCGGCCAGAAGCAGCTCAATGATGGTTTTTCTGTATTTTCTGAGGCGCTGGGAATTGGTAACGATCACCATTCCGTCTCTCGGCTCCTCGGAACAGGATGCAAACATTCTGCCCTTGTCGTCCTCAACCGTACACAGACGGCAGGCTCCGAATGTGGAGAGCTCCGGTTTATAGCACAGGGTCGGAACATCAATATTTGCTTTGCGGATTACTGCAAGAACATTCTTTTCATCGGTAAACTCATACGGTCTACCATCAATTGTCATAATAGCCATATCGCCACCTCCTTAATCTTCAATGTAAATTGCATCAAAGGCACAGTTCTCTTTACATGCGCCGCAATGGATACAAATATTCGGATCGATGGTGAACGGCTTCTTAACAACACCGGAGATTGCATTTACCGGACAGTTCTTCGCACACTTGCTGCAGCCCATGCAGACCTCAGGATTGATGACATATTTCTTCATTGCCTCACAGACTTTTGCTCTGCACTTATGATCCACGATATGCTCAACATACTCATCGCGGAACATCTTAATTGTTGAAAGAACAGGAAGAGGCGCAGACTTTCCGAGACCGCAGAGAGCAGTACTCTTGATCATAGTAGCGAGCTCCTGCAGACGGTCGATGTCCTCCAGTTCTCCCTTTCCTGCAACGATCTTTTCCATGATCTCCAGCATTCTCTTTGTACCCTCACGGCAGGGAACACACTTACCGCAGGACTCACGCTGAGTAAAGCTCATGAAGAAGCGTGCAACCTCGATCATACAGGTGTTGTCATCCATTACAACCAGACCGCCGGATCCGATGATGGCACCGTATTTCTTTACCGTTTCAAAGTCAAGCGGAACATCCAGCTCTGATTCTGTCAGACAGCCGCCGGACGGGCCACCGATCTGTACAGCCTTGAAGGTTCCTCCGTCCTTCAAGCCGCCGCCGATATCAAAGATGATCTCACGCAGTGTTGTTCCCATCGGAACCTCGATCAGACCTGTATTCTGGATAGAACCGGTCAGTGAGAAGGTCTTGCATCCTGTGGAGGATTCCGTACCGATGGAGCGGAACCAGTCAGAGCCCTGCAGGACGATCTTCGGAACGTTTGCGTAGGTCTCTACGTTGTTTAATACAGTCGGTTTCTCCCAGAGACCCTTCTCAACTGTACGCGGAGGTTTTACTCGCGGCATACCGCGGTTTCCTTCGATGGAAGCGGTCAGTGCTGAGCCTTCACCGCAGACAAATGCACCTGCACCGCGGTTGATATGCATATAGAAATTAAAGCCGGTACCGAGAATGTTCTCTCCCAGCATATTTCTGGATTCAAGCTCTGAAATAGCCAGACGAAGTCTTGCTACAGACATCGGATACTCTGCTCGAACATAAATATATCCGTTCTCTGCACCGCAGGCATAGCCGGCGATCATCATACCTTCGATCAGCTTATAGGGATCACCTTCCATTACGGAACCATCCATAAATGCTCCCGGGTCACCCTCATCACCGTTGCAGACAACGTAGCGGGTCGTTTCTTTCTGTCTGGAAACCTGTTTCCACTTTCTTCCTGCAGGGAAGCCGCCGCCTCCTCGTCCGCGAAGGCCGGATTTATCCACTTCATCTACAACCTCATCCGGAGTCATCTCGAAAAGTGCCTTCTGCAGAGCTGAGAATCCGCCGCCTGCCAGATACTCATCGAAGGATTCCGCATCGTATTTGCCGCAGTTTTCCAGAACGATACGAGTCTGCTTTGCAATGAACGGAATCTCGTCCGGTGCCTTATAGGCAATGTCGTTCTGTCTGTAAAGCAGCGTTTCAATTACTTCATCGCCAAGAACGGATTTTTCAAAGATCTCTTTGCAGTCAGCAATCTGCACTTTTGTATACTGAACCACCTGATCACCCTTCTGAATACGAACCAGAGGGCCAAGCTCGCAGACACCCTGACAGCCTGTTTTCTTAACACCAAGCTGCTTCTCGCCGTCATGCGGCTCAAATGTCAAAGTAACGCCCGGTGTTGTTCCAACGATTTTAACAAACTCTTCATATACCTTCTCTGAACCGGAGGCAATACAGCCTGTACCGGAGCAAACAAGGATTCTAACGTCATATTTCCGGATCTGCTCTTTTGCATCAGCAACAGCAGCAAGTAATTCTTCTCTGTTTTTTATCATTTGACGTCACCTCCCCGCAGAGTCTGGAGCAGCTCAACAGCTTTTTCCGGAGTCATCTTCGGATGCACATCCTCGTTCACCATTACTGTCGGAGCAAGTCCGCAGGCACCCAGACAGGATACTGTTTCTACTGTGAACAGCATGTCATCGGTGGTGTGCTTCTTATTGCTGAGTCCCAGCTCCTTTGTGAATGTGTCGAGAATCGGTGCTGATTTTCTAACGTGACATGCGGTTCCATCACATACCTTGATCACGTATTTTCCCTTTGGCTCAAAGGAAAAATTCTCGTAGAAAGTTGCAACACTGTACGCCTTTGCTTCTGTAATTCCGATCTGTTCAGCAACGTACGTCAGCAGTTCTCCCGGCAGATAACGATACACCCCCTGAATATCCTGCATGATAGGAATCAGAGAAGCCGCTTTTTTCCCGTACACGGCAATGATCTCATCTGTCTTGTCATAATAAGACTGATCTAACATGTTTTTCGCCTCCTTTAAGTTTGTTAAAAATGTTGTTTTTCAACCCACACATTTGTATTTATTTTATATGTTTTGCACGGTTATTGCAAGTTATTTTCCGTATTTTTTAGTGCATAATATATATAATTTACAGTTAGTTTTATCTAATTATTGTATCTTTTATACAACTTTTCACAGCGTCCAAACCGTTACATTAATATAAAAAATGTATTACAAGACAACTTTTATCCGTTTATATGCTTCTGTTTGTTAAATTTATCGCATTTTCAGAATATTCTGTGGTAAAAATGACGAATTGTTTTTCGAAACATAACGAAAACAGTCCTGATCTCATTCAATAAATGGTAACTATTCAGAGCAGTTTAGAGACAATCAAGGCGAGCAGCACAAAGCTAATTTAAGGGAGCATCCGCCTGAAATCAATGGAATTGATTTCAGACGGCTGCAACGACAAAAAACAGGAGATTTCTCTCCTGTTTTTGTAAGCACGATCACAGTTGTCTGTATTCTTCTGAACCTGCAGTATTTACTGTTCGCGGGAATCGTTCCGTGAGGACTGTTTCCTTACGACATCCACAAGGTGTCCTCCTGCACCGAGAAGTTCCGGTCGTTCCGCCACACTCAGCTGGTAGGAAACAAAGGCTCCAAATTCCTCCTCAGTCAGGCGGTTCAATTCTCTTCTCATATGATTGGCAGGACCATCCGGAGAAAAGATACAGACCCTCTCCAGTCCTGCATCTTCGTTCAGACTGTTGATATCCTCCAGTCTCACATAATCATACAGGTCTTCTGCATCCGGCCGGACCCTCCAGGAGGAATCCACCCGATTGTTCTGCAGGATTTCCAGAATATGCTGCTCCCGGAAGCCATAGGTCAGAATACTGTACTCATTCATCACATACGCAGACAGAATCACACCGTCCTTACGTGTCACCCGCTTTGCCTCTTTGAGAGCCTGCAGCTTATCCTCTCTGCTGATCAGATGATACATCGGACCAAACAGCAGCACAAGATCAAAGGATTCATCCTGAAAGCGTTTCAGCTTTCTGGCATCGCCTTTATAGGCAGGCAGCTCCGGTTTCTTTGCCTTCAATCTGCCAAGATTGTGCTGTACCGGCTCCAGTGCTGTTACATCATACCCTTCCTCAAAAAGAGGAATACTGTACCTTCCGGTCGCTGCACCTACATCCAGGATCCTGTCACCGGGTTTCAGGAAACGATGAATATAATGCATGGATACCCGGTATTCCACCTGACCGTGACGGGAATTCAACCGTTTTTCCTCATTAAACTTATTATAGTACAGATCGAGTTTTGTACTCATGGCCGTTTTTCCTCCAGAAGAAGGGTCAATAGTCCGTCCGGCTCAGGACGATTGATCCCGCTCTCCTCTTCTCCCCGGCAGATCAGCTTCTGCTTATCTCCGGTAACAATTCCGATCCTGCTGACCGGAACGCCTTCCTTCCTCAGCCTTTCAAGGATCGGTGCAGAAGGCTTTGCCGCAAAGAGGAAGCTTTTGCTTGTCAAAAGCTCCCAGGGATGCAGCAGCAGCAGTTCACAGAATTCTATGGTGATCTGCCGAATCGGAACTGCCCTGGATTGCACCCGGAATCCCAGACCTGTCTCTTTTCCGAATCTGTACAGAGTCCTGAGCAGTCCGCCTTCTCCGACAGGAGCGATCCAGTCTGCACCGGCATCCATGTAATATGCAGGAAGCTCTTCGGGGTTTTCCCGGTTTTCTTCGAACAGATGATCGAATACCTCTTTATCAAATGCGGTTCGAATAAATGCTTCCGTAAAGCGGCTTAAGAGCTGCGTCTTCCTCCATTCCGCCAGAAATACAGTTCCGGCAGCACCGGCATAACCGGTCATATACAATTCCTCTCCTGCCTCCGGAAGCAGAGGAGAGGATTCTCTGTACAGATCAATCTGCTCATCCGCTCTTTTTTCCCAGGTAAGGTACACATCAAGCGGATCGATCTGCGGATCAGCGTATCTTTTTCTGTACTGACTGAGCTTTCTGATTTTTTTCTCTTCCTGTGTCTTTTTCTGTTTTTCTCTGTAATTCATGATCATTTATAGACAATGCCGTATGAAGGTGAGATCAATGGAATTGACACCGTAACAGTCATTCGGCTGCTGCATGTACAAGTCCTGAGTCCGCAAGTTTATCCGTTGCTGCATTCTCATCCCTGCCGAAAGCTGCGATTCCGAGCACTTCAGCCTCTGCAACTTCAATCAAAGACTGACAGGCAGTAATCGTAGCAGCAGTTTCAATCCAGTTATCCACCAAAAGAACCTTCGCCCCTTTGGCCAGAGCTCCCTTACGAAGCTTCATTGTCCGTACCATGTCCGCATGATCCAAATAGGAGGCCATCAGGAAATCTTCTCCCGAGCTGTTTTCCTGATTGTCTGCCTTCATAATCGGGACAAAGGGAACCTTCAGCTCCCGGGCAATCATGCTTCCGAGAATATATCCGGATACAGCAGGTGCTGCAACAACATCCACCTTTCCTGCATACGGCTCTGTCAGATATTCCACCACACGATCGATACAATCCATATCCTGATAGATCGTATCTACGAAACGTCTGGTACCGTCCTTTTTTACATGCTGAAGAATCCTCTGCTGCATCTGCTCTTTATCAAAACTATTCATATCACATTCCCCCACACTGAATCCGTGAATATCCCGCTGTACATTCAATTCTTTCTGTTATGTCCTGCGTGAACTGTTTTCTGTGTTGTAAATATCATAGCATAGAACTGCAGAAGTTGTCATCAAAACGTTACACCCGGCTCCACTGTTTCTATGTTGCAGTTCAGAGGTTCAAGTCGAGGTTGCAGAACTTCACACGTAAATAGCAATGCTTCTATGCTATAATGGGAAAGAAGTCACGTTTCCTTATCTCATCCTACAGGAGGTCTCCCAATGCCGCAGAATTCACAGAATCAGATTGATCAGGTCACTTCTAACCTTTCCGATCGTCTCTTTGACGAAAACAGAACCTATTCCTTTCTCAAGGGATATCTTGCAGCGAAGGAACTCTACCAGTCCCTTCGTCTTCTCCCCTATATCAAGCAGATGCATGCAGACCAGGTGCGAAGCGGCAAGGATCACGTCCCTTACTTCAGTCATCCCATGCAGATTGCCTGTCACGCCATTGCACTGGGATTTACAGAGGATGATCTGATCTCCGCTGCCCTTCTCCACGATATCTGTGAGGACTGCAATGTCCATCCGGAGGATCTTCCGGCATCTAAGGAAGTCCAGACAGCTGTAGCTGCTCTTACGAAGGAAAAGCTGCAGAAGCCAGAGGCCGACGCCGACGAGGAGGCATGGAAGAAGTATTATGAACAGGAACGCCAGCGGAATCTGGTTTATTATTCTGCCCTTCGCAGCAACAGGATCGCTGCTGTTGTAAAGCTGCTGGATCGATGCAACAATGTCTCCGGCATGAGTGCCGCCTGGAAGGCGCCCAAGCTGGCAAATTATATACTCGAGACCGAAGAGTTTATCTATCCGCTTCTGCGTGATCTGAAGCATGAATACCCCCAGTATACAAGTCAGTGCTTCCTGATCAAATATCATATGAAAAGTGTAATTGAAGCCATTCGGCATCTGATCAAACCATCGCTGAACTGATCGATTCAAGTCAAACTTGGGAAATCACAGTGCATTACAGGCTTCGCAGTCTGCTCCTCATGCTGAACAGCAGAGGAATCAGCATGACCACCCACACAATGGGCTCTGACCATATGATTGCCCAGTATCCCAGTACAGGAGTAAGGAAAAGCGCAATTGCCACCTTTCCGACAAGTTCCAGTGCACTGGATATTACCGGAACAATATGAACACCCAGGCCCTGCAGGGAATTTCGAAGTATGCTGATCGTAGGAACCAGTGCGTAGAAGATGGTATCCACTTTCTGATACAGGGCTCCGATCTGCATTACCTCCGGAATGTCTGTATCTGTGATCAGCTGGATAAGCTTCGGGCAGACAGTGTAGGAGATCAACAGTACCACTACGCACCAGATATAGGAGATCAGCAGCGTAGTCTTTAACCCCTGGCGGATCCGCTCCTTCTTTCCTGCACCGTAATTCTGACTGACATAGGTCGACATTGTAGAAGCCAGCGTGGAAAAAGGAAGCATATAGAAGGTGGTCAGTTTTCTGGTTGCTGCGTGAGCAACGATTACATTGGTTCCCAGTGTGTTGATCGCGCCCTGCAGAGTCAGTGTTCCGAACTGAACAAGGGAGCTCATCATTCCCATGGAAAGGCCTGCCGCCAGAAGAGAGCTGTCAAAACCCTTCTCCGGTCTCATCTCCTTCAGCGAGAACCGGAGGAACGGGTAACGGATCCTGATATAAACGAAACACAGAACTGCGGCAATCAGCTGAGCGGTGACCGTAGCCCAGGCTGCTCCCCTGATTCCCAGATGCAGCCCTCCCACACAGATCAGATCCAGTACGACATTCAGCAGGGTTGAGAAGATCAGCAGCAGCAGAGGCGTGACCACATCACCCATGGAACGAAGCACAGCTGCCATGATATTGTAAATGATCGTAAAAAACAGACCATACAGAATAACAGTAATATATTCAGCTGCAGAAGCTCTGTACTCCCCCATCACATGCAGAACGGAGAGGATAGGCTGCAGTGCCAGAATGCAGAATACAACCACCGCAAGAGTGATCAGTAATCCGTACATCAGTGCATGCACATAGGTCTTTTTCACCTGATCTTTCCTGCCCATTCCGTAAAACAGGGCACTGCGGACCGCAAAGCCATTGGCAAGACCGATCAGAAACATTACCAGCAGATCATTCAGCGTGCTGACTGAGCCGATGGCCGCCAGAGCATCTGTTCCAAGAAAGCTTCCTATAATGCGGATATCTGCAAGATTGTACAGAAGGTTAAACAGATTGCCGATCAGTACGGGGATTGCAAATCGGATAATAACGGAAAGAGGCTTTCCATTTGTCAGATCTTTCATAAACAAAATCCTTTCTATGTTCTTCTCTCACGAAGAAAAATTATAGCACAGCCCACTCTTCCTGTAAGCAACAAAAAACCGAGAAAAATCAAAGGATTTTTCCCGGTTTTTTGTTGCATTATTTTTTATGGTGCTTCAGATAATGGACCTCTTCCTCCATCTCCTCTGCGTTTCTGTAATAGCTCTCTGTGTCAACCGCAAGTCCTCTCCTTGCAAGACTCTGTTCACAGATTCGTTTTACTATATAATAGATCCATGCAAAGATCGGAACACCAAGAATCATACCTGCAAGACCAAAGCAGCCGCCAAATGCCATGACGGACACGACGATCCACAGCGGATCCAGACCGGTGGAATTACCAAGGATCCTGGGACCGATGATATTACCGTCCAGCTGCTGCAGTATCAGCACAAAGACAAGGAAATAGATCGCCTGTACAGGATGTACCATCAGGATCAGAATCACACCGAAAACAGCTCCTATATAGGGACCGAAGAAGGGAATCATGTTGCTGACACAGATTACTGCACTGATCAGGAGCACATAGGGCAGATCCAGCAGAAACATTCCCACTACGGCAATGGCTCCGATGATCAGTGAATCGATCAGCTTACCTACAAGATAGCCCTCCAGGATCCGATTGGCCTCCTGCAGGATTTCCAACGCTCCTTTTCCATGTTTAACAGGAAGAAGTGCGTAGGTAATCTTGCGGATCTGTGCGATCAGCTTCTCCTTGCTGATCAGAATATACACAGCAATGATCAATCCTACAACGGAATTCAGAATGATTTTCACAAAGGAAAACACACCGTTGGAAATTGCCGTGATCAGGTCGGAATTGACTCCTTCCAGGCTGCTCAGCCAGCCGGATGCATCCCGCAGCAGATTCTGCACTGCAGGAATCACAGTTTCCTGCCAGGCCTCACTGGAGGACAGTCCCTGCATCCAGTTCACCAGACTTCTGATCATGGACGATGAATTCTGAAGCAGCGTTTTGATCGTATCCAGAAGCTGCGGCACAATGGAACCGATCAGAAAAAATGCGACTCCCAGAAAAATCAGCACAGAGACCGCAAGCGCAAGTCCCTTACAGAGTTTTTTTCTTGGCTTTGCAGCTGTTGAAAGCAGCTTTAGGAATTTTTTCTCAAAATATTTTGTAATAGGATTCAGAATATAGGCAAAAAGAATACCTATGAATAACGCCTGCAGACTGCTGATAAATTTCATTAATCCGGAAAAGATTCCGAGATTTTTCAGCAGCATGGCAATGAGAATAATTCCGCCCGTCAGAAACACAGAGATCAGCATTGGTTTTCCAAGCAATCCCTTTTCATCCCTGTTCTCAGTCATAGAACTACCTCACTTATTTTTCGGCATTTTCCACAGCTTCCAGCACCTCTGCCTCCGCCTTCATCATCTCGGCAGCAACGATTCGGTTCATCTCCGCCTTGACTCTGGCAGCTTCCTCTGCCGCCTTCTGTCTTTCCTCAGCTGCCCTCTGTACCTCGGCTTCCGTAATCGGACGGATATCCTTCAGCACGAGAACCGCTCCGATATCACCCTCACAGGTAATATGAAAATGATTCAGCTCTTCTTCAAGAGTTGTCTCCTTATTCAGGAGCTTAAAAAGCGTGGTTGCAGACAGGTTGATTGCTGCATTCCGACTGTAGTATTCATAAGGCTGGATCGATACCCTGCTGTCCTTTACCTCAAGGTAAAATGCACCGTGTCCTTCCCCTGTAATATTGAACTGTACGGCAAGGTGCCCCTGGATCATCTCTGCGTCAGCATCCTTATAATGCTCCCGCACCCTGTCTACAATTTCCTGATATGTCATGTATAGTCTCCCCTTTCAGTCCTTTCCCGTATGCAGACCGGATCAACTTAATCCTGACCCATCTGCATGTATGCCTCTGCAATTTTCTGATATTCGATGGCATTCGTAATTTTAACCGCCTTAAAATCATCTCCGGTGATCACCGCCTGATAAATATACCGGCCGCTTTCATCCAAAGTATCGTCCTGCACGGCACAGGCAGCGATGTAATGCTTGTTCTTATAATCAAATTCATCCACAACAGCCATCTCCACTTCCGATCCGTCTCTGGCGGTAATCCGGAAGGTTACATATTCCTGATATTCTTCAGCCATTGTCATTCCTCCAATGTATTCTGTTATTTTCTTGGCTATTGTACCATAGTTTTTCTCCGGTGTGAATAGCGAAGCCGGGCAGGCAGGTTACCGTTTAAGCGGCAAAAGTTCCGGTTCACGGAGTAACAGTAACTCACTTTGTGATGCAAAAGGAGATCCGGCACAAAGGCCGGACCTCCTCTTTTATCGTTCTTTTCACTTTTTTCATACGAATCCCGGATCCCTCTGAAGAGTGGTGGGTGGTGTGTTACCATGAACAGTAACAATGGGTGAGAAATTTCGGTTTTCGAATGACAATCGTGTTCAGATCCTATAACAATTATTTGTAGAACTCAGGTTTCTCTACAGTATTTACCTTCTCAATCTGTCCGGATGTCTGAGCTGCAACCAGAGCGTCAGCTGTAACTGCTGCAAGATATCCGTCCCAGGTATTCGGTCCTTCGATCACACCGTCTGCAGCACGGTCAACCCAGTTCTGTACCTCCTGATCATAGGCATCCTTGAACAGTACGAAGCAGTCTGTAGTGATCTCTGTAGAAGCCTGTGCACTCTTGCGGATAGAAGGAGCCATCGGTGTACCCATCTTCAGTGCACCATCCTCACATACAACCTCACAGTTGATATCATAGCCGAATTTGCAGTTTACGAAGCACTCTACATCGATCGTAACTCCGGATTTTGTTTTCAGGATCATGAACTGAGGATCCTTCAGAGCCGGATGAGAGTATTTTGTAACCTTCGGCATGATTACCTGTACGGTGTCGTAGTCATCACCTACCATCCAGTGGCAGAGATCGATCTCATGGATTACTGTATCTGTAACAGCCATTGGAGTATCGTAGTTTGTTCCTACTTCAGGATTTCTGTGTGTGCAGTGCATCATCAGCGGCTCACCGTACTCACCTGTAGCGATTGCCTCCTTGATCTGCTGATATCCTTTGTGATATCTTCTCATGAATCCGAGCTGGATCAGATGCTTGCCGGAAGCAACCTCAGCGTCCATGACTTTCTGGCAGTCCTCAGCTGTTGTACACAGTGGTTTCTCACAGAATACACGTTTTCCAACCTTGATTGCCTCAAGAAGATCATCTACATGTGCAAATCCGGGAGAAATGATCATAACTGCATCCACATCGGGATCATTGATCAGATCTTTACCATTGTTGTATACCTTGCAGCCTTCTCCTGCGATTGCAGCAGCCTTTTTTGCACCCTCTTCAAACAGATCGGAAACAGCCACAACCTGTGCACCCTGCACTCTCTCAGTCACACGTTTGATATGATCTCTTCCCATTCCGCCGCATCCGATTACACCTACATTCAACATCGCTTTTTTCTCCTTTTCTTTAATAAAATATTTCACTTTGTTTTTCCGTTAGTACCTGTCCGGAAGATCTCCGTCTTCCGCTGAAGCCCTTCAGGCTTCGGTCTTTCCTGACCTGAACTCTTGTTATCTCTTCGTTGAATTCAATATAACACACTTCGTGTTCACGTGCACGCATTTTTTTTCGTTTTTTTAAACTTTGTCAGTTTGCATAAAAACAGCAGTTCAAAAATAGTAATTTCAGACAACGTTTTCCTTTTTTTAGATGGTAAATAGTAAACATACGAACTTCTTTTGACGGATAACAGGCAGAAACCTTGTAATTATGCATAATCTCAAGTATAATTTCATATGAAACGAGATCAATCAGATTGATCTCGATCGCATGAACAGTTACAGATCGTGAGATAGAATTGGAGGAAACAGACAATGATTTCATGGACGAATTTTGACAAACTGGCAAGTACTGCAAAGCTTGCCGCTCTGCCCAAGGTGGATGTAAAAGAAGCAATGACCGGCGAAAGCGGAGCTGAGCGTGTGAAAAAATACAGTGTTCCCATGGCTGCAGGCCTTACTTTTAATTACGGTGCAAAAGCTGTGGATGACAATATTCTCGAGGCTCTTGCCGAGCTGGCAAAGGAAGCTCAGCTTACAGAGAAATACGCAGAGCTGTACAATGGTGCAGTGATCAACACAGGCGAGAAACGTCTGGTTCTTCATCAGCTCTGCCGCGGACAGCTGGGTAATGATGTCATCGCAGATGGTGTGAATAAACGTGAGTTTTATCTGTCTCAGCAGAAGAAGGCAGCTGACTTTGCCGAGAAGGTGTATTCCGGTGCGATTACAAACGAGAACGGTGAAAAATTCACCACTGTCTGCCAGGTAGGTATCGGAGGATCCGATCTCGGCCCCCGTGCACTTTATCTTGCACTGGAGAATTGGGCAATCAAAAACAACTCCCTGAAGATGCAGGCAAAATTCGTCAGCAACGTAGATCCTGATGATGCTGCAGGCGTCATGAATTCCATGGATCTTGCCCATTCCCTCTTTATTGTAGTTTCCAAGTCCGGAACAACTCTTGAAACTCTTACCAACGAATCCTTTGTAAGAGCAACTCTTGCAAAGGCAGGACTTGATCCGAATAAACACATGCTGGCTGTAACCAGTGAAACCTCTCCTCTTGCAAAGAGTGATGCCTTCCTGGAAGCCTTCTTTATGGATGACTACATCGGCGGACGCTACTCCTCTTCCTCCTGTGTTGGAGCTGTGATCCTGACACTGGCTCTCGGTGCAGAAACCTTTGAAGCAATCATGAAAGGTGCTGCCGAGATGGATGCGCTGAGCAAGAATGAGGATCTGCTTCAGAATCCTTCCATGCTGGATGCATTGATCGGTGTATACGAGAGAAACATTCTCGGTTATCCTGCTACGGCTGTTCTTCCTTATTCACAGGCTCTCAGCCGTTTCCCTGCACATCTGCAGCAGCTGGATATGGAATCTAACGGCAAGCATGTAAACCGCTTCGGTGAACCTGTCAATTACCCAACCGGTCCGATCATCTTCGGTGAGCCGGGAACAAACGGACAGCACTCCTTCTACCAGCTGCTCCATCAGGGAACCGACATTACTCCAATGCAGTTTGTCGGCTTTAAGAACAGCCAGCTTGGAGACGATATCGAAATCCAGGGCAGCACAAGCCAGGCAAAACTCTGTGCCAACGTTGCTGCACAGATCGTGGCATTTGCCTGCGGCAAGGATGATGAGGATCCAAACAAGCAGTTCGAAGGCGGACGCCCCTCCAGCATTATCATCGGCGATCAGCTGACACCGGAATCTCTCGGAGCTCTTCTTGCTCACTTTGAGAATAAGGTTATGTTCCAGGGATTTGTCTGGAACCTCAACAGCTTCGATCAGGAGGGTGTTCAGCTTGGCAAGCTTCTTGCGAAGCGGGTTCTGGCTCATGATACAGACGGCGCGCTGAAGGAATACAGTGATCTGCTGAATATCTGATTTAAAAAACGGAACAGGGGAGGGTGCTGCCGTTCCGCATGATGCGGAACGGCAGCACCCTCCCCTGTTCCGTTTTCACTCGTACATCACAAATCAAGCAGATGAATCGCAAACTGGAAATACACCAGCAAGGAAATTGCGTCTACAATGGTGGTGATAAAGGGACTAGCCATAACAGCAGGGTCAAATCCCAGCTTATAGGCAAGCAATGGAAGGGTACAGCCTACCAGTTTTGCAAAGAAGATCGTAACGATCAGAGTCAGGCAGATGGTCAGTGCCACCAAAACGGTCAGTCTGTCAAACAGCAGCAGCTTCAGGAAATTTGCAGCTGCCAGAGTGATTCCGCAGCACAGTGCCACTCTCATCTCCTTCCAGATCACACGAAGCAGATCAGAGAACTCGATCTCCTTCAATGAAATACCGCGGATCACGGTTACAGAAGCCTGTGAACCCGAATTGCCGCCGGTATCCATCAGCATGGGAATGTAGGCAGTCAACACGACGTATTTTGCAAGCGCATCCTCAAAGCCGGTGATGATCATTCCTGTAAAGGTCGCTGATATCATCAGCAGAAGCAGCCAGGGAATACGGCTCTTCCAGAGATCGAATACGGAAAGCTTCAGATAGGGTCTGGAGTTGTCCGTCGGAACGATCGCCGCCATCTTCTCCATATCCTCTGTCGTCTCTGCCTCTAAGACATCCAGTACATCATCAACCGTAACGATTCCCACCAGACGTTCTTCCTGATCTACGACAGGCATGGCGATGAGATTGTATTTGGAAAACTGATGGGCAACCGCCTCCTGATCCTCCAGGGTATTCACGGATATTACCTGATCATCCATCAGGTCTGTCATGATTGCTGAAGGGTCTGCCATGATCAGATGACGAATGGTCACTACTCCGATCAGCTTTCTGTCCTTTTCTGTAACATAACAGTTATTGATGGTTTCCTTTTCAATTCCGCTTCTGCGGATGCTTCGAATAGCCTCCTCAGCTGTCATCCCCGGAAGGAGATCTACAAACTCCGTGGTCATGATGCTGCCGGCAGAATCCTCCGGGAATTTCAGAATTCCGTTGATCATACGCCGCTTCTCGGCATCTGCCTGCTGCAGGATACGTTTCACGATCATGGCAGGCATCTCTTCGATCAGATCCACTGCATCGTCTACATACAGCTCATCTACAACCTCCTTCAGCTCGCTGTCCGAAAACCCCTTGATCAGAGTATGCTGGCTGGCTGAATCCATCTCTACAAAGGTATCAGCCGCAAGATTTTTAGGAAGCAGGCGAAACAGTAGAGGCACTGTCTCCTCCGGCATATCCCTTTCAAAAAGGGCTGCAATATCTGCCGGTTTCATGGTGGATAAAATATCCCTCAGAGCTGCATACTTTTTTCCTTCTGCCAGTGCGATCACGCTGGCCCGAAGCACTTCTAACTTATCTGTCATTCAATTATTCCTCCTGTTTTTTACTCCCGGTTGAAAAATGTTCCGGCCGAATCAAGAGTCACAGAATGACACGACTTGTTCTCATATTAAGTTATCGTTGACTTGATTTTCAGAGCAGGACAAAAAACGGTCCTGACTGTGTATAGGAACCTTTGTCGTGCCGCTGCAACTGTCTGTATCCATTTTCGTCCTCCTCTCTCATCAAAAGAAGCTCTCCCTGGAGGAAAGCTTCTTTCTGTTATTTTATGTTACTATAGCACTTTCAGAATTTTTTGTCCACGTTGTTTATATGCCTGCATGCATATCTCCTGCTGCCTGTAAACAATAACCTTTATCACACTATTAGATCTTACTGTAGCCGTAGCCGTTTACCATGGCATCGATCTTCACTCCCTGCTGGCAGAGCGGGCAGTTGTCAAAGGCATAGGTTTTGTACTGTGGCAGATCTGCCTGAGAAAACAGGGAAACAATAGGATATCCGAAAATTTTAGTTGGTACACTGTACAATGCAGAAATACCGGCAATCTTTCCGCCGTAATATTTGATACAGGTCAGTGAACGCTCCAGAGTAATACCGGTTGTAGCAGTTGCGAGAAGTACCATCACGTTTCTGTTCTCTACCATGAATTTATTATTGTCACGGAATACGATCCGACCGCTGCTGTCAGTCTCCGGGGATACCACATAAATGGTGTTGTGGGCATTCACATTGCGGATACCGGAATGCTCCAGCTCCTCTGCGAGGAATGCACCGATCACCTCTGTTCCGTCCATACAGATGATCGTATCCACGATCGAGTTCATTGTATAATAAGAAGCAAGTGTCTTAGCAGCGTTCTGTGACTCGCTCATACGCGCTTTCAATGCTGTCATATCAACATAATAATTGACATGAGAATGGTTGGTTACAAAATGTCCCGGGAACACACGAAGAAAGGACTCCGTGGAATGCTTTGATCTAATCTTGATATAATTCTCGTCCATGTAAAACCTCCTTGCGCAGCATATAAGGTATGCTCTTGTTTCTGAATTTTGCAAATTCGCCCAAAATCCAGCTGTTATTCAATCATATTTTATCACATTCGCCCATTAAATAACAGATAAATTTTTGTATTTTTTAAATAATTCAGTAAATTTCCAGGAGACCAAATGTATGTATTAAGGCAAAAAGGTGCTGCATCTGCGATTTTGACGCAGATGCAGCACCCTTTTACCATTCATGTAATCTGATCATCCTGCCGCCGCACAACAACTGTCCGACCATAGGAGTTCAAATTCGAATTATAACTGAGGACCAGCTGCAACCAGAGCTTTTCCGGCAGCATTTCCCTCGTATTTAGCGAAGTTCTTAATAAATCTTCCTGCAAGATCCTTTGCTTTCTCTTCCCACTCGGAAGCAGCTGCATAGGTATCGCGAGGATCCAGAATTCCGGAATCTACACCTGGAAGCTCTGTAGGTACTTCGAAGTTGAAGAACGGAATCTGTTTTGTAGGAGCAGTCAGGATATCTCCGTTCAGGATCGCATCGATGATTCCACGAGTATCCTTAATGGTGATACGTTTTCCGGTTCCGTTCCATCCTGTGTTAACCAGGTATGCTTTTGCTCCGGAAATCTCCATCTTCTTAACCAGCTCCTCAGCATATTTTGTCGGGTGCAGCTCAAGGAAAGCCTGTCCGAAGCATGCAGAGAAGGTTGGTGTAGGCTCAGTAATTCCACGCTCGGTTCCTGCAAGCTTTGCAGTGAAACCGCTGAGGAAGTAGTACTGTGTCTGATCCGGTGTCAGAATGGATACCGGAGGCAGTACTCCGAATGCATCTGCAGACAGGAAGATTACATTCTTAGCTGCCGGTGCAGAAGAGATCGGACGAACAATGTTCTCGATATGGCTGATCGGATAAGATACACGAGTATTCTCTGTTACGCTCTTATCATCAAAGTCAATTTTTCCGTTTGCATCAACAGTTACGTTCTCAAGAAGAGCGTTTCTCTTGATTGCATTGTAGATATCAGGCTCAGACTCTTTGTCCAGACCGATAACCTTAGCGTAGCATCCACCCTCGAAGTTGAATACGCCGTTGTCATCCCAGCCGTGCTCATCATCACCGATCAGGAGACGTTTCGGATCTGTAGACAGAGTTGTTTTTCCTGTTCCGGAAAGACCGAAGAAGATTGCTGTGTTCTCTCCGTTCAGATCTGTGTTTGCAGAGCAGTGCATAGCAGCGATGCCCTTCAGAGGCAGGTAGTAGTTCATCATGGAGAACATACCTTTTTTCATCTCGCCGCCGTACCATGTATTGATGATTACCTGCTCACGGGAAGAAATGTTGAATGCTACACATGTCTCAGAGTTCAGTCCAAGCTCTGCATAGTTCTCAACTTTTGCCTTGGAAGCATTGTAAACTACGAAGTCAGGCTCGAATGCAGCAAGCTCTTCCTCTGTAGGAACGATGAACATGTTCTTTACGAAATGTGCCTGCCATGCAACCTCAACGATGAAACGGATCGCCATACGGGTATCAGCGTTTGCACCGCAGAAAGCATCGACTACGAACAGTCTCTTGTTGCAGAGCTCTTTCTTAGCAATATCTTTAACAGTTGCCCATACATCCTCGCTCATCGGATGGTTGTCGTTTTTATACTCATCGGATGTCCACCATACTGTATCCTTGGAGTTCTCATCCATAACGATGTATTTGTCTTTAGGAGAACGTCCTGTGAAGATACCTGTCATTACATTTACGGTATCCAGCTCAGTATTGGTTCCGATCTCGTATCCCTCAAGACCTGCTTTGGTCTCTTCCTCGAATAACAGTTCATAGGAAGGATTGTATACGATCTCAGTAGTTCCGGTAATGCCATACTTTGTTAAATCAATAGCTGCCATTAAGTAGTACCTCTTTTCTTTCAGATTCACTCTATCACTGGTTAATAGAATCAGAGTACCGATATGTTAAAAAAATATCGTTCCACTAGCCGTGTATAATAATACAATAAATTTCTAAACTGGTCAACAAAGGATGTACTCTTCTATGTACAATTAGTCCTTTTATCCAACACTTATTCCGTTCCTGTTGTTTTTTTATGCAGGATTACCATGATACTTCAATCATCTTATCTAGCGCGAAAACGCTATCACTTTCCTGCATATGCCCAGAAAGAAATTCATCTCATGCAGATCCAATCTCATCCAACGATCTCATACTGCAGCATCTCATATTTCAGTCTGCTGCCCTCCCGGATCTCAGGGGGAAGCAAAGCTCTTGCCACCAGCTTCAGCTCCTCTGTTTCTTCGTCCGTTCTCTTCAGATGGGCATAGTCTCCGTCTATGGATACAACCTCATAATACCAGGTTTCAAAAATCATAACTTTCCTCCTTTGTGCCGCAGGTACATCAGTAATGCTGTGCCCATATAAGCATGTGTCAGTTCCTCATCTCCATAGCGTGCAATAATCTCTTCGATCGGATGTTCTTCATAACGAAGCAGCTCATCTGCATCCAGATGCTGCTCTCCGGTCTGTACAAGATCCTCTGCAAGAAATACAGAGAAGTGATTCTTAAACAGTGCGGGATTAGAGCTTACCCGACCGAGACAGGTAATCTTCCCCGCCCGGTAACCGGTCTCCTCCTCCAGCTCACGAAGTGCTGTTGCCACCGGCTCCTCTCCCGGATCTGCTACTCCTCCGGGAAACTCCAGAGTGACCCGATCCTCTCCATGCCGCCATTGTCTCACCAGAATGAACCTTCCTTCATGCACTGCAACTACTACTACCCAGTCCGGTGCATCGATGGCAACATAGGTACCTTCCAGACCGTTTGCGGCCACTTCCTTCTGACTGTAAACATCGTACACAGGAGTATGCAGAATCTGCTCCTTCTCTGTGGTTCGCCAGATTAATGATTCATATGCTTCCATTGATTTCTCTCCTTTGTCTGCTGTAATAAAAAACAATGTCTCATTTTATTATTTTTGAGACAAACCATTCATCGTTCTGCCGGACAGACACATCTGCAGATCCGCCGGCTCCTCGTCCGGTGCCGGGATCGCAGACTCGATTTGAATTCTCTGTGATGATATCACCAATCGACAGTTCTGCGCCACATTTTTTTCAGAACCTGCGTGAGTCAGCCGCATACCGCAGGCATCTGTTATCCTGACAGATCCAACTATCAGGCAGAACCGCAAAAGGAGTCTCATTTAAATATGAGACTCCTTCGTTAGGATCAATTATAAATATGAACCGTTGTTCCTCTTGGAATGGTGGTATAGATCCATCTTGCATTGGGCTCTTCCAGACGAATACATCCCATAGAAGCTGCTGCATCCATGGTTCCGTCAAGAATCCTTGTTGGGGCATCTCCCCAGTAATACAGAACCGTATGGAAATAATAATATCCCTCGATCTGTGTTGCCCACCAGCACTTGTGATCGGAACCAAACCAGTCAAAGCGCCCCTTGATCTTAAAGGTGCCTGTCGGTGTCGGAGTGGATGGTTTTCCTACCACACAGGGCCAGTATTTGATCTCCTTCCAGTTATTGTAGGATCCCTGATAGATCGCTACTCTATGCAGTCCCCGATTCACCAGAATGAGATACTGGGTATCACTGCTGAAGCCCTGCGCATACTGATACATCTGCTGGTTCTTTGCCTCTCCCGCCTTCGCCATGGAGAAGGACAGAGATCCGGCCTGCGATTTTGCTCCACCGGCTGTTACATATACCTCTGCCGTGTAATTGCCGCCATTCTTATGCTTAGAGCTCTTGATATCAGCATAATAACTGTCTGTGCCGTTCTTCACACCGGTATATTCCACTACATCATCCTGTCCGCTGGTATTGCTCCATGCACGGAAGGTCACACTGTCTGCACCGGCACCTAAAATCCATACCCGGGTGGTATAGGTTCCTGTTTTTTCAGAATAGATATAGCGGTCTGCATTCAATACTGTATCTGTATTTCCTACAAATCCTCCTACGCCGTTATTGGCATAGGCATACGCATGAACCGTATAGTTCCCGAAGGCTCTGCTGTGCTTTGATACGTTTACTGTGCAGGTATAATCATCACCTGATTTCTTTGCAGTATACCAGTAGATCTTACTCTGATCACCGTTTGGCCACACGGGAATCTTCACGGATTCAATTCCGGAAGGTGTGGACAGACCGGAAACAGTTACCTTGAAGGTTCCTTTACTTCCGTTTACAGAGGAAACCGAAACAGAGGCTCCGGAAACAGACGAGATCTCAAAGGAGGTTTCTCCCACAAATTTATTATCCGCTGTATACACATGGACAAAATAATGTCCCGCTGTTTTATGCTTTGAAACAGTCACTTTCCCGGATGCTCCGTTCCCGTTCTGCTTCAGATCATACCACACGATATCGTCCTGGCCGTCCTTTTGACTCCAGACAGCAGCCCTCAGTGATTTTCCTGCATTCGATCCGATATACTGGATCTGGACTGTCTTTTCATCAGAGGCTGTAATTGCGGAAGTTCCTTCCTTCAGCGTCACCTGAACTTCCGTCTTCCCTGCATATGCCATGATACCATTCGTATCTGTTACATAGCAGTGCACGTAATAGGTCCCGGCCTCGAATTTATGCTCTCCCGGAGCAACTGCAGAGATATACTGATCTCCCTGCTTCACACCGGTATGCCATACGATATCATTCTGACCATCCGCTGCCCCCCAGACAGCAAACTGAACCTTCTTCACGCCTGCAGGAACCTTCAGATCAGAAATAGATGCCGTAAATGCACCGGTCTCCTCATCCGGTTCCGATGCAGTGACTGTTCCCGAAGGAGCACTGACCTCAACCGTGGTGTTTCCGAAGAATGTCTGTTTTTTCTTCACCGTCTGGTAGCAGTGAATCATGTAAGTGCCAGCATCCTTGTGACCCTTCACAGGGATCTCTGCTGTCCAGACTGTGGTACCCGCCTTCTTTGCATCGACCCAGACCAGATCATCCTGCCCGTTTTTATCGCTCCAGACAGGGAAAACTACAGCAGAAGCTCCTGCGGCAATGCCCTTTGCAGTCACAGTAATGGTTTTTTCATCCTCACTGAGTTCTGCTGTCACACCTGTTTCCATAGCAATTTCCGCTGTGGCTTTGTTGACATAGGACATATTGCCGTTTCCGTCCGTGATGTAGCAGTGCACATGGTATACACCGTTCTCATACTGATGATCTGCAGCGGTTACATCAACGATATAGTCCTCACCATCCTTTGCGGCGTTATACCAGACAATATCGTTCTGACCATCCGCTGCCCCCCACACCGGAATCTGTACCTTACTGATTCCGGAAGGTACGTTCAGATCTGACAGTCGGACAGTGAATGTCCCCTTCTTTTCATCCAGCTCTTCAATCTGCAGAGAACCGGTCGGTGCAGATATTTCCGTTTCCGCCTTTCCTAAATATACCAGCTCACCGCCTACCCGCTGATAGCAATGAATAAACAGTGTTCCGATTCCCTTATGCTTTTTGACAGTGATATCGGCTGTCCAGGTTCCGTCTTCCTGTTTTGTTCCGACCACCCATTCAATGTCATCCTGACCGTCTTTTCTGCTCCATACAGGAAACAGCACTTCAGAAGCATCCGGATCCGCACCGTCTGCCGTGACAAAAACTGTCTTTTCGTCCTCGCTGAGTTCTGCTGTCACAGAAGGCTCTGTATCCTGTTCTTCTGTTTCCTTTGCTTCCTCAGAAGATTCCGTTTCATCAGAATCCGGCTCCTCCGTTTCTACGCTCTCGGATCCATCCTTCTCTTTTTCAGATTCCACAGATCCGCTGTTTACTGATCCACTGTCATCATCTCCGGAAGCCTGGGATTCTCCGCTTCCAGCTTCTGTATTTTCAGCCGTATCAGCCTCAATTTTGTCCGGAGCATTCTCACCGCTGCTCTCTGCCTGCGAAGCTTCATCGGCAGATTCGTCCTGAACCGACACCGCCTTAACCGACTGCATTTCCTCGCCCCAAACGCTCACGGGACCTGCAGCGGTCACAATCATTGCTGCTGACAGCAGAAAGGCTGCTTGTTTCTTAAACATATACCCCTCCTTAATCATATATAATTTAAAAGAGTAACATAAAACCGCAACGAACTTTTAACCGAATTATTTCAAATCTGTTAAATCTGGCAGGAGCAGTGTTCAGGTAGGTAAATGTAAGCTGAAGCATAAGCTCGACTTGAAATGGCGAACGGAAACTTTTTCTTGACCGTACTCCCAAACTCATGCATGATATTAAATGACTGTGTTCAAAGAATACAGAAAGTAAGTTACTGAGCAATTATAAAAAACAGGAGTACTATACATGAAACTATTGATCGTAAGACACGGGGATCCGGATTATACCATCGATTCCCTTACTGAAAAGGGCTGGCGTGAGGCGGAGCTTCTCGCAAAACGCCTTACAAAAGAAGAGGCTAAGGCCTATTATGTTTCTATACTGGGAAGAGCAAAGGATACCGCATCCTTTACTCTGCAGCAGCTGAACCGTACCGCTGTGGAATGCGACTGGCTGCAGGAATTCCCTGTCAGAATCCTCCGGCCGGACCTGTCCGGAGAGCGCAGCAATATCGGCTGGGACTGGCTGCCTCAGGACTGGATGACGGAGCCCTGCTTTTTTAAAGAGGACGAATGGTTTCTTCATCCTGTCATGCAGGAGGCAAAGGTAAAGGAGCAGTATGATTATGTAGTTCGGAATCTGGACCGGCTGCTGGAGCAGCATGGCTACAGACGGTCAGGCAGATGGTATGAACCAATCGCGCCTAATAATGACACCCTTGTATTTTTCTGTCACTTTGGACTGGAGTGCGTTCTGTTGAGCCATTTCCTGCATGTATCGCCTATGATCCTGTGGCACGGCCTCTGTGCAGCTCCCACTTCCGTCACAACTGTAGTGACGGAGGAACGTCGTCCTGGTATTGCGTCCTTCCGGGTTACCGCCTTTGGTGATATTTCTCACCTGTACGCTGCGGATGAACCACCTGCCTTTGCAGCACGCTTCCGCGAATGTTATACCAATGAGTACGAACGCAGAGATTGAGCCGGCTGTTCCTCCGGTTATTGCGAAAATGCAGGCTGTTCAGTACGAGCCTCCGGGACCCAATTGAAATTTCTGCTGACAAAACCCCCTGTGCCGAATGCACAGGGGGTTTTTGTTACCGTTCAAATATCGTTGCTTACTCTTCTTCCTCGTCAGGCTCATCGAAGGCCTCTTCCTCAGGCTCTGCAGTCTCCTCTGCTGCTGCGAATTCCTTTACAGCTTCTGCTTCGTCCTCTACAGACTCTTCCTCAGTTCTCGCAGCTTCAGATGCTTCAGACTCCGGCTCTTCTCCAGCTGCAGGCTCTGTCACCTGATCTGTATCTGTATTCTCTTCCGCAGGAGCTTCCTTTTCCTCCGGGATCTCATCCCTTACCAGAGCTGCCACTGTCTCTGCCAGTGTGTCCTCCTCATCCTCTGCAAAGAACTCGTCCACTCCGGAATCTTCCTCCTGAGTTTTTTCCTTCTGTCCATCCTGCTTCTCCGTGCTGCATCCACAGAACGCTTTTCGATCGGATCTCTTCACAAGCTTCAGAACAATGGCACAGATGCCGGCAGCGACTCCTGCTGCTGCTGCAAGTGCAGCAACTGTCTTGATGATATTTTTCATAAAATAAAACCTCCGTTAAACTGTTTATTCTTTATTACATCTCAGCAGTCCCACAAAGGGAGCCTCTTTGCAGTCTATTATACTCAAAAGCAGTCTTTTTCTCAACCATCTCTTTTACAGGACAGAAAGATGATCTGATAGGTTCTGCTCATGAGATCCAGAAACCGATGGGCTCTTTCTGTCTTGTCATCGTCAAGAAAAAGAAAGGAATCATCCATTATAACAGGCGGCGGCTCTTTTTCATACATGGCTTCCAGAATGGCAAACCGCAGGCAAAGTGCCGCTAGACTTCTGTATCCGCTGCTGAGGATCTCTTCAGATCTTGGCAGGACGCCGCCCATGCAGCAGATTCTGAAATCAGCGTCAAGATACAGCTGCTCCTTCTGTCCGGGATCGATCATTTTGTAATACCGAAGGAAGGTGCTCTGTATAGAATCCATGTACCTGCCGGCACATGCATCCCGGGCACATCGCAGGTATCCAGCTGTCAGTTCTGCTGTCTGATACTCTTTTTCCAAAAGATCCAGTTCCTTTGTCAATATTGAAAGCTGCTCTTCCTTTTCAGCCAGATGCTCCCTTTCCTCCTGCTTCTTCTCAATGGCTCGATTACGTTCCTGCAGATCCTGTTCCAGCTGCTTCTGCTGCACCTGCAGATCCTGAATCTGACGGTTCAGTTCTCCCAGTGTTTCCGGCAGCACTTCCGGTGTTTTTACAATCTGTTCTTCAAAATCCGGATATGCTTCATAAAACCGGCGAAGCTCACGATCTGCCCTCTGCAGTTCCCTCCAGGCAGCCTTTGCAGACTCCTCCTGCCTCTGCTTCCTCAGAAGCTGAAGATACTGATCCGGTTTTTGTACCTGTCTGCTCTGCAGATACAGCCATAGTCCCGTACCTGCCAGAAACAGTCCTGCAGCAATCAAAAGGCTGCTTATGATGTGCGACAGCAGAAACACAGGTACTGCGGCAGCCAGCAGCAGGAGACCGGAAGCGACCCATCGCTCCGGCTTTCCTCCGGAAGGATGCTCAGACTCTCCTTCCGGCAGGTCTTCTGTATCAGTATTCTGCTGCCGCTCCCATATTTCGTCTCTTTGCAGATATTCTTTTTGAAGACGCTCATGCACTTTTCTGGCACTCAGGTAATCCTGCTGTTCAATGTATCTTCGCTGCAGGTTCTGAAGCTGTTCCAGTCTCTGCCCGCATGACTGCAGCTGCTGTTCCAGTTCTGCCTTTTCTGCTTTTTGCTGCAGGATCGTCCGTTCCAGCGAACCGATCCGCAGAAGCTCGGCTTCTGCCTCCTGTTTATTCAGACGCTTTCTGTAGATCAAGCCTGTCTTGCGATCGGGAGAAAGACGATTCTTTCTTTTCTCCAGCAGCTCCATGACCCGGTCATACTGCCGCATATCCTCCAGAAGGTCCTCCTGCCCCCCTAATCCGGAAGCAAGATCCCCTGTCACTGTGCAGCCGTCCTGCCGGATCCATGCACTGTTTTCGTAGGATTCCTCATTCATTCCAAACAGTTCCAGACCGATCTGTCTGCTCCAGCGGCCGCTTTCTCTTCCGGTTTTCTCATCCCTCAGAAAAAAACTGTCTTCTCTGCCGCTTCTGGATTTCCCGAAAACCCTGTGGATCGTAAACGTTTGACCCTGTGCTGAAAATGTCAGACTTCCTCCATAGGCTCCGCCGTTCCAGGGACGATACCGCTCTCTGTCCTTTGCACCTTCTCCTTTGGAGGGAAATCCGTAAAACATGGCACGCACAAACACCGCAAAAGTCGTTTTGCCCCAGCCATTCTCCCGGGAGATTCTGTTAACACCCTCCTCCAGGGTACAGGTAAAATCCGAAAATGTTCCGAAATTTTCAATGTGTATCTTATGGATCCTCATAGACATCCGCTCCTGTCAGTAATCGAATCCCCAGCTTCAGAATCGCTGTCTTCTGCTCCTCTGTGAGAGTGCTGTCCCTCCTGACCCGGCGGACAAATTCGCCCTTCAGGGAAGGATCTCCCTCATAGCTTCTGTAATCCACCAGAAGCTTTGTCCGATTCTCAATCTCCAGGTAATAGTACAGGCCGTTCAGCTGCCGGTTCAGAACTTCCAGCGGGATCTCATAGGTAAGCTCCGTTTCACCGTTCAGAAGGATCCTGACAAAATCCTGCTCCCTGCACGGTTCCTCCTTCAGCCTGTTTCGAACAGCGGCCAGAATATCTCCGGTATTTTCAAAAGAGGTGACATCCACGGATATCTCATGAAATATCCTCGCTGCAAGAGGCAGAAATTTCAGCTCCGCTTTATGGGTCTCCGGATCCAGATCCACAAGCATACAGCCCCTGTCACCGCATTCATCGAAGCCTCTTCCCTCCAGGCAGCCGGAATAGCACCAGATTCCTCTTCCCCCCAGCTTTCCTGCCGTGGGCTTATGGATATGCCCCAGCGCCAGGTAGTCGATTCCCTTTTCAGCCATGCTTCGCAGTGGAATGACCGGCTCTGCAGCCTTCCCTGAATGGGATGCACGCAGTCTGCTGTCCTCTGCCAGACCGTGGAGCATCACGATGTTGCAGTTCGCCGGATTGATCTGCAGGTCTCCCAGCAGCCGGTATTGATTTTCAACGGTCAGCTCTGTCCCAGTGATCGTCACACCGGTCTGACCGACTGTGCAGCTGGTCCAATGCTCCCCTGAGAACAGATGCAGGTTCGAGGGAACAGACTTCCCCTCTTCCGGAAACGGACCGGTATCATGATTTCCCCGAAGATAAAAAAACTGAATCTGAGGATTCTCACGAATCAGCGTTAAACAGGTTTCTCCGGAGGTACGGCTGAAGTTTTTCCTGTCAAACAGATCTCCTGCAATCAGAACAGCGTCCGCCTGTTCATCTGCGGCGGTCTGTACCAGCCTTCGAAACGTATTCAGCATCTCTTTTCTTCGCTCCCTTGCTTTCTCGGCAGGAAGCCGGGAGGTCATTCTCGAATCCAGATGAATATCTGCACAGTGAATAAATCTCATATTTTATCTATCCTTACACAATACTGTCTGCTTATCTTTGAATAAGTACAGTATATCGAACATTCGTTCCTGTTGCAAGTACAGATTTTGATTACTCAACAATCGTATTGATCCAAATGCCGCTGCGGACCATCAGCCATCCAATGATGATCTTCACTGCCTCTGCCCAGGTAACAATGGCAAACAGCGGGAAAATCGGCATGGCTGTGAATCGGCTCAGACAAAAAGCCAGCGGAATCTGCAGGAACCAGGTAAAGCCGAAGTCAAACAGGAAGGTAATGCCGGTTTTTCCTCCGCTGCGCAGAATAAAGTAACTGGCATTGGTATAGGACCAAAGCGGAGTGGCTGCTGCCTGGATCAGGATAAATCCGGTGGCCAGGCTGCGCACTGAAGCCTCCGTGTTGTATACCGACGGAAAAACAAAGGCCAGCGGGATCAGAATCAGCATGACAATACCAGCCAGAATCAGACTGAATACAGTCAGATGTGCGGCTCGCTTTTTTGCCTCCTCGTGCTTTCCCGCCCCCAGCAGCTGGCCGATCAGAATACCGATGGCACCGCCCATCTGGATATATACCACATTGAACATGTTGTTGATGGTTCCTGCAATGTTTCTTGCGGCTACCACCTCCAGTCCCCTGCTGGAATAGCACTGAGCGATCACAGCCACTCCCAGTGACCAGAGAAACTCATTGATCAGTAGAGGAAGACTCTTGATCAGAATCCGTCGAAACAGATCCCTGGGGATTCGTAAACTGCGGTATAAGCCGGGGATATACGGATTCTCCTTTGGATGCGTATGTGCCCAGATAATGATCACTGCCGCTTCGATGCATTTGGCAATGACAGTAGCAAGTGCAGCACCGGCCACTCCCATCTTCGGCATGCCGAACACACCAAAGATCAGAAGATAATCCAGTACCAGATTGACTCCTACAGCAAGGAAGGATGCCATCATGGGAATCTGCGTCCTGCCGCACTCCCGCACGGCACTGGCATACACCTGTCCGATGGCAAAGGGAATGATACTGAATACCACAATATTCAGATACTCTACTCCGTAAAACAGGGTTTCCTCCACCAGCTCCGGTGCATCATCGGCACTGAGGAACAGACGGATCAAGGGTTCCTTATAGATCTGAAACAATGCCATTCCCGCCAGAATGATCAGTACGGCACTGATCACTCGAAATCGAACGGTATATTGCTGCCCCTCTGCATCCCTTTTACCGAAAAACTGGGTTCCGAAAATTCCGGGACCTGAAACGGCTCCGAATACGGTCAGATTAAAGATAAAGATATACTGATTTACAATGGATACTCCGCTCATCTGAACGGTACCGATCTGCCCCACCATGATATTATCTGCAAGGCTGACGAAATTGGTGACCGCTGCCTGCAGGATCATGGGAAGCACAAGAAAAATAACCTTTTTGTAATAGGATGGCTCTGCAAACCAGCGGCCTCCTGTTCGTATAGTTTTGTTCATACGCTTATGATCCCCCTTAAAATATGAATGGCTCGTTGTTCGCGCAAAAAAATACCGGAGCTGTAAAACTCCGGTACCTCTTTGGCATTCGTTGTATTCCGTTCCGATCAGGCAGTGAGATATTCGTGTACCTTCTCACAGGCCTCCTCTTCATCCATGCCGTCTGCTGTGACAACGATCGTATCACCGCTCTGAAGTCCAAGTGCCATCACCGCCATAAGGCTTTTCGCATTGATGGTCTTACTTCCGCTCCCAATCACAATATTGCTGCTGAACATACAGGCAGTCTGTACAAGCATTGCGATGGGCTTGGAGTTTTTCTCCGCTTTCCGAATGGTAATTGTTTTCTGTGTCATAGTTTTCCTCTCCAAAATAGTTACAGTATCTGTAATGATACGGAATCCTGTCTGTTTTTTCAATCTGTTTTTGGGACACCAAACTATTTTTGTGCTTATTGCTGATTTTTCTCGCAAAACTATAACTGATTTTCATTCATTCTGCAGCGGTCCTTACCCCAGCAGCAGGATCATATGCGCAGCTTCCACCATGGTTCTGCCTGTGTCCATGCTGTTTTTCTGAATATATCGAAATGCATCCGGCTCGGAAAGATCCTTCTTCTCCATCAGAAGTGCCTTTGCATCGTCAATGATCTTCTGCTCCCCGGGAGAGCGTCTTGGTTTTCTGGACTGCCTTGCGGGTCTGGAATCCGGCAGCAGCTTTCTCAGAAGAAGGATCAGCTTCTCTGTACGGAAGGGGAGCTCCAGGGGAACAATACCGGTTGAAAAGGACATGCTCTCCGGATCCTTCATCATCAGGATCATGGGAATCCGGGAAGGGAGACAGGAGGCCAGCTCCTCAACCTCCATATCCTTTAATTTTCGTACCGTAATGACCAGGCTCACATCCTTCTCCTCTGCTGCCTGTATCACTTCATTTCCCAGGGAACAGGTAACGATCTCCTCCCACAGACCGGTTCGGGTGATGATCTGCCTCAGCCGCAGAGCATCCTCCCGGCGTGGCATTGCTATTACAATGTAGCTCATAGGAACCTCCTGTCAAGTTCGAATCAGATATCTGTCCAGCTCCCATTGAGAAACACTGCTCATAAACTCTTCCCATTCTTTGTATTTTATTTCAGCAATGATCGAAGTCAGTTCCTCTCCGAGTACAGCCTTCAGCACCTCGTCCTGCTCCAGCGCAAGCACAGCCTCCCGGAGGTTATTGGCCACCGGCTCGGCAGTCTGATAAAGAACCTTATTCACAGAAGCATCCTCACCGGGATCCATCTGCTTTTCAATCCCGTCCATACCGGCAGCAATGCAGGCAGCCAGTACAAGATACGGATTTGCGGAGCCATCGGGGAACCGCAGCTCCACCTTGGCATCGTCCGGATAGGTCTTCAGCTTGACAAAAGCCCTCTCTCCCTTCGAAGCCCACACAAGGCGGTCCGGTGCCTGAAATCCCGCCAGCAGGCGTTTGTAGGAATTGACCGTTGGATTTGCCAGGGCGGAAAGTGCTTTTCCGTGCCGGAGAATTCCACCGATAAACCAGTATGCCTCCGGACTGACCTGTTTTTCCCCGTGTCGGAAGAACTGATTGCGGCCATCCTTCATGAGGGTGATATTCAGGTGCATGCCGGATCCCGGGTCCTCACTTTTCGGCTTCGGCATAAAGGTTGCATAGAGCCCGAAACGCTTTGCAATGGAGCGCACGGCAAAACGAAAGGTCTGAATTGCGTCTGCGGTAGATAAGGCATCTGCCTCTTTAAAATCGATCTCGTGCTGTGCCGGGCCGGACTCATGATGAGAGGACTCTACCTCAAACCCCATATCCTCCAGTGTCAGAACAATCTCTCTTCTGGCATTTTCACCGAAATCCATGGGCCCCACATCCAGATAACCGGCCTTCTCATGACTGGTTGTCGTGGGAAGTCCGTTTTCATCGGTATGGAACAGAAAGAATTCATTTTCCGGATCCACCAGGAAGGAATATCCTTTTTCCTCCTGCGCATGCAACACCTGCTTCAGCACATAACGGGAGCTGCCTGTAAACAGGGAGCCGTCTTCATTGCACACATCACAGACCATCTTCGCCACCTTGGCCTGCTGGGGACGCCAGGGAAGAATCGTAAAGCTGTCCAGCTCCGGACGGACAAACAGCTTGTCCTCCACCTCGTATTTTTCTCCATAAACAGCCGAACCCTCAAAGGAACACTTTGCCCGGAATACCTGATCCAGCTGTCCCGGTGTTACGGCAAAATTTTTCAATGTTCCAAAGATATCCGTAAACTGAAGACGAATGAACTCAACGCCCTCGTCCTCAATCAGATTATAGATGTCTGTCTGTGTCATATGATAATACCTCCACACAACACTGCTCCGGAACAATTATCCCGGAGCAGGTTATTATTTTTCTGTCATGATCTCGTAACTGTTCAGAGGTTGGAATATCCCATAAGGGATTCATCTACTGCTCTGGCTGCCTGACGGCCTTCCGCAATAGCCCATACAACAAGAGACTGCCCTCTGTGCATATCACCTGCAGTAAAAACACGCTCTTTGCTGGATGCGTATCCGCCTTCCTCTGTCTTTACATTTGTCCTGCCATTACATTCTACACCAAAAGTTTCCCGTACATAACCCTCTGATCCAAGAAAACCTGCAGCAATCAGTACAAGATCCGCCTTCAGCTCCTTCTCTGTTCCCTCTACAGGAACCATATTGAAGCGTCCGGTCTTCTCATCCCTGACAGACTTCAGATCCACAACAGTTACGCTTTTCAGAGCTCCCTTTTTGTCTTTGTTAAATTCCTTAATGGTCGTCTGATAAATTCTCGGATCTGATCCGAACTTCCAGATCGCCTCCTCCTGGCCGTAATCGGTTTTGAGGATCCTCGGCCATTCCGGCCACGGGTTGCCGGGAGCTCTTGTCTCAGCGGGCTTCGGCATCATCTCCAGCTGGATCACGGAGGCAGCACCCAGACGAATGCTGGTTCCCACACAATCGTTGCCGGTATCACCTCCTCCGACTACGATGACATGCTTTCCCTTCAGAGAGCGGAAGCTGAAATCCTTCGACTGAATCAGTGCATCCGCATCGTACTGCAGATCCATCAGTTTTTTGCTGACCTCTCGAAGAAATTCTACTGCAAAATAAATTCCCTTTGCATCCCTTCCGGGGGCATTCAGATCTCTTGGATTGGACGCTCCGCAGCAGAGAACCACCCGGTCAAATTCCTTCAGCAGCTCTTCGCCTGTGATATCCTTTCCTACATTCACATTGCATCGGAACTCAATGCCCGCCTTTTCCATCAGAGACACTCTTCTGTCAATGAGCCGTTTGTCCAGCTTCATATTGGGAATTCCATATCGAAGCAGTCCTCCCACTCTGTCAAACCGCTCAAACACTGTGACCTTATGGCCGCGGCGGTTCAGCATCTGTGCGGTGGAGAGTCCGGACGGACCGCTGCCGATGACAGCAACAGTCTTTCCTGTACGAACTTCAGGCTCCTTTTCCTCCACCAGTCCATTGGCATAGGCATACTCGATGATGGCCCGCTCATTTTCCTTCGTAGACACAGGATCTGTATTCAGTCCGCAGGTACAGGCATGCTCACAGAGAGCAGGGCACACCCTGGATGTAAACTCCGGCAGACCGTGGGTAATGCTGAGACGGCGGTAGGCCATCTCATAATTCCCGTGGTATACAAGATCATTGGTCTCCGGCACCAGATTATGCAGCGGACAGCCCGATGCCATGCCGGCGATCATTGCTCCTGCCTGGCAGAAGGGAACGCCGCATGCCATACAGCGGCCTCCCTGGATCTGCTGATCCTCCGGTGTCAATGCCTTATGAAATTCGCTGAAATTCTTTACTCGATCCTGCGGGGGCACCACTGCACCGTCCCTGCGTTCATATTCCAAAAATCCGGTTGGTTTTCCCATGACAGTCCCTCCTTACTCTGCATCCTGTTCTGTAGAAGCGTAAAATGCCTCAATCTGCGCCTGTTCACGGCTCATTCCCTGCTCCTCATACAGTGCCGTCACTGTGATCAGCTTCTTGTAATCTGCAGGGATGATCTTCTTAAATTTCAGAAGCTCCCGGTCATAATCTGCAAGGATCTTCTTCGCCTTTTCAGATCCGGTGTATGCTGCATGGTTTTCAAGAAGAGTCCTCAGCTCCATACGGTCTGCCTTATTCTCCACCTTTTCCATCAGCACCAGTTCCCTGTTCAGATTCCTGTACAGACTGCTGTTCTCATCGTAAACATAGGCAATGCCTCCGGACATTCCTGCCGCAAAGTTCTTGCCCACCGGTCCCAGGATCACTGCCCTGCCTCCGGTCATATATTCACAGCCGTGCTCTCCTACGCCTTCCACAACAGCGGAAGCACCGGAGTTCCTGACACAGAACCGTTCTCCGGCTTTTCCTGATATGTAGCAGGAGCCGCTTGTTGCACCATACAGAGCAACATTGCCCACGATGATGTTATCCTCTGCAGCATAGCCTGCATCCGCAGGAGCCTTCAGAATCATCTTTCCGCCGGACAGGCCTTTTCCGAAATAGTCGTTGGCATCACCGGTCAGGGAAATGGTCAGACCTGAGGGGATAAAGGCGCCGAAGCTCTGTCCCGCTGCACCGGCGCAGTTTACGGTGATCGTATCCTCCGGAAGGCCCTCATGGTGTGCTCTTGTAATCTCAGCACCGAGAAGTGTTCCGAAGGTACGGTCTGTGTTCTCCACCTTTACTTCCACAGATACAGGTGTACCGTCTGCCACAGCTTTCATTACAGCCGGATTCTTCAGCAGCTGCTTTTCATCCAGTGTATTCTGCAGCTTAAAATCATAGACATGTGCCGGATCAAAGGTACACTGCTCATCAGGAGTTGCAGCAAGAATTCCTGCAAGATCCATCTTAGCTGCTGTACCGGAAAGGTTCTCCTTCATCTTCAGCAGATCGGTGCGGCCAACCAGCTCATTCAGGGTACGGACACCAAGCTTCGCCATATATTCCCGAAGCTCCCTTGCAATAAACAGCATGAAATTCTCCACATACTCCGGCTTGCCGATGAATCGCTTTCTCAGCTCCGGATTCTGTGTTGCTACACCCATTGGACAGGTGTCCAGATTGCAGACCCGCATCATAACGCAGCCAAGTGTAACAAGAGGTCCTGTTGCAAAGCCGAATTCCTCTGCACCCAGCATGGCGGCAATGGCTACATCACGGCCGGACATCAGCTTGCCATCTGTCTCGATCACTACTCTCTGGCGCAGTCCGTTCTGAATCAGTGTCTGGTGGGTCTCTGCCAGTCCCAGCTCCCAGGGAAGTCCTGCATTGTGGATGGAGCTGACAGGTGCAGCACCGGTACCGCCGTCATAGCCGGAGATCAGCACGACCTGAGCACCCGCCTTGGCAACGCCGGCTGCGATGGTTCCCACACCGGCCTCAGAAACCAGTTTTACGGATATTCTTGCATATTTATTGGCATTTTTCAGATCGTAGATCAGCTGTGCAAGATCCTCGATGGAATAAATATCATGGTGCGGCGGAGGAGAGATCAGGGATACTCCCGGTGTAGAATGTCTTGTTTTTGCGATCCAGGGATAGACCTTCTTTGCCGGAAGGTGTCCGCCCTCTCCCGGTTTTGCACCCTGAGCCATCTTGATCTGCAGCTCCTTAGCAGAACCGAGATACCGGCTGGTTACTCCGAATCGTCCGGAAGCCACCTGCTTGATGGCCGAGCTTCTGTCATGATCCGTTCCTGCCGACTCCAGACGCTCATCGGACTCACCGCCCTCTCCGGAATTGGATTTTCCGTGCAGATGGTTCATGGCGATCGCCAGAGCCTCATGGGCTTCTCCCGAAATGGAACCATAGGACATGGCACCTGTTTTAAAGCGTTTCACGATCTCATATTCGCTCTCCACCTCATCCAGCGGCACGCCCTCCTCCGGATAGCTGAAATCCAGAAGACTTCTTAAGTAGCCGGTCTCCTCCTGATCCACCATCTGTGTATACTGCTTGAATTCCTCAAAGCTTCCGTCCCGGGTGGATTTCTGAAGCATGTGAATGGTCCGCGGATTATACCGGTGTGCCTCACCCTGTGCACGGCTTTTATGTTTTCCAACCGGCGTAAGAGAAAGATCCACTCCCAGTCCCAGGGGATCAAAGGCCTTGGAATGCTGCCGGTCTGATGCATCCGCAATATCCTGCAGAGTAATTCCTCCTACCGGACTGATGGTTCCTGTGAAGTACCGGTCGATCACCTCCTGAGAAATTCCGATTGCCTCAAACATCATGCTTCCCTGGTAGGACTTCACAGTGGAGATTCCCATCTTGGAGGAGATCTTAATGATTCCGTTCAGGATCGCATGATCGTAATCATCCACGGCTGAATAATAATCCTTGTCCAGCAGATCTGCATCCACAAGCTCTTTGATCGCGCTGTGAGCAAGGTAGGGATTCACTGCCGTTGCACCATAGCCAAGCAGGGTTGCAAAATGGTGCACCACTCTCGGCTCGCCGGATTCCAGAATCAGAGACATGGCTGTACAGCGCTTTGTCTGTACCAGATGTCTGTGCACAGCGGCCACTGCCAGAAGGGACGGCAGTGCTACATGATTCTCATCCACACCGCGGTCAGATAAGATCAGAATATTGCAGCCTTCATTATAGGCACGGTCCACCTCAATAAACAGGTGATCCATGACTCTCTGGATCGGTGTACTCTTATAATACAGGATCGGAACCTTCGCTACCTTAAAGCCAGGTTTATCCATGCTTGCGATCTTCATCAGATCCAGATCGGAAAGAATCGGATTCTCAATCTTCAGAACATGGCAGTTTTCCGGCTTCTGCTCCAGCAGGTTTCCGTTCTTTCCCACATAGGTAGGAGTACAGATCACGATCTTCTCTCTCGCTGCGTCGATGGGCGGGTTGGTTACCTGTGCAAAGAGCTGTTTAAAATAATTGAACAATGGCTGATAGGTTTTGGAAAGCGCTGCAATGGGCGTATCCACACCCATGGAACCGATCATCTCGTGACCGTTCAATGCCATGTCCTTGATCTCTTCTATATATTCTTCATAGGAATACCCAAAGGATTTCAGAAGCTGGTGCAGCTCCCTCTCATTGTAGGACGGTGTTTTCCGGTTCGGTGCCTTCACTGATCGAAGTGTCACCATATTTCCATCGATCCACTCACCGTAGGGCTGTGCCATTGCATACTGCTGCTTTAATTCCTCATCGTTGGTAACGGTACCCTTCACAGTATCCACCAGCAGCATTTTTCCCGGATGCAGACGCTCCTTCAGCACGATATGACGTTCCTCCACCGGAAGAACCCCCACCTCAGAGCTGAGGATCAGGCGGTCATCGTCCGTCACATAGTATCTGGAGGGACGAAGTCCGTTTCTGTCTAAGATTGCTCCCATTACATCGCCGTCAGAGTACAGAATAGAAGCCGGCCCGTCCCAGGGCTCCATCATAGTGGCATAATACTGATAGAAATCACGCACCTCTTTGGACAGGGTATCGTTATGAGACCAGGGCTCAGGAATCAGGATGGAGGCTGCCAGCGGAAGGTCCATTCCCGCCATCATTAGAAACTCCAGCGTATTATCCAGCATGGAGGAATCCGATCCGGAGGTCTCCACAACCGGGAAGATCTTATTCATATCCTCTGCAGAAAAGACCTCACTGAACATGGTCTCCTCCCTTGCCAGCATCTTGTCTGCATTTCCCTTGATGGTGTTGATCTCACCGTTGTGCACCAGCAGGCGGTTGGGATGCGCCCTCTTCCAGCTGGGATTTGTATTGGTGGAGAAACGGGAGTGCACCATTGCGATTGCGGATTCATACAGAGGATCCTGCAGATCTGCAAAGAACGTCCGAAGCTGATCCACCAGGAACATGCCCTTGTATACAATGGTTCTGCAGGACAGGGAGGGAACGTAGGTGGTGTCGTTGCTCTGTTCAAATACACGGCGTACAATGTACAGCATCCGGTCAAATTCCAGATCTGTCCTGACAGAGGAGGGGCGCTCTACAAAGCCCTGCATGATCTCCGGCATGCTGTTCACTGCCTTCTGACCAAGCACAGAGGGATAGGTCACCACCTTTCTCCAGCCAAGAAAGTTCAGACCCTCTTTTTTTACAATTACCTCGAACATCTTCTGTGCCTGTTTTCTCTTCAGCTCATTCTGAGGAAAGAAAAACATACCCACTGCATACTGCCGCTCTCCTCCGATAGGGATCTGCAGCTCTCTTGCAGTCTTTCTGAAAAATCTGTGAGGGATCTGGGTCAGGATACCAACACCGTCTCCGGTCTTTCCCTCTGCATCCTTTCCTGCTCTGTGCTCCAGGTTTTCCACAATCTTCAATGCATCGTCCACGATCTGATGACTTTTCTTTCCTTTGATATCGACTACTGCACCGATACCGCAGTTGTCATGTTCAAATTCCGGTCTGTATAATCCTTTCACCTCTTTCATAGCGGTTCCTCCTTTACTGTATCAACTCCTGTTTTCTGTTTTGTATTGCAATGCTGCCCGGATCAGTCCCTGAAACAGGGGATGAGGCTGATCCGGTCTCGATCTGAATTCCGGATGCGCCTGACATGCCAGAAAATAGGGATGCTCCTTCAACTCGATCATTTCCACGATCCGGCCGTCAGGGGACAGGCCCGACAGCTCCATTCCGGCTTCCTTCAGCTGCTCTCTATATTGATTATTCACTTCATAGCGGTGGCGGTGCCTCTCCGAGATCTCCTTTGAGCCGTACAGGGCAAATGCCTTCGTATGCTCCTCAAGAATACAGGGATACGCTCCCAGCCTTAAAGTTCCGCCAAGATTTTCTACGCCCTCCTGCTCCGGCATCAGGTGAATGACCGGATGACCGGTATCCGGATTCAGCTCTATACTATCTGCATCCTTCCAGCCCAGCACATCCCTGGCAAATTCCACAATGGCCAGCTGCATGCCGAGACACAATCCCAGGAAGGGAATATTTTTTGTTCTGGCATAATGAATGGCCCGGATCTTTCCTTCCGTTCCTCTGGTGCCGAAACCACCGGGAACAAGAATACCGTCTGCACCGCCAAGCAGCTCCTCTTCCGTACTCTCCTTCACCTCCTCGGCATCGATCCAGCGAATGTACACCTCACAGCGGGCGGCTATGCCCGCATGGCGGATCGCTTCTGCCACGCTGAGGTAGGCATCATGAAGGGCAACATACTTGCCAACCAGGGCGATAGTCACTGTATGCTCCGGATGATGAAGATTCTCCAGCATCTGCATCCACTCCTTCAGATCCGGTTCCGGACAGGGGAGCTGCAGACATTCGCAGACCGCTTTCGCCAGATTCTGTTCCTCCATCATCATCGGCACCTCATACAGGGAAGCTGCATCCAGATTCTCCAGCACATGCTCCTTCTTCACATTGCAGAACCTTGCAATCTTTTCACGAAGGCCATCATCCAGAGGATAATCCGAGCGGCAGACAAGAATATCCGGCCACAGCCCCATACTCTGCAGACTCTTGACGCTCATCTGGGTCGGCTTTGTCTTCAGTTCCCCGGATGCCTTTATGTACGGAACCAGTGTGACCTCTATCACAATGGCATTTTCCCGGCCAACCTCCAGCTGGAACTGCCGGATCGCCTCCAGGAAAGGCTGACTCTCAATATCTCCCACAGTTCCGCCGATCTCAATAATTGAGATCGTCTCCTCCTCCGGTGACTTTGCTTTATAGAAGCGATCCTTGATCTCATCCGTAATATGCGGGATCACCTGCACCGTTCCGCCGCCGTAATCCCCGTGCCGTTCCTTATTTAATACTGACCAGTAGATCTTTCCGGTTGTAACATTGGAATTGCGGTCCAGATTTTCATTGATAAACCGCTCATAATGTCCCAGATCCAGATCCGTCTCCGTACCGTCATCCGTCACGAATACCTCCCCGTGCTGAATGGGGTTCATGGTTCCCGGATCCATGTTGATATAGGGATCAAACTTCTGCATGGTCACCCGATAGCCCCTGGCCTTTAACAGGCGGCCAAGGGAGGCTGCCGTGATTCCCTTTCCCAGGCCGGATACAACTCCTCCCGTTACAAATATATATTTGACCATATCCTTCTCTCCTTACTGACGATTTTTTCTGAACACGCTCTTTGTACGTTCCCACTTATACAGCAGCGGATTTTTCCAACAGCTGTATAACCGGACAAAGGCGCCAGAAAGCCCGCTGCTTTCTGACGCCTTTGTCCTGCTTTTCTATATGATTTTTGTAACTGTATCAGCCGTGTTAGCGGTTCCGGTTAAGATAAATGATATTGCTTCCTATCAGTTCTCTTTCTCAGCCGGCTTCTCCTCCGGAACCTCCGTCGGGTAGATTCCGTCAAAGCATGCCTTGCACAGCGGTATGTGATCCACCGTCTCATCCAGATCCTCCAGCCGCATGTACCCAAGGGAATCTGCACCGATCTGCTCCCTGATCTGTTCTGTACTCATCCTCTGTGCCAGCAGCTGTGATGACTCCGGAACATCGGTTCCGTAATAGCAGGGATGCAGAAACGGCGGCGAGGAAATCCTCACATGCACCTCCTTTGCTCCTGCTTCCTTCATCATCCGGATCAGATGAGCAATCGTGGTACCTCTTACAATGGAATCATCCAGCAGCACCACCCTTTTATCCCGCACCGCGTCCTCCAGAACACTGAGCTTCATGTGAACGGCTGATTCCCTTTCCTTCTGGGTAGGCTTGATAAAGGTTCTTCCTATATAACTGTTTTTATAAAATGCCTGTACATAAGGAATTCCTGCTCTGTCGGCATACCCTGCGGCTGCCGTCAGTCCGGATTCAGGAACCCCTGTAACCAGATCCGCCTCCACCGGAAAGGCATCCGCCAGCAGCTGTCCGCCCCGGAATCTTGCCCGATACACGCTGACCTCATCCATGCGTGAATCCAGCCTTGCAAAATAGATATATTCAAATACACAATGTGCTCTTGCTTCACTGCACCTGGATACATCCGATTCCAGTCCCTTTTTCGAGATTTTGATGATCTCACCGGGACGTACATCCCGGATGAATTCTGCACCTGCAGCATTCAGGGCACAGCTCTCTGATGCAAGGATCCAGCCCGTCTTGGTTTTACCGATGCATAAGGGCTTCAAGCCCAGAGGATCTCTCACCGCCACCAGCTTTCTGGGACTCATGATCAGCAGGGCATAGCCTCCTTCCAGGTAGGAAACCGTTCGTTTCACCGCCTCTTCGATGGATCTTGATTCCGAACGCATCCTTGCGAGCAGCTGCTGGATCACCTCTGTATCCGAGGTTGCCTGAAAGCTGTATCCGTGGTTCATCAGCATCGATCGCAGATCCTCTGCATTGACCAGATTGCCGTTGTGAACAATTCCCAGTGTACCCTTCTGATAATAGCAGGTAAATGGCTGGGCATTCACAGCTGTACTGTCTCCTGCAGTGGAGTATCGCACATGTCCGATTCCGATATTTCCCTTCATCCCGGACAGATCCTTCTCACTGAACACCTCAGAAACAAGTCCCTGATCCTTGCGAAGGATCAGATTCCCCCGGGGACCGGTGCTGCTGCAGACTGCAATTCCTGCCGCCTCCTGCCCTCTGTGCTGAAGAGACAGAAGGCCGTAGTAAATATCCTGCGCCACATCCTCTCTTGTGCTGTCCCAGATTCCGAAGACTCCGCATTCTTCTCTTATTTTATCATCCATAGATTATCTATCCTCCGAGACTTCCTGATCCTGGAATCCTTTTTTCGATTCCATGGATCGCTCCGTGTTCTGCACTCCAGCGCTCCTCATTATTGAAAAAAAGGCACTTCGACCGGGGTCGAAGCGCCTTTGCTTTACTGTCTAAAAGTATACCCGTGAGAGGGACATCTGTCAAGACAGTAAAGACTGTATGAAAGTACTTATTGAGATACACATTTTTTAGAACTCTACATCCAGAAGAGCATCCATATCCTCTTCACCGGTTCGAACCTTCACTACCTTGCCTACGTTAACAACGAAGATCTTTCCGTCGCCGATATGACCGGTATAGAGGGCCTTCTTTGCTGCCTCGATCACAGTATCAAGAGGAATATTTCCGATTACAACATCTACCTGTACCTTCGGAAGCAGGGTGGCATCCATCTCAACTCCACGGTACCGCTCACCGGCACCCTTCTGCATGCCGCAGCCCATGACCTGTGTAACAGTCATTCCTGTGACACCGATGTTGTTCATGGCATCCTTCAAGGCATCAAACCTTGCAAGCTTCGCGATAATCGTTACCTTATACATACCCGTATCCAGCTCCGGTCCTCTCACAACAGGAACCACTGCATCCCGCTGAACCTTGGAAGCACTCTGGTACTCAGCTGCACCTACGTAGGTGTTCTCATTCTCTGAGAAGGTCATGGAAGAAGAGGAAACATCCATGATCTGGAATCCGGAATATGCACTGGGAAGACCATGCTCTGTGGCATCCAGTCCTCTGATCTCCTCTTCCTCAGAAACACGAAGTCCGATGGTGGCTTTGATAATAGAAAATGCAATCGTAATTGTCACAACGGTCCAGAGGATGGTCAGTCCCATTCCTCCCAGCTGTTTCAGCAGCTGTGTGAGACCTCCTCCGTAGAAAAGTCCCTCCTGAATACCTGCCACCGCAAAGCCGGGAGCAGTTTCTGTTGCAAACAGTCCTACTGCAATGGTGCCCCAGATACCGTTCATCATATGAACCGCTATCGCACCGACCGGATCATCCACATGAACCACATTGTCTGTAAACCATACTCCGAATACCACCAGAAGTCCTGCCACAAGACCGATTACTGCAGCGCCTGCACAATCCGTCACATCACAGGGTGCTGTAATGGCAACAAGGCCTGCAAGAGAGGCATTGAGACACATGGAGACATCTGGTTTGCCGTATTTTACCCAGGTAAAGATCATACAGGTTACAGTTGCTGCTGCCGGTGCTACGGTTGTAGTCAGGAAGACAGAACCAAGAGTTCCGATATCCGTTGCTGCTGCACCGTTAAAGCCGTACCAGCCGAACCAGAGGATGAATACACCAAGGGCTGCAACTACCAGGTTGTGACCGGGGAACGCGTTTACCTTTGTCACTTTTCCGTCTTTGTCTTTTACGAATTTTCCGATTCGAGGTCCCAGCATCCAGGCACCGATCAGTGCGCAGATACCGCCTACCATATGAATACAGTTGGATCCGGCGTAATCATGGAAGCCCCACTGGGCAAGGAAGCCGCCTCCCCATACCCAGTGTGCCTCGATGGGATAGATAATGGCAGAGATCACAGCTGAGTAAATACAATAGGAAGAAAATTTCGTTCTCTCTGCCATCGCGCCTGAAACGATAGTTGCCGTAGTTGCACAGAATACCAGGTTGAACACGAAGGAAGAATAATCAAACTCTGCATAATGGGAAAACACCTCAAAGGAGAATTTTCCTGCAAAGCCGCCAAGCATGTTCTCTCCCAGCATCAGAGAGGAACCGATGATAAACCACATCACAGTTCCGATACAGAAATCCATCAGGTTCTTCATAATAATGTTTCCGGCGTTCTTGGCTCTTGTAAAGCCTGCCTCACACATGGCGAAGCCCGCCTGCATCCAGAATACGAAGGCCGCACCGATCAGGAACCACACTCCATATACCTCACTTGAAATTGCACTCTGAATTAAATCAGTCATACTCACACCCCCTGTTTGAATACCATGAGAAACACACTTTGCGAGTTTCTCATGTTGACGCGACAGTCACCATATGGACATACAGGCATGTCCGAATGACTCGCTGTTCGCGGAAAGCTATGGAAAAGGCGCATTTTCACGGGAATCAGTCCCGGCGAAAATGCGCCCTTGCATTCTAGTCTTTATTTATAAGTATCTCAGCTGTTTCATTCCTTTAACGATATGTTCCGACTCGAACAGTCTGGATTCTATCGTAAAACTTATACATAAAACAGCATCTTTGTATAGGTCGGATACGGCATATATTCGTCCGGCATATAGACCTCGATCTCATCGGCAGCTGCCCTTGCCTCCTCCATTACCGCAAGAACGGTATCGTGATAGAAGAAGGACAATGCCTCCAGATCCTCCATCTCCTCTGCCTTCAGAATTGCCTCATCCAGAACCTCCGTCTTGGTCACCAGTACATCATACAGACCTGCGATCTTCTCCAGCTGTTTTTCCAGAGAGCCGCAGCTGATGGACGAAGAAACTGCCTTTCTTCCTGCGATGGAAGCTGCCAGAGAATCTGCATATTTTCTTGCAGCCGGCATGACTTCCTGATGCAGCATGCTCAGCATGGTCTTTCCTTCAATATGCAGTGTCTTGCAGTATTTCTCCAGCTTGATCTCATGGCGGGAGTTCATCTCAGACTCTGTATACACACCGTGTTTTGTGAACAGCTCCACGTTCTTCGGATCCAGGAATCTCGGAAGAACCTCCGGTGTCGACCGCAGATTGTACAATCCTCTCTTTTCGGCCTCCTGTACCCATTCCTCGGTATAACCGTTTCCGTTAAAGATGACTCTCTTGTGAGCCACGATAGTATCCCTGATCAGATCATGTACTGCCTTCTCCATGTCCTCCTCTGCCGTGCCCTGCAGCTTCGCTGAGAACTGGCTCAGCACTTCTGCCACTGCAGTGTTCAGGATCGTATTCGGTCCCGCTACAGAAGCGGAGGATCCCAGGGATCGGAATTCAAATTTATTACCGGTAAATGCAAAGGGCGAGGTTCTGTTTCTGTCTGTTGTATCCCTTGTAAAGTGCGGGATCACCTTCGCACCGGTCTGCATGCTTACTTTTTCACTGGTATGGAAGAACTCATCCTTCTCAATGGACTCGATCACGGCTGTCAGCTCATCTCCCAGGAAAATAGAGATAATTGCCGGCGGCGCCTCATTGGCACCCAGTCGATGGTCATTGCCTGCACTGGCAACGGAGAGACGCATCAGATCCGCGTAATCATCCACTGCCTTGATCACTGCCGCCAGGAATACCAGGAACTGTGTATTCTCTGCAGGTGTTTTTCCGGGATCCAGCAGGTTGGTTCCCAGGTTGGTGGTCATGGACCAGTTGTTGTGCTTGCCTGATCCGTTGATTCCTGCAAATGGTTTCTCATGAAGCAGACAGACAAATCCATGCTTCTCTGCTACCTTCTTCATTACCTCCATGGTCAGCTGGTTGTGATCCACTGCCACGTTCGTCGTATCAAAGATCGGTGCCAGCTCATGCTGACAGGGTGCCACCTCATTATGCTTCGTCTTTGCAGGAATTCCCAGCTTCCAAAGTTCCTCATCCAGATCCTTCATATAGTCTGCAACTCTGGATTTCAGCATTCCGAAGTAGTGATCATCCATCTCCTGTCCCTTGGGAGCCGGAGCACCAAGAAGGGTACGGCCTGTAAAGATCAGATCTCTTCTCTTCTTGAAATCCTCTCTGTCGATCAGGAAGTATTCCTGCTCGGGACCAACTGTCGTGATAACGCTTTCCACCGCCTTATTGCCGATGATATTCAGAAGCTTTACAGCCTCCTTGCTCAGCGCATCCATGGAACGGAGCAGCGGTGTTTTCTTATCCAGAGCCTCTCCGCTGTAGGAGCAGAAGGCGGTTGGAATGCAAAGGGTTCCGTCCTTGATAAATGCCGGGGAAGTTGGATCCCAGGCAGTATATCCTCGTGCCTCACAGGTAGCTCTGAGGCCGCCTGAAGGGAAGGAAGATGCATCCGGTTCACCCTTGATCAGCTCCTTGCCGGAAAACTCCATCAGCACACCGCCGTTCTCTGTAGGGGAGATAAAGCTGTCATGCTTCTCTGCGGTGAATCCGGTCAATGGCTGGAACCAGTGTGTAAAGTGTGTTGCACCGTTCTCAACTGCCCACTCCTTCATGGCAACAGCCACAGCATTGGCGATATCTGCTTCCAGATGTGTATTTTTCTCAATGGTCTTCCGAAGAGCTTTGTAAACATCCTTCGGCAGCTTTGTTTTCATGATCTTGTCGTTAAACACAAGGCTTCCGTAAATCTCAGGCACATTACTCATATTGAATCCTCCTTCTTCCGGGCGGCTTTGAATACAGAAATCCTCTTCCCATTATTCCTGCTTCAGAAAACCTAAGGGGCTTCAGACCGTTCTTTTTATGAACTGATCTGAAGCCCCTTTGCTTCCCGGTAATAGTATTATGATAAAAGAAAAGGCGCCTTGGATGAATCATCCAAAGCGCCGTTGCTTTATGTGTGTACTATAATCCGATTTTACTTTTCTGTCAATCCCTTACATTGTACTTATACGGATACACAAAATGGAACAGGGGGACGGTGCTGCCGTTCCAATTAAGTGGAACGGCAGCACCGTCCCCCTGTTCCGGAACATCAAAGCTCTCCAAGCTCAATTTTCTCGTAGCCGCTTTCTCTTACCCAGACGGCAGCACTCTCCCGTTCTACATAGAACTCGCCGCAGCCATCATCTCCCAGCACCACTTTTTCACTGGTGGGCTTTAACAGGTTCACAAAGCATTCTCCTGCATATTTCATGGAGACATACATACGCTTGCTTCCGCCCTCGTTGTTGGTGATCAGAACTGCCATACCGGAGCCCTCGTGCTCTGCATCGCCCGCTCTGGTATAGCCCACAACATGGGCGTCATCATAATAATCCTTCTGGGTACCGTAGGCGGACACCTTTCTCGCCTGACACAGCTTCGCAAGCCCGGTCACCGGTGGAATATTGTCATGGGGAATGCCGTACAGATCTCCGTAAAACACACAGGGATATCCCGCTTCCTGGAACAGAATGATCGAATAAGCCTGGGGCTTAAACCAGGTGGGAACAAAGGAATACAGTGCCTGTCCCGGCTGGGTGTCATGATTATCCACGAACAGTACCGCATTGTCCGGTCTGGCAGCCAGAAGACTGTCCTTCAGAAGATTGGTCAGATCCATCTCCCTGTTGTTTCCTGCATTCATCAATGCATAGTGCAGCGGCACATCAAAAAGAGCATAGGCATTCTCAACCGCATCGAGATAATGAAGAAGACGCTCAATCTCTCCATGCCAGTATTCTCCCACAACAAAGAACTCGTCTCCTTTGTGCTCTCTCATATCCCTGATCCACTGAAGGAAGAATTCATGGCTGATATGCTTCACGGCATCCAGACGCAGACCGTCTGTATTCGTTGTATCCAGGAACCACTTTCCCCAGTCAGTGAGTTTCTTCACCACTTCAGGATTCTCCATATCGAGACAGGCACCCATCAGATAGTCGAAATTCCCGAAATCCCAGTCCGTGCCGCGGTTCCAGGTTTTTCCCTCGATCCGGAACAGGCCGGTACGTTTCTCCTCATCGTCAAAATCGGTACCGTTGAAATCATGAAAATCCCACTGTTCCTTCGAATATCTGCCCTTTCTGCCAGGGTAGGTAAATCTGGTCCATGCATTGATCTCCAGCTCTCCCGAGATCTGCTGGTTCCGGTCATCGAAGGAGTCCTCGACAACCGTGATCCGTTCAGTCTCATCCGCGCCCATCAGATGGTCCAGGACAATGTCGCTGATCACACGGATCCCGGCATTGTGAAGTGCTTCAACACAGGCAAGATACTCCTCTTTCGTTCCATATTTTGTAGAGATTGAGCCCTTCTGGTCAAACTCTCCAAGATCGTATTTATCATAAACATCGTAGCCGACACTCTGATCGCCGCCGGCTCCCTTATAGGACGGAGGCAGCCAGATCATATCGATTCCGGCACGGGAAAGCTCTTCCGCTTTGGATGCGATTCTTCTCCAGTGGAGATGATCTGCGGGCAGATACCATTCAAATCCCTGCATCAGTGTCAGATTCTCTCTGTTATTCATTATAATCACCTTCTTAATTTCAGATATGCCTGTCTGTACAGATTGTTTTGCAGCGCATACTGCTGTGTTAGTGTACTCTTTTATCACACTTCTATTGTTTTGTCAAATTTGATGCCTTTACAAAATCGCAGAAACGCCGGGTCTGCACAGCCGGTTCAGCATTCATTCCTATTCCCAGTGTACGGTGGATCCCCGGTTCCAGCGGAAGTACCCTGACACCTTTCGGGACGGCAGTCAGACTAAGCTGCGGCATGACCGTTGATCCCAGACCATTTGCCACCATTGTCAGCAAGGTACCATCATCGTCACTGTCAACGCGCACTGCATTCCAGGGATGAACAGAAAGAATTTCTTCCAGATCATTCATTGGTGCCATTAAAAACGGCAGTTCCGATAATTCCTGCTGGGTAACGACTGTATTTTCTATCTGTATTCCTTCCGGAACTACAGCAAAATACGGATCCTCCATCAGCGGAATGAACAGAGAATGAGAAAGACGGGACCGATCTCCGAACGCGATATCGATCTGATCCGCTTTCAATTGTTCTTCAATATCATTTGTACAGATCTTAATGGTAAAAACTGTTTCCGAGTGCTGTTCCCGGTATTCTTTTAATATTTCAGGGAGCCATGTATTGGCAATACTGGAAAAGGAACCGATCCTGATCTGAGAATGCATCGCAGTGGATATTCTTTCTGCATGCGTCCGCAGATTTTCCAGCCCATTGAAGGCTGCCTGCAGATCAGGAAAAAGCTGTTCTCCTGCAGATGTTAATTTCACGCCGCTGTGATACCGATTAAGCAGTGTGCAGCCCAGTTCATTTTCCAGTCGATTAATGGTCTGCGTGACGGCAGACTGGGTGCAATGAAGGTGTTCAGAGGCCTTGCTGAAGCTTCCATGCTCCACAACAGCCAGAAACACCTGAATTTTCCGATCGTCCATATAGTACCTCCGAGGGGCAGGCGGCCATATCTGTATGGTAACCGCCCAGCTGAAACATAGTTGAAAATTTATTTCATACGAAATTCTCTCAGAAGAAATATTACATTTGCTAATAAAAGTATTATACACTGTTTCTTCCTTATATTCCAAAAAGAATTTATGATATACCTGTAATGATTCAGGAGAAGGTTACAGTTCACGTAACAGGAAAAGTTATTTACAGCTGAACAGCTGCATGACAATAACGTATCGAAGGAGGAACTTCAAGTGGGAAGGATTATTAATAAAAAGTTCAGCGGCGTCTACGGATATGCTCTGGTACTGCTGGCAGGAATTCTGTGGGGTAGTATCGGTGCTTTTGTCAAGGAACTCACCGAGTATCAGGTCAGCACCGGAATGATCAGTTTTCTGCGAGTTGGTTTTGCATTCATCCTTTCACTTACGATTACACTGTTCAAGGAAGGTCCTTCTGCACTGAAGATTTCCCGACTTGAAGTCCTGCGCTGTGCACTTCTTGGTATCGTCTGCCACGGCATTTACAATATCTTCTACAGTATTGCCGTCGCACGTGCAGGAGTAACGGTCAGTGCCGTCCTTTTGAATATCGCACCGGCGATCACCATGTTTACCGCTGCGTTTCTGTTTCAGGAACAGCTGACAAAGGGAAAGCTGATCGCCGTCTGCGTCAATATTCTTGGCTGTGTACTGACTGTGTCCGGAGGAACTTCCGGTGCGGCACAGGTTTCTGTGATCGGTATCGTCTGCGGAGTATGCGCCGGCACCTGCTATGCCCTGACAGCGATCTTCGGCCGTCTCGCATCCGGCAGCAGCCCATGGGTAGTAAGTACCTACAGTTATTTTTTTGCCGCCGTTTCATTGGTATTCTACGCCAGACCTCAGGAGCACATGCAATCCATTCCGGCACCTGCGCTGGGAATTGCGGTACTGTATGCATTGATCCCTACAACCATTGCCTACGGACTCTATTATGCAGGCGTCCACAGAATCAGCAACAGCAGTATCGTACCGATCCTGGCGTCTGCAGAAACCGTGGTTGCTGCTGTATTTGGAATCTGGCTCTATCACGAAGCACTTGGAGTAATTAATATCGTCGGAATCGGTCTGGTACTGACATCTATACTGATCAGTCAGCTGCGCAGCAGAGATGCATCGAAACAGGCTGACTGTGTCTCAGCAGCTCCATAAAAAATAAGAGGCTGTCGCACTCATGCGGCAGCCTCTGTCTGTATCAATCGATTTTCAAATAACTTTCTGTTCAGGCAAAGTGCTCTTTATTATACTGATCCACTGCCTCCATGGTACACTCCAGTACACCCGGGTAGATAGATTCCGGAAGACCGTATGTAATGCAAGGGATAAATGCACCATAAGGAGCCCCCTGCTCAATGGCTCTGTAAACATCAGCAAACACTTCTTCTCTTGTCCAGCCTTCACGATCAATGATCGAGTCAATTCCACCCATCAGAACCAGTTTGCCTTTCACCTTCTCCTGAATCGCTTTGAAATTATTAGTGTAAAGTGCACCCTGCCATACATCTACATGCATGGTCACAAAGTCCTCTACCAGCGGTTCACAATAGCTGTCTGCATGAAGAATTACTTTTGCTCCTCTGGACTGAATATAGCCGAACAGTTTTTCGTAACGCGGAAGGAAAAACTCCTGGAACACGTCACGGCTGAAGAACAGTTTTTCTTTTGCTCCTAGATCATCATGATAAAGAATGGCATCCAGTTCCATATGATCCAGCAGTTCTTTTGCATAGGCAAGCTTCCACTCCAGCTGTACGTCCAGCAGCTCTTCCATCGCCTCCGGCTCCATCAGGAAGTTCATTAGTGTATCCTCGAAGCCCATCATTGCATGAAGCCCCTCAAACAGACCACTGACCATTAAGCCCGTTGCCATTTTTTCCTTTCTGTCGATCTTGGCAAAATCTGCCTTCGCCTGTGCCCAGGCCTCCTCCGGCATTGAAACATCCTGAGGAATGTAGTATTTTCTCCATTCTGTGATGTCTTTGATCAGCTTATTCTCTTCAGTAACGTAAGGCATGCCGGCATGCTCACCCTTTTTCCAAAGGATGCTGTAGCCAAAAGGACTCTTGGTTTCCTGCCCCTCAATGTAGCATCCAAGATAATATTTGTATATCAGTGGATCGCTTACAATAAATTCAAATGGTTCATACCCGTTAACAAGTCTCTCCGGCTTTCCGCCATTCAACAGCTCCAGAAAATTTTCTCTTGGTGTCATCATACTCTCGTCCTCCTCGACATTACAATGATTATACCTGCAGTTCCAGAATTCAATTCAAACTCCGATTATTCCACGGAGTCACTCGTGTGATCTGTTTTCATTGTAAATCAGGGATTTGTAAGTGTAAATTCATCAAATGAAAGAAGTTAACAGCAATCCACTACTACATTATATAGCAGTCATGTGAAAATTATACTGCCCATCCACTGCTTGTTCTTCATCAGCACAAGCAGTGGATAGGCCTACTTAGGTACAGCAGTTCAACCTGAAAAATGCAGAATCTCCAGAGAAAGCATCAGATGCAGGCATGTAGGATAATCCTGAATGTCAATTCCCGTCAAATGATTGATCCGTTCCAGCCGTACCAGCAATGTTGTTCGGTGTATGTCCAGCAGTGCTGCCGAATGTGCTATGCTGTGTCTTTCCCTGAGAAAAACTTCCAGAGTCTCCAGCAAATGTGTCTCATTTTTCTTGTCGTATTCATCCAGAATCCTCAATGCCGGATGACAGACCTGTTCCGGCATCAATTCTTTGATGCACTGCTGCAGCATATACGGCATAGTATAACGAGAGAAATAGTAGTACCACCTTGTACTGTCTACCCTCTCACCGATTCGAAGTGCTTCCAGTGCCTCAAGATAATACGAGCGTACCTGTGCAAAGTCCCGAAAGGTATCGCTGATTCCTGCCTTGCACAGGGTCTCTCTCAGAAAATACGGCAAAATCTCATCGTAGTCCTTCAGTTCTTTCCATCGACTCAGATTACGCACGCATATAAAACGATCCGTTTCCTGCAAAACAAAGCAATCCTGCAGCAGTGCGTGGATCTGCGTTTTGTAGTAGGACATGCCGACACCGCCGTTTGTTTCATCCTGAAAGCGGATGACCAGCACCTGATAGGTCTGCGTCGGCACCCAGTGAACCGTCTCCAGCTGGCGGCGAAGCTCGAACTGCATCGGAACCAGACCCTGCAGCATATCGGACAGCATGTGCTTCATTCCCTGCTCTCCCTGTATCAAATCCTCCTGCCTGTCATATTCTCCGTATACCTTGTTTAAAGCCGCCCCAAACACAGTTACGATTCCATGAACACCGTATGCCTTTGTCCATCCTTCCACGCCGCTGATGATCCGTGCCCGATACTGCCCGCTTATCTTTAAATTGTAACAGTAATAGCATTCCCCATACATATTTGTATATAAAAAAACGTTATCCTCGCTCTTTGCGTTCTGAAAGTCCTCATCCGTAACCAGCTCATTTACCTGATGGAGCAGCACAGTCTGCTGCTCCACCCAGCTGCAATGCTGCTCAAAGCCGCTGCTGACGCCGACAATCTCCATTGCCTGCGTGGAAATACACGAAAAGATCTGAAATGTCTCTTCCATGGTTTCCAGAAGCTCACTCAGGTTTGAATTGGCCAGGATCATTTCATGTAAACGGATGCACCAATGATACCAGATCTGAAAAATCCGCTGCAGCTGCCGAAACAGATCCATAGGACGAAGACTGTCTGATACGCTGATCCAGTAGTCCTCTTGACCGGACAGTTCTTCGGCAGTCAGCCTTCCCGTGCACAGGACATATTTTCTCTTCCAAATCCCCGGATCCATCATTAATGTCTGGTACTCCATCAGATAGAGCACGTTACTCTGAGGAATCCCCATTCCGGGCTCCCAGATTTCATATCCCTTAATATATTCATCTTCCTTCACAACTTTCGTATAAATTGTCGTATCCAAAGAAAGTAGCCTAAGTACGACACCTAGTGTAATATCCATAGTTTACGTCTCCCATCCAAGGTAATACTCCTATATTCTGCAGTATACCCTCTCACTGAAAAAACAGCAACACCGCAGAATATTCCGCAGTGCTGCTGTTCAGATACAGTTCACGGGTAACCTCCCATTCATGCGCTGTTCAGGTAACACAGTATTAATACTTATATTTTAGCAGCTTTCTTGTCATCCAATCAAACAGCACACCGCAGCCAACGGATAATACCGCCACCAGTACGCCTCCGATCAGGAGCAGATCTGCACGGTTCAGACCAAGTCCCGTGAATATCAGCTCACCGAGACCGCCTGCACCGATTTTTGCTGCAAGGGCGGCACTGGCGATGGCCTCCACCATTCCGGTTCGAACACCGGATAAGATCATCGGAAGAGCCAAGGGAATTCTGACCTGACGCAGCACCTGCTGCTCTGTCATTCCGATTCCCACCCCGCTTTCAACCATAAATTCCGGTACTTCCCGAAAGCCTACAATCGTGTTCAGGAAGATCGGAGGAACGGCAAGAACAGTCAGGGCAGTCACTGCCGGAGCCACACCTGTACCCATCACAGGGATCAGCAGAACAAGCAGTGCCAGAGAGGGTACCACTCGAAGCACCTGGAATGGTATGGACAGCAGACGTTCGCTATTAGTACTTCTGGATGCGAAATATCCCAGGGGAATACCAATAATACAAGCTGTTAAAAGAGCCAGCAGGCTGATCCCAAGATGTGTCAGCAGCTGTTCCAGAATCTGAATGTAGTTTCTTCCTATATAGTCTGCCATCGCTGCGATCATATGCTTTTTCCTCTTTTGTCGATAATATTTACAATCATAGTACCCGTCTCCATGTGGTAAACCGGTCTGCCATTACTGTCCCTGTACCTTCCTGTCAATTGCGTTTTCGACGCATTTTAGAACTGCATTTGTCACAATTGCAAGTCCGGCTGACAGGAAGCTTCCCCACAGGATCTTGACCAGATTCATGGTGCGAAGGCCGTCAAACAGCAGGTCACCAAGTCCTCCGGCATTGATAGATGAGGCTATAGTGCCGATTCCAATGGTAGATACAACAGCAAGACGGATCCCTGCAAATATTGCTTTCCTTGCCAGAGGAAGCTGTACTCTCAGCAGAACCTGCATCTTGGTCATACCGATGCCCGCCGCAGCCTCACAGACGGCGGGATCCACTTCTCCGATTCCCGTCAGGAAATTCCGAAGAAGCAAATACTGGTTATACACAACCAGCACGATCACGGCGGTTTTTGTCCCTAATCCTGTTACCGGAATCAGCAGGGCAAACAGAGCAAGGGATGGGATCCCGTAGAGTACTGCAAACAACTGATTCAGCACGCAGCCTGCTTTCCGAACATATAGGGATAGCAGTGTAAGTGCCGCTGCCAGTGCAACTGAAAAAAGCAGGGTGATCAGTACCAGCTCCATATGCTCCAGAAGCGGATTCAGAATCTTTTCCGGACGTTTCAAAAAATATTCTATCACAGTATTCCCTCCCAGAAACGTTCCTGCTCCTTCGTTGAGGCGATCAATGTCTCCACAAACGGGTCAGCCGGATGCCGGATAATATTTGCAGGGGTGTCGAACTGCAGCAGTTTTCCTTCATTCATAATCATGACACGGTTTCCCAGCCTGAAGGCTTCATTAATATCGTGGGTCACCAGAAGAAATGTCTTGTTCATTCCCTGATGGATCCGCATTAATTCATTCTGCAGATTCAACCGGGTAATGGCATCGATGGCTCCGAAGGGTTCATCCAGAAGCATGATTTTGGGATCTGTCACCAGTGCTCTTGCCAGCCCTATTCTCTGCTGCTGTCCTCCGGAAAGCTGCGATGGATACCGAGTACGATATTCATCCGGTTTCAGCTCAACCAGTTCCAGCAGTTCTGTCACCCTCTGATGGATGCGCTCCTTATCCCACCCTTCCAGTTTCGGAATAATACCGATATTCTCCTCAACGGTCATATGTGGAAATAAACCAACCTGCTGAATTACATATCCCATCCTTCTGCGTACCACAACAGGATCCACCTGGGCAATATTCTCTCCGAACAGAACGATTTTCCCTTCCGTCGGATCAATCAGCCTGTTCGTCATCTTCAGCAGAGTTGTCTTTCCACAGCCGGAGGATCCCAGAATTGTGATAAATTCCCCTTCCCGGATCTGTGCGCTGACATGATCCACAGAATATGCCTGACTTCCTTCGTATTTTTTTACGATATCCTGATATTCAATTGCAATCATTGCTGTCTCTTTCTTAGTTCTAATGCGTTCACTGCTGATTATCGGATACTTTCGTAGTAATCAGCAGCAACATCCTCGTACTCCTCTTTCTCCACGTCGACCCGGGCATTGAGCTGAGTGACCACAGCTGTATCCAGCGTTGCACTGACAGAATTTAAAATATCGGCAATCTCCGGTTCCGCCTCCAGCACCTCATTTTGTACCACAGGAGCCAGATTATAAGGCGGCCACACATGCTTATCATCCTCCAGAAGGACAAATTTATCTGTCTGAGACAGCTGTCCCTCTGTGGTATAGGCAGGAGCAGCATCTGCTTCATCATTTTCGACTACAGAATATTTTAACCCGTTGTCGTAGACCTTGGAAGATGCCCAATCGAAGGGACCGTACACCTTCTCAAGTCCGGGGATCCCGTCCTCACGTTCATCGAATTCTCCCTGGGAGGCAAAGCGTACCTGCGATGCATTCGCCTGCAGATCGGAAAGGGTAGTGATGCCCAGCTCATCCGATAATTTTCTGCTGATGAAGATGCCCTGACCATCATTGGCTGCTGCATAATCAAGCCAGGTGAGTTCAAACTGCTCCGCATAGGCAGATTTTACCGTCTCATATACCTCATCAGCATCCGTAAGGGGAGCTTCACCAAGAATCGATATAAGACCGGTTCCTGTATACTCCGGGTAGATATCGATCTCATCGCTGGTGATACTCTGATGGATGACAGAGGAAGAGATATCAAACTTTCTCTCTACTGTGTATCCTGCGTCCTCGAGGGCGAGAGCATAGATTTCTGCAACGACTTCATTCTCTGTAAAGTCCTTGGATCCCATTCGGATTACTGTGGCTTTTGTATCGCTCTGGCCTCCTGTACTGCCGGTGTTTTCTGTATTACCGGATGCACCGCATCCGGTCAGCAGGGATACACCTAAGGTCATGGCAAGTAATGCGGGGATTATTTTATTCTTTTTCATGGTTATCACTCCTTCTCAGTAACATATACCTCAAATGGCTGTTCTGTTTTCTAATCTCCAGGTTATTCAAAAAACAATGAAGCTGATTGATAGAGTTTCATCAGATCACACTTTTTTCAGCATCTCATATAAGCAGTCTTCCAGAGTTTTAGGAGTCCTTCCCAGGATCTCCTCGATATCAGAAGAAACACCCTTCTGCTCTCCGTCTCTGATGGCTGTGTAGGTGGACACCCAGGAATCATATTCCCATTGCTCTGCCTCCCACTGTTTTCTGGATTCATAAGCCTCTTCTACTGTTTCCTCGATATAAGGAATCTGTTTATTCAACACCTTCCCGGCTCTTTCGCAGACCTCTTTAATACTTAGATCCTCCGGACCGGTCATATTCAGGACACGGTTCTCATAACGCTCCGGATCCCTGAGAATCACTGCCAGCACCTCTGCTACATCACTTCTGACCACAGCAGACACCCGTCCTTCACCTGCAGGTCCCTTGATCTCTCCGTAATTCAGTACCAGGTCCATCAGGAAATCCATATAAAAATTGTCACGTATGAAGGTATAGGTAAAGCCAAGAGATTTAATATGCTCCTCTGTATGATAATGATCCCTCGCCAGTGTGAAGATGGCTTTCTCCGCAGCATTGTAGAAGGAGGTATAAACAATATGTCTGACTCCCGCTGCCTTAGCTGCATCCACAAATGCCTTGTGCTCTGCCAGTCGATTGGCATTCTCTTTGGCCGATACCATAAACAGCACATCCACGTCCTTCAGTGCATGGATCGTCTCTTCGCTGCTATCATAGCCTGCCTTTCGAATTTCCGCTCCTTCCGGAACGGAAGCCTTCTGCGGATTTCTCGCCAGAAGAACCAGATTGCCGCCCAGATCCTTCAGCTGTTCCACCAGAGTGCTGCCCAGTTTACCTGTAACGCCTGTGATTCCTAATTTCATATTATTATTCCTTTCAATCATGAAAAAATCAGTTCTTCGTTTTCTATGAAGCTACTATAACAGACGCTTGTTGTAATGTCAACAGTTACATTTTATTTAATAAAAAATCGATACAAGGCAATATATTGTCTTGTACCGATACTTACGAAAGATTACGTTTGAAAAAGGATACCCGAGAATCAGAATGACATTCAGAGTCAACAAAGATATAATGCAATGAAGAAACAGAAATAACCAATCGTAAAAAATAAAACTGAAAGCGTAAACCTGTAGAATGCTGTGGAATGTGCCTGAACAAATACAGGGTACATGAAAATATGAATGGCATATACGTGAGGTGCAGGAAAGGAGATCTAAGTATGAAAGTAGTTGCAGCAATTGATTCTTTAAAGGGAAGTTTAACATCACTTGAGGCAGGAAATGCCATTGCAGAAGGTGTAAAGAAAGTATATCCCGATGCAGAGGTACTGGTTCGTCCCCTGGCGGACGGAGGTGAAGGAACGGTGGAGGCTCTGACCATTGGCATGGGTGGGGAGCTGCAGAATATACCAGTGACCGGACCTCTGGGTGCTAAAATCACGGCACAGTACGGAATTCTTGATTCAGGAAATGGAAAGACCGCCATCATTGAGATGTCTGCCGCTGCCGGCATTACTCTGGTGGAGGATAAAGACAAAAATCCCCTGCACACCACCACCTATGGTGTGGGGGAAATGATCCGGGATGCAATTGAGAAAGGATGCCGCAGCTTCATCGTGGGAATCGGAGGCAGCGCCACCAACGATGGAGGCATTGGTATGCTGCAGGCTCTGGGTTATGGTTTGCTGGACGGGGATGGAAAACAGGTTCCCTTCGGATCGAAGGGCCTGGAGGAGCTGGAATCCATTACCGATACCTATGTGATTCCTGAACTGAAGGACTGCAGATTTAAGATTGCCTGTGATGTGACCAATCCCCTCTGCGGAGAGAATGGTGCAAGTGCGATCTACGGACCCCAGAAGGGAGCGGATGCTTCCATGGTTCTGCAGATGGATAAATGGCTGGCTTCCTATGCTGCACTGGCAGCTGAGAGCTTCCCAAAAGCGAATGCGAGTCAGGCAGGAACCGGTGCAGCCGGCGGACTGGGATTTGCCTTCCTTACCTTTACCAATGCGGTGCTGGAGTCTGGAATAAAAATCGTTCTGGAGGAAACCCGCCTGGAGTACTATGTGAAGGATGCGGATGTGGTTGTGACCGGTGAAGGATGTCTGGACAGTCAGACAGCCATGGGCAAGGCTCCAATCGGAGTGGCTTCTATCGCAAAGAAATACGGCAAGAAGGTGCTGGCATTTTCCGGAAGCGTTACTCCGGATGCAGGGGTATGCAATGAGCACGGCATCGATGCCTTCTTCCCTATTCTCCGGGGAGTGGTTACTCTGGCAGAGGCCATGGACCCTGAAAATGCCAGAAACAATATGACCGCTTCTGTGGAGCAGGCATTCCGCCTCATTAAAGCATTTTCCTGAAAGGAAGGACAAACAACATGGATTACACATTTACAACCCCTGGTGCAGTTCTGGGACTGTCGCACAAGCGTCAAATAAACGCTTGTGCGACAGCCCCCTTCTTTATCATTTATTCGTACGCTGCTTTCTGAATCTTGTAACGGTAAACATCCCGAGTGCAATGGATACAACAAATGCTGCAATAGATACAACAGGCATTCCGCTGACAGCAGGCTGTACATCTGCTGTCGTGAGGATACATCCTCCGATAAACAGGATACACGCAAACAATGCCAGCACAAGATTCACTGCCAGTGATACAACAGTTTCCATGATCCCTTCATACCCGGTTAATTCCAGTTTTATCTTTAATCTGCCATCCGCCACATTGTTTACCAGTTTCACTGCACTGGATGGCAGATTCGCCACCTGGGTCCCGCTTGTCAGAAGCAGCTTGATCACAGACATGGGAAGATTCTTCGTGAACTCCCCTCCGGGCATCAGAATCCCTATCATCTCCATAAGCCGTTTCGCCACATCACTGCCGCTCAGCAGCTTCTTTGCAAGAACCTGAGCCATATCGATATCCGGATAAAGCTCTTCTATCACACCTTCCATCGTAATTAAGCTTCGGATCAAAAGTGTGTACTCTCTCGGAAGCTTCAGGTTATGGTCTGCCATGATATTCTGCAGGGTATCGCTGAGTGCGGAAAAATTGACCTCACTTAGCTGACCGGCGCCGGCCTGTTCCTCCATCATCTCGCGAACATCTTCAATCAGTGCAGCTTTATCTACCTTGCCGTTAGAAACTCCCAAGGAAAGAACAGCACCTACGAGATCATCGGCATTTCCCTGCATCATTGCCAGAATCATTTTTTTCAGCCCATTCATCTTTTCTGAGCTGATCCTGCCAAGCATTCCGAAATCGATCCAGTAGATTTTTTCATCATCCACCATAATATTCCCCTGATGGGGATCGGCATGAAACAATCCCACCTCAAATACCTGATGAATATAATGATCAAACAGTGCTTCCGCAGCCTCCTGCCGGCTATGTCCATGTTTTTCAACAGTATTAAGGTCAGAGAGCGTATCGCCCGGCACATAGGTCATGGTAAGTATTCTCTTAGTCGATAATTCTTCAATGATCTCAGGTGACGAGATCATTGCACCTTCTTCGATACAGAGCTCATGAAATTCCTTTGTATTGGCAGCCTCGGTACCGTAGTCCAATTCCTCTATGGTTACTTTCTCAAGCTCATCCAGCACCTCAATCAAATTGACGTTTGACGAATCTCTCGGCTCATCCGGATCGATTCCCGCCTGTGAATATCCGGCCAGACTTTTTAAAAGCTTCAGATCCTCCAGCATCTTTTCTTCAATTCCCGGACGCTGAACCTTGGTCACAACTCTTCTTCCATCCTTCAGGATTCCAAAATGTGCCTGTCCCATCGAAGCCGATCCCAGTGGTTTCTCCCGAAATTCCGAATAGAGATCCTCTATCCTGCATCCGGTCTCAGCTTCAATGATCGCTTTCACCTCATCGATTTCGATTGGAACCACATCACTTCTCAGCTTCTCCAGTTCCCTGCAGTACTCTTCCGGCAGAATATCATTCCTGCTGGACATAATCTGTCCAATCTTTACATAGGTCGGACCAAGGTCTTCGATAGTGGTCCGAAGCTCGAAAGGAGTCAGTCCGTTGAAATAGAAATTATGTGTTGCAAATATCCGGAAAATTTCCATTGCACGGGGATTTATTTTTTTATTGACTTTCTTTTTCACGGTTATCCCTCCTGATCTCTGTTTTTACTGCGATTCGGCCAGATCCATAATAAGCTTAAGCCAATCACAAAGCTGGAAAACAGGATTGTACCTCCAACGACTCGCATATAGGAGGTCATATCATTGAATGCAGGTCTGGTTGCGGCAGTAAACCCAAAAAGAATCAGGATGATTCCAAATATATTCAGCACCCACCAGCTTCTGCGTCCGGCCCTTTTTGCTACATAAACAGCAAGATAGCACTCAACGAGTCCCGAAAGTACAGGGAGAATGCTGGACATAGTGCCGCTACATTGATCAGAAATCCATCATATACAATGAAGGCAAATCCGATAATTCCCAGGAAAAGGGCAATCAGCAGCCTTAAATAGTGAATGACCGCCTTACTGCTGTCGAGAAATTTAAATGTTGCATAAACTGTATAAATCAACAGTACAATTCCAACAAACACACTGAACGATCCGTATGAGTTGTTCGGCAGGATCAAAATCAACAATCCTGTTGCCATTGCAAAAATCAAATTAAGCAGAATCTTCTGTCTCACCCTTGTTAATGTTTGAAATATCATGTTTCCCTCCTTTCCTCTTAATTTGGAACAATTCTAAATATTAAGTATATCACAGACACGCACATAGAACAAGCGTTCTGTGTGCGTATTTAGGGCATTCATTCCACTACCTACAGAGGATGAGGGTATTCTGCATTCATTGCAAGCCTGTCATTTTCTGTAATCTTTCGTAAAACATGACAAGGATTTCCAACTGCTATTGTATTTTCCGGAATATCTTTTGTTACAACAGATCCAGCTCCGATCACACAGTTGTCACCGATACTGACACCCGGAAGAATGGTTACATTTGCTCCCAGGAGTACGGAATTGTAATCATACAGGGAGAACAGGGTCAGATACTTGAAGTTTGAAAGTCCGCTGATTCCCAGTGTTCCAAGCATTCCCATCATTCCTGCAAGGATGTTGACTCCCACCAGAACTCCGCTGGCTACAGCAAGGGAAAGCGGGGAATGTGCATTGACTGCCACATACACGATGGTTGTGAATGCAAAATAGAACATTTTTTCAAAATCTGATGCGCCGACGCAGTTACTATAATGCTTCTCAACTGCAATAATTCGTTACAAAATCGAATATTTCTGCAGGTAGTGACATTTGTGTCCATGCTCCAAGAGCGGATGTTAGAAATAATGGTGTAAACATAATTGTAAATATTGACCAAATACGAAACAGCCGGTGTCTTATGAAAAGGCACCGGCTGTTTCACGCATGCTGTTGATAAAGGATAATTTGTATGCTTTTGGATATTTTTAAATCAGCTGGATCACGGGTTCTGTTCCCGCAGCTGTCATTCCGGTATTTACCTTAACCGGCTTTTCTGAATCCGTCAGAATAAACATAACGGTACTGTCATAGCCGGCATTTTTAATCACGTCCTGATCAAATTCCACCAGCAGCTGACCCTGCTTAACCAGATCTCCCTGCTTTACATGAACGTGGAATCCCTCTCCGTTCAGCTCCACTGTATTGATTCCGATATGAATCAGGAAATCGTTACCCTCTCTGTCGGTCAGTCCGATGGCGTGACCGGTGGGGAATACAACGGAAGCTGTTCCGTCGAAGGGCGCAACTACTTTTCCTGATGAGGGGATAATGGCTGCTCCGTCCCCCATTGCCTTAGAGGCAAATACCTCATCCTTTACATCTGCAACAGAGATTACTTCACCGCTGACAGGAGAAGCAACTGCTGCCGGATGATCGATATTCTTCGGAGGTTCGCAGGAGGCAGTAATTGTCTTTTCCTCAGAGATATCTTCCTTGAAGCCCACAATCATGGTCAGCACTGTACCTAATACAAAGGAAATAACGATTGCGATCACATAGCCGATAAACTGTGTCATGTGACCTGCTTTAAAGTAGTTCGGAAGTGTTGCAATTCCCGGCATATTATAGCCCCAGGAAACAGCATGGAATGCACCGGCAACGGCACCACCTACGGCACCTGCGATACAGCCGCAGATCATAGGTGTTTTATAGCGCAGGTTAACACCGTAGATTGCCGGCTCTGTAATACCGAACAGCCCTGTAAGTGCTGCAGATGCAGATACCCCCTTCATGTCCTTGTCTTTTGTCTTCAGGAATACACCGAATGCGGCACCTGCCTGAGAGAATACAGCTGCACCCTGCAGGCCGGTAAATGTATCATATCCAAGACTTGCATAGTTTCCGACAGTAACCGGTGTGATGCCCCAGTGAACACCAAAAATTACCAGGACTTCCCATAATCCTCCCACGATGAGACCTGCAATAATCGGACTTAAGCCGTACAGTGTATTGTAGATGCCTCCTATGGCACCACCAATGGTATTTCCCACAGGACCAAATACCAGAAGAGTCAATGGAACCATAATGGCAATAGTGAACATCGGACTGAAAAGATTTCTGATTACAATCGGAAGATACTTATCAAAGAAATGTTTCAAATAAGAAGCAATCCAGATAGAGAGAATAATCGGAATTACAGAAGAAGTATAGCTGAGAAGCTGAATACGCATTCCCAGAAAATAAACCGGTTCTCCCGCATTGACCATTGCAATATAATCCGGGCAGACCAGGGCGCATGCAATTACCACCGCCACAAATGTATCGATTTTGAACTTCTTGGATGCTGTAATTGCAATCATCACCGGCAGGAAAGTAAAAGCTGTCCAGGACACAAAGTTCAGAATCTGATAGGTGCCGGATGCAGTATCAATAAGATTTAAGGCAACCAGAACACCGAGAATACCCTGCAGAATACCGCAGGCAGCCAGTGTATACAGGAACGGTGCAAAAATTGCAGAAATCACATCCACGATTCTGCTGACAATATTAGCCTTCGGCTTCTCCAGTTCATCCGAAGCAGCGGGATCCACCGTTACCAGCTCTGTGACAAACTGATACGCATCTGCCACATGGTTTCCGATCACAACCTGATATTGTCCGCCGGACTGCACCGTTGTAATGACACCGGGAATCTTCTTCACTTTGTCATTGTCAATCCCGGACTCATCCTTCAGAATAAAACGCAGTCTGGTTGCACAGTGTGTTACATTCTGAATATTTTCATTTCCGCCCAGTTCCTTAACCAGCTCCTTTGCGGTAATTCGATAATCTATAGCCATCTCTTATACTTCCTCCCCATTTGTTCGTATCACATTCTGATACCAGTAAAATGACTTTTTCCTGCTGCGTGCAAGTGTTCCGCAGCCCGCATCATCAATATCTACATAAATCATGCCGTATCTCTTGCTGAGTTCTCCCGTTGTAAATGAAACCACATCAATACAGCCCCAGATGGTAAATCCAAATACATCAGCGCCATCCTCTGTAATAGCTTCCTTTACTGCGCGGATATGCTCCTGCAGGTAGTTAATTCTGTAGGAATCATCCACTGCATAGCTGTGCTCACCCTTTTCATCAAGCTTGTCATAGGCGCCGAATCCGTTTTCCGCAATGAAGATTGGCTTTTCATATCGCTCAGTCAAGGTGTCCAGCGTGTACCGCAGTCCCTCCGGATCAATTGCCCAGCCCCAGTCGCTGTATTTCAGATAAGGATTGTCCACAGAACCGGTAAAGCCGCGTTCATTTGAATCTGTATCCTCCAAATGGCTGACAACAGAGGACATATAATAACTGAGGGAAATATAATCCACGGTGCCTTCGCTTAAAATTTCTGCATCTCCCTCTTCCATACGAATAAATACACCTTTTTTCTTCATCATGGAATCTGCATATCCCGGATAATGTCCTCTGACATACACATCTGTAAAGAAGTATCGATCATGCATGCGGTCCACTTCTGCAAGCATGTCCGCCGGATGACAGGTCTCCGGATAAATCGGAACCCAGGCAACCATGCAGCCGATTTTAAAGTCCGGGTTGATTTCATGTCCTCGCTTCACTGCCATTGCACCGGCTACCAATTCATGGTGGATAGCCTGCCAGACAACCTGTTCCCGGTTTTCTCCCTCCTCAAACAGGATTCCGGAATTTGTAAATGCAAAAATCGGACGTGAGGTATCCGTCTGATTGTTAATCTCATTAAAAAGAATCCAGTACTTCACCTTATCCCGATAGCGGGTAAATACTGTTTCTGCATAATGAAGAAAGAAACCAATCAGCTTTCTGCTTCGAAATCCTCCGTAGGTCTTCACAAGATGATAAGGGATCTCAAAATGGCTTAATGTTACAACCGGTTGAATTCCATTTGCAAGAAGTTCATCAAAAAGCCGATCATAAAACTGCAGCCCTTCCTCATTTGGTTCTTCCTCATCTCCATTCGGAAAGATGCGGCTCCAGGATATGGAGGTTCGAAAGCATTTGAACCCCATCTCTCTGAAAAGAGCTATATCTTCTCTGTACCGATGATAAAAATCAATGCCCTGATGATTGGGATATACATATCCCGCCAATACTCCGTCCGTGATGATCCTGGGCTGCTTTGCGCTTCCGGCAGTCATGACATCCGCAGTAGATAGTCCGCGGCCGCCCTCCCGGTATGCACCCTCAAGCTGATGTGCCGCAACAGCACCACCCCATAAAAAATGCTCTGGAAATTTCTGACTCATAGTTTGCTCCTTTACACTCATTAACCAATATCAGCAATGCGTTTCCGTTCTGATCAGTTCTTGAAACTGACTGTATTATAGGATTTCTATTTTCCCTTTTCAATAAATCCAGACATCAAAAAAACAGGATCCATCGAGTGAATCCTGTTCCAAAATTGTAACAATCTGTTTCTTCTTTTTTCACGCAAAATACGCGGATTTTATTCCTCCGCCAGGCGATTTCTAACCCTTTTCCCCAGGGATTCCAGAAGATAGGCAGCCGGTATCTGGGAGGAAAAATCCAGATTATTTCCAACCCGGTGTGCCGTAATATGATAGGAAATACAGATATCAGAGAGCTTTCCTAGAGTGCTGTGCTCTGCATTCACAATACTGATTACGGTACAGTCAGCAGCCTTCAGATGGTTCACAGTTTCCAGAATCTCTCTGGTCTCTCCGGACACAGACAGCAAAATAGCAAGGGAATTCTGGGCACCGGTGAAATTTACCGGATAGAAAGGATCGCTGAGATAAAGTGAAAACTTTCCCATATTTGTAAAGTACCGTGCACCGTACTGCGCAATATGTCCGGAATTGCCGATTCCCGCAAATACAATCCGATCCGCAGCTGCAATCAAAGAAGCTGACTTCTTCAGTTTATCTGTAAAAGCTCCCTGCTCGATTTCGTCAAAAAAGCTGCGGATTTCTTCCAGATCCTCCGGAATTGCATCTGCCTTTTCCTGACCAATTTCATTCTTGATCTTCCACTTGAATTCATTATATCCATCGCAGCCCATTTTACGACAGAAGCGAAGAACCGTGGTTGGAGAGACAAAGGATTCAGCTGCCAGCTCACGGATCCGCATGTAAGGAACCGTACTTTTGTGCATCATGACATATTGATAGACCTGCATCTCCAGCTCGTTGAGACTCTGAACCTGTTCTGTTGTAAACATAGCACCTCCCGATAATTTCCACTCCGCATATCTCTTCTTTCTGTATACACTATTCTACGGGAAACAAAACAGAAAATCAATGTATTCAGGATGCAGTGACTTGCAATATCAAATACTGCCGCTCAGCTGCTCTTTGAAAGGCTTTAATCGATGAAAAAACTCTCTTATACATCGCCTAACAAAAAATCCATTAAATGTACAATTCTAACCCCATTGATATTCCCGGAAGCAAGTTCATCCAAGGATACTATATACTTGGGATAATGATCTTTGATTTCAAGCAAGTTTGTAAGCTCACGATCTGACTCTTCCGGTAAATTCCGACATACCTGCACATAAACTCGATCATCTCTTTTTACCGCTACAAAATCTATTTCTTTCGTGTGATTTTTTCCGATATAAACTTCATAGCCTCTGCGTCGCAGTTCGAAATAAACAATGTTCTACAACATAGATGCGATAGACTTAGGATTAAACCCCATGATGCAGTATTTCAGTGCAAAATCAGCCAGATAGAATTTTTCCTGTGTTTTTAACACCGATTTTCCCTGAAAGTCATAGCGCTGACAACGATATATAACAAAGGCCTTCTCCAACCACTCTAAATAGTTGTAAACAGCTTTAACAGAAAGAGATCGTCCTTCATTTTTCAAAAACTTCACAATCGCATTGGACGAAAAGGTCTTACCCACATTTTCAACAATGTATTTTACAACTCGGTTAAAGAGATCATAATTCGTAATATTGTGTCGTTTAGTGATATCATTTGTTATTACAGAAGTGTAAATGCCCTCCACAATTTGATATGCTGATTGTTGCGTAAAATTCCCCAAAGCAACCATCGGAAAACCACCCATACGAATATACTCATTTAACAGTTCTTTCTCAGAAAAATGACTTCCTTTTTTAAAAGCAAGGTACTCTGAAAAAGATAAAGGATACACGGGAATAGAAATATATCTGCCCGTAAGATAGGTTGATATCTCTCCGGACATCAGCTTAGAGTTTGACCACGCTACATAAATATCTGTATTCGCATTTTCCAATAGACTATTGACAGCCTTTTCCCAGCCAGCTATCTCTTGTACCTCATCCAAAAGTAAGTAGTAGCACTCGTTATCTTTCATTTGTGCCTTAATACTCTGGTACATTTTTTTCAGTCATACCATAATCAATATCTTCGGATGTATAGCACATATTGATAATATGATCTGCCGATATGCCGTTTTTAAGTAAATCGGATTCCAGCATTTCCAGAATCGTAGATTTACCACATCGCCTGATTCCCGCAAGAATCTTGACCAGCGGAACATTTTGATAAGTCTTTAGTGCTTCCATATAGTGAGGTCGTAGAATCATAGAAAGCTCCTCCTTTATTTTCAGCATAACCAAAAACTCATCGATTTTCAAAAGTTTTTACTTTTATTTCGTAAAAACTTTTGAAAATCGATGAGTTTTTCGATAAAAAATAATGACAAACCAACTTGACCACTATTTCATTCACTGCGAAAGCAGCCCCGAATCAGTTTAATTATAAATCAACACTTTTCCAAACTCGTATGCTTTTTTAAGGAAATCTGTCTTTTGCAAAGCTTCTACATCTCCGGAATTTTCCGCATTGATAATTCCTGCAATATCCCACTTATACAGATCTGCAATCAGCTTGAACGTAGTGTTTGCTCCTTCTGCTGCGAATGCCGGATCCGACATTGTGGTAATAAGTGCAAATTTCTTGGTACTGTTGTACAGGGCCATATTATTGCCAAAGAATCGATCGATTGTTGCTTTCATCTGTCCGTTCACATCGAAGAAGTAAATCGGACTTACCAATACGATCATATCTGCGTCCAGAAGCTTAGGATTCAGTTCCTGCATGTCATCCTTGAATACACAGCTTCCTCCTTCAGTCTGACACTTTCCGCAGCCAATGCACGGATGAATGTTTTTAAATGCTGCATCGAAGCGAAAGACATCATGTCCAGCCTCCTCTGCTCCTCGAATAAATTCATCTGCCATCATGGAACTCGTTCCATGTCTATGTGCACTTGATGTGATTACTGTAATCTTCATGATATTTAATTACTCCATTTCTGTTATTCGTTGTGTTCTGAATTTATCTTATCATTACAACCGAAAGACGTACAATGTCAAATGCCAATACCAGTATTACTTGTTTGCATACAGCATTTAATATTTATCTGCACTCTTCCAAAATTTTTTCAATATCCTGCGGAGTCAGCTTTTTGCAGCATCCGCCTGTGATGACGGTAGATTCTGCAATTTTTCTTCTGGTGTCTGCATCCAGAGAGATGCCCATGTCAGCAAAGGTGGTTGGCAAATTGACCTCTTTGATAAAATCCGCAAGTGCTTCAATACCAGCAAGCGCGATTTCCTCCTCAGTCTTATCTGTTGGATCAACCTTCCAAACTTCCACGGCAAAACGCGCAAATTTCTTCAAATCCTCTTTGTAGATTAAGCGATACAATACCGGATGAATGACAGCCAGTCCCTGTCCATGATTGCAGTCTGTATAGGCACCAACCTGATGCTCGATCATATGTCCCTGGAAATCCGTCACTTTTCCGATTTTCAGGATGCCGTTCTCCGCCATAGCAGATGACCACATCAGTTCGCTTCTTGCAGATATAGACTCAGAATCCGCAATCACCTCACGCATATTTCGAATCACATTCCTCATAACCGCTTCGCTGATCTCGTCTGAAATTGTAATCTCTGACGGTCTTCCAAAATACGTCTCCATTGCATGGCTGAGAGTATCAAAGGCACCGGAAATCACCTGCTTCATAGGCACTGTCAGGGTGTACGCCGGATCAAGAACGGCAAAGTCAGCAAATGCGCCCCAGAGGGGTGCTTTCAGCATTTTCTCTTCGTTGGTGATCACTGCACCGTTGTTTTGCTCTGAACCGGTACCGGAAGCTGTCACTACAACACCCATTGGGATATGCTCTGCAGGAATCTTGTGATCGGTATACTCCATCTCCCAGATATCCTGCTCATACCTGGCCTGGGCTGCCACAATCTTACAGCAGTCCGAAACAGACCCGCCTCCCACTGCAAGAATGAAATCCACTCCTTTCTCTTTTGCCAGTGCAGCACCTTCCTGCGCCTTTGCATACGTTGGATTGGACATAATTCCGGAAAATTCCACAATTTCTTTTCCTGCTGCCTGCAGGATAGATACCATCTCGTCAAAGATGCCGGTCTTCTTCACAGACCCTCCGCCATAGGCCAACATGACTACCTTTCCAACTTTTTCCAGTTCTGCCGGCAGATTCTTTGCGGCTGCCTTTTCACCAAAATACTGTTTCACAGGATATGTATAAGTAAATTCGTTCATTGATATACCTCCATATTTACTTTACCTTTGATCCACCAAATACCTCGGACATGCCGATTGTGTCCAGCATTTGATCTAATTTTGTAACCTCTTCTATACTCAGTTTAATTTCTGCAGATCCTGCATTTTCTTCCATACGACTGATCTTTCTTGTTCCCGGAATCGGTACGATCCAGGGTTTCTTGCAAAGCATCCAGGCAAGAGAAATCTGTGCCGGTGTCGCCTGGTGTTCTTTTGCCAAATCAGTAAGCATTTGCAGAAGTTTTTGATTCTGCTCATAAGCTTCCGGTTTAAACTGCGGCATGTTGCTTCGATAATCCAGCCCGGAATCGAATTTACTGTCCTTGTTATATTTACCCGTCAAGAGACCATTAGCCATTGGCGAAAATGCAACCAGTCCTACATTCAGTTCTTCCAGAACCGGAAACAGACTTTCATATTGTCTTGCCATCATGGAATATCGATTCTCTACTGCCGTTACCTTACACACGGCATTTGCACGTCTTAGATATTCTTCATTTGCTTCTGAGATTCCCCAATGAAGAATCTTACCCTCTTTGATCAGCTCGCCCATTACCTCTGCTACCACTTCCGGCTCTACACGAGGATCCATGCGATGCTGGAAATATAAATCAATATGATCTGTCTGCAGTCGTTTCAGGGAACCTTCCACCGATTTCCGAATTATCTCCGGTCTTGCATCCGGTATCAGCGGCTTATTAACCTGTGTACTGGATTCATCAAAACGGATGCCGAATTTGGTGATGATCTGAACCTTATCACGTATTTCCTTCAAGGCTTCACCAACCAACATTTCATTTCTATGAGGATCTTCTGCTGTACCGTAGATCTCTGCCGTATCAAATGTAGTGTATCCAAGATCAAATGCCGCACGGATTCTTTTGATTGCTTCCTGATCCTCTGTTGCTGCACCATACGCATGAGAAAAGCCCATACATCCAAGGCCGACTGCACTTACTTTCAGATCATTTCCCAATATTCTTGTATCCATAGATATCTTTCCTTTCATTCTACTATTCGTGTATTTTCCACTCAGTCAGCCATTTCTCTGTGAGCGGATATTTATGATCTATGATTTCACTATAACCAAGATCATAGCCATTGATCGTTTGCATCTCCTCTTCTGTCAGCTCAAAATCAAAGATATCCAGATTCTCTTTCATATATTCCGGATGAACTGTCTTGGGAATAGTCGGAACACCATTTTGGAAATGCCATCGCAGGATAACCTGTGCTGCGGATTTTCCATATTTCGCTCCGATCGTCTTAAACTCTTCATTTGCAAAAATATTTCTCTGTCCTTCAAACAACGGCGCCCATGCCATTGGAGAAATGTTCTGTTCCCGCATATATTCTCTTAATTCTTTGTGCAGGAAATAGGGATGAATCTCGATCTGATTTACAGCAGGTATTATCGTTGCTATTTCTTGTAATTCTTTTAATTTCGTCTCTGAAAAGTTACATACACCGATATTTCTAATCTTGCCTTCCCTCACCAGTTCTTCCATCACCGGCCAGCTTTCCAGATAACTGCCATAGGGCTGATGAATAAGATAAAGATCCAGATATTCTACCTGCAGCTTTCTCATGGACTCTAATGCAGCGCCCCGTACCAGTTCCCTCGGAGTGTCCTGAATCCAAAGCTTTGTTACGATAAATAATTCTTCTCTCGTCACAATACCTTCGGCAATTGCCCGTGCAATTCCTCTTCCGACTGCTTCTTCATTAAAATATGCAGGTGCTGTATCAAGCATTCGATTACCTGCTTTGATTGCTTCATATATGCATTCTTCGCATACAGTTGGATCTTTGAGCTGAAGCGTTCCAAAGCCCTGCAACGGCATCCTGCTGCCATTGTTTAATGTAATAAATAAATTTTTCATCCTTTATTCTCCGACTATTCTCAGGTCAAGCCTCTTTCATCTATAACTAATTTACGTTTTTTCTATATAAATGTACAATACCGAGTAAACATTGTGGTATAATCAAAACGCATACTAAAAGCTCGTCGCAGAATCATTACAAGCGTCTGTGACTCATCTCTTACCGGAAAGGATGTCTCCTATGTTTGAATTACATCAGCTTGAGCAATTACTCGCGATTGAAAAATACGGGACCTTATCCAATGCTGCGGAACACCTGAATATTTCACAGCCTGCATTAAGCCGCTCCATTCAGCGGTTAGAAGAAGAGCTGGAAGTGACCTTATTTGAACGACAAAAAAATAAGCTGACCTTTAATGAAGATGGTCTTCAGGCGTTAGAATACGCCAGAAGAATTGTGGAATTATCCGGCGAAATGAAACATTCTCTGGTCGCTGCAGCAAAAGCAAGACGAACCATCAGCATTGGAAGCATCGCACCTGCACCCATGTGGAACCTGACCCCGGAAATATCAAGACTTCATTCTGAGATGTCCGTACAATCGGAACTCTCTACCAATGAAAAATTGGAAAAAGGTCTCCGGGACGGCACTTATCAGATCATCATCACCAACGATCCCACAGCTGACGATGACACAATTTGTATAGAGTATTGTGAGGAAGATTTATACATTGCTCTCCCACCGGCTCATCCGCTTGCATCCAGAGATGAATTGTCTTTATCAGATCTAAACGGACAGAGTATTCTGCAATACACAAAGGTAGGATTCTGGTTAGATATCTGCAGAGCGAAGATGCCGGATTCTTTATTTCTCCTGCAGGAAGAAGCAGAGGTTTTGGACGAGCTTCGCAGATCCTCTGCATTACCCAGTTTTGCTACAAATCTGACAGGCGGCACTCCTGCTAATGAACACCGCGTTATGATTCCACTGACGGATGATGAGGTAAATGTTATTTTCTACATCAAATATAAAAAAACCAACCGAAAGATGTTTAAGGACATCTCTCCGCTGACTTGATTCCATCGTATTATAATCTGTGTACACAGGCTTGATCCGCCGCTGACCGGCAGCGAATCAAGTCTGTTATTTTTAGAACGTGCTATTCTCCTCCCAGAAGGCAAACGCATCCCGGATCCATCCCTCTGCCACGGTTCCTGTTCCAAGTCCGTAACCATGGGGCAAGCCCTGATAGGAATGAAACTCTGTTGGGATCCCTAATCTATCTAAATTCTCCAGTCGCTTCTGCATGGTTCTCCAGTTTGCAATTCCATCGGATGTTCCTACATTCACATAGGTTGGTGCATCGGCAGAAGACACCGTGCTGTAGCCGGTATACTGCATGATCACGGCTGCCGCCTGCGGAATATCCTCTCTCCCGGTCAGCTGATATAAATAATCCCCATTACCAAGGGTTGCTGCCATTCTTGCTCCTGCAGAGCCTCCCCACAGAGAATAGTTTTCAGGATCCACCTGCAGTTCATCTGCATGATCATGAATATAGGCAATTGCCTGCGCCAGATCTGTATAGGGATCCTCCGGCCGGTATATCAAGGCAAATGCATTGTATCCGTTCCTGCTTGCTTCCAATGTATGCGGAAAGCTGTCGTGCATTGCCCCTACATACATAAATCCACCGCCTGCATTCATAACGGCAAATTTCTCACCCGGATTTCCTCTGAAGAAGAACAATCCAGTATCTGCCTTGGATGGATCTACTGCAATCTCCTCGGAAGAATAAATCGGATAAAAAATCTGATTTCCACCTATCGACTGTTCTTTGAGATAGTTTACAATTTCTACTGTTTTCTCCGGCTGAATATAGTTGTACCAGACATAGGTACTGCTGCTGCTGATCTGCTCCAGGGTCGACTCACTGTCTACTGTTCTGTCTACAAGAAAAAGCAGTCGTCCATAATCCCCAAAGGCCATATCATTGATTACTTCACTGACAGTGGAAGAAAGTGTGAACATCGCAGCCTCTGATAACGCGGCATCTGCAGTTTGATCTGTTTCTGCAGATTCAGCTGTTTCTCTGGTTTCTGCTGCATTCCGATCCTTAAACAGCCAGGTCAGTCCATTGTAAAAATAGGTCATTGCAGCATAACCGTCATGGCTGTAGCCCTCTTTTTCCAGAAAATACAGATTTCCTTCCTGTTCATTGTCTGCCACAGTGAACATCTCATTTGCTGCCATCGCCTGAATCTGTGACTTGAATGAGCTGTATGCAAAATCGGCTGTACCCGATGCTGCAAAGATAAAGAAAGCATCGGCTGTATATCCCTGGTCTCTTACAAGCTGTGCATAGACTTCTCCGCTGCTGCCCGCATTGCCGCTGGATGGCATAAAATAGCGAAATGCATTCAGGTTATATTGAAAGGTTCTCCAGGTCTGTACAGACCCCATGGAAAAGCCGGCAAAGGCCCTATGATCTCTGGATGCAACGATGGAATCATAAGAGGAATCCTCTGCATAGGTACTGTATGTATCAATGACAGCAGGAATCAGATCATTCATCAATTCATTATGATATTGATCCGTCAACTGTATCGCTAAACTGTAATCACCGCTGTCCTCTCCACTTGTATTATTGTAAGTAGGCAATACGACAATCAGAGGGTCCACCTCTCCATTTGCAATTGCATGATCTAATACATTTTTAAAATCTCTGGCTCCATTTTCCGGAGATCCCATATAGGTTGTTTCATTACTCCAGCCGCCATGCATCAGATAGAGAACATTATATTTTTTATTCTCATCGTATCCGGCAGGCAGATACACCACAGCTCTCTTCTCCAGAACCTGGCTTTTTTCCTCGTAAGTAAAGGATTCATAGGTCGTATAATTCAGATTTTCCAGCGTCCCGCCGCCATCCATACTGCTATAGTATTCATCCGGAATCTCAATAATTTCCTCCGGCAATCGATTCACATTCATAGAATCGCCTCCTGTTTCTATACTTGGATCAGATACGTTTTCGTTTCCTGTTTCAGTACTTTGATCAGATATGTTTTCGCTTCCTGTCTGTTGAACTGTTCTGCGCGTTCTTGCATATCCGGCCAAAGAAATTACGATCAAACATAAACAGGCTCCTACTATGAACCATTTTTTCAAGTCTATCACCTCCATTAGCTATATGCATAGTATATATGGACATCTGTGCTTAATACAGTTCTTATTTATTATAGCAGCATGCGTCTAATGCATATCAAACAAAAAGGAGCGTGATTCTCGTTTTTACGAAAACCACGCTCATACACTTTATTGCCGCAAATTACGTCATCCGGAGAAGCTACGATTCTAAATCGCACAGCTTTTTCGAATCAAGATACAGTAACATTTTGTCTTCAGCTTCTTTCATAATTTTCTGGATCATACAAGTTTCAGATTGGCAGACTTGGGAATGGATCCACCGACAAGAATCGGAAAGTTGTAATAAGCAAAATCCGAATCATCCTGTGACATGCTCCCACTACTTAATGCTCCGCATTTGAAGTAGGGGCTTCCTGCTC
>JAUNAJ010000008.1 GCA_030527645.1 Lachnospiraceae bacterium | reverse complement strand
GGCAATGGGCGAGGTCTGGTTAAGATCAGATACCTACTTTAGGCACCCAAACCATGATTGCAAAAAAATTTCAGATTGGTCTGATTCAGCTGGATACCGGCAGCGATTCAGAGGAGATACATCGGAAGATCCGGCAGTACGTGAAAGAGGCAAAGGAAAGGGGGGCAGCGCTGGTGATCCTTCCGGAGCATTCCGATCGGATTGGAAGGCGGGAAAGGGAGGATGCTGCACCTGTTCCGGGACCGGTCAGCGACTGGTACAGCGCGCTGGCTCGGGAATTTGCTGTCTATCTGCACTGCGGCAGTATTACAGAGGCAATTGACGGGCAGGAGAATCCCGCCAACACCTCACTGCTGTTCTCACGGACAGGGGAACTTCTTGAGAGCTACAGAAAGCTCCATCTCTTTGATGTGACACTTCCTGATGGACGGGAGGTGAAAGAGTCTGCCGGTGTAACAGCCGGAAACAGACTTGCTCTGGCGGAGACAGAGCTGTGTACCATTGGCATGACCATCTGCTATGATCTGCGTTTTCCGGAGCTGTACCGCTTACTGGCTTTGAAAGGAGCAGACCTTCTGGTGGTCAGTGCAAACTTCACTGCAGCAACCGGGGAAGGGCACTGGGAACCTCTTCTTCGTGCAAGAGCGATTGAAAACAGCTGCTATGTAGCTGCGGTGAATCAATGCGGTGAAAAGCCGTTATTCAGGGCCTGGGGACATACCATGCTGATCGATCCCTGGGGTAGGATCCTGGGAGAACTGGACGGAGAAACACCGGGACTTCTGATGGGAACCATCGATCCGGAGGTATTAATAAGAACGCGGGAAAAGCTTCCCTTCCGGGAAAACAGGAGGGAAGATATGTACAGTCTGAACGAGACAAGGTAAAGGAAAGCAAGTAAAAACAAAGGACTGCAAAGGAAAGTAAAGTAAAGGGTCATCCCGTCGGTGGGATGACCCTTGTTTGGTTCTATCGAGTGAATCGATCGATGAATGAGCCTTATTTCTGATTTTTCTCTACTTCCATCAGCTTCATCGCACGAACCTTCAGAGGCAGACCGAACAGTGTAATAAATCCGGTTGCATCGGAATGATCGTACAGATCACCGGTGGTAAAGGAAGCCAGAGACTCATTATACAGAGAGTAGGGAGAGGTGGTTCCTGCTTTGATGATATTACCTTTGTACAGTTTGAACCTTACCTCGCCTGTAACATATTTCTGAGTAGATTTTACAAAGGCCTGGATCGCATCACTGAGAGGTGTGAACCATTTACCCTCATAAACCACCTGTGAGAACTGGCTGCCCAGTTTTTTCTTTGCTTCCATTGTGTCACGGTCCAGACACAGCTCCTCCAGCTGGTCGTGAGCCTCCATCAGAATGGTTCCGCCGGGAGTCTCATATACACCGCGGGATTTCATGCCGACAACACGGTTTTCAACAATATCTACAATACCGATGCCGTGCTTGCCGCCAAGAACATTCAGTTCACGGATAATATCGGAAACCTTCATTTCTTTGCCGTTTACAGAAACCGGAACACCTTCAACGAATTTCATTGTTACATACTCGCCTTCATCGGGAGCCTTTTCAGGTCTTACACCGAGAACAAGCATATGATCGTAGTTTGGCTCATTGGCCGGATCCTCAAGCTCCAGTCCCTCATGGCTGATATGCCACAGGTTGCGGTCACGGCTGTAGCTGCTGTCAGCGGAGAAGGGCATCTCGATTCCGTGAGCCTTGATATAATTCCACTCGTCCTCACGGGATTCCATGGTCCACAGGTCGCGCATACGCCAGGGAGCGATCACCTTCAGATCAGGAGCCAGAGCTTTGATGCCAAGCTCGAAACGGATCTGGTCATTTCCTTTTCCTGTTGCACCGTGGCAGATCGCGGAAGCTCCTTCTTTTCTTGCAACCTCAACCAGGCGTTTTACGATAGCGGGACGTGCCATTGCGGTACCCATCAGATATTTGTGTTCATATACGGCGCCAGCCTGAACGGTAGGGATAATGAAGTTGTCGCAGAAATCATCGACAATGTCTTCGATATACAGTTTGGATGCGCCTGCAGCCTTTGCCCTCTCATCCAGACCATCAAGCTCCGGACCCTGTCCGCAGTCGATGCAGCAGCAGATTACTTCGTAGTTAAATGTTTCCTTCAGCCACGGAACCAGTGCTGTGGTATCCAGTCCGCCGGAAAATGCCAATACAACTTTCTCGCTCATATACAGTTCCTCCTGTTTCTATTAAAATGTTATTTTTCTCTATGGGTGTAAATATACATCAAATAGTCATGGTATGCAAGTATTATTTCCTTTTTTGTGAATTTTGCTTGCATAATATGCATAATAAATGTATAATTATGCAATGTTCGTTTGTTATGACCGGAATGCAGGATTACCTTTGCATCTTGCTTCTGTTAGGTGTATGCTGTCTTTAGAGGAGAAACATTCCGGTCAGACCGGATGAAAGGAGAATAGAATGATGAAAAAAATAGATGGAGGCGTGACTGCAGCAATCGGTTTTCAGGCTGCAGGCGGCAGCGCCGGAATCAAGAAGGCAAATACAAAGGATATGGCGCTGCTGTACAGCATTGTTCCCTGTGCTGCGGCAGGAACCTTCACCACCAATGTAGTGAAGGCGGCACCTGTAAAGTGGGATCAGCACATTGTGTACGACTGCGAGACTGCTCAGGCTGTTGTATGCAACAGCGGCGTGGCAAATGCCTGTACCGGCGAAGAGGGCTACGGCTATTGCCGTGAAACCGCGGAAACCGCAGCAGAGGTTCTGGGCATTTCTGCCGATTCCGTACTGGTGGCATCCACAGGTGTGATCGGTGCCCAGATACCGGTGGATAAGATCAAAGAGGGAATCCGGATGCTGCATCCTCTTCTTTCTAATTCAAGGGAAGCAGCCAGTGTGGCTGCACAGGCGATCATGACTACAGATACGGTACAGAAAGAAGTGGCTGTTCAGACCGAGATTGGCGGAAAAACAGTTACCATCGGAGGCATGTGTAAAGGCTCCGGCATGATCCACCCCAACATGTGCACCATGCTGTCCTTTGTTACGACCGATGCAGATATTTCCAAAGAAATGCTGCAGACGGCTCTTTCCGCTGTGGTACAGGATACCTACAATATGGTATCTGTGGACGGGGATACCTCTACCAATGATACGGTTCTTCTGCTGGCAAACGGTCTTGCGGCAAATACACCGATCGTTGAAAAGAACGGGGACTATTATAAATTTCTGGAGGCGCTTTACGAGGTGAACCGCACCCTGGCAAGAAAGATTGCTGCGGACGGCGAGGGTGCGACTGCGCTGTTCGAGTGTCAGGTAATACATGCGGACAGCAAGGAGCAGGCGGTGACACTGGCAAAGTCTGTGATCACGTCAAATCTGACAAAGGCTGCGATTTTCGGTCACGATGCAAACTGGGGAAGGATCCTCTGTGCCATGGGATATTCCGGGGCGCAGTTTGATCCTGAAAAAGTAGATCTTTATTTTCAGAGTGCAGCAGGCAGCCTGAAAATCATTGAGAACGGAGTATCCACCGGCTACAGTGAGGAAGAGGCTACCAGGATACTTTCCGAGAAGGAGGTCACTGCGATCGCCGATCTGAAGATGGGAGAGGCAAAAGCCACAGCCTGGGGCTGCGATCTGACCTATGAGTATGTAAAGATCAACGCGGATTACAGATCCTGAAAGTAAGCTGCTCTTCTTACGGACGCATGGCGATAAGCAGTCAGGCTGCGCATGGATGGGAGGTTTCCCGTGAACAGTGACGCTCTTCGTGGATGCAGGAGGAGACTGCCGGAGACAGCAGCGACAATAAAGCAAGGAGTATGACTATGGAACAGAAATATCTAGATAAGGCAGAGGTCCTCATTGAGGCCCTCCCCTATATCCAGCGGTTTAACAGGAAGATCATTGTTATTAAATACGGCGGAAGTGCCATGATCGATGAAGAGCTGAAGAAGAATGTGATCAAGGATGTGGTGCTTCTGAAGCTGACCGGCTTCAAGCCCATCATTGTTCACGGCGGCGGCAAGGAGATTTCCCGCTGGGTTGGAAAAGTCGGAATGGAGCCGCGATTTGTGAACGGTCTCCGGGTTACCGATGAGGAAACCATGGAAGTGGCTGAGATGGTGCTGAACAAAGTAAATAAAGAGCTTGTCAGCATGGTGCAGTCTCTCGGGGTCAAGGCCGTGGGCATCAGCGGAAAGGACGGAGGTCTTCTTCATGTAGAGAAGAAATATTCTGCAGGAGAGGACATCGGATACGTGGGTGAGATCACGAAGGTGAATCCAAAGGTGCTGCAGGACCTTCTGGACAATGATTTTCTTCCTATTGTCTGCCCAATCGGTACCGATGATACCTTCCACTCCTATAATATCAATGCGGACGATGCAGCCTCCGCCATTGCAGAGGAGATGAAGGCGGAAAAACTGGCATTTCTTACCGATACAGAGGGCGTATTCCTGGATTATGAGGACAAGAGTACGCTGATCTCGCAGCTGAACTGCGGAGAAGCTATGGATCTGATCACCTCCGGAAGCGTATCGGGAGGAATGATTCCGAAACTGCAGAACTGTGTGAATGCGATCAAAAAGGGTGTATCCAGAGTGCATATTCTGGACGGACGCATTCCCCACTGTCTGCTGCTGGAGATCTTTACAAACAAGGGAATCGGAACAGCGATTCTGAAGGATGACGAGGAGAAGTATACCGATGGAAAGGACAACCAATTTAATTAATCAGACGGAAGAAAATGTTCTTCATACCTATAACCGGTTTCAGATCTGTCTGGAAAAAGGAAAGGGTACCCACCTGTATGATACAGACGGAAAGGAATATCTGGATTTTGCCGCAGGCATTGCAGTCTTTGCTCTGGGATACGGCAACGAAACCTACAATGAGGCCTTGAAGGATCAGGTGGATCAGCTGATCCATACCTCGAATCTTTTCTATAATGTTCCCCTGGGTCAGGCAGCGGAAAAGATCATTCAAGCTTCCGGAATGGATAAGGTCTTCTTTACCAACAGCGGAACAGAGGCAATCGAGGGAGCAATCAAGGTGGCAAGGAAATATGCCTATCTGAAGGACGGCTGCAATGATCACGAGATCATTGCCATGAACCATTCCTTCCACGGACGAAGCCTTGGTGCGCTGTCCGTTACAGGCAATACCCATTATCAGGATCCCTTCAAGCCGCTGATCGGCGGCATCCGTTTTGCTGATTTCAATGATCTTGACAGCGTAAAAAGTCAGGTCACCGATAAGACCTGTGCCATCATACTGGAGACGATCCAGGGAGAAGGCGGTATCTATCCGGCTACAGAGGAGTTCCTGAAGGGCGTGAAGGCGCTCTGTGAGGAGAAGGATATCCTGCTGATCCTGGATGAGATCCAGTGCGGCATGGGCAGAGCCGGCTATATGTTTGCCTGGGAAAAATACGGCGTGGAGCCCGATGTTATGACCGTTGCAAAGGCACTTGGCTGCGGTGTTCCTGTGGGAGCCTTTGTTCTGAATAAAAAGACAGCGGAAAAATCCCTGGTTCCGGGAGATCATGGCACCACATACGGAGGAAATCCTCTGGCAGCAAGAGCTGTATGTACAGTGTTTGATCTCTTTGAAGAGCTGCACATTGTGGAGCATGTACGGGAAATTGCCCCGTATCTGGAGAAAAAACTGGACGAGATCGTGTCTGATTATGATTGTATCGTGTCCCGCCGCGGTCAGGGACTGATCCAGGGACTGGTGGTGAAGGATAAAAAACCGGGAGAGATCATCAATAAAGCAATTGAGAACGGACTGCTGATCATCAGTGCAGGCAGCGATGTGCTCCGGTTTGTGCCGCCGCTGATCATCACTGAAAAGGATGTGGACGAGATGATCCTGAAACTGAGAAAAAGTCTGGATGCTGCAGGCGTGTGAATGCAGGCTCGAAATAGCTGCAGGATTCTGACAGAGCAGCATGAATACAAGGAGAGGAAGAATGGACAGGAAAGTATATATTGGTGTTGATATCGGCGGAATGACAGTAAAGCTCGGAATCTTTGAAGGGGAGAAGATCCTGAAGCAGTGGGCGATTCCAACCAGAGTAAAGGAGCAGACCATCGCCTCCGATATCGCAGAAGCAATCAAGGAGGGAATGAAAGAGCTGGAGATCCCGGAGGAACATATTCTGGGCATCGGCATCGGAGTGCCGGGCAATGCCAGACCGGACGGCTTTGTGTACAATGCCAGCAACATCGGATGGAAGGATTATGATCTGGGAGCGGCCATCAAGGAGACACTGAATATTCCGGTTGCGGTCGGCAACGATGCCAACCTGGCAGCTCTTGCCGAATATTGGGTCGGAGCAGGAAAGGACTACAGCAGCTTTGTCATGATCACCATCGGAACAGGCCTGGGCGGTGGAATCATCAATGAGGGCAGGATCGTCAACGGAATGATGGGATCCGGCGGGGAGATCGGTCACATTCCGGTGAATCCGCAGGAAACACTTCGCTGCGGCTGCGGAAAATGCGGCTGCCTGGAGCAGTATACCACAGCAACTGCGATTATGCGTATGGCAAGAGAGGCCATTGAAGCAGGAGAACTGTCTACCTCCATTGAAAGCAAAACTCCAACAGCCAAGGATGTGCTGGATGCAGCCAAGGCAGGCGATCCGCTGGCAGTTAAGGTAATGGATACCTTTGCCGATCGTCTGGGACAGGGCATGGCCATCGTTGCCAGTGTCATGAACCCGGAAGCCTTCCTTCTTGGAGGAGGTGTTTCAAAGGCAGGAGACTACCTGCTGAACCTGATCCGTCCCTACTATGAGAAATACCTGTTTAAGGGATGTGTCGGAGCAGATTTCCGAATTGCAATTCTGGAAAATGATGCCGGAATCATTGGTGCAGCAAAGCTGGCGATGGATTCCTTCCCCGCAGGCTGGGATGAAGTAACAGAATAATAAGCAGAAGGGATCGGGGAACGTTTTTGTTCTTCGGTCCCTTTTTCTGACTCTCGACTCGTTCGGCTGTTGTAAAAAAATTAAAAATATTTTACAATAATATAGAATATCTGTATCAGAGGACCGTTGATCTATGAACTGCAGCGTGCCCCGGAAATCTGTCGGACCGGCAGGCACAGCGGATGAACAGGAGTGATACAGGAATGATGAAAACTTTATTAATACTTTTGGCAGCGGCGATGATCCTGCCGGCGGCAGGCTGCTCCGGAAGACGGACTGTAGAGTACAGTACTCTCTCTGAGGTGTCTGCCGAGAGCATTTCTCAGGAGGCAGCCGCGGAAGAGGCTGAGGAGCCGGATGAACAGGCGGCAGCAGAAGGCGTTTCAGAGGAGTCGGCTCCAACTGCGGATCAGCAGGAGGAATTTCTCTATGTAGATATTTCCGGTGCAGTGGAAAATCCAGGTGTATACCAGCTTCCCGCAGGGAGTCGTATGTTTCATGCGGTGGCAGCTGCAGGAGGCTTTCAGGCAGCTGCGGAAACTCGCTGCATCAATCAGGCGGATCTTCTGTCAGACGGGGAAAAGATCTATATCTATTCGATCCAGGAGGCTGAACAGCTGGGAGGCTGGATGCAGCTGTCCGGCACGTCCGGTACATCGCAGCAGAATACTTCTGCTGTCGGAGGCGCTGCAGCAGATACAGACGGAAAAGTAAATCTGAATCTTGCTGACAGGAATCAGTTGATGACCCTCACCGGTGTCGGTGAGGCAAGAGCAGATGCAATCATTGCCTACAGAGAGAATAATGGCGGTTTTTCCTCAATCGAGGATATCATGAAGGTTTCAGGCATCAAGGAAAAACTGTTTGAACAGATAAGAGACAACATAACGGTGTAATACCGGTAGCAAAGAGGAGAGAACTATGGCGAACAGAGTGCTGGTAGTAGACGACGAAAAACTGATTGTTAAGGGTCTTCGTTTTTCACTGGAACAGGAAGGCATGGAGGTGGATTGTGCCTATGACGGTGAATCTGCTCTGAATATGATCAGAGAACAGGAGTATGATATCGTACTGCTGGATATCATGCTTCCGAAGCTGAACGGACTGGAGGTTTGCCAGCAGACAAGGGAGTTCTCTTCAGTGCCCATCATCATGCTTACTGCCAAGGGTGAGGATATGGATAAGATCCTGGGGCTGGAGTACGGGGCAGACGACTATATTACCAAGCCCTTTAATATTCTTGAAGTAAAGGCAAGGATCAAGGCGATCATCCGGCGGACAAAGAAGCAGCAGGCAGCTGCAGAGAAAAGCAAGATCGTGGAGGCAGGTGCTCTGAAGCTGAATTCTGAAAGCAGAAGAGTGTTTATCAATAACAGAGAGGTGAATCTCACTGCCAAAGAATTTGATCTGCTGGAGCTGCTGGCATTTAATCCCAATAAGGTTTACAGCAGGGAGAATCTGCTGAACACAGTCTGGGGCTATGAATATCTGGGAGATGTTCGGACCGTGGATGTGCATATCCGCAGACTGAGAGAGAAGATTGAGGATAATCCAAGCGATCCGAAATACGTCCATACAAAATGGGGTGTCGGATATTATTTTCAGGGATAACATATGAAGGGAAAGTGGAAGTATTTCAGAAGTCTGCGCTTTGTGATCCTGGTGATCATGACGCTCATGAGTATCACTGCAGCTGTAGTCGTGGAAACGACGATCGTACGAAGCTATGAGGATCGGGCTGTCAGTCAGAGAACTGTCATTGTGAAAAACCAGAGCGATATGATCTGCAATCAGCTGGCGGTCAGCGGATATATGGAAAATCCCCATAATGAAGTGATCGACAGCGAGATCAGCATGCTGACCAGCATATACGGCGGCAGGATCCTGATCGTGGATCAAAGCTACAGGATCATCAGAGATACCTATGATCTGGACAGGGGAAAGTATCTGATCTCTCAGGAGGTGATCCAGTGCTTCCGGGGAAATGAAATCAGTCAGTATGACGGTGACAATCAATACATTGAGATGACCGTAGCGATCACAGATCCCGATTCATCGGATAAGGAAGTAACGGGAGTCATGCTGATCAGCGTTTCAACAGAAGAGATTGAAAACAGCCGGCAGGTACTCAGACAGAAAGGAACGATGATTCTTGGAATCACTGTTCCGCTGATTCTTATATTCGGATTTATCCTGTCAGCTGTTCTGGTAAGCCCCTTTGAGAAGATCACCAGCTCGCTGGAGCACATGACCGACGGATATCCGGAGGAGAGGATTGCGGTCAATGACTATATGGAGACCGCACTGATCTCCGATGCATTCAATGCCGTTCTGGATCGGCTCAGGATTCTTGACGAATCCAGACAGGAGTTTGTTTCTAATGTGTCGCATGAGCTGAAGACACCACTGGCATCCATGAAGGTTCTTGCAGATGTTCTGAACATGCAGGAGGATGTGCCTGCAGAGCAGTATCGAGAATTTATGCAGGATATTTCGCAGGAGATCGATCGGGAAAACTCCATCATCACGGATCTTCTGTCTCTGGTGAAGATGGATAAGAAGGCGCAGGATCTGAATATCGATACAGTCAATATCAATGAGATGCTTGGATTGATCCTGAAGCGTCTTACTCCCATAGCTGCCAAAGCCAATGTGGAGCTGATTCTGGATACCTTCCGTCCGATCATGGCAGAGGTGGATCAGACAAAGCTGACGCTTGCATTCTCAAATCTTGTAGAAAACGGAATCAAATATAACCAGCCGGAAGGCGGCTGGGTGCGGATTACCCTGAATGAGGACAATAAATATTTTTATGTAACGGTTGCGGACTCCGGAATCGGAATTCCGGAGGAAGCACAGAATCATATTTTTGAACGATTCTACCGGGTAGATAAGAGCCATTCCAGGGAAATCGGCGGAACCGGACTGGGGCTTGCGATTGCCAGAGGAGCGATCGTTATGCATCGCGGTGCCATTAAGGTTCACAGTATCGACGGTGAAGGAACCACATTCTCAGTAAGGATTCCGCTGCTGCACAATATCTAGGAGGAACCGGCAGTATGAAAAAGTTAATCATCTGGATCAGCTGTATTGTCATTCTGCTGGCAGGCCTGGGAGGCGCCGCCTATCATCTTCTTCAGGATGCAGGTGAGGAGGAGGGATACCGGCTGTACTTTCTCAGTCAGGAAGAAGATCAGCTGGTTCCCGTTCTGCATGAGGCAGAGGAATCCGATCCGAGTGCCCTGGCTGCAGAGCTTTACATTCTTCAGCAGACTCTTCCGCAGGACCGGCAGGATGAATTAAAGCTCCTGCTTCCGGATACAGTTACTCTGCTGAATCTGACGCTGGAGGAGGATCAGCTGCATCTGAACTTTTCATCGGGCTATGCTGATCTGTCTGCTGAGCGTGAGATCCTTGTACGGGCAGGCATGGTCCGGCTGTTCACACAGATCCCGGAAGTGAAAAAGGTGCAGTTTCAGATAGAAGGAAATCCGCTTACCAACTCCGACGGAGTGGAGATCGGCTTAATGACGGCAGGCAAGTTTGTGGAGAATTCCGGCAAGGAGATCAACAGCTATCTGAAAACTACGCTGACCCTGTATTTTGCCAATGAAGACGGCACACTGCTGGTACCGGAGGTGCGGAGTGTGTATTATAACAGCAATGTTCCGCTGGAAAGAGTCGTGGTGGAGCAGCTGATCAGCGGACCGAAGGAGGAGGGGCACTATACAGTGCTTCCTTCGGAACTGAATATTCTGAGCGTAACCATTCAGGACGGAATCTGTTATGTGAATCTTGATGACAGCTTTGTCTCTCTGTTGAACAACCCTTCCAATACATTGAATGAAGAGCTGGCAGTTTATTCCGTGGTTTCTTCCATTACAGAGACCTGTAAGGCAGACCGGATCCAGATTTCCATAAATGGAAATACAAATGTTGAAGTAGGCTCAGTAGATCTCAGCAATCTGCTGACCCTGCGGCAGGATCTGATCTTCCATGAAGAGGAGAACGATGCAGAGAATGAGACAGAAGCACAGGATGAGACAGCGATGAAGGGGAGTTCTGAGTGACAGTTCTATTTGAACAGCAGGCGTTGACTTTTTGCAGTTGAGGTGATGAGTTGATGCATGCTGAATACAGAATGAGGGAATCATAATGAGACAGGCAGCGAGAAAACGACCGCTGTGCGCAGCCTGTATTGCCCTGATGTTTCTGATACTGCTGGCAAAAGCAGGGGATTTGCCTATATTCGGCGAACCGCCGGATGATCCCCTGCTGCTTGCGGCAGCTGAGCAGGAGAAAACTGTTCAGATCGTGGGGACGGTCAGAAATCGTACGGTAAAAGCAAGAAGCGTACAGTATATTTTATTCAATTCTTATCTCCGTTCGGAGAACAAAACAATCCCAATTCATACAATTACAATGATTTCCACACTGGAAGAATGCTTTCAGGCGGATGCTGTTCTGCTGGTCACAGGCATCCTGTCCAAACCGGAAGCGGCATCGAATCCCGGTCAGTTCGACCTTCGTTCCTACTATGAATCAGAGCAGATTTATTATTCTGTGTATGCAGAATCCTGCAAGGTGCTGCAGAGCGGAGGTGGGATTCGCGAAAAACTGATCGGAATTCGTGAAATGCTGTCCCTCCGTCTGGATCAGTTGACCGATCCGGAAACGGCAGAGGTGCTGAAGGCGGTGCTTCTGGGAGATCGAACCTCCCTGACGGCAGACAGCAAAAGAAGCTTTCAGACAGGAGGGATTCTGCATTTTCTTGCAATTTCCGGTCTGCATATTTCTCTGCTGGGACAGGGGCTTCTAAAAGTGCTTCAAAAGGCAGGTCTCCCGCTGCCTCCGGCAGCGATTCTTTCCTTCCTGTGTCTGGCGTTTTATTGTGTTCTGGCAGGCGCAGCGCCCTCTGCAGTACGTGCGCTCTGCATGTTTACGGTTTTTCTTGGGGCAAAGCTTTTGCTTCGAACCTATGATTCTCTGTCGGCACTGGCACTGGCCGGAATACTGATGCTGGTGGAGAATCCTGCAGTTCTGTTTGCCAGCGGATTTCAACTGTCCTTTTGTGCAGTTCTTGCAGTTTCTCTGTGCTGGCCGGCTGTTTCATGGCTCCTGCCCCGGCAGATCAAAAAGCCTGGAAAGCTTTCAATGAAATCAGGTGTGAATCAGGAAGAGGGAAAAGAACTGACCAGAAGAGGAATCAGAGCCTGGATTCGTTACTATACCAGACTCTTCCTGCATCAGGCCTGCTTCTGGATGGTGATGACAGCTTCCATGCTGCCGCTGACAGCCTGGCATTATTTCGAAATTTCTATCTGGGGAATGCTGCCGAATCTGCTCCTGATTCCGGCTGCCCCCATCCTGCTTGCTTCCGGTGTGGCAGGCCTTCTGGCGGGAATGGTCTCAGCATCTGCAGGAAAACTACTGCTGCTGCCCGGAGCTTGGATCCTGCGGTGTTTCCAGTCTATGGGAAACCTGATACGGGAACTTCCGATGGCCACATGGGTCTGCGGCAAACCTGGAGGCTGGCAGACCTGTTCGGCAGCCGCAGTCCTGATCTTTCTTACGGCAGAGCTGCTCAGGAGAAAAACTGCAGCAAAAAAGCAGAAAGGAAATCCTAAAAAGCAGTCGCTGCAGCAAGGACGGAGATTTGCTGCAGCCGGTCTCCTGCTGGCATTGTTTCTTCTTCTGTTTCGCTTTCGGTCACCCTGGTCACTGACCATGCTGGATGTGGGACAGGGTGACTGTCTGGTTCTACGTGACAGAACAGCCTGTTTTCTGGTGGATGGAGGAAGCAGCAGTGTAAGTCAGGCGGGGAATTATCGGATCCTGCCGTATCTGAAAAGCCAGGGCATCAGCCGGCTGAACGGTATCCTGTTGTCCCATCCTGATGAGGATCATATGAATGGAATCCTGGAGTTGTTTGAGATCATCAGGGAGAAGCAGGCAACCCTTCAGATCGATGTGCTCTATCTGCCGATCTGGATGAAGGGCTCTGAAGAGGAGGCGGAATTGATCCAGGCTGCGGAAGCGGTCGGAACAGAGATTATCTATGCTGCCCGGGGCGACAGCATCAGAACAAGAGAACTGGAGATCAAGGTTCTGTATCCGATGACTCAGGGAGGGATTCGCAGCGGAAATTCAGGATCAATGGTTCTGTCTGTACACTGCGGCACGTTCGATGCCCTTCTGACCGGAGATCTGGAAAGTGACGGAGAGGCACAGCTTCTTCCGCTGGATCAAACCTACGATTACCTGAAGGTTGGCCATCACGGTTCCAAAGGTTCCTCGTCAGAAAACTTTCTTCAGCAGGTACAGCCCCGGATTGCCGCAGTGTCGGCTCCTGAAGACAGCCGGTACGGTCACCCGCATCAGGAAACCATCGATCGCCTGACAGAGGCAGGAACAGAGATCTACGTAACGAGGGACTGCGGGGCGATCACTGTGGAAGGCAGGAGAAATGGGTGGAGGATGTATGGATATCTGGATACAATGCCTGTAAAATGAGAGACTTGCCTGATCCGTGAAACGGTCGGGACTGCGCATGGATGGGAGGTTACCCGTCTACAGCAATGTCTTTACTGGCAGTATTACAGCTGCCATTTGATTTGCGTGCAAAATTGCCGATTCTCATGTATAATGGTCGGAGAATACGATCCGTGCAGCATTAGCAGTCTTCTCTACGGAATGGGGAAACTGTGTGGACCGGCACGAGTTGAACAACGGTACTTAGAAGGGAGTCAGACATGAACGACAGTCTGATCATTGTGATGCCTGCCTATAATGAAGAAGAGACGCTGCATGCAGTGCTTCAGGAATGGTATCAGATCATTGAAATTCATAATGGAGGCGGCAGATCAAGACTTCTGGTGATCAACGATGGAAGCAGGGACGGAACGGAGACCATACTCAAAAGATTTTCCGAAGACCATCCGCTGTTTGCCCATCGAACACAGCCGAACGGAGGCCATGGTGCTGCTCTCTGGAACGGATACAGGCTGGCATTGCGCATGCATGCGGATTATATATTCCAGACGGACAGCGACGGGCAGACTTCTGCTGCGGATTTTCAGTCATTCTGGAGAAGACGGGAGCAGGCGGATGTGATTCTGGGAAGAAGAGAGCACAGAGAGGATGGAAGAAGCAGGATTTTTGTCAGCCGGGTCTTATCCGGTCTGATCCGTATGATCTTTCATGTGTATACACCGGATGCGAACTGTCCGTACCGTCTCATGAGCAGGCGGGCGCTTCGTGATGCTTTGGGGATGGTTCCCAGGAGGTATTTTCTTACGAATGTACTTCTGTCTGTTGCATTTGAAAAACAGAGGAAAGAGGTACTGCTTCTGCCGATTTCTTTCAGAAAGCGTCAGGGAGGAACCAATTCTATCCATATCCGGAATATTATGAAGGTTGGAATCCGTTCGATTTATGAGTTTATGATGCTGGAGCGGATCTATCAACGGCGGCACATTGGGGTGGATTGATTGTACTAATAGAAGTGATGCCACAAAAACAGAAGCTGCAGCTGTAATGAGCAGTAGAATCAGCTGGTACCATGAAATGACATAAACATGGCAGGAGAAAAAAGTGAAACAGATTTCGGAAGATATAAAAAAACAGGAATTTCACAGAGTATATCTGCTGTACGGTGAAGAAAGATATCTGCTGGATCAGTATAAGCACAGGCTTCTGCAGGCTCTGCATGCAGAGGAGGATACCATGAATTATTCCCGGTTTGAGGGAAAGGGGATCCGTGAGAGTGAACTGATCGACCTGGCAGAAACACTGCCCTTCTTTGCAGATCACAGAGTGATCCTTCTGGAGAATACCGGTTTTTTCAAGAACAAAACAGAGAAGCTTGCCTCGTATCTGGAAGATCCGCCGGAGCATCTGGTGATGATCTTTGCAGAGCAGGATGTGGATAAGAGGAATAAGCTGTATAAAACGGTTTCAAAAAGCGGTTATGCGGCAGATTTCGCTGTTCAGAAGGCGGATGTACTGATGCGCTGGGTACTGGGAATCCTTAAGAGAGAGAACAAGAAGATCACTCAGCCTGTGATGGAGCTGTTTCTTGAAAAAACGGGAACGGACATGGGACAGATCAGCCAGGAGCTGGAAAAGCTGCTTTCCTATACCATGGGAAGAGAGGTGATCCGGGAGGAGGATGTCCGTACGATCTGTACAAACAGAGTGGAAAATCAGATCTTTGCAATGGTTCGTGCTGTCAGTGAAAGAAATCAGAAGAAGGCATTGCAGCTGTACTATGACCTTCTTTCTCTGAAGGAGCCGCCCATGAGGATCCTGTATCTGCTGGCCAGGGAGATGAATATCCTGCTTCAGGTCAGGGAATTAAAGCAGGCAGGCTTTGACCAGAAGACCATCGCATCCAGGGTGGGGATTGCTCCCTTTGCGGTGAGAAACTATATTCCGCTGGCTTCCCGGTATACCGGTGAGGAGCTGCGCTCTGCTGTGGAGGATTTTACGGATACAGAAACGGCAGTCAAAACAGGGCGTTTGTCCGATGTGCTCAGCGTGGAGATGATGATCGTAAAATATTCCGAAAGCGCTTGACAGGACATTAAAAAAGCGATATTATTATCAAGCATGTTTCGTTGAGGGTTTCCGTGTCTTCCTTAACGATCAGATATAGAATACATATTATGATGAATATTACAGGGAGGTGTACACTTTGGCTAACATTAAATCCGCTAAGAAAAGAATCCTGGTTACAAAGACCAAAACCATGAGAAATAAATCTATCAGATCTGAAGTTAAAACAGCAATCAAAAAAGTTGATGCAGCTGTAGCAGCTAAGGATCAGGCAGCAGCAGCAGCAGCTCTTACCAATGCTGTTTCTACTATTGATAAAGCCTGCACAAAGGGTGTTTATCACAAAAACAATGCGTCCAGAAAAGTTTCCCGTCTTACCAAAGCTGTAAACTCTATCGCATAAAATTATTTAAGGTAAGTAAGCCCGGATGTACCGTCATGCATCCGGGCTTTTTTCATGAATCAGACAGGAGAACATTCTATGGAAAACTCTATGGGAAACAGTATTGTGGATAAACTGCAGGGGGAATACGAACAGCAGACCGGGCGATATCTGAACGGAAACAGGATCAGCCGGTGTATGCTTCTTGTGGGACTTGTCTGTATGGTGATCGGACTGGTAAACAGGGAGCAGACGGCGTTGATGGCGCTTTTCTTTGTACTGGCAGTAGGATCCTGGGTAGCAGGAGTCCTGATCGGTCAGAATCGGAAGCGGGCCTTTTCAACCTATGTGGGACAGACTGTTACGAAACAGGTGATGGAAGAATATTTTCAGGTGGATGAGCTGATCATGAATGGAGAAACTCCTCTGGATGAGATTCGTTCCGCTGAGCTTTTCTGGAACTATAACCGAATCATCGGAAGCCGGGTGATCCGGGGAAGACTGCACGGGGTTCCGTTCCAGTGCTCGAATGTTACGCTGGATGAAACCACGGGAACCGCCAATAAAAACACCCGGGTATTTTCCGGACAGTATCTGTTCATAGAATGCAGGGAGCCGGTGGATGGAACGATCCGTATTCTGGATAAGGAAAATCCGGTGCGTACACTGGTGCAGGGCTGCCGTCCGGTAAAGCTTTCGTCTGTACTGGAATTTGATGACCTGTTTGAAGTGTCTGCAACCGATGCAGCTGCAGCCAGAAACTATCTGACAGAGGATAGAAGAAAGGCTCTGGTGGAATGTAAAAAGCTGATCCGCAATAAGGGCGGAGAAGAAACCGCCCAGCTGAATCTGATGATCAAGGGAAGCAGGATCTATGCCGCTCTGGGATCCGGGGTGTTTCTCTTCCACCATCAGACAGAGCTGCGGAAGCTGGAGGAACTGGTTGAATATTATTCTCTGGATGCAGACTATGTCTGCAGGGCTGCGGAGCTTCTGCGGGTGTAAGCGAATGTTTAGCAGGGGTATATGCTGCGCTTACGCAGATTTTGGCTTACATAGCAGACAGGAAACGGAAGGTCGAAGGACCTTCCGTTTCTGCGTTTTGTACGATTGCGTATATGGAGAGACTTTCGGAGTCAGAATGAGAATCGTAATAATCACTGCAGAGGGAGTTCTTTTTGAGTGAAATAATGGGAAATATATGCATAAAATTGAGTAGATAGCGGAAATATCCCAGTTGTTATTATTGGTAATAGTGCTGAATTGCATTCGTCAATATGTAGGAATGCTTGGTTTGGATTTGGTGCGTATTGAGGATACTTACTTTGCATGAAACCTAGTACAATGTACAAAAGATGCAATTTGTGAACATTGCGTCAATGAAAGGAGAGATGAAACGTGAGTAATGAAAAGAAAACCACAGGAAAACCCTTAAGCGGTGCGCTTAAGACTTTCTACGGTGTGGGTGACTTCGGTTTTACACTGATGTCAAACGTAGAGAGCTATTATTTTAACTTTTTCCTGACCAACCTGGCGAAATTCGGTCTTGGCACTGTATCTATGATCACAACTGTTGCATCCCTGGTGGATGCCTGCCTGTCATGGATGTATGGAGCGATCCTGAACAGTATCAAACCGAAAAAATGGGGACGTTATCGTTCCTGGCTGGTGCTGATCCCGTGGATCGTACCCTTCCTGTATGCATTCCAGTTTATTAAAGTCGGCGATGGTGCAATATCGGCAATTATTATCGTTATTGCTGCAATTTCCTCCCATGTCTGCTGGAACTTTGCATATGTGGCAAATGTATCCATGATCTCCGTTGCCGGAAAAACACCGGAGGATCGTGCACAGCTTGCATCCACACGTGCATTCTGGGCAAATCTGTCAAAGGTTGTTTTCTCTTATGTAGGTGCACCTCTGGCGGCTGTATTTGCAGGCATCATCGGTGAGACCAACCAGTACGGTGCAGCAGCGTTTGTACTTGGTGTGATCATGGCATTCCTGTATTTCTGCCATTTCAAAATGTTTGACGGATACGAGGAAGTAGAAGTTACAACAGAAGCAAAGAAAGAAGATAAAACAAAAACTGGCGCCGGCGATCTGGTGAAATCTCTGCTTCAGAATCCCCCGCTCCTGGCACTGCTGCTTTGTGACCTTGCAAAATTCATGTTCAACTTTGTCTGCATGGGAGCTGCGATCTATTACTTCACCTATGTAGCAAATAATGCAGGCTGGATGCCAAGATACATCCTGATCTCCAATATTCTCTGCGTAATCGCTGCTTACTGCTTTAAGTATTTTGCAAAAGCGATCTCTGCCCGTACTACAGCAATCATTACATTTGCTGCCATGGCAGTTGCATGCTTTATCGCATACATGAATTATGAGAACATGATGTTTGTTGTTGTCTTCATGTCAATCGCTCAGTTCGGATATGGTATTGCTTATGCTGCAACACCGGCTCTCTATGCCGATACCATTGTATATGCTGAGTGGAAGACAGGCAAGAATGCTGCCGGCTGGATTTCCGGTCTGCAGAATGTACCTCTGAAGGTTGCGATCCTGACTCGAGGAATCATCATCAGTGCAGGTCTTGCAATGGGTAACTTCAGTGCAGATATCGATCCTGCCGCTGCATCTGCTGAGCTGAAACAGGGTGTCTGCATGGCATTCATTGTTATTCCTGCAATTGCACTTGTTATTGCGGCTGTTGTAATGCTGTTCGGCTTCCGTCTTACAAAGGATAAGGTTGTTCAGTATCAGAGTGAGATCGCAGCACGCAAGGCTTGATCTGCAATCTGAAAAGTACCTGGCTTTTGCCGGTATGTATCGGAGCTTGCGGAAAGTTCCGAATTATGAGGTAAAAAAATCATGAAAAAATCTCAGGCTATTGGTCTGGTGCTCTGCGCGGTTATTTTGACCGGCATGAATTTCGTGCCGGAGAGCATCGGTCTGGACCGGGCCGGGATCAGCACTCTGGGGATCCTCATCACCATCATTATCGCACTGGTGCTTGAGGTTCTTCCCCTGGGTGTAAGTTGTTTATTGGGCATCTCTCTGATGGTTTTATTCGGAGCGGTGCCCAATCTTTCAACAGCCCTTTCCGGTTATACTTCTTCTATACTGTATCTTGTTCTCGTTACCTTCGGGTTTTCCGTTGCAATTACAAAGGTGCCGCTTTCCAAAAGACTGATGGTGTTTCTGATCCGTCTCTTTAATAAGAAGATCGATCATATCCTGCTGGCAGTCATGGTGTGCGCAGCTGTGTTATCTTCAATTATGTCCAATACCGCTACCACAGCGGTGTTGATCTCTGTTGTACTGAGTTTTCTGGGTATATATACAGATAAGGAAGAGGAAAGACGGAGCGGAAAAGCATTTATGATCGGACTGCCCATTGCAAGTATGATCGGCGGGGGAATGACTCCGGCGGGCTGTCCGATCAATGTGATCGGTCTGGAACTGCTGGAACAGGCAGGGATCAGGGTTACCTTTGTTCAGTGGATGGCTGTGGGGGTGCCGGTTGCAGCTGTCTCCCTTCTGATCGCATGGAAACTGACTGCTGTAATCTTTAAACCTGCGCCGCTTTCAGAAAGTCAGATTGATGCATACATTGATTCTCTGCATATTCCAAAAAAGATGACACGGAAAGAGCGATATGTACTTATTGTGATCGTGACTCTTTTCTTCCTGTGGATCCTGTCGTCCTGGATTCCGGTGCTGAATATCACGGTTGTGGGTATTGTTGGTTTTGCGTTCCTGTTCCTGCCCGGATATGAGGTGATGACCTGGAGGGAGTATACGAATAATGTAAGCTGGACTTCCTTTTTCCTGATCGGGACCATGATGTCTCTGGGCAATGCGCTGGTGGCAAACGGAGTGAGCAGCTGGCTTGTGGATCTGTTTTTCAAGAATCATATCCATGCAGCGCTTCCGGTGACGATCGCGCTGATCTGTCTGCTGGTATTCCTTCTGCTGATTCCGATCCCTATCGGACCGGTGCTGGCAACCATGCTGGGCGTTCCGTTCCTTTCTCTTGCAGGAAACTGGGGAATCTCACCGGTATATCTGATCCTGCCCCTTGCAATCTGCGCGTCCTGCTGTTTTATCCTGCCGCTGGATACGGTTCCGCTGTTAACCTATAGTACAGGATATTATAAAATGACAGATATGCCGAAAATATCGGTCATCCTGCAGCTGTGTATCGTGGTTCTTCTTACGATCTGGCTGCCGATCGTCATACCTCTCATTGGATTCTGACAGTTTTGTAAATGAATCAAATACGGAAATGAGCATATAGATTCACTAAAATTACGAACTCACAACAGGGGAAACAGGCTGATGATCAGCCTGCTTCCCCTGTTTACTGCGTTCAGGCACATTGCCGGAATTTTCTGTTCCTGTTATACTGGTTTGAGGTGAACAGTCTGAGCCGTTGGTTCATGAAGGGCTTAAGTTTACTGGAAGTATTGTTGCAAACAGAGGAAATATATGGATTTACAAAAAGCTTACCGGATCAATATGCGCCTTCTTGCTGATGCGCTGGAACGGGAAAATATAAAGATTGAATATTATGACAGGAGCGGCGGCAGCCGTTATGATCGGGTGCGTTTGTTTCACGCCCCGGGAAATCCGGAGCAGAGAACGGTATATCTGATCCGGGCGGAGGAGTGGAAGAAGGAGTATGCGCTTCTTTCGGATCAGGGCTTTGTGATCTGTGGAAAAGTTCCATTCGAGGAGCTTTCAGAGCAGTATTCCGGTATCATCGTGCAGGATTCGGGACAGTATCTCCGTGTGTTTGATCTTCTTCAGGATACCTTTTTTCTTTTTGAAGAATGGAACCGAAATCTCCAGATGGCTCTGAATGATTCCAGACCGCTGGATCGTGTGATCCGGGCAAGTGAAAAAATCTTCCGGAATCCCATGTTCATTCATGATAATTATTTCTTTGTGCTGGCGCATTCAGAGCAGCTGAATGTCGGAAACATCTGGGAGAAGGACAGACGAACCGGGCGCCCGGTCGTCAGCGGAGCGATTCGGAATGATTTTCAGCTGGATCAGGAATATCTGAGCGGCCTCAGCGAAAAAAAGACGGTTCTTTTCTCAGCAAACCAGAGAGGATATCAGATCCTGTATCACAATCTTTATATTGACGGCAGGAATGTCGGCAGAGTTCTGGTGGATGAATGGAGAAGTCCTGTTCAGATCGGGGATTATGATGTCATGGAGTATCTGGCCGGTTTTCTTGAGGAGACCATTAAAATCAAGGGGTTGACGCAGGGAAAATATGATGTACAGCTGGATCAGAAGATCCGGTGCATTCTTGCGGGACAGAAGGGAGAGGATCAGGATGTTTTCCGGCTGCTGGATCAGAAGGGCTGGAAGAGAGAGGATCAATACCGCTGCATGAAGCTGATTCCAAATCAGGCGGAAGCGTATCTTGTTTCCAATACGTCCATCATCGACAGCCTGCAGGTGCTCCTGCCGGATTGTTACACTCTTCTATATGAGGAATCGGCAGTTGTGATCGTCAATATGACCAGATCAAATCAGTCAATCAAGGAAATTGTTGCAGGAATGGCGGCTTTCTTACGTGACAGCCTGATGAAAATGGGGATCAGCTCTGAGCACAGAGATTTCTTCCGCATTTCAGGAGGATACCGGCAGTCTTCCATTGCACTGGAACAGGGACAGAAAAGCGGAAGCATGTACTGGTACCATTATTTTGAGGATTATATCCTTTTATACTCAGCGGAACTTCTGACCAGAGAACTGCCGGAAGAGTTTCTGATTTCCGAAACACTGGGTATTCTGAAGCGGTATGATGAAGCGAATCATACGGAACTGTTTCAGACATTAAAGACCTATCTTCGGCTGGAGAGAAATCTACTTCAGACATCGAAAACTCTGTTTGTTCACAGGAGTACATTATCCTACAGAATTGAGCGTATCCAGAAGATCACAGGTGTGGATCTGGATGATGAGAAGGAGCGTTTGAAGCTCCTGCTTTCCTTTGAACTGGATGAGCATGCAGGATCGTAAAGACAGCACAGGGGGACTGCAGCATAGTTCGTGAAATAGGAACTATGCTGCAGTCCCCCTGTGCTGTTTCCGGTCCCTGTATCTGTCAGATCAGAAATTTTATGCTGCTGTAATCCAAAGAATGAAAGATCCGGACTGCCTCATCCATAATGGACGACAGAATGTCTGCCGGAACTCCTGCTGACAGCGGAAAGGTCCGCACAATGATTTGAACCAGCTCAGATGTTTCAATCTCCAGATCGCCTGCATAGCAGCGGTTCAGCAGTTCACGGCGGGATCCGAAATCAATGGAGATACAGGCCTGAAACAAAGGCTCCGGAAGGCTGATGTTCATGTCCTCCAGCAGCTTACGGTACACATGTTCAATATACGTGTTTAGAATGGCAGCATTGGACTGCACCTTCAGGGATTCCTGATAGACGCGCATATTCTCCGGCGTACCCATGATGATATCGTAGTAGATCAGCTGCGTTACGGTATGTGCAAGAAGAATATTGGTGCTGGTCTCATCGGAATACAGGGAGGAGTACACAAAAAGATCAATGTTTCCCAGAAAATCCAGATAGATCTGACGGACAATATCTTCTTTTTTCTTAAAATAATAATGAACCAGACTTACAGGATCATCGGATAGCTCCGCGATCTCCCGGATCGTTGTGCCTGCGATCCCCTTATGAAAAAACAGATATTTGGCATTGTAGAGAATGATGTCCCGCTTGTATTCGCCCTTCTGATATCTTGCCATTGCTGTAATGCCTCCCTTGTTCAGGCTCCCGCCTCAACCGATCGTAAAGTCCTGCCTGAGTCATCGGCAGATGACGCACGGACTTAATCGGTACTATTGTAACACGGGAATATAAAAAAGAAACGTAAAAAAATACCAAAGCAAAATATTGGTCAAATTACATAAAAATCAATATTTATTTTTGGAACGAAAAAATCAATATTTGAAATTGACGGATGCATGTATATTTCCTATAATAAAATTGACTAATGGAACGAAAAATCAATATTTGGAAAAAGGAGAGAGCTATGACACCAAGAGAACTGTTGCTGGAAAGTCTGAAAAAGGATGGAAAACCTGCGTGTCTGAACAATAACTGGGCGATGTTCAAGCCAATCGGCGGCGATCCCTGCTTTAAGCTGATTCGAGGAAATCGTATCAGAGGCACCTATTCCTATGATCAGTGGGGCACCTATATCCGATTTGAAGAATCCGATCCCGCTGCTGTGCCGATCGTAACTCCGGAAAATCAGGTGATTAAGGATATCGAAAACTGGAAGGAGTACGTGAAGGTTCCGGATCTGATCGGAAAATGCTCCGAGGGCTGGGAAACAGCCATTGCCAATGCAGAGGCGATCGATCGCGAAAAATATCTTTCCTGCGTGATCATGGGAACCGGTATCTTTGAGCAGCTTCACATGCTGATGACATTTGAGGATACACTGATGAATCTGGTTGACGAGGATGTGGAAGAGCAGATGCATGAGCTGATCGATGTGATCTGTGAATACAGACTGACCTATATGAAGCTGGTTGTGGAGCATCTGCATCCGGATCTGATCGTATCCCACGATGACTGGGGTTCAAAGACCGGCCTGTTTTTCAGCCTGGATACCTGGAGAAAGTATTTTAAAGAGCCTTATCGCAAGCTGTACGACTATCTTCATTCTCAGGGCGTGATCGTTATGCATCACAGTGATACGTTTCTGGAGCCGCTGGTGGAGGATATGGCTGAGATTGGCGTGGATATCTGTCAGGGTGTACTTCCCTCCAACAACATTGCTGAAATCTGCAGAAGTGTGGGAGACCGCATGCTGATCATGGGCGGAATCGACTCTGTTATTGACCGTGCGGATGCTTCCGAGGAAGAGATCCGCAAAGAGACACGAAGAGCCTGTGAGGAATACTGTGATCTTCCGGGATTCTGGCCGGGTATTACCTATGGCGGACCGGGCTGCATCTATCCGGGAGTAGAGGCACTGGTTGAGGATGAGATCAACAGATTCAATAAGGAAAAATATGGTGTCACAGCAGAATAATACCTGCCGAAGTATATAATGAAGGAATGACAGAAAGGAACGGGGATTTTCCCGTTCCTTTTTGGGTACTGTACAGTAACCCTTTTGTCGTTCCCGGGGTTACCGTGAACTGTAACTTCCTGCGTTTTGTTCCTTCTTCGGTGTTGCCATCGGAAAGAGTTTAGGCTAAAATACAGTATTGAATATAACATACAATAGCATATCTATGCGTAGCGATAGACAGAACATACAGGAGGAAGTTACAGTGGCAGGAATAGATCAGAGCAGGATCCGAAATTTCAGTATCATCGCGCATATTGATCACGGAAAATCTACACTGGCCGACCGGATCATTGAAAAGACGGGTCTGCTGACCCAGAGGGAGATGCAGTCCCAGGTGCTGGATAATATGGAGCTGGAGAGAGAGAGGGGCATTACCATTAAGGCCCAGGCAGTACGTACTGTCTACCGGGCAAAGGACGGAGAGGAATATATTCTGAATATGATCGATACCCCCGGACATGTGGACTTTAATTATGAGGTTTCCAGAAGCCTGGCTGCCTGCGACGGTGCCCTTCTGGTGGTGGATGCTGCCCAGGGAATTGAAGCTCAGACTCTGGCAAACGTATATCTTGCACTGGATCACGATCTGGAGGTATACCCGGTCATCAATAAGATCGATCTTCCCAGTGCGGATCCGGAGCGGGTCATCAATGAGATCGAGGATGTGATCGGTATTGAGGCTCAGGAGGCTCCCTGTATTTCTGCAAAAACAGGATTAAATGTGGAGGATGTGCTGGAGGAGATCGTGAACAAGATCCCGGCTCCCAAGGGGGATCCTTCTGCGCCTCTGCAGGCACTGATCTTCGATTCTGTTTACGATGCCTACAAGGGTGTCATTGTGTCCTGCCGACTGATGGAGGGCAGCGTTAAGAAGGGAACCCGCATGAAGATGATGGCCACCGGTGCGGTGGCAGAGGTGGTGGAAGTAGGCTACTTCGGAGCCGGACAGATGATCCCCTGCGAAGAGCTTTCCGCGGGTATGGTTGGCTATATTACTGCCAGTATCAAGAATGTGGCAAGCACCCAGGTGGGTGATACCATTACCGATGCAGATCGTCCCTGTGCCGAGCCTCTTCCTGGATATAAAAAGGTAAATTCCATGGTATACTGCGGCCTGTATCCTGCAGACGGTGCAAAATATCCGGATCTCAGGGATGCTCTGGAAAAGCTGCAGCTGAACGATGCCTCCCTGTTTTTTGAGCCGGAGACCTCTGTTGCACTGGGCTTTGGCTTCCGCTGCGGTTTCCTCGGACTGCTGCACCTGGAGATCATTCAGGAAAGACTGGAGCGAGAGTACAATCTGGATCTGGTTACTACCGCTCCCAGTGTTATTTATAAAGTACATAAAACCGACGGCACCTGTATCGATCTGACGAATCCCACAAACCTGCCGGATCCTTCTGAGATCGACTATATGGAGGAGCCGATCGTTAAGGCGGAGATCATGGTGACCACAGAATTTGTCGGTCCGATCATGCAGCTCTGCGAAGAGCGCCGCGGCCAGTATCAGGGAATGGAGTACATGGAGCAGACAAGAGCCATGCTTACCTATCATCTGCCCCTGAATGAGATCATATACGATTTCTTCGATGCTCTGAAATCCCGTTCCAGGGGATATGCGTCCTTTGATTACGAGCTTCTCGGCTATGAGAGAAGCGACATGGTGAAGCTGGATATTCTTGTTAATAAGGAAGAAGTGGATGCTCTTTCCTTCATCGTCTTTGCCGGCTCCGCCTATGAGCGAGGCAGAAAGATGTGCGAGAAGCTGAAGGAGGAGATCCCGCGCCAGATGTTTGAAATCCCGATCCAGGCAGCCATTGGTTCCAAGGTCATTGCCCGTGAAACGGTGCGTGCACTCCGCAAGGACGTGCTTGCCAAATGCTATGGCGGCGATATTTCCCGTAAGAAGAAGCTGCTGGAGAAGCAGAAGGAGGGAAAGAAGAGAATGCGTCAGGTGGGCAATGTAGAGATTCCACAGAAGGCATTCATGAGCGTTCTGAAGCTGGATGAAAACTGATGGAGCTGGAACTGTATATACATATCCCCTTCTGCGTCAGAAAATGCGCCTACTGTGATTTTCTGAGCTTCGAGGCAGGGGGAGACCGGCAGGAGGCCTATGTGAAGGCACTGATCCGGGAGATCCATGCCAGAGGCAGGGATCCGAGAGTGCAGGGAAAAACAGTAAGCAGCATCTTTTTCGGAGGCGGAACCCCATCCATCCTCCCGCCGGAATGGATCCGGGAGATTCTGGACACGGTGAACGTCAGCTTCCCTGTTGAAAGGGATGCGGAAATTTCTCTGGAATCGAATCCGGGCACACTGGATACCGATAAGCTGAACATGTACCGAAAGGCAGGAATCAACCGGCTGAGTCTGGGCTGTCAGAGTACAGAGGATCGGGAATTGCAGCTTCTTGGAAGGATCCACACGATGGATGAGTTTCTGGAAAGCTTCGCCCGGGCGAGAGAAGCGGGCTTTTCCAATATCAATGTAGATCTGATGTCCGGCCTTCCGGGACAGGACAGTGGTTCCTGGGAAACCTCCCTTCGCAGAATCGCGGAGCTGAGGCCGGAGCATATCTCTGCCTACAGTCTGATCCTGGAGGAGGGAACACCCATGTACCGGCAGAGGGAGCAGCTGGCTTTTCCGGAGGAGGAAGAGGAGCGCCGGATGTATGAAGATACCTGCAGAGTGCTGAAGGAATACGGCTATCATCAATATGAGATCTCCAATTACTGCCTGGAGGGAAAGGAATGCCGGCATAACCTGGGCTACTGGACAGGAACGGAATATCTGGGGCTCGGTCTCGGGGCGGCCTCCCTGCTGGAGAACCGGAGATTTTCCAACTGTACTGATCTGCTGCAGTATCTGTCTCTGGCAGATCAGCCGGAGCGGCTGGAGCAGGAGGCAGAGCTGCTGACAGAAGAGGACCGCATGGGAGAGAGAATGATCCTGGGACTGCGGCTTGCTTCCGGGGTATCAGACTCTGCGTTTAAACAAGAATTCGGGCGGAGCCTTACGGAACAGTATGGCTCTGTCATTGAGAAATATATCGGCTGGAAGCTTCTGGAGTGGACAGGAGACCGGCTTCGTTTGACAAGAGAAGGAATATCCCTCAGCAATCAGGTGATGGCGGAGTTCCTTTAAAGGAGAAACCATGGCACAAAAAAAGGAATTTATCAGAATCCGGGGAGCCTCGGAAAATAATCTGAAACATATAGATATAGATATCCCCAGGAATAAACTGGTGGTATTGACGGGGCTTTCCGGTTCCGGGAAAAGCTCTCTGGCATTTGATACGATCTATGCAGAGGGGCAGCGGCGGTATATGGAGAGTCTTTCTTCCTATGCCCGGCAGTTCCTGGGACAGATGGAAAAACCCAATGTGGACAGCATCGAAGGACTGCCTCCGGCAATCTCCATTGATCAGAAATCCACGAACAGAAACCCTCGTTCCACGGTAGGCACAGTGACAGAGATCTATGACTACTTCCGTCTTCTTTATGCACGGGTGGGAATTCCCCATTGCCCCTCCTGCGGACGGGAGATCAGCCGTCAGAGTGTAGACCAGATGGTGGACCGGATCATGGCAATGCCGGAACGGACAAGGATCCAGCTGCTGGCGCCTGCTGTACGGGGCAGAAAGGGACGCCACGAAAAGCTGCTGGAGCAGGCTAAGAAGGACGGCTTTGTCCGGGTCATGGTGGACGGCGAGATGAAGGAGCTGTCAGAGCCGATCAAACTGGATAAGAATCTGAAGCACAACATTGAGATCGTAGTGGATCGTCTGGTGGTGAAGGCGGGCATCGAGAAGCGTCTGACGGATTCCATTGAGACCGTTCTGGGTATGTCTGACGGTCTTCTGCTGGTGGATACCATGGACGGCAATGTGCACAGCTTCAGTCAGAGCTTTTCCTGCCCGGACTGCGGGATCAGTATGGAGGAGATCGAGCCCAGAAGTTTTTCTTTCAATAATCCCTTCGGCGCCTGCCCGGAATGTACCGGACTGGGCTACAGAATGGAGTTTGCAGAGGAACTGATGATCCCGGATCCATCCAGATCCATTGCAGACGGTGCCATCGCTGTTCTTGGATGGCAGTCCTGCACCACAAAGGGAAGCTTCACAAGAGCCCTGCTGGATGCTCTGGCGGAGGAATACGGATTCAGCCTGTCCACCCCGTTCAATCAGTATTCCAAAAGAGTGCACGATATTCTGATCCACGGAACCAGCGGGCATGAGGTGGAGGTGCACTATAAGGGTCAGAGAGGTGAAGGAGTTTACCCGGTAGCCTTTGAGGGACTGATCCGCAATGTAGAGCGCCGGTACAGAGAAACCGCTTCTGAGGCAACAAAGGCAGAATATGAGAGCTTCATGAATATTACGAACTGTCCTGTCTGTAAGGGACAGAGGCTGAAGGCCACCTCCCTTGCTGTAACAGTGGGGGATAAAAATATCTCTGAGATCACCAACATGTCAGTGGAAAAGCTCTATGCACATCTGGAAGCCATGGTGCTGACAGAGCAGCAGCACCGGATCGGTGATCAGATTCTTAAGGAGATCCGTGCCCGTCTGAAATTCCTTCTGAATGTAGGTCTGGATTATCTGACTCTTTCCAGAGCTACCGGCACACTATCCGGAGGAGAGGCACAGAGGATCAGGCTTGCCACTCAGATCGGCTCCGGTCTGGTGGGGGTTGCCTATATTCTGGATGAGCCGAGTATCGGTCTTCACCAGAGAGACAACGATAAGCTGCTGGGAACTCTGAAGGATCTTCGGGATCTCGGCAATACCCTGGTAGTGGTGGAGCACGATGAGGATACGATCCGTGCAGCGGATTTTGTAGTGGATATCGGTCCCGGTGCGGGAGAGCACGGCGGTGAACTGGTGGCTGCAGGAACAGCAGCAGATCTGATGAAGGTGGAAAACTCTGTTACCGGAGCCTATCTCAGCGGAAGAGAAACCATTGAAGTTCCCGCTGAACGAAGAACCCCCTCCGGATGGCTGACTGTCCGGGGCGCACGGGAGCATAATCTGAAAAATATAGACGTAAAGATCCCCCTTGGGGTAATGACCTGCGTCACAGGCGTGTCCGGCTCGGGAAAAAGCTCGCTGGTGAACGAGATCCTGTATAAGCACCTGGCCAGGGATCTCAATCGTGCAAGATGCATCCCCGGAGAGCACGATGCTCTGGAGGGACTGGAGCAGCTGGATAAGGTGATCGCCATTGACCAGGCGCCTATCGGAAGGACTCCAAGATCCAATCCGGCCACCTACACAGGTGTGTTCGATCAGATCCGGGATCTTTTTGCAGCCACTGCCGATGCAAGGGCAAGAGGCTATAAAAAGGGACGATTCAGCTTCAATGTAAAGGGCGGCCGCTGCGAGGCCTGCTCCGGCGATGGTATTCTGAAGATCGAGATGCATTTCCTTCCGGATGTATATGTTCCCTGCGAGGTGTGCAAGGGAAAGAAATACAATCGCGAAACACTGGAAGTAAAATATAAAGGGAAGAGCATTTCCGATGTGCTGAACATGACGGTGGAGGAGGCGCTTGCGTTTTTTGAACCGGTTCCTTCTATCAGCAGAAAAATCCAGACCCTGTATGATGTGGGACTTTCCTACATTCGTCTCGGTCAGGCGTCCACCACTCTGTCAGGCGGTGAGGCCCAGAGAGTCAAGCTGGCAGCGGAGCTTTCAAAAAGAAGCACGGGAAAAACCATCTATATTCTGGATGAGCCTACCACCGGTCTTCACTTTGCGGATGTCAGGAAGCTGGATGAGATCCTGAACCGTCTTGCTGACGGAGGAAATACCGTGGTTGTGATCGAACACAATCTGGATGTGATCAAGACAGCAGATTATCTGATCGATCTTGGTCCGGAAGGAGGAGACAGGGGAGGCACTGTCATCGGAACAGGAACCCCTGAGGAGCTTGCAGAGAATCCGGATTCCTATACCGGGTATTATGTAAAGAAGTACCTGCCCTCAGCGGCCGGTGCTCCCGACTCTGCAGACGGTGAGTGAAAACAACCTCACGGAATACGAGCTGTGAACAGTAACACAGCAGAACATTCAGAAGGGAGAATCATACATGGCAGCAGCTACAGATATTGGAATTGATCTGGGTACGGCAACGATTCTTGTTTACGTGAAGGGAAAAGGCATCACAGTAAAGGAACCGGCAGTAGTTGCCTATGATAAGGATTTGGATAAAATCAAAGCCTATGGTGAAGAGGCCCGGCAGATGATCGGCCGGACTCCCGGAAATATCATGGCGATCCGTCCGCTGCGGCAGGGAACGATCACAGATTACGTGATCACGGAGCGCATGCTTCGGTATTTCATTCAGAAAGCCATGGGAAGAAGGGGCCTGCGAAAGCCCCGGGTGGTGATCTGTGTGCCCAGCGGAGTTACGGATGTGGAACGCAGGGCAGTGGAGCAGGCCACCTACCAGGCAGGAGCGAGAGATGTTGTGATCGTACCGGAACCCATAGCAGCAGCAGTTGGAGCCGGACTGGATATCGCCAGACCCTGCGGAAACATGATCGTGGATATCGGCGGAGGCATTACGGATATTGCCGTGGTTTCCCTGGGCGGGATCGTGGTATCGGATTCCATTCAGCAGGGAGGAGACAGCTTCAATGAAAGTATTATCCGCTACGTCAGGAAGGTGCACGGTCTCTTCATAGGGGAGCAGACGGCAGAGTCTTTAAAGATTCGGGTGGGAACCTGTCATCAGAGAGGCAGAAACAAGGTGATGGAGATCCGGGGACGGAATGTGGTGACCGGTCTGCCGAAGACGGTGGCGATTTCCTCTGCTGAGATCCGTGCGGCTGTATCCGATGTGGTGACGCAGATCGTGGAGCTGATCCAGAGCGTTCTTGAGAAGACCCCGCCGGAGCTTGCTGCTGATGTGGCAAAGCGAGGCATTCTTCTGACAGGAGGCGGTGCCCTGCTGGATGGCATGGAAGATGTGATCCGGGATCGTACCGGAATCAACACCATTCTGTCGGAAAATCCGATCTCAGTGGTTGCACTGGGTACAGGCAGATATGTGGAAGTAATGCATACGTTTGAGCGAAGAAGCTGATATGAGTGAAAAGATAGAAGGATATGTAGAACGTATCATTTACAGAAATGAAGAGAACGGCTATGCGGTCCTGAGCCTGAACGGCCGTCAGATCCTGGATTCGGATGCGGAGAAAAAGTCTGCATTGAAGGAGGATGAACTCGTCTGTGTCGGCATTTTCCCCGGGGTTCATGAGGGGGAATTTCTGGAAATCTCCGGGAATTTTCAGATCCATGCATCCTATGGACAGCAGTTCAAGGCAGACAGCTATCAGATCAAGGTGCCTACCGGGGGAATTGCACTGGAAAGATACCTGGGCAGCGGTGCAATCAAAGGCATCGGTGCTGCTCTGGCAGCAAGGATCGTCCGCCGGTTTGGAGAGGACACACTGCGGATCCTGGAGGAAGAGCCGGAGCGGCTTGCAGAGGTCAAGGGAATCAGCATGAAAAAGGCAAGAGACATCGGGGAGCAGATGATTGAAAAATCCCAGATGCAGAATGCCATGATCTTTCTTGCCCAGTACGGAATCTCCCTGTCAATGGGAATAAAAATCTATAACCGGTATCAGGATACTCTGTATCGGGTGCTGCAGGAAAATCCCTATAAGCTGGCGGAGGATATCCAGGGAATCGGTTTTCGGATTGCTGACGAGATTGCATCAAAGGTGGGAATCCGGGTGGATTCGGAATTTCGAATGAGAAGCGGACTTCTGTATGTGCTGTCTCAGGCGGATGCTCAGGGACATCTGTATCTTCCCAGAGAGGAGCTTCTGCGGCGCGGCAGTGAGCTGCTGGGCATGGAAGCAGAGTATCTGGAAAAATTTCTGGGAGATCTGTCCATTGATAAAAAGATCGTCTTAAGGACGGAACTGTCAGAGGCAGGAGAACCGGAGGTTCTGGTGTATTCCTCACGGGATTATTTTCTTGAACTGAATACGGCACGTATGCTTCAGGAGCTGAACATTGTCTGCGATTCCGATGAGCAGGGGGTGCTGCGGCAGATCGCTGCCATGGAGAAGAAGGATGGCTTTGCTCTGGATCAGAGACAGAAGGATGCAATCTGCTCTGCAGCAGGAAATGGAGTGATGGTTCTGACAGGAGGTCCCGGAACAGGAAAAACCACCACCATCAACACCATGATCCGGTATTTTCAGTCTCTGCGTATGGAAATTTCTCTTGCAGCTCCTACCGGAAGGGCTGCAAAGAGAATGACGGAGGCAACGGGCTGTGAGGCATCAACGATCCACCGTCTGCTGGAACTCAGCGGTGTAATGGAAGAGTCTTCAGCCAATGTGCAATTTGAGAGAAATGCAGAAAACCCTCTGGAGGCAGATGTGATCATTATTGATGAGGTGTCCATGGTGGATATTCACCTGATGCATGCGCTGCTCGCAGCCATCGTGCCGGGAACCAGACTGATCCTTGTGGGAGATCAGTACCAGCTTCCCAGTGTGGGTCCGGGAAGTGTCCTGAAGGATATTATCCAGTCGGGAGAGATTCCGGTAGTGGAACTGACACATATTTTCCGTCAGGCACAGGAGAGTGATATCGTCGTAAATGCCCATAAGATCCACGCCGGTGAAATGGTACGTCTGGATAATAACAGCAGAGATTTCTTTTTTCTGGAACGGGAGGATGTCCGTGTGATCCAGAAGGGAATCATTACGCTCGTTTCCAGAAAGCTTCCCGGCTATGTTAAGGCGGATATGTCAGAGATCCAGGTGCTGGCGCCCATGAGAAAGGGTCCTCTGGGGGTAGAGAATCTGAATATACTTCTCCAGAAATACCTGAATCCCGAATCTCCGGACAAAGCAGAAAAGGCCTTTGGATCCGGACTCTTCCGTGTGGGAGACAAGGTCATGCAGATCCGCAATGATTACCAGCTGGAATGGGAGATCAAAGGAGCCTATGGAGTGACCGTGCAGCGGGGAATGGGTGTCTTCAACGGAGATCTGGGAAGAATCGTCTCCATCAATACCTTCAGCGAACTGCTGACAGTTGAATATGAGGAAGGAAAACTGGTGGATTATACCTTCAAGCAGCTGGATGAGCTGGAACTGGCCTATGCGGCCACCATCCATAAATCCCAGGGAAGTGAATATCCTGCAGTAGTCATTCCGCTTCTGGGAGGTCCCAGAATGCTCATGACCAGAAATCTTCTCTACACAGCTGTTACCAGAGCCCGCAAATGTGTGACCCTGATGGGAAGCTCTGCCGTCTTTCAGGCAATGATCGATAATCAGACCGAGGAGCATCGATATACGACACTGGCAAAAAGAATACAGGAATCGGGGAGAGAGTTCGGGGAGAAAGGCTGATTCTTGAAACCTGTACAAATGATGAAATATGTAACTGATCTTTTATATCCAAGAAGGTGTCCGATCTGCGACGGAATCCTGGAGAGGAAGGAACGAACCATCTGCACCGGCTGCAGGCCGGAGCTGCAGCTGATCCGTGGTCCGGTCTGCCTGTGCTGCGGTACCCCCATTCGGAAGGAGGAGGAGGAATACTGCTTCGACTGCAGAAGAAGGAAGCATCTGTTTTCTGTCTGCAGAGCACCGTTTCTGTATAAAGGAAAGATCAAGGATTCTCTGATGCGTTTTAAGTATCTTGGCAGGGCAGAGTATGCGCTGTTTTACGGAAGAGTCATGACTGAATACGGAAAAGAGCAGGGGCTGTTCTGCAGAGTGGATCTTATCGTACCGGTACCTGTTCACAGACAGCGGAGGATCGAAAGAGGGTACAATCAGGCAGAGCTGCTGGCAGTACAGATTGCTGCGTGCAGCGGAATTCCCTGGGACGGCACCGTAATTGTCAGGACAAGAAAAACAAGCGCCCTGAAGACGGTGTCCGGAAATAAAAGAAGCAGAAATCTTGCGGACGCTTTTGCAGTTCCGAAGGGGAAGGAGGACCTTCTTGCGGGAAAGCGAGTGCTGCTGGTGGATGATATCTACACAACAGGCAGCACAGCGGATGCAGTCAGCAGAAAGCTCCTGGAAGCAGGGGCTGTCTCGGTCGCGGTAGTAACTCTGGCAGTGAGCCCGGGGTACAGCTGATAGGTGCTGCTGCTGTTCACAGACTACTCTAAATATGCTATAATGGTACACAACTGTGTCGGTAACTGTGAGGTAAAGCATGAACGATAGGAAGAAACTTGCTCAGATGATCCGGGCAGCGAGATTTGAAGAGAAAATCGGAATCGAGGATCTGAGAATTGTCAAATATTTCAGGAGAGACTATGTGGCATTTGCAATGATCAGGAATTTTTTCGTGGTGACCATTGGTTACGGTCTGCTTCTGGCGGCGCTGCTTCTGTATCATATGGATTTTCTGCTGAGCAATCTGAAAAATCTGAACATCCGTCCTCTTTTTGTTGCGATCATCACAGGGTATCTGTTTATACTGGCTCTGTATTCCGTATTGGTCTACACGATCTGTTCGCTCCGATATCTCAGGGCAGAAAGAAGAGTGAATCAATACCATAAGGAGCTGAAAAAGCTCAACAGCATGCAGCAGTCGGAGGCGGATCGGATCCTGCGAAGACGGAAACGGAGAGAAGAAGAGATACAGGAGGGAGAGTAATGCTTGTATTGCGTGATCAATTGAAAAATCTCTATGCGGAATATGACAGGTATATTCTTGCTGTAGTAAAATATGCAATGGCTTTATTTACCTTTATCAGCGTGAATCGTATGCTGGGCTACATGGATCTGCTGAACAGTGTACTTGTGATTCTTCTGCTGGCCGCAGTCTGCACAATCCTTCCCTGGAACGCAACACCTGTTCTTGGAATCGCCCTGGTGATTCTTCACTGCTTTGCGTTAGGGCTGGAAATCGGTGCCTGCGCGGTGGTGCTGTACCTGATCTTACTGATTTTTTATTTCCGGTTTGTTCCGGATGACGGCCTTGCACTTACTCTGATGTCTGCCCTTGGCAGCATCGGTTTTCCGGGAATCGTTCCGATCGGTCTTGGTCTGATGAGGAGTCCGGTTTCTGCATGTACCGCTGCCTGCAGCACGATCTCCTGGTTTTTTATCCGGGTTGTGCATGAGGTGGCTGCACCTTTGAAATATACATCCGAGAGCTCCAGCCTGGAGATTGTACAGGCAATTCTCGCCGGAATGCTGAATAACAGAGAATTGCTGGTGTATATTATTACTTTTTCTGCTGTTGTACTTGTGGTCAGCCTGATCGGCAGATCAGGAATGAACTGGGGGTGGCAGCTGGCGATTTTTGCGGGCTGTATTCTGCAGACAAGCCTCTTTATTGTGCTGACAGCAGCCTTTTCAGCAGAGGCTGACCTTGTGTCTTTCCTGCTGGGCACCATCGCAGCAGCTGCTGTTTCCTTTGTTCTTGCATACTTTGTCTACAATGTAGATTATAAGGGAGCAGAACGGTTTCAATTTGAGGATGATGAATTCATGTACTATGTAAAAGCAATTCCAAAAAGACAATCCTCGGCTTCGGAGCGGGACGGGAATCAGACCGCTGATTAAGCCTGCGGCTTTTTGCTTGATTTGAAAAAGGGGGACGAAGATGGATGCAGTGTTGACATGGATCAGATTGCATATCATGTCATGGCTCACTCCGCCAAAGCAGATTGAGATCATGGACATCATCCAGATTATCGTAATTGCATTTTTTGTATACCGGCTGATTCTCTGGCTGAAAAATTCCAGAGCATACACACTGCTGCGGGGTATTCTGCTGATCGGTGCCTTTGTACTGGTTGCAAATATACTGAATATGGATGCGATTATCTGGATTCTGGGAAATATTGGCGTGGTTGCACTGACTGCTGTTGTAATCGTATTTCAGCCGGAGCTTCGTAAGTTTCTGGAACAGATGGGAAGAAAGAAGTGGTTCAATTCACTCTTTTCGCTGGGGGTACGATCCGACGAGGACAGGATCCGGTTCAGTGATCAGACGATCAACGAGCTGGTTCGTGCCTGCTTTGATATGGGAGATGTGAAAACCGGTGCACTGATCGTCCTTGAGCAGGATGTGGTGCTGACTGAGTTTGAACACACAGGCATCCCTGTGGATGGAATCCTGTCGGGGTCTCTGCTTATTAATATTTTTGAAAAAAATACACCTCTCCACGATGGTGCGGTGATTGTCAGGGGCAACCGTGTGGCGGCGGCCACCTGCTATCTGCCTCTTACCGATAATATGGAACTGAGCAAGAGTCTCGGAACAAGACACAGAGCAGCTCTTGGAATCAGTGAGATCAGCGATTCCTTTACCATTGTGGTATCCGAAGAAACCGGAAAGGTATCCTATGCAGTAGACGGTTCTCTCACTGCAGGAGTGAGTCCGGCGGAGCTGCGAGAACAGCTCTATTCGATTCAGCACCCGTTTGAAACACGGCACAGGTGGAAGAGAAAGGAAAACAAGCAGCGTGGATAAGAATTTTTTCAGAAAACTGATGCAGGGATTGACGAACGATCTTGGACTGAAGATTCTGTCGGCATTGATTGCAATTGTTATCTGGTATCAGGTTGTGAATTATGATGATCCTCAGGAAACGGCATCGTACACTGTGCAGGTGGAGGTAACGAATGATTCCTACATTGCAAACGGAAAAAGAACCTTCAGTATCGGCGAGGATTATACCAATGTGGTTGTCTATATCAGGACGAACCGGTCGGTTCTGCGAAAGCTGCAGGCTTCCAATGTTGTTGTGACGGCAGATCTGACGCAGATCGTTGATATTACAACCGATCCGGTGTATGTTCCCCTGCAGGTGAGCTGTGCCGGTGTAAATCAGGACGATATTACTCTTTCAAGAACCACCATACCGATCTATATTGAGGATATTGCCAGTGAGAAGTTTGCAGTGGTCGTTGATCAGGGAGACAGCGTTCCTGCTCAGAATTATGAGGTTGGAAAGCTGGTGCCTGATACAGAGTCTGTAACGATCACCGGGCCCGAATCAGTGATTGAGAAGATCGGAACAGTAAAAGCAACCATCGATGTTTCCGGCATGACAGAGGACGGAAAAGTGACGGCGGATCTCAGCCTTCTTGATAAAGAACAGAATGAGCTGTCCTCGTCTACTCTTGCCAGCCTGACATTTGATGGCGGTGTTCCCAGCATAGACGTTGCCGTCACTCTCTGGGAAAAGCTCAGCGGCGTGAGAGTTGTATCTGAATACAGTGGAAGTCCGGCTGAGGGATACCAGGTGACTGAGGTAGCGGTGCTGCCTTCTGAAACTGCAGTTGTTGGAAGCAGTGAAGCTCTTGCAGAGCTTGCTGCGGCAGACAATACGATTACAATTCCGGGAAGTATGGTTTCTGCTGCAGCTGCAGCTGCAGACGTGGACGTTACCGTTGAATTGAGCGATCTTCTGCCGGATGACTGTCGTCTGGCAAGCAGCTCCAGTGAGACCGTTCAGGTGTCACTGACCATTCTTCCGGATGACAGCCAGGAATATCTGCTGGATGTGGATGATGTGAATGTGAAAGGGCTTGATTCGAATTATACAATATCCTATGACAGTACGACCATAGCGGTCCGTGTGAAGCGGAGTGACAGCTCAAAGGAGGATCTGAAGCTCTCTGATATCAGTCTCAGCATTGATGTTTCCGACAAAACCGCCGGTGAATATACCGTTCCGGTGCAGGTGAAGCTGCCGGATGGATATGAGCTGGTAGAGGATGTTACGCTTGCGGTTCGTATTAAGGCGAAGGCGGAATCTTCGTGATGCAAATCATGGCTCACCACCTGAAGAGGTGCCTCGATCACCGAGGTGAGGCTGTGAAAAACAACAGAAAGAGGAAAGAGACCATGTTCAAGAAAATCAGAAAACTGCTGATCGTCAGTCTGCTTGCAGTCACCGTTTCCGCGGGAAGTACGGTGAGTGCCATGGCGGAGGTGAATACAGAAGCTGCATCGGATACCTATGCGGTGGATTCCGACAGCTGGGCAGGGTGGCCGCAGGCTCCCGGCCTGCTGGGAGTCACCGGCTGTCTCTATGATATGGATACCGGAGCTGTGCTGTATGCAAAAGGGATGGATGAGCAGCGATTCCCTGCCAGTATCACAAAGATCATGACGGCTCTGGTTGTCGTAGAGCATGCAGATCTGAATGCACAGGTGACATTCACAGAAACCGGTCTTGCGGATGCATTTGACGGCAGCTCAAATATCAATCCGAAGCTGGGCGAGACATTTACAGTAGATGAGATGCTGCAGATGCTGCTGGTAAAATCTGCAAACGATGCAGGAACACAGCTGGCAGAATACGTCGGAGGCTCAGTGGAAGCCTTTGCGGCGATGATGAACCAGAAGGCAGCTGAGCTGGGCTGCACCAACACCCACTTCGTTAATGCCTGTGGTCTGGAGAATGACGATCACTATACCAGTGCGCATGATATGGCTTTGATCATGCGGGCGGCGATTCAGTATGATCGAATTCGGGAGATCATGAATGTGCAGAGCATTCAGATCGATGCTACTGAGTATACCGACACCAGATATTATGATACACACCTTCTGATGCTTGTTCCGGAAAGCGAATATTATTATGAGGGTGCACTGGGAGGAAAAACAGGCTATACACCAATCTCAGGCTGTACCCTGGTGATGTATGCAGCAAGGGGCGACCGCACGCTGATCGGTGTCGTTATGGGCGGCGGAGATTCCAATCTGATCTGTCTGGATATGGCCGATCTGTTTGATTATGGATTCAATAACTTCTCCTATACCGATATGACAGACGGGTATCCCATGATCTCCGGCGGCACAGCTCTTTTGCCAAACGGGATAGATCCTTCTCTGGTGCAGACAAATGCAGAAACTACAGCAGAAGGAGTCGCTCTTTCCTATGTCTGCAACGGACAGATTTTAGGAACAGGACTGATGTCTGAGGATGCTTATACAGCCTGGCAGACAGCACTGCATCCTGAGCTGCAGAATGAGATGGAAGCTGCTGAAGCAGAGGGGGAAACCGGAATTACTGATTCGGAGGGGATTCCTTTTGCAGAGAATGCTGAAGCGGAGAATACCGAATCCTCTTCTCAGAAAAAAAGCAAGAGAACCATTTTTATGTATATCGCAGTCGCTGCTCTTGTGATCGCAGCAGCAGCCTGCGTTGTTCTGGTCATTATGACATCCGATAAATATCAGCGGAGCAGAAGAGAAAGAAAGCGCAGAAATCAGCGTGATCAATGACCTCATCAGCTCGGTAAAAGGGATTTATACTAAAAGCTGAGAGGATGGATGCAAAGGGAGTTATGAATACAAATTTCAGGAGGAATATGTGATGAGAGTACTTGTTACAGGAGTAAAAGGACAGCTTGGTCATGATGTGATGAATGAGCTGGCAAAAAGAGGCTATGAGGGTGTTGGAGTGGATGTAGAGGAAATGGACATCACCGATGCCGGGGCAGTAGACCGCGTGATCAAGGAGGCAAAGGTGGACAAGGTGGTGCACTGTGCAGCCTGGACAGCGGTAGATCTGGCCGAGGAGAAGGAAGATCTGGTTCGGCAGGTCAATGCAGTGGGAACTGCGAATATTGCAGAGGTATGTAAAGAACTGGATCTGCCTATGATCTACCTCAGCACAGATTATGTGTTCGATGGTCAGGGAGAAAGACCCTGGGAGCCGGATGATCCGGTAGTAAAGCCTCTGAATGTATACGGACAGACAAAGTACGAGGGTGAGAAGGCGATTACCGACCGCCTGAGTAAATATTATATCGTTCGTATCGCCTGGGTATTTGGAGTAAACGGAAAAAACTTTATCAAGACCATGCTGAATCTGGGCAAGACCCATGATACCCTGACTGTTGTCAATGATCAGATCGGAACTCCAACCTACACCTATGACCTTTCTGTTCTTCTGGTAGATATGCTGGAGAAGGAAGAGTACGGCTTCTACCATGCAACAAATGAGGGAGGCTACATCTCCTGGTGTGATTTTGCAAAGGAGATCTTCGCACAGGCAGGTATGAATGTGGAGGTAAAGGGAGTGACAACCGCCGAGTACGGTGCTAAGGCACTTCGTCCTTTTAACAGCCGTCTGGAAAAGAAAAAACTGACAGAGCATGGCTTCAACAGACTTCCTGACTGGAAGGATGCTCTCAGCAGATATCTGAAAGAAATTGAGTATTGATCGGAGACGTATCTGTCTGTCGCTTTTCGGAATGAGATGAAATGGAACGGAGGGACGGTGCTGCCGTACCACGAATGTGGTACGGCAGCACCGTCCCTCCGTTCCATTTTTCACTTATAAGATTTTAGCTTTTGCAGAACGACCAGGATCAGAAAGATGATCCATGCCGCTGCAGAAATCAGCAGTGCCTCGTCCAGAAGGGGCTGCTGATAGTCCAGGATGATCTCATGGCTTCCGGAGGTGATTTTTACAGCACTGAAGCCGTAATCCGCGCGGAGGATTTTCTGTTGCTGTCCATCCACCGTGATAGTCCAGCCATTCTCATAAGGAATGGGAAAGAACAGATATCCGCTCTCTGAAACCTCCGCCTGGCAAAGCAGATAGCTGTCGTTGTAGGTATCGGTCACAACGATCTCTGCATCCGGGTCGGCGGCATTTTCAGATGGAGCCGTGTAGAAGCGGAAGTCCGACAGTGAGGTAATAAGATCCGGATTCCAGTTGTGAATATACAATCCATCACAGCCTGCCGGCAGCTGCATGGTCACCTCGGCGGGCTGTCCTCCGGTTACGGTCACTGTTTTGTAATTGTACAGCTCCTCGGTAGTACGGATCTGGAGGTCATAGGAGCCGTTCACGCATGCCAGGAATCGTACAATGATCTCACCATCCTCCTCTGTTACGGCTCTGTTGAAGGGAAGGTAGATTTCCGGCTGCTGCCAGGAATACTTGCCATCCTCATCCGGCTCCAGCTCCGGTGAGATGCTTAAGGTACTGTTCTCGGTCAGAACATATTCATCCAGTATCTCAGCGGTATTGTTCACCTCCACACCCATCTCCTCGTCATCCAGCAGCAGATAATCTTTCAGGAGAGCATCGGTATTCAGAAGCTTTTCACTGGTTTCAAAGTCGTGATTGGCAAGCGTTTCTGTATAGAAGGACGCAAAGGAGGTCCATTCGGTGTTTCGGTACAGATTCAGATCTCCGAAGCTTGTCTCCAGCTCGTAGCAGGAGGCCGGAGGCAGTTCACTCCGTGATACGACATATTTAATACCGAAAAGGCTGGCATAATCACTTTCGTCCGTAATCTGACGGAAGGTCCAGTGGGCGGAATTGATATAATACAGCTCCGGTACAGCCTTGTCCAGAAATTCCAGAACATACCGGTTAGAGGTACTGTTATAGGTACTGATCCCCCGGTAGTACTGGCCTGCTGAATCCATGGTGACAGAGCCTGCCTGATAATCCTTTTCCAGACGGTAGAAATCACCGTCATGATCCAGGAGATAGTCCTGCAGAGCCTGCCAGTCACTGCCGTACATCGCCTCTGCGTACTCTGAATCCCCCTTGCTGATTCCGCGCTTGGACGCCGTGGTATAGGTGTCAGCGGTTACATTAAGACCGATCACAAGGCACAGCAGAGTATAGAGAACAGCGAAATTTTTTCCTTCCTTCCTGCGGCTGATCAGATACAGGAACAGAGCCATGAGGATCATGCAGACTGCAAGGATCAGAGCATTCAGCCGGAAGGTCAGAGTCACCGTGGCGGCGGCCATATATCGGTGTGCACAGATAATTTCAGCCGGAACCAGAACGATCAGTGCACCCAGGATGCTGAAGCGATGTTCCTCTATAATAACTGTCAGCATATAGGCAGTGAGAAGCGCAAACAGGGGCATCAGCAGGAAGGTATGTCGGCAGAAGGGGGCAGAGAAGGCATTGAAGACCATGCTGCCCAGTCCGATGCACAGGGAAAATGCCGCTGCAGCAAGCACAAGAATATGCATCAGGCGGTTCCGTATACTTTCTCTTCGATTAAAGAAAATGCAAAGAACAAACTGAACCAGCAGAAGAAGCATCAGTCCCGAAAAGAACAGGTTCGGTGCCTCATAGAAGTTTGCATGACCGGTATAATCTCCTCCGCTGACGCCCTCCAGGGTACTGGACAGCAGTCGTTTTACCAGTGTTCGATAATAGGACTGATTGGGCCAGGGCTTCAGTGCATCCATACAACGCTGCAGAAGGGAGGTGTCTGATCCCATTCTGCCGGAAACTCCGAAGATCAGTGCGTAGGAGGGAAGCAAATTCAGAATTCCCATGAAAACACCCAGCAAAAGGGAGAGACCGTGCAGAAGCAGCGGAAGGATAAAGCCCTTCAAGCCGTCTCTGCGGGTCATGATCAGCCGAACCGGTACATACATCGCACAGAACAGCAGCACCATGTAGGAGAGATAGTAGGTGCACAGCATCATACAGGCGGTGCAGATCACAACCGCAGGTGAAAATTTCCGTTTCTGCATGGAACGTTCCAACAGGCTCAGCAAAAGGGGGAGATACACCAGCATCATACTGAACTGATAGTGCTGTCCCCACACAGTGAGATATCCGTTGAAGGCATAGAGATAGGCTGCGATCAGCTTCGCTTCGAAGGGAAAGGAGAAGCAGGAGAGGTATCTCCAGGCCATCCATCCCGCCAGGATCAGAAGCAGCAGATGCAGGTAGATCAGACCGTAGGCCATCACCTGCGGACCTGCGATCATTCCTGCGAGATACAGAAGCCAGAGGGAGGGATTGAACAGGTTCAGCTGGTACATACTTGTGCCGAAGCCGTTGGTAAAATCCCACAACGACAGATTTCCGTTTCGGACGTGATTGACAATAGAGCTGTACTGCATGAGATACTGCTCTGCCGTATCGGATCCGATATCCCGGAACATAAACAACGAATCACCGAAAAAATACTGATGATAGGCGACGGCTCCCGTCAGACTGATCAGAAGAAACAGAAGCAGACGGGGGTGTTTTTTGAAAAAACCGGTAAGATTGCTCATGGAAAGACTCCTTTATACATTATTATGTAAAGTATACCATAGGAAGAAATAGGGGGGCAAGCATCGGGCTTGAAGCACAAAAATATTCATGTTATACTAGAGTGTAAAATTGTGTTACTATACAGGGCGAAGCAGCAGGTCCGCTTCAGGCGGTGAGTGACAGCAGGTTCGATTAGAAATCTGTGCGCTGTGCTCTGAAAGTGACTGCCACATAAATAAGATCGACGAAAGAAGAGACGATATGAAAAGAGTATTGGTTCTTGGCGCCAGCTATACGCAGACGCCTCTGTATGAGGCAGCAGAGAGACTTGGAATTGAGACCATTGCAGGCAGTATCCCCGGACCCTATCCGGGGTTTGAGCTGGCTGATGAGACAGCATATATGAATATTGCCGATCCGGAGGAGTGCGCTGCCATAGCAGAGGGACTGCATCTGGACGGTGTCTGTACCTGCGGCCTGGATCTGGGCATGCGTTCCATCGGAGCCATCAGTGAACGGTGTCATATCCCCGGACCTTCCCGTGAAGCTGCAGATCGGGCCGGCAATAAGTTTGAGATGAAAAAAGCGCTTGTGTCTGCAGGTGTGCAGACCGCACAGTTTTTCTGTATTCACAACGAAGAGGAGCTGGAGACCGCTCTGGATCAGCTTCCGTTTCCTGTGATCCTGAAGGCAGTGGATCAGATGGGCAGCAGAGGAATCTTCCGAAGCAATACCAGAGAAGAAGCCAGAGAAAATTTTCACAAAAGCATGGAAGCCACACAGAAGGATTACTGTCTGGTGGAAGAATTTATTGAAGGTGAGATATTCGGTGTAGAGGCAATGATCCAGAACGGAAAGGTTTTGTTTATGCTTCCGAATAATATTGAAGCCTTTCAGGTGACCACTCCCACCCCCGTTGGGCACTCGGTTCCCTTCCGGGAGGAAGCAGCACTTGGTGCACAGGTGCGGGAGCAGACGAAAAAAGCCATTCGGGCACTGGGACTGGACAATTGTCCCGTAAACTGTGATTTTATTAAACGGGACGGAAAGGTATATGTAATCGAGCTGACCGGACGCTCCGGAGCCACCGGCCTTTCCGAAATGACCGGCATCTATTACGGGCTGGATTATTATGAGATGATCCTGCGCCTGGCAGTTGGAGAGGATGTATCCTCCTGGTTTACCGGGGATGTTCCGAAAACACCGAATCTGACCCATACACTGATGGCAGACCGAAAGGGGATTGTCCGGGAGATCATAAACAGAAACCTCCCATCGGAAGATGTGCTTGATCTGTCCTTCAATATACAGCCGGGAGACTCTGTTCAGCCCTATACAAACGGACGGGACAGGATCGGACAGGTAATCCTGAAAGGAACCTCCCTGACACAGTGCGAAAGACGGCTTCGGGAAATCCTTGATCGGATCAGTCTGAGACTGGAGGGGGATCTTCCTCTCATAGATACACCCATCATGGAGCTCAGCGCGTACGCGGATAATCGGATCTTCTGTAAAAGAGAGGACACGATTCCATTCTCCTTTGGAGGCAACAAGGTTCGCTTTGCCCAGTATTATCTGGAGGATATGGAGCGAAAGGGTGCGGATGCCATGATCCTGTACGGAGGCTACCATTCCAATCTCTGCAGGATCCTTTCGGCAGCCTGTCTGAAGAAGGGGATTCCCTGCAGCATGATCCATATGGTGGACGATATCGATCCGGAGGAAAAAAGCTGCAATATGACTCTGATCCGGGCTTCCGGCGTGAAGGAATACCGCTGTCATAAGGATGGAATTGCAGCAGCTGTACAGCAGGCAATGGATGATCTCACTGCACAGGGACATGTTCCCTACTATATTCACGGGGATATTTACGGAAAAGGCAATGAAACCACACCCATGAGAGCCTATGTGGATGTTTACAGAGAGATCTGTCAGCAGGAAGCTGCGATGGGCATGCATTTTGACTATATCTTCCTTGCGACCAGTACGAATAGTACCCAGTCTGGTCTGGTGGCAGCCCATGCCATGGACGGAGATGAGAGAACCATCGTGGGAATTTCAGTGACCAGAACCTCCCAGCGGGCATCGGCGGTCATTGCGGAGAATCTGAAGGAATATCAGAGAAAATATGATGCCCCCTACCGGCTCTGCTGTGCTCCCGAGATCCTTGTGGAGGATTCTTATCTTGCCGGGGGCTATGGCTGCGAGAACGAGGAGATCAGACAGGTGATCCGGGAAGCCTATCTGAAGGATGGCATGAATCTGGACGGAACCTATACCGGCAAGGCCTTCCGGGGCATGCAGGAATATCTGAAGAGTCATCATGTACAGGGTAAGAATATCCTGTTCCTGCATACCGGCGGAACTCCCCTGTTTTTTGATGCTTTGGAGACCGGAGTATTTGCGTGAAATCAATGGGATTGATTTCATGCGAATGCATGCTCTGAACAGGTTACAGGGGAGCAGGTACCTGAATGGTTGATTTAATATCAGGAAAGTGTGAACTGCATATGACAAAATTAACAGAAAAAAAGAGGACACCGATCTGGGTGCTGCTTTTGCTGCATGTAAGTCTTCTGTTTTCTTCCCTCAGCGGGGTATGCTCAAAAAAGGCTGCTCTGTCTGAATTTATGAGCCTTCCGTTCATTTTCTGGTACGGAATGGTGCTTGTGATTATGTTCGGCTACGCTGTGATCTGGCAGCAGATCCTGAAGCGTATGCCGCTGACGGTGGCCTATGCCAACAAACCGGTCAGTCTGATCTGGGGAATGGTATGGGGAAGCCTTTTATTTAACGAAAGGATCACCTGGAACATGATTCTGGGTGCAGGAATTATCTTTGCGGGTATATTCCTGGTGGTGACGGCAGATGGAGAGTAGTTATTCTGTATATGTGGTGATCCTGCTGGTATCTGTCTTTATTTCGGCAGTCTCGCAGATCATTCTGAAAACCGCTGCAAATAAAACGTACGAAAGTACGCTGAAGGAGTATCTGAACTTCCGCGTCATTTTCTCCTATGGATTATTCTTCCTTTCCACCATACTGACGATGGTGGCTCTCAGGAAGGTGCCGCTGTCCATGCAGCCGATCCTGGAATCCACCAGTTATATCTATGTGTCGGTCATGGGATTCTTTTTGTTAAAGGAACGGTTCAGCAGAAAAAAACTGCTGGGACTTGCTCTGATCATAATCGGAATATTAGTATACTCCATCACCTGAATGTGACGGAGAAAAGGAGATATATATGATAGATTTTAACAGACCGGCCTTTGTCGGTACAGAGATGAAGTATATTCAGCAGGCAATTGCCAATAATAAACTGTGCGGAGATGGTGAGTTTACAAAAAAATGCTCTCAGTGGATGAAGGACAAGCTGGGCACAAACTATGCCCTGCTGACCACCTCCTGTACCCATGCTCTGGAGATGGCGGCACATCTCTGTGATCTTCAGCCCGGAGATGAGGTGATCATGCCTTCCTATACCTTTGTATCCTCTGCAGATGCATTCGTGCTGAAGGGGGCAAGGATCGTCTTTGTGGATGTACATCCGGAGACAATGAATATCGATGAAACGAAGATTGAGGAAGCTATCACAGACAGAACAAAAGTGATCGTGCCGGTTCATTATGCAGGAGTTGCCTGTGAGATGGACACCATCATGGATATCGCAAAACGTCACAACCTTCTGGTAGTAGAGGACGCAGCCCAGGGTGTAAATGCCTTCTACAAAGGCCGTGCACTGGGAACCATCGGTGATTTCGGCTGCTTCAGCTTCCATGAGACAAAGAACTACACCATGGGTGAGGGCGGTGCCCTTCTGTTCCAGGATCCGAAATACCTGGAGAAGGCGGAGATCCTCCGCGAAAAGGGAACCGACAGAAGCAAATTTTTCCGTGGTCAGATCGACAAATATACCTGGGTGGATTTTGGTTCCTCCTACCTGCCCAGCGATATGAATGCGGCGTATCTGTATGCGCAGCTGGAGGCAAGTGACAAGATTGACCGGCAGCGAAAAGCTGTCTGGAATCTCTACAATGAGGGCCTGAAGCCACTTGCAGACAGAGGTCTGATCGAGCAGCCCTTTGTGCCGAAATCCTGCGAGCATAATGCCCATATGTACTATATTAAACTGAAGGATCTGGAAACACGAACCGATCTGATCTCTTATCTGCGGGAGAAGGATATCTGTGCTGTCTTCCATTATATCCCGCTTCACGGAGCGACAGCAGGAAAGAAATTCGGCCGATTCCATGGAGAGGACAGACATACCACAGTGGAAAGTGAGCGGCTGATGCGTCTGCCCATGTACTATGCACTTACCCTGGAGGAAGCTTCTCAGGTGGTAGATGCAATCAATGCCTTTCCGGCATTTCAGTAAAGCAGGGAAGTAGTATGGCTCAATCAAAGGTAATCCGAATCGCGAAGAAGATCCGGCCTTATACAATTAAAAAAGGATTTCTTTACCTGAAGCACTATGGCTTAAAGGACTTTCTGGTCCGTCTGTCAGAACGAATGGAACCGGAGGAGGTCCCCTACGGACCCTGGTACCAGGAGCATAAGGCATCCGCTGCAGAACTGGAAAAGCAGCGAAGGGTGCATTGGGACAATCCGGTGACCATCAGTGTGGCGGTTCCTGCCTATCACACACCGGAGGAATTTCTGTGTCAGCTGCTGGACTCTCTGCAGGCACAGACCTATCCCTTCTGGGAACTCTGCATTGCCAATGCAAGTCCGGAGGACAGGCAGATGAAGGCTGTGCTTGATCGTTATCAGGCAGATGATAAAAGGATCCGGGTGCTGGATCTGAAAGAGAATGCAGGCATTGCAGAAAATACGAATGCAGCGATCTTTATGGCCACAGGAGCCTATGTGGGACTGCTGGATCACGATGATCTGCTGGCTCCGGACTGCCTATACGAGGTGGCAGTTCGCATCCGAGACGAGCAGGCGGACATGGTCTACACCGATGAGGATAAGGTGACGGCGGATCTGGGTGAGCACTACCAGCCCCATCTGAAGCCGGATTTCAGCCCGGATCTTCTGCGGTCCAACAATTACATCTGTCACTTCCTGACGGTGAAGAAGTCGCTGATCGAGAAAGCGGGCGGCTTCCGAAAGGAATTTGACGGAGCGCAGGATCATGATTTTATATTCCGCTGCTCCGAGCAGGCTGAGCACATTGCCCATGTTCCGAGAATCCTGTATCACTGGAGAACCCATAAGGCATCCACTGCCGATAATCCGGCCAGCAAGCTTTATGCCTACGATGCGGGAAAGCGTGCGGTGGAGGAGCATCTGAAAAGAGTCGGTCTGAAGGGCGAGGTATCCCACACAAAGGACTATGGTTTTTACGATGTAAACTATCAGGTGCAGGGAGAACCACTTGTCTCCATCCTGATTCCGAATAAAGATCAGAGAAAAACGCTGGAGACCTGTATCCGCTCCATTCGGGAGAAAACCACCTATAAGAATTACGAGATCCTGATCATTGAGAATAACAGTGTAGAGGAAACAACGTTTTCTTATTACAGAACCCTGGCAGCAGATCCCAGGATCCGCCTGCTGCGATGGAAAAAGGGATTCAATTACTCTGCCATCAACAACTTTGCGGCAAGGAGAGCAAAGGGAGACTATCTTCTGTTCCTGAACAATGATATCGAGGTGCAGAGTCCGGACTGGATCGAACAGCTGCTGGCAAACTGCCAGAGGCCGGATGTGGGAATCTGCGGCTGCAAGCTGTATTATCCGGATCATACCATTCAGCATGCGGGAGTGATCGTCGGTCTCGGAGGAATTGCCGGACATGCCTTCCTGAACATGCCGGGCAGCCGGTCCGGCTATCTGCATAAGGCATCCATTCAGCTGAATACCAGTGCAGTGACTGCAGCCTGTATGATGATGGAGAAGAAGCTGTTTGATTCTCTGGGTGGATTCGAGGAAAAGCTTACGGTTGCCTTTAATGATGTGGATCTCTGTCTGCGCACGGTGCAGGCGGGCCGCAGAATCGTGTACAATCCCCATGCAGAGATGATTCACTATGAGTCAAAATCCAGGGGCGCAGAGGACAGTCCCGAGAAGGTACGCCGTTTTCAGAGTGAGATTGAATTCATGCGGACCCGCTGGATCGATTTTCTGAAAAAAGGGGATCCTATGTATAATCCCAATCTCACCCTCAGCAAATGGAATTATTCACTGCGGGCAAAAGTTTAAGTGGAGTTCGGTATGAAGGAAGTAACAATTGTCATCCCTAATTACAATGGAATGAAATATTTGAAGATCTGTCTGGATGCACTGCGCAGACAGACCTGTCAGGCATTTTCCGTTCTTCTTGTGGACAATGGCTCCCAGGATGAAAGTGTCGCCTTTGTTAAGGAAAACTATCCGGAGGCAGAGCTTCTCTGTCTTCCGGAAAATACCGGCTTCTGCGGTGCAGTCAACGCCGGGATCAGAAGGGTGAAAACTCCCTATGTACTTCTGCTGAACAATGACACCGAGGTATTCCCGGCCTTTGTGGAAGAGCTTCTGAAAGGAATAAAAAAACATAAAAAGGCTTTCTCTGCAACCGGAAAGCTGATACAATATCACGATAAAACAAAAATTGACGATGCCGGAAATTACTATTGTGCGCTGGGCTGGGCCTTCGCAAGAGGCAAGGATCAGTCTGTTGAGAAGTATGAGAAGGAAGGGAAGATATTTTCTTCCTGTGCCGGTGCGGCCGTCTATCGAATGGATCTGTTAAAAAAGATCGGGCTTTTTGATGAGGCCCATTTTGCGTATCTGGAGGACATGGATCTGGGATACAGAGCCAGAGTCCATGGATATGAAAACTGGTACATTCCCTCTGCTAAGGTCTATCATGTGGGAAGCGGAACAACCGGATCCAGATACAATACCTTTAAGACGGGCTATTCTGCCCGTAACAATATCTATCTGATCTATAAAAATATGCCCCTGCTGCAGATCCTTCTGAATCTGCCTCTGCTGCTGGCAGGCTTCGGTATTAAGGGGCTGTTTTTTACACGAAAGGGTCTCGGAGGAGAATATCTCTCCGGGCTGTTAAAGGGAGCGGCTCTCTGCAGTCGAAGAAAAAACAGGAAAATTCGTTTTCAGTGGAAGTATCTGGGAAATTATGTCCGGATCCAGCTGGAACTTTGGATAAATACAGTGAGAAGAATCTTGTAACGGAATTTATCACGGCGGTGCGGCTCCTGAGGGAGTCCCGAAGCTGATGAATGACCGATCCTATTCGGTCAGAACATGAGGTGTTAGAATAATGGCTAAGAAGAAACAATCACCTAAGTATAAGAAACGGAAGGGGCTGTTTGCCTTTGAGTGTGTCATTCTGGCAGTGCTCCTGGTTTTTCTGGGGGGGAGTATCTGGGTAACCATGAAATTTTCACTGATCAATTTCGAACGGCTGGATTCCAGCAGGGTGCTTACTTCGGATGAGGTCAACAGTGGAGACACGCAGGATGATACTACAGGGAGTGAAACAGCAGAGACAGAGAATGATTACGGTCTCAGCGGCTATGAGATGATCGCGCTGGTAGGTATTGACACCCGTGATGGTGTGGATGCCATGAACAGTGATACCATGATCATCGCCTGTCTGAATCATGGTGAAAAATCGATCAAGCTGGTGTCCCTGTATCGTGATACCTATCTGAATGTAGGAGAATATGAGGGAGAGGATCTGTATACCAAGGCAAACAGTGCCTATGGAATCGGAGGAGCGGAGCAGCTGCTTACCATGCTGAATCTGAATCTGGATCTGAACATTACCGAATTTGCCTCCGTACGTTTTCTGGCTCTTGCGGAAACAATCGAGCTTCTGGGCGGACTGGATATCGATATGACTCGTGAGGAAGTTATTCATCTGAATAACTACAACATCGAAACGGCAGAGGCCTGCGGTATGGAATACGAAGCATTGGAGCTGCCAAGTGAGCTGGAGTTTGACGGTGCAATGACCAGAACCTTCCATGTGAACGGATCACAGGCAGTCTCCTATGCCCGGATCCGCTACACCAGCGGCAATGATTTCCGGCGTGCTGCACGCCAGAGACTGGTTCTTCAGCTGACACTGGATAAAGCCAAGTCTGCCGGAGTGGGTACATTGAACAGCATTCTCAACGAGGTGCTGCCGGATGTTACCACCAACATGGATAATTCCAAGATCATGACCTATGCAGCGGCACTGCTGTCCTATAGTATTACCGATCAGACAGGCTTCCCCTTTGATCACTATGAGGATGACGGAACCCTTACCGGCAATGATAACGTAGTTGCTGTTACACTGGAGAGCAATGTGATCCAGCTTCATGAGTTCCTTCTTCCGGGAATGTCCTATGAACCGTCCTCCACAGTGAAGTCCTACAGTGACTATATCATCTATAAAACAGGCCTCGGTCTGGACGATGTTCCAAGCTACTCTGAAGACGGAACCATACCGATCTGGACAGGAGAAACGGAGACTTCGGATGAATCGGTGACCGGAGAGGAATCTGCCTATACCACGGATGAATCCGTATATACAGAGGAATCCTATGATACAGGGTACTGAACTATCAGTATTTGAACAACTCCCGCCTTTTAGGTGGTGAGTTGCTCGACTTGAATTGCGAGAGGCGCCTATGAATACATCGAAAACAGTGGATGTATGCATCCCTGTCTATAAACCGGATGCCTGCTTTGCCGGCCTTTTGAAAAGGCTGGCGGAGCAGGCATACCCGGTGCAGAATATCTGGATCATTAATACGGAAGAACAATACTGGGATACATCTTTGGAAAAGGGGTATCCCCATTGTCATGTAAAGCACATTTTTAAAGAAGAGTTCAATCACGGCGGAACCAGAAGGATTCTGGCGGAGCAGTCCCATTCAGATCTGATGCTTTTTATGACGCAGGATGCCCTTCCTGCAGACAGGCATCTTGTGGGGAATCTCGTCTCTGCCTTTGCTGATCCGCAGGTGAAGGCTGCGTATGCCCGGCAGCTGCCCGCTAAGGACTGCAGACTGCTGGAGCGGTATACCAGACAGTTTAACTATCCGGCGCACAGCAGGACAAAGGGGCAGGAGGACCTTCAGGAACTGGGCATCAAGACCTTCTTTTGCTCCAATGTCTGTGCCATGTATGAAAAAACAGCCTATCTGAAGCAGGGGGGCTTTGCGAGGCGGACCATATTCAATGAGGATATGATCTATGCAGGGAATCTGATCCGGGCAGGCTATAAGGTTCGGTATCAGGCTGATGCAAAGGTGATACACTCCCATAATTATTCCAACAGCCAGCAGTTTCACAGAAACTTTGATCTGGCAGTATCACAGGCAGAATTTCCGGAAATCTTTTCCGGGTATCCCTCTGAAGGAGAAGGGCTGAGGCTGGTGAAATCTACGGCAGGATATGTATGCAGAAAGGGAAAGCCCTGGCTGGTGATCCGTCTGTTTACATCCAGTGTCAGCAAATATGCAGGCTATTTTCTGGGAAAGAGATACAGGAAGCTTCCTCTTTGGCTGGTGAAGCGCTGTACCACCGATCCCGGATACTTTCAATGAAAATCCGCACTGCGAGGCAAGGAGCAATCGACTTTTACGCTTCAGCGTCCATAGCATAGCTGCGGCACAGACTGACACAGGGATCTGAACGAGGAACGGGGGAGTGATATGGAGAAAGAAAGAATACGCAGAATAAGAATACCGACGCAGTCGCCTGCAGGCATGGTGTTGCTTTTGCTGCTGTTGTGGATGCTGTGTGCCCTGGGAAGGGCAGAGTCTGTCTTCGCAGATCCTTCCGGTACACTCAGTACCTCCCTGAATGCGGCAGAAACCACCTGTACAGTGACCTGGTCGGACTATACGATGCCCTCTGACGGGGCAGCCCTGAAGCTTGCCGTCTGGAGTGCTGCCGGTGGTCAGGATGATATCCGCTGGAGAAATCTGTCTCTGTCCGGAAGCACCTATCAGACAAGGTTTGCAATCTCTGCACACGGATCCTCCGGAGGGTACTATGCGCATCTGTATCTGCAGACGAAAAGCGGCAGTATGGTATTTCTTAAGGGTACCACCTTCAACGTAGCGGCAGCATCCTGCTCATCTGTTTCTGTTGAAGATCTGGATCACACAGCAGGAACATGCAGAGTGGTGATCAGGGGATTGACCAGTCCGTCCGGAATCAGCAGTGTTCAGGTGCCTGTCTGGAGCAAAAGCAGCCAGAGCGATATCATCTGGTACACGGCCTCTCTTCAGTCGGACGGGAGCTGGACTGCCGATGTGGATTTTACAAAGCACGGAAACAGCAGCGGGACGTATCATATCCATGTATACGCTGCAAGTAAGAATAAGACATTCGATTTTGTGGGAAATACCAGTGCCGTGTATTCTGCTGTTACCTCCGACCCGCAGGTTTCTGCAACGGTGAGGGGAAACAGCGTGGATCTGAAGGTGACCGGTCTTACAGCTGCCTCAGGAATTAAAAAAGTATCCTTTGCGGTATGGAGCAGGACGGACGGTCAGGATGATCTGATCTGGAGCACGGCCTCCTACAGCTCCGGCGCAGCTTCAAAAACGATCCGGTTGAAGGATTACTGTGATTTTGGAGAATACTTCTTTCATGTGTATGCCACTCCAAATACCGGAAAACAGTTTTTTGTCGGAAGCACCAGCTTTCAGGTACCCTACCCGTCGGCAGAATCGGTGACGGCAGATACGGACGGAGGCAGCTTCACGGTGACAATCAAAGGAATTTCCTGCGTGTCCGGTATTGACAAGGTAGTTGTCCCCATCTGGAGCAGGTCTGACCAGAGCGACATTGTCTGGTACACAGCAGTCCGGCAGTCCGACGGCAGCTACAGGATAGCCTCTGATATTTCAAAGCATAAGAACAATACGGGAACCTATTACATCCACGTCTATATTTACGATGACCGGGACAGCTACGGATACCATGCCGCAAGCAGCAGCATGAGCTTCATCCGATCTGCAGGAGAATTGAGTGTTCAGCCAAGTGCAGATCTGATGACCTATCATCTGTCTATTCCGGACGTGTCTGTTCCGGAGGGATATTCCGCCATTCAGCTGGCAGTCTGGTCTGCAGCAGACGGTCAGGATGATCTCACCTGGAGTACTATGAAGAAAAGCGGATCCCTATGGGAAACCGATCTTGCACTGGCGAATCATAAATATGATCAGGGCAAATATTATCTTCATCTGTACGCCAGACAAAGCAATACCACCATGCTGCTTATTAAGGACTATTCCTATGAGATCCGTATGGAGGATCGGGTCGTTATCAGTAAAACCAGTCCATCCACAGCAGCTGCAGGCATTACCCTGAGGTCTGCCTCCGGAGTATCCAGGGTGCTGTTTCCAACCTGGTGTACCGACTATGGTCAAAGCGACATCGTCTGGTACGAGGGAGTAAGGCAGCGTGACGGAAGCTGGTCCGTTGCCATCGATACAGCAAACCATCAGGATCACAGCGGCAGCTACGCAGTGCATGTATACACAGTTGACAGCTCCGGAGAGAAAACTTTTGTGGACGGTAGCAGCATAGAACTGGCTGCCGACAGCATCGGCACGGCATCCATCAGCTCCTGCCGGATCACCGGTACATCTCAGGTGACGGTAACTGCTTCAGTTACCGAAAGGGGAACCTTCGGACTCTTTGCGCTGGAAGCCGGCGAAACCGGCATTGCTTCCTCGGCAGTTCCCTTGGCATCCTTTACCGGAAGCGGCAGCATTACGCTGACAGCACCGCTGCAGGCCGATACCGCCTCCAGCCTGTTGAATAAGAAGCTGGTCATCGGACAAAGGCACGGAAGCACCTATTATACAGTCAGCCCCGGTGCCTATATCACCAATCCTGAGGCAATTGCTTCTAATACAAGGGCCTTCCCCACCGCAGCAACAAAGAAGGGGCTGCAGGTGAATACATCGATGACAGAGGATGCAGCAGAACTGGGAGTCAACCATTCCGTGGTCAATGTTCTTCTGAATCACATCCCTGCTGAATCAGGAGGAATCTCCTACCAGTACAACGGAAAGATCTGGCACATGGATATGGGGTATATTTACGCGCTGGATGAAATTTTCTCCGAGCAGGCAGCGAACGGATCGATTGTTTCTGCCGTGCTGCTGATGCAGTGGGACAGTGATTGGAGCAATCTGATCGTTCCCTCCGGAAGAGAAGAGGGGCATTCCTTCTACGGACTGAATGCAGAAACCGACGAAGGAAGAGAGCAGCTGGCTGCGATTTTCAGTTTTCTTGCAAATCGGTATTCCACTTCCGGCTATAATGTTGTAAACTGGATTCTTGGCAATGAGGTTTCGGATTATACCCATTACAACTGGTGCGGATCCGTGGATCTGAACACCTATGCCGGTTACTATGCCCACGCATTCCGCCTTCTGTATAACAGCGTCAGAAGCCAGTACAGTAATGCAAGGGTGTATATCTCCCTGGACCATGTATGGAATCGGACAAGAACGAATGCATTCACGGGAAAGGAATTCTTCAGTGCCTTCGTACGTGCACTGGACGAGGAAGGATCTATCAACTGGAATATTGCCTTCCACCCCTATCCGGCACCGTTGAATTCGGCAAATTTCTGGAAAAACACCGCAGGTGTTACAGCAGGAAGCAGTTCCGCATTTTACACGATGCTGAATCTCAGCTCCCTGACGGATCATATCAAAAATACCTATGGCTCACAGCATCGATTCATTCTGTCTGAGACCGGCTTTACATCCTACTCAGCCAATACAACGGATGAAAAGCTGCAGGCAGCAGCAATCGCCTACGGCTATTATCTGGCGGAATTCAATGATATGGTGGACAGCTTTGTGGTTCATCGTCATGTGGATCATCCGGCAGAGAAAAGTCAGAGCCTGTATCTGGGATTGTGGAATACAGAATCCTCCGAGACAGACCTGGCATCCACGAAGAAGTTTTCCTGGACTGTTTATAAATATATGGACACATCCCAGGGGGCTTCCTATACAAACTTTGCACTGTCGATCATCGGTGCGGACAGCTGGAGCTCAATCGTTCCCGGCTACACCGCTTCCAGGTTCAGCTGACAGGAGGTAAAAGGGCATGAAGAAAAAACTTACAGCTGCAGTTCTCGGACTGGCGTTTGCAGCAGGTATTGCAGGCTTCGGCGTTACAAGGGTAATAGCAGAACCGGATACGTCGGCAGCAGAAGAAATCTCGGCAGTATCAGAAACAGATCTGCCGAAAACGGATGAGGAGGAGCGGTTCTCTGAGAATGTTGAGGCGGACAGCGAGACGGATACAGAGAAGGCTGCAGTTGCTGAAGAGTCGGAAAACGAAGAAGAACGGTCCGGATTCGCTGAAGATGAGACAGATCCGCTGGGCGAAGAGACTGTGGAGGAGGAAACACTGACAGGAATGATCGTACATCTGGAAAGTGAACTGGAGCAGAGAATTGAATCGATTCAGGTCAGTACCTTTGCAGGAACCTCCTATTCCGGGAATCTTCTTCCGGAGGGACAGGTGCTCTCAGCCGAGAATACTGTGGATATTGGTATCCCGGAAGAATTTCAGGATCCGGAACTGGGAATGTATAACATCCGGATCCGTATGGAGGACGGAAGCGAAATCGAAATTCCCTTCGTTCCTCTGTTAGAGCAGTCATTGGGAATTGTCTATTCGGATGGCTCAAATATCCTTGTCCGTGTCAGGGATGAACGACTGGAAGCAGAGGAGGAGCAGGTGAGCATCACAGAGATCCTTCAGAGAGAAGAGGAATTCGGTGAAGCAAGGTCTGAGGCCCTTGCTGCTGAGGTTGAATAATGAATGAAAGGTCTAGAAAAATGAGGAACTTTAGTAAAAGAAATTCCGGAGGAGATGGTTCGGAAAGTTCAGAAAATAAGGTGCTGCGGGTGCTGAATATAGCTGCAACCGTCCTGGTTGTGCTTCTCGGCACTCTGGCAATGCTGCTCTACCGGTCAGCAAACTGGGCAATGAGTACCTGGAATGCTCTGTCTATGGAGGAGATTGCCTATCAGATGAAAACCTCCATGGAGGGTGCAGGTGAGATGGTGGGCCTGTATATCCGGCAATGTGTGATCATCACGGTGGTTGTACTGGTGCTGCTGATTGCTGTCTTTATTCTGCTGCGCAAAAAGAGACGACTTACCCACATCCTGCAGATCGCAGTTGCTGTTGTCTCAGTGATTGTAATCGTGCTTACCTTCAGAAAGTTTGACACAGAGGTAGGTGTCACCGACTATCTTTCAAACCAGGAGACCTATTCTTCTTTTATCGATGATAACTATGTGGATCCCAATGATGTGTCGCTTACGTTCCCGGAGGAGAAACGGAATCTGATCTATATCTTCCTGGAGTCTATGGAGAATACCTATTCCGATGAAGCGAACGGAGGAGCATTCTCCGAGAATGTCATTCCGGAGCTGACCCAGCTGTCTCTGGAGAATGAAAACTTTTCCGGAACCGAGGGCGGTCTGAACGGCGGTATTCCGCTGAAGGGTACCACCTGGACCATTGGTGCGATGTTCGGACAGACCTCCGGTCTTCCTCTGAATCTTCCCATCGATAAGAATGCCATGAGCACCCAGGACGAATTCTTCCCGGGAGCAACTACACTGGGAAATATTCTTGCGGATAACGGTTATAAGCAGATGCTGCTGATCGGCTCCGATGCGGCCTTTGGCGGCCGTGACCTCTATTTCCAGGGACACGGAGACTATGAGATCCGTGATTATTACTGGGCAATTGACCAGGGCAAAATTGCGGAAGACTATTATGTATGGTGGGGCTATGAGGACAACCGCCTCTTTGAGAACGCAAAGGAAGCTCTGACGGAGATGGGATCGGGCAGTGAGCCCTTTAACTTTACCATGCTGACGGTGGATACGCATTTTGAGGACGGATATCTGTGTGAGGACTGTCCGGACACCTATGATACACAGTATTCCAATGTTATGGCCTGCTCCAGCTCAAAGGTCAACGAGCTGATCAGCTGGATCAAGGAACAGTCCTGGTATGAAAATACGACCATCGTGATCTCCGGTGATCATCTCACCATGGATACGGATTATTGCGATGACGTTCCCGAAGAATATCAGAGAACCGTATACACCACGATCATTAATTCTCCGACACAGCGTGAGACAGACGATCGAAGAACCATCTGTACCTTCGATAACTTTCCTACCACACTTGCGGCTCTTGGCGTCGAAATCGAGGGCGACCGCCTTGGTCTTGGAACAAACCTGTATTCATCAGAAGCAACATTGCTGGAGCGGTATACCAAGACGGAGGCGAATGAAGGATTGCAGCAGCAGTCCGAGCTGATGGATAATCTGCTTGCAGGAATCAATACAAAGCTTGCAACATGTGCAGCAAGTGAGTATGATCCGGTGACAAAAACCATATCTGTCACTGTATCTGATATTGAATATGAGAAGCCTCTTCGTGATCTCTATCTTGCTGTCTGGTGCAGAGGTGATCAGTCAGATCTGCACTGGTATACAATGGATGTTGATGCAGACGGAAATTACAGCTATCAGATTCCTATGACTGACTTTGCAATTAATGCGAAATGCTATATTGATGCGTATGCCGATACCGACGATCCGAGTCTTACAAAGATCAATCTTGGACGGTGTATCGTCGATGTTGAGGATCCGGAATTTGAATCTGCAGAGGAGGAAACGATTGTTACTGAGCCTTCAGGAACCATTATTGTTGAGGGCTACGATTCTGATACAAATCAGATCAATGTTTACACGATCGATCCGGAGGCTCCGAACGGCATTATGGGTATCCGCTGTGCAGTATGGAGCAAAGAGGATCAGTCAGATCTGCACTGGTACGGAGCTTCAGAAGTTGACGACGGCATATATCTGATGCAGATTAGAGGAAGCGATTTTGATATGAGCTCAGCTGAATTGCAGATTCATGTTTATGCGATAGACTATCAGGGAGAATCTGTTCTGATAGGAAATAATATCGGAGATTTTACGGAGGAGCAGTAACTGCGCGGGGAATGAGCATTTTTGTACTGAGCAGACGAAAAATATTGAGGCAGTGAAAATGGATCAGAATATAAATAAAAAAGAAGCAGACAGAAAGGGAGGATACGCTGGTGGGCGTATCCTCTGGGTAGATGGTTTAAGAGGAATCGGCTGCATCTGTATATTCCTTCATCATTTTTTTCTGAAATATTATCCTGCCACGTATACCGGCTTGCTGCAGGACAGCAGAATCAGGGGGGCATGGGATGCAAAACTTGCATCCTTGCCCTTTTTCTTCCTGATGAATGGAAATTTCTGGGTCTGTGTATATCTGCTGATCTCAGGAATGGTAATGGCAGGGAAACGTACGGAGGCGGAGCCCCCGTACCGTGTTCGCTATTTTTTTCGCAGTTTCATGAAGCGTTATCTGACCCTTGTGCTTCCTGTGCTGATCAGTGAGCTGTTGGTGTTTTGTGGAAACAGACGTTTTCCGGAGCAGATAATTCCAGCAGCCGGAGAAACACTGCCGTTGGCTCAGTATTTGAAAAGCTCCTTTTTTTCTGTTTTCTTTTTATGTGACAGGAGCATTATCGGTTCCTTGTGGACCATGCAGCCAATCTTTCTTGGAGGATTGCTTATTCTTGCAATCCGGCTGCTGATGAGAAATGAAACAGTTCAGATACTCCTGCTGTCAGGCTGCGTAATTCTTTTCCTCCGATTTGAATACTGGTGGTATTTTGTTCCTGTATTGATTGGCGGAATATGCGGAATACTCGGAGTGCAGAGAAGCGAGAACAGACATTGGCCAGTGACTTTTTTCTGCTTTCTTTTCGGGTTTTTCCTGGCAGCCTATCCATCAGGAATGATTCCGACGGGAGTATACGGAAGGCTGCCTGATGGAGTCCATTCAGTAATGGGGTACCATCTTCTTGGGGCTGCTTTCTGTATGGTTGGAATCAGCAGCTCCCGCGAGAGTAAGAAACTGTTATCAGGTAAGATCTGTCAGTTTCTCGGGAAAATATCCTATCCGTTTTATGTATTTCATGAAACAGCAATCAAAGCATCGAATGTCACCAGACCAGTGTTGGAAAAATACATTTCATCCTATTCTCTGTTGATTTTACTTACAGGATGTATCACTTTGTGTCTGGTATTTACAGCAGCTATAGCATATGATCGATTGCTTGCTCCCCGATGGAGAAGAATAGTCGGTCATCTGGAAAGGAAGATATGAATATAGATGGAGAAGAATGAAACTATCTTAAAAAAACTGTTTACACAGCTGGTAAAGTTTGGAATTGTAGGAGTAATCGCCTTTTTAATTGATTACGGAGTTCTGATACTTCTGACAGAAGCAGCCGGAATCCATTATCTCGTCTCTGCAATGATATCCTTCGTTGTGTCCGTGATCTTTAACTACACTGCCAGCATGCGTTTTGTTTTTAAAGGGCGGCAGGATCTCAGCAAAGCGAAGGAATTCATGATTTTTATCGTGCTCAGTGTGATAGGACTTGGAATTAACGAATTATTTATGTGGATTCTGGTTGATCGCATGCATATTTTCTATATGCTCTCCAAAATATTTGTAACTGCCATTGTCATGATCTGGAATTTTGTGACGAGAAAGATTTTTCTGGAAGAAAAAACAAGAATAAACAGTAACGAACTGTAAATCAAAAGATCTACTGATCGGGCATACTCTTGAAAAGAGAGGAAGGTTTTTGTATAATTGCTTGTAGTGTGTATTTGTAAGGCTTGGAGAACCGAAGTTGCGGAAGTCTTCCTGGCTGAGAATAAGCGCGGCTGAATGGAGAAGAATATGGATAATATAGCAGTGCTGATTCCCTGCTACAACGAAAGCGTAACAATTGCGAAGGTAGTGAGGGATTTTAAAGAGGTATTCGAAGATTCCCCGTGGACAGCGAATATCTATGTGTACGACAATAATTCTACTGATGGAACAGATGAAATTGCAAGAAAGGCCGGAGCGATTGTCCGTTATGAACGACAGCAGGGCAAGGGAAATGTGATTCGGAGAATGTTTCGGGAAATCGATGCGGAATGTTATCTGATGATCGACGGTGATGATACTTATCCGGCAGAGCATGCAAGAGAAATGGTGGAAAAAGTTCTGAATGAACAGGCGGATATGGTTGTGGGAGACAGACTTTCCTCCACATATTTCACTGAGAATAAAAGACCGTTTCATAATTTTGGAAATTCGCTGGTCAGAAAATCGATTAATCTGCTGTTTAAGAGTGAGATTAAGGATATTATGACCGGATACAGAGCATTTTCCTATGAGTTTGTAAAAACATTTCCCGTCCTTTCTAATGGTTTTGAAATTGAAACGGAAATGAGTATTCATGCCATTGACAAAAATATGGCACTTCAGAACGTGGTGATCGATTATCGCGATCGGCCGGAGGGCAGTGAATCAAAGCTTAATACATTTTCTGATGGAGCGAAGGTGCTGAAAACAATCGTACGACTGTTCAGAAATTATAAGCCAATGGTATTTTTTGGCAGTATATCTGCAATTCTTGCGATTCTGTCAGTGATTTTCTTTGTGCCGATTATGGTAACCTACGTAAAGACAGGGCTTGTGCCAAAGCTGCCGACCCTGATCGTATGCGGTTTCGCATTTATTGCTGCAATCCAGTCTCTCTTCTCAGGACTCATCCTGTCATCACTGGGGCAGAAAAATCGACACGATTTTGAATATCAGCTTCAAAGGATTTCGGACGAGAAAAAAAGGAGGCTGCAGAATCGGTAAAGTGGAGAAGAGCTGTGTGACTTAAGTATAGTTGAAAACCTGCCGGCATATAGTTTGCCGGCAGGTTTTTACTTGAATCAGAATAACGGGGGACAAAATGGTTCGTAAGAAAGAAGAGAAAATATTTTTTTGGTTCAACTGTATCGTGATCGCATTATCCATCTATCGGATATTCCTCTCAACACGAATTCCACTGAGCTTATATACTAATCAGGTCTATGATGATCAGCTGCTGTTTGACTATGCAGAAAATATTCTGGAAGGCGGCTGGCTGGGCGAATATTCAGTAGGTACACTGGTGAAGGGTGTTTCCTATTCTTTGTTTCTTGCTGTATGTCATCTATTGTGTATTCCTTATACAATCGGACTGGGAATTCTGAATGTCGGGTCAGCATATATCTTTGTAAGAGCAATAAAGGACCTCATCAGGAACAGATACATCAGGCGAATCCTCTATCTGCTTCTGATCTACTCACCGGTTACGTTGGCGCTCCTGATTTCCCAGAGAGCCTATAGAATGGCAATTATTCCGTCAGCAGTGCTGCTGGTATTTGGCTGCTTTATTGGGCTGTATCTCCGGAGAGATCAGAAGATCAGCAGTTTGCTGCCATGGGTTTTAGGAAGCGGAGGAAGTCTTGCATTTTTCTGGAATATCCGTGAGGATTCCATATGGATTCTTCCCTTTGTGCTTGTGCTGACGATCATTACGATCGGTTATTATGTTGCAGCAAGAAAAAAACAGACGAAACTGGCGCTTCGTATTGTGCTGTGTATTCTGCCCCTTGGAATCCTGTATGCATCACAGACAGGACTTTCTGCTCTCAATCAAAAGTACTACGGTATTTATACAGTCAATGACAGGAACAGTACAGGCTTTGGAGATATGATGTCCTGTTTGTATAAAATCGAGGATACTGAATGTCCGGATTACGTGTGGGTGTCCAACAAAACAATGGAGGCAGCCATGGATGCAAGTCCCACACTGGATTCCATCCGTGAGGAAATTATCCAAAGTATTACTGCCTGGGGCGCAGGAGAGTATATTGATATGCGCGGAGACCTGATTTCCTGGGCTTTACGAGAGGCAGCCGAAGATGCCGGATATTATACGGATGCAGTGGAAACAAACGAGTTTTTTGAGAAAGCAGCGGCTGAACTTCAGAATGCCATTGATACGGGTGAATTGAAAACGGATCATCTGTTCCGGTTTTCTAATGTGGCGGACGGCATTCCTGTAAAGGAGCTTCCCGCGCTGATCCTGAACACCTTCCAAAGAATGCAGACAGTTGCAGAGTATGAAGGGACAGGCTTAAGCACCGATAATTATGGAAGCGGAGATACTTACGATATCCGCAGGGCGGAAGTTCTGCTTGGAAGTCTTGGAAATTATCAGATCTCAGAGTTTGAGATCAACGGATGGATCTACGCAAGAAATGCATCAGACGATCTTACTGTGGAACTGGTCGATCAGAACGGGGAGTATCTTGATACATTGGATTTTTATGAGAGTCCGGATGTATATCAGGCAAATCCTGAGTCGGAACATGCAAAAGTCTGCAGATTCGATCAGATTCTTGTAATTCCGCGATCAATCAATGTTTTTCTGAAACTGATCCTCAATGGGCAGGTGCTGGGTACCTTTGAAGCGACCGAATTGCCGGGTAATACCGTCAATGCATGGGTTGAAACGGATTATCGAATCGATCCAAATAACGATGCGGGACAGTATGCTGTTGCTATAGGAAATCGTATAGTAAAGATTTTTAAAACGCCTGCATCAGTTGTAAATATTCTGGCAGTCATTTTGTTTCTTCTCTATACCGGCTGTCTGGTTCTGTATTTTATACGCAGAGGAGGTCTGGATGAGAAAATTGATCTGTGGCTGATCATTGCGGCACTGTTTTTAAGTGCCTTTGTTCTGACTCTTGGAGTTCAGTTCTTTACGAGCTGGTTCCAGGAGGAGATGTATCCGTATATCAATTTTTATAATGCGGGAAGCTATCCGCTTCTGCAGTGTGCAAAATATCTTTCGATTTTTGCAGGTGTGTCTGCGATCATTGAAATGATCGTTCATAAGGACATGCGTGTCGAAGAAGATTCAGCTTCCGGTGAACAGTAACGTTGTGTTACTGTTCACGGGTAATGTTCCGCGAGGTGTTTTCATGCAGTTTCTGCATGAAAACCCGAGGATTACAGCGCCAGATTGCGCGTCAGCGCAATCTGTGTGCATCGCGAAGCGTGTTACAGTTCACCCCGTGAACTGTAACAACGTTGTGTTACTGTTCGCGGCAGTATTCTGCCGGAATTGAAAAATCAGGAAACATGTGGTAACATGAACAATAATTATTATGAATAGGAGGACGGATGTCTTGAAAAACAGAAAAAGATGGCTGAGCTTATTGCTTGCTGCCGGAATGCTTGTGAACAGTCCGGTACTTGCTGATGTGGATTATTCCATGCAGACCATTACTGAATCAGAGATTCCCGATGATAGTATAGAGGACGCTGAAGCAGAGGAGATTCTTGAAGAATCCCGGTCTGAGCAGCAAAACAGTGAAAACATGCAGAGCACAGTGAGCATTGCTTCAGAAGAATCGGATGGAGCTGCTGAGGATGCGGTAAAACCTTCTGTAGACTGGATTGATCATGGAGATGGTAACATCGATCTGACTCTTCAGGAATATACTCCGGAGGAGAACGTGAAGGCTGTTCTGTTTGCAGTTTGGAGTGCAAGGGGCGGTCAGGATGATATCAAATGGTATACAGCGGCGGATGATTTAACGGTTCAGTTTAATACAAAAAAACACGGGGATGATCTTGGCGACTATTATGTGCACGTCTATGCTTCAAAGGCCGACGGCTCGATGGAGTTTATCTGCGATACTAGAAAAACGGTATCGGTGATCGAAAGAAGCGATCCGGTGCTTACAGCAGAGGATAAAAACGGAGATGAGACAGTATTTGCTCTGAAGCTGGAGAATTTTGAGAAAAATTCTGATACGAACGGTGTGCGGGTTGCTGTCTGGAGTGCAGAGAAAGGACAGGATGACCTTGCCTGGTATACATTGCAGGAACAGCCGGACGGAACCTTTACAGCAGATTTAGTGACCGGTAACCACAAGTCATCCGGATCATACTATCTTCATGTGTATGAGCAAAAGAAAAATGGCTCTACGTCTTTTATAACAGAGGACAGTCTGACGGTTTCCGGATTTACACAGGGAACAATAACAGTTTCAGACGTGGATCTGAAGGAAGGAACCTGCACTGTCACACTTTCTGATGTAACGACTCCGTCAGGAATCAGCGAGGTGAAGATTCCGGTATGGAGCAAAAGCAACCAGTCGGATATCAAATGGTATACCGCGAAAAAACGTTCTGACGGAAGTTATAGGATTACTGTTGCTATTGCAAATCATAAAAACAACCTCGGCACCTATCAGATTCATGCCTATGCGACTTCAAATATCGGCTTCACGCAGTTTGTCGGCAAGTCGACTGTAGAGTTTAAGGCCGACAGCGCAAAAGTGACTGCAGAAAAAGAAGATGAGAAATATCAGCTGAAGACGGAAGAAATAGCAGTACCCGGAGGCCTGACCGCCGTTCGGTACGCAGTCTGGAGCAAAGAAAATAATCAAAGTGATCTGAAGTGGTTTGAAACAGAGTATGATGCAGATACTGCTGCTGCCGGTTATTCTCTTTCGCTGAAAGGATTTAAAGCATACGGAGAGTATATTGTTCACTGTTATGGTGTTTCCGCAAACGGAAGTCTTGTATTCCTGGGAAATACGTCCTTTACGGTGGAGAAACCTTCGCTGGAATCCGTTACAGCAGAGACGGATAATGAGAAGGGTACATTTACCGTTACTGTAAAGGGATTGAACAGCGGCAGCGGAGTATCCAAGGTACAGGTTCCAATCTGGAGCAAGGCCAACCAGAGTGATATCGTTTGGTATACCGCAGAAAAAATCGACGATACGACCTACCAGGTAAAGTCCTCCATCGCAAAGCACAGCTACAATACAGGCACCTACCACGCGCATGTATACATTACCGAGGTCAATGGAATCAATTCTTATCTGGATAAAGCAGATTTCTCCTTCGCAAAATCCTTCGACGGAGTGGAGGTAGGAGAAGGAAAAGAGCAGCAGACCTTCCCGGTTACTGTGAAGAATGTTACAGTACCTACAGGTGCGAAGAATGTAAAGGTGGCTGTCTGGAGCAAAACAGGCGGTCAGGATGATGTGAACTGGTATACACTGTCAGGAAAGAACGGCGGAAATTACACAGGAACTATTAAGATCAGCAATCATAAGACTCAGGGTACCTATTATGTACATGCCTATGTAGAGACCAGGGGCGGTACAATGGAATTCCTTGGCAATACTGAGTTTGAGGTAAAGAGTACTGCAAAGGCATCCATTGCTGTAACCGGTATCGGTTCATCCAATTCAGCCTTTACAGTGCAGGTTGCCGTGAATGAGACGAACGCTTCTATTTCATCTGTGCAGGTTCCGGTGTGGACTAAGTCAGATCAAAGCGATCTTTATTGGTACACAGCCACTAAGCAGAGTGATGGAACCTGGACGGTAAAGGTGGCAATTTCCAATCATAAGTACAATCTGGGTACCTATCAGATACATGCCTATACCACTTTTACAAATGGTATTCAGATAGCGGCGGGAGCGGCATCCTATACCTTTAATCCTTCCAATATTCTTACCAGCAGCAAGATCGGCAGCGGAAAGCGTGAGATCACACTGAGAAATGCCGGCAGCGCAGCCTCTACAGTACAGTTTGCGGTATGGAGTGATACCAAGGGACAGGATGATATCGTCTGGTATACAGCATCAAAGCAGAGCAACGGAAACTGGACGGCAACCGTGAAATCTGCCAACCATAAGAGCTCCGGAAAATATCAGATCCATGCATATGTAAACGGAAGCTTTGTAAGCAACAATACCTTTACCTTTGCAGCAAGTGAGATGGTGAAGAATGGCTGGTATTATGAGAATGGATATAAGTTCTATTATTCCAACGGAAAGAAATTGACAGATCTTACATCCATCATCGGAGCACAGAGCTCCTATGTGGCCTATGTAAACAGAACCACCTGCACCATTACAATCTATGCAAATGATCCGGATAGTTCTAAGGGGTATATTATTCCGGTGAAGGCATTTACCTGTTCTGTGGGACTTCCCGGAACACCTACTACAGCCGGTGTGCATTACACCTTTGCAAAATACAGGTGGAAGGAGCTGATGGGTCCATCCTGGGGGCAGTATGCGACGAAGGTCACTCATGACGGTATTTATTTCCATTCTGTTGCAGGTGTGAATACAACCAGCTACAATTTGAATTATATCGATTACAACAATCTTGGAATTCCGGCTTCACATGGATGCATTCGTCTCTGTGTAAGAGATGCAAAATGGATCTATGACAACTGCCCGCTGGGAATGAAGGTTGTAGTATATGACAGTGCGGATCCGGGACCATACGGAAAGCCTGCTACCATCAAGATTCCGGCTGGTCAGACCTGGGATCCTACCGATCCGGCTATCGGATAAGTAAAGCAGATCAACTGAAGGGGAAAATGAAAATCAGATGATCTGAATATCAGAAAATTTTATAGAAGGGGAGACGGACGAACTGTCCGCCTCCCCTTTTTGCAGGTTAACATAAAGCGGAAAAGGAGGAAAACTATGAGGAAGTACAGAACATACAGGCGATGGGCCGTCGTAATCCTTACAGCAGTGTGTATCGTCGGAAGCAGTTCCTATTCTGTTTCTGCAGCTCCTCTGTCTGAGGAGTCTGTCATAGATGATACAGCATTAATGGATGAGACCGGGCAGGAGGATGAAAAGGAGATACTGTCGTCTGAAGGAGTGAATCAGGAGACTGAGGCTTCAGGACCGAACGGGTCCGGCAGCGAATCGGAAACAGAGGAAACAGTCGAACCGAAGGACTCTGAGGATTCTGCAGAAACAGTTCATTCGGAGGAAGAGACGGAGACAGTCGACCCTCTTTCTGTTGCGGCAGAGGCACCGGCAGTTACGATCAGTACACCGGATCCGGATAAGGGAACATTTTCCATTACAGTAACCGGTGTCAACCTGAACGCAGGGGAGCGGATCATCATTCCCGTATGGCAGGATGGAAAGCAGCAGGATATCCGGTGGAACACAGCCGTGAAGTCAGGGAACAGTTATATAGTAGAGGAATCTGCTGCTCTGCATGGCTTCCGTACGGGAACCTATCATGTACATGTTTATAAAAGAAGCAGCTCCGGTGCGATGACCTTTCTTACAGGTTCCAGCGCGGTGATCGTTCCATCAGCAGAGGTGCTGGATACAGAGGTGTCAGAGACAGAAATCACCGCTGTATTGTCAGAAGTGAAGACCTACGATTCAGTTACTTCGGTGAAGGCTGCCTTCTGGAGTAAGGTAAACGGACAGGATGATATTTCCTGGGAAACTGCAGTGAAGCAGGCAGACGGAAGCTGGAAGGTCTCCAGCCTTTTGAGCAGGCACAGCGGAACAGGAACCTATTATGTACATGTCTATGCATTTACAAAAACAGGAGGAGCGATTCTTCTCAAGGCAGTGGAAACAACGGTAGAGGAGGTAAAGCTTCAGGTCAAAGATTTTCAGGCATCGGTAGACGGAACTGCATTCACGCTGAGTACAGGTGCAATCACAGCGCCTGTATCGATTCGTTCCGTGGTGATTGCTGTCTGGAGCGGTTCAAGCCAGAGTAATATCGCATGGTATACTGCCGCAAAAAACGGCAGCGGATATCAGGTATCCTCTACTACAGCAAAGCATAAGAATCTTACAGGAACCTATCATGCACACCTCTATATTAAAGGGACGGACGGATCCATGACCTTTGGTGCGGCGATCAATTTTACTGTGGAGGAACAGGCTGCAGACACCGTAAGTGTATCTGATTTGGATCCCGAGGCGGGAAGCTTTCGGATTCATGTAACTACGGCAGATACGGCTAATATCTCCCATCTGCAGGTGGCAGTATGGAGTCCGCCGGGACAGAACAATATCAAATGGTATAAGATCAGCGACCACTCCGGAAATTCCTGGACTACTCTGATGGAGGCGAAAAATCACCGCTATCAGTCCGGAACCTACCAGATCCATGTGTATGCAGTTTTGAAGGACGGCAGCATGAAATTCCTGACGAATACCACTGCGGCTCTGGATCTGGCTAACCAGGTAGCTGCAGAGAAGCTCTCAGACAGCAGTATTGAGATTACGATCTATAATCCCATGCAAAACGGTCAGACTGCATCCTCCGTACTCTTTCCAACCTGGTCCTCCACCGGCGGTCAGGATGATTTGATCTGGTACAGAGGTGTGAAGCAGACAGACGGAAGCTATTCTGTCATCATCGATCAGGCGGACCATTTACATGACGGTACCTTCTTTACCCATATTTATGTAACAGCAGCAGGCAGTCAGGAACTGGTGCAGGCACTGGACTATACTCTGGCAGCTGCTCGCGCAGTGGAACTGAATAATCAGACGCTTGCTGTCATGCGGAACATCATCTATGCAGTGGAAACGGGGGGACAGGTCTACGGAGGCCACCGCTACGACTGCTTTACGGAGGCATACAAGAATTCTGCTGCAGAAACAGCCATCACGATCGGAGCCGGAGCCTGGTTTGGAAACAATGCAAAGCTGCTGCTGAATCGGATCCGCGAGGAGTATCCGAAAGTCTTTGCAGCTAACGATACAGCAGGAATTGCTGAGGATCTGGACAATGAGAACTGGAAATATTACGGAACAGACGGGAACGGAACCAAAACCATTCTGACTGGCTCCGACAAGGCAGAGGCAATTCAGGCAATTATCAGCTCTCCTGAGGGAATTGCGGTGCAGGATACTCTGATCAATGAGATGATCCTGCAGTATACAGAGGAGGCAGAGTCACTTGGAGTAACGGACGTAAAGGCAAGACTGTTCTGCGCCAATATCCGTCATCTGGGAGGCTACAATCCCATGGTTCGTGTCATCAATTACTGCAAGAGCGACGGCGAGGCTCTTACAATGGAAAATCTCTGGACCAATATGAGGGAGAGAGAGGCCGGCAGCGGAAACTATGTAGGCTCGGACCTCTATGCATCCCGTCACAGAAAGGTCATGGAGTGGCTGGAAACATATCTTTGAGTGGATTCTGCAATCTCGACAAATATTACAAAAGAATTAAAGATAAATGAAGAAATCTTTATGCGGGATACAGTCCTATCGGTTGCTTTTTAAATAAGAGTTTGTTATAATACCATCGACATGCCAACGGCACATGATTTTTGGAGGAAATTATATGAGAACTTATCTGGTAACCGGAGGAGCAGGTTTTATCGGCTCCAACTATATCCATTACATGTTCAAGAAATATGATAACGAGATCCGCATTATCAATGTGGATAAGCTGACCTATGCAGGCAACCTTGAGAATCTTAAGGATGTAGAGGCAAGGGACAACTATACCTTTGTACGTGCAGATATCTGTGACAGCGAAGCAATCAACAAGATTTTTGATGAGAACGAGATCGATAGAGTTGTTCACTTTGCTGCAGAGAGCCATGTGGACAGAAGTATCCGCAATCCGGAAGTGTTTGTTAAGACAAATGTTCTGGGAACACTGGTAATGCTGAATGCGGCAAAGGCTGCATGGGAGCTTCCGGACGGAACATTTAAAGAGGGAAAGAAATTCCTTCATGTATCTACCGACGAAGTATACGGCTCTCTCGAGGAGGAGGGTGAGTTTTTCTATGAGACCACTCCCTATGATCCTCACAGCCCCTATTCTGCAAGCAAGGCATCCTCTGATTTCCTTGTAAAATCCTATATGGATACCTATAAGTTCCCTGCAAATATCACAAACTGCAGTAACAACTACGGACCTTACCAGTTCCCGGAGAAGCTGATCCCGCTGATCATCAACAATGCACTGCAGGGAAAACAGCTTCCTGTATACGGTGACGGAAAGAACGTTCGTGACTGGCTGTACGTAGAGGATCATGCCAAGGGAATCGATATGGTCCAGGAGCAGGGAAGACTGTTTGAGACCTACAATATCGGAGGTCACAACGAGAAACAGAACATCCAGATCATCCATATCATTCTGGATACTCTTCAGGAGATGCTCCCGGAAGGAGATCCGAGAAAAGAGCTTGTCAGCGAGAAACTGATCACCTATGTAACAGATCGTAAAGGCCACGACAGAAGATATGCCATTGCGCCGGATAAGATCAAGGCAGAGGTGGGCTGGTATCCTGAGACCTGCTTCGAGGAGGGCATTAAGAAAACAATCAAGTGGTTCTTTGAGAACGAGGATTGGATGAAGAATGTCACCAGCGGAGATTATCAGAAATATTACGCTGATATGTACGCAGATAAATAATTCTATGATACAATGGAATTATTCAGAGCCATGTGAATGCAGGCCCCGAATAGTTACGATATTAGTACGTAAAGAGCAGTATCCGTTCGGGTACTGCTGCTTTGCATTACCTCATGCGTCCGTGAAAGCAGAATCACTATTCACGTGAAGCTTGACTTGAATCATGAACTGTACCATCACGACTATCAGCAATATGTAAAGGAGAATGAGTATGAAGGGTATTATTTTAGCAGGCGGTTCCGGAACAAGACTGTATCCACTGACCAAGGCTGTTTCCAAGCAGATCATGCCTGTGTATGACAAACCGATGATCTATTACCCTCTTTCCACACTGATGCTTGCAGGAATCCGCGAGATTCTGATCATATCCACCCCAAGAGATCTTCCGGTGTTTAAGGAACTGTTCGGAACAGGAGAACAGCTGGGACTCGACATGCACTATGCCGTGCAGGAGTATCCGAGAGGACTGGCGGATGCCTTTCTGATCGGTGAAGAATTTATCGGTAATGACAGTGTAGCCCTGGTTCTGGGTGACAATATCTTCTACGGACAGAGCTTTTCTAAGGTTCTTAAGAGTGCAGCCGAGAGAAAAGAGGGAGCTACCATCTTCGGCTACTATGTGCGTGATCCGAGGGAGTACGGCGTAGTAGAGTTTGACGAGAGCGGAAAAGCCCTTTCTATCGAAGAGAAACCGGAGCATCCGAAGTCCAATTATGCGGTTCCCGGTCTGTATTTCTACGATAATGATGTAGTAGAGATCGCAAAGAACGTAAAACCCTCCGCAAGAGGAGAGATTGAGATCACTTCTATCAATAATGAATATTTAAGAAGAGGAACTCTTCATGTAGAAACACTGGGCAGAGGCTTTGCATGGCTGGATACAGGTAACCATGATGCACTGCTGGACGCTGCGGATTTTGTTGCTGCCTTCCAGAAACGTCAGGGTCTGTATATTTCCTGCATCGAGGAGATTGCCTACAAACGAGGCTTCATCAACAGAGAGCAGCTCATCGAGCTGGCACAGCCTCTTCTGAAAACTGCCTACGGACAGTATCTGATGATGATTGCAGAGGGCTTATAAGCAGAAGTATATTTCAAATTTATCATGTGTTGTACAGGGCAGGAATTCCCGGAGATGCGCATGATTGTTATAAGGAGAAAATCATGGGTAAAATTACAGTAGAAACTTGTGAAATTGAAGGACTGAAAGTAATCACTCCCACCGTTTTCGGCGATGAGAGAGGATACTTCATGGAGACCTATAACTACAATGACTATAAAGAGGCGGGAATCGACATGGAATTCGTGCAGGACAATCAGTCTGCTTCCAAAAAGGGCGTTCTGCGCGGTCTGCATTTCCAGATCAACTTCCCCCAGGACAAGCTGGTAAGAGTTGTTTCCGGCGAGGTTTTTGATGTGGCAGTGGATCTTCGTCCCGGTTCCGAGACCTTCGGAAAATGGTACGGAGTAACTCTGTCTGCTGAGAATAAAAAACAGTTCTTTATTCCGAAGAATTTCGCTCACGGATTTATTGTACTGTCTGATTATGCAGAGTTTGCATATAAATGCACCGATTTCTATCATCCCAACGATGAGGGCGGCCTGAAGTGGAACGATCCGGAGATCGGCGTGGAATGGCCGATGCCGGAGGGCATGACCGAAGCAGATCTTACCATCTCTGACAAGGATCAGAAGTGGGGCGGAATCAGCAGCTACAAGAAAAACTAAAGGAAGTCGGATCCAATGTCAATTAAACAGAAAGTAGTCACGCTGCCCCGTGAACTGTATCAGAACAGGGCACTGATCATGCAGCTGGCGAAAAATGATTTTAAAACGAAGTATGCAGGCTCCTATCTGGGTATCGTCTGGGCCTTCATCCAGCCGATCATTACTGTGCTGGTATACTGGTTTGTTTTTACCGTGGGACTGAAAGCCGGCAATGCCAACGATTATCCCTTTGTTATCTATCTGGTAACAGGAATCGTACCCTGGTTCTTTTTTCAGGATGCGCTGAACGGCGGAACCAATGCCCTGGTGGAATACAATTATCTGGTTAAGAAGGTGGTTTTCAAGATCACAATCCTTCCAATGGTCAAGGTGATCTCTGCACTGTTTGTCCACATGTTCTTTGTGCTTGTGGCTCTGGTGCTCTGCTGCTGTTTTGGATACTGGCCGACTCCGGCCATCATTCAGGTGGTGTATTATTCCTTCTGTACCTTTGCATTTTCACTGGCTCTGTGCTATGCCACCAGTGCGATTGTAGTATTCTTCCGTGATCTGACACAGATCATCAATATTATTCTTCAGGTAGGAATCTGGATGACGCCGATCATGTGGGATATTACCATGCTGGAGGGCCATCCGACTTTAATGAAACTGTTCAAGCTGAACCCGATTTACTATATTGTAACCGGATACAGAGACTCCTTCCTTGTCCATCACTGGTTCTGGGAGCGTTGGAAATGGACGATCTATTTCTGGATTGTAACAATGGTGATACTTGTGGTCGGAGCAAAAATCTTTAAGCGTCTGAAGGTGCATTTCGCAGACGTGCTGTAAGACAGAATGCTGTTTACGGAGGTTTGCAGCGGCTGCGTATACAGTCATGTATGCCGGCATTGCGAAGGCTGTAAATAAGCCTGACCGCATAGAGAGGAAAGTGAGAACATGTCAGATATTGCTATATCTATCAACGATGTCAGCAAAATGTATAAGCTGTATGACAAGCCGGTGGATCGACTGAAGGAATCCCTGGGTCTGACAAAGCAGAAAAAATACAAAGAGCATTATGCGCTGGATCACATCAGCTTTCAGGTGGGAAAGGGTGAGACAGTGGGCATCATCGGAACTAACGGTTCCGGAAAATCCACCATACTAAAAATTATTACCGGCGTACTGAATCCCACAGGCGGTGAGGTAGTGGTTGACGGCCGTATCTCTGCACTGCTGGAGCTGGGAGCCGGCTTCAATATGGAATATACCGGTCTGGAGAATGTGTATCTGAACGGTACCATGATCGGATTTTCCAGGGAAGAGATCGATGAGAAGCTGCAGGATATTCTTGATTTTGCAGATATCGGTGATTTCATTCATCAACCCGTAAAGACCTATTCCAGCGGTATGTTTGTCCGTCTGGCATTTGCCGTAGCCATCAACATCGAGCCGGAGATCCTGATCGTTGACGAAGCCCTTTCTGTAGGCGACGTATTCTTTCAGGCAAAGTGCTTCCGGAAATTTGAGGATTTCAAGAAGGACGGAAAAACGATTCTGTTCGTCAGCCATGATCTGGGAAGCATCAGCAAATACTGTGACCGGGTAGTTCTGCTGAACAAGGGGCACAAGCTGGCTGAGGGTGCTCCGAAGGAAATGGTGGATCTGTATAAAAAGGTTCTGGTGGGACAGGCAGATGAGGCGTTGGCAGCTCTCGTAGAGGGCTCAGACGAAGAGGAAGTGCAGGAGGAACCGGCGGCTCTGGAAACAGAGGATATGCAGGACCCTTCTACAGGATGGCTGAAGCCCTTTCCTCTGAATCCACAGCAGCTGGAGTACGGAGACAGGAAGGGCGAATTTATTGATTTCGCCATTGTGGACGATGCAGGCAATTATACAAATACCATAGAAAAGAATTCCACCTTCAAGATCATGGCAAAGGTACGATTCAATGATCATGTACAGGAACCGATCATTGCCTATACATTCAAGAATGTTCACGGTACGGAGATCACCGGCACGAATACCATGTATGAAAAGCAGGACATTAAGCCATGTGAAGCCGGGGACGAGGTGATCGTAACCTTCACCCAGGAGATGAACCTGCAGGGAGGGGAATATCTTCTGTCACTGGGATGCACCGGTTTTCAGGATGGTGAATTTACCGTATTCCACCGTCTGTATGACATCTGTAATATTACCTGTATTTCCAGCAAGAACACAGTGGGGTACTTTGATATGAATTCTGCTGTATCTGTTAATTATCTGGAATAAGGCGTACTGTTCACGAAATTAAGGATTTTTTGAGCAGTAATGTGAAGGAACTATAAGGGAGGCGGTGCACTTTCTGGATCTATGAAAGAGCACTGCCTTTTTCACCGAAGTCGGAGAGTCTCTCTGAATGCCGGAGCATATGCAGGAAAGTGTCGGCAGCGCTCCGCAGTGATACACTGAGTCCAAGTTGAATCAGAGGAGAACTGATATGAAAGAAACCATAGGAAATGTAAAACTGGATTACACCTGTTATCCGGGAGAGGATCTGTATTCCGACGGTGCAGTAGAAGACGAGCTGCTCGAAATCGCGAAAGAATTTGAGGAATCACAGTGGAACCGGGTAATTGCAGAACGGGAAAGCTGGCCGATCCTGTATCACTACTCTCATATTAGAAAAAATATCATTAACTGGCTGCCTGTATCCGGGGAGGAGCGGGTGCTTGAGATCGGATCCGGATGCGGTGCGATCACAGGTGCTCTGGCTGAGAAGGCAAAGCAGGTGACCTGTGTGGAGCTGTCCCGGAAAAGAAGCCATATCAATGCATACCGCCACCGGGAGAAAGACAATATTGAGATCCTTGTGGGGAATTTTCAGGATATAGAAAAATCGCTGGGTCAGTACGATCTGATCACACTGATCGGAGTGTTTGAGTATTCGAACGGTTACATCGGAGGGGACCGGCCCTTTGTGGATATGCTGAAGATCATTCGAAAGCATCTGACACAGAGCGGACGTCTGGTAATCGCTATTGAGAACAGGCTTGGTCTGAAATACTGGGCAGGCTGTACAGAGGATCACACCGGAACCTGGTTTGAAGGCATTGAGGATTATCCCAATACCGACAGTGTCCACACCTTCTCCCTGAAGGAGATCAGGGAAGTGGTAGCTGAAGCCGAAGGATTCGACAGTCAGATGTATTATCCTTATCCGGATTATAAATTCCCCATGCAGATCTTTTCCGATGACAGGCTTCCGAAGATCGGTGAGCTAAAGGAACTGAATTACAATTTCGATCGCGCACGAATGGTGCTGTTTGATGAGATCCGGGCAGCGGACTCGCTGATTCGAAATGATCTCTTTCCTGAATATTCCAATTCTTTCCTGCTGGTGTTGACAAGGGAAGGGGCAGAAGTGCCGAAAGAGCAGTGTATCTATGCGAAGTATTCCAATGAGAGGGCGGAGCAGTTTTCTACTCGAACGGAAATCTGGAAAACAGCGGATGGCGGCAGGGAAGTACGAAAGATTGCTGACACTGAAAAAAGCAAAGAATTTGTCAGCAATATGGCGGAATCCTACAGTGCCCTGACTGATCAGTACAGGGATTTCGGAATCCGAATGAATCATTGCAAGGCTCTGGCAGAGGGTGTTGCTTTTACTTATACGGAAGGGGAAACTCTGGAGCAGCTTCTGGATCAGGCGCTGGCGGAGGGCAGGGTATCCTATGCAAAGGAGCTGATTCTTGCCCAGGCAGAGCTTCTTCGGAAGGCTGCCTCTGTTCCCTTCGTCATGACTGATGCATTCAAGGCTGTGTTTGGCGATGCAGTATTCGATCGAGAGCTGCTCTGTCCTCCTGTTGCCGATATCGATCCGATCTGCAGCAACTGGATCCGCAGGAAAGACGGCTGGGAGCTGCTGGATTATGAGTGGAGTTTTTCTTTCCCGGTGCCTGTGGACTTCCAGATTTTCCGGATGCTGCACTATTATCTGTACAGCAGCACATCCAGAACGGCGCTGGCGGACATCGGACTCTTTCAGTCTGCGGGAATTTCTGACAGCGATATAGCTGTCTTTGAACAGATGGAGCAGCAGTTTCAGAACTATATCCGTCAGGGCCGTGTTCCCATGAGAGACATGTATGAAACAATCTCCCCGGGTGTGTTTTTTGATATCAGAAGCATTGGTGAGCTGCAGAGAAAAGCCGATGCCAGAAAGATTCAGATCTATGCGGACCAGGGCAGAGACTTTTCAGAAGAGAATTCCTGGCATTTGAAGACGGAGGACGGCTGCTTTAAGGGAGTGGTCAGGATTCCGGAGCATACAGTCCGGCTTCGGATCGATCCCTGTGAGGAAAACTGTATTGTAGAACTGAAGGAATACTGCTTCAGCGACGGAATCCGTGATACCGAGATTCCGGTGGTCTGCACAGGACGCGTGGTGAAGGAACACACCTACTATTTTGCAGATAATGATCCCTACTTCCTTCTGGATATCCCGGAAGGGACAGAACAGATCCGACTGGATATGAAGATCCATTATCTGGGCAGCGGTGAGAAGCATCCTGTCAGCGGATTGATGAAGGAGAAGGAAGCACTGCAGAAAATGCTGGATCACGAGCGTATGGTTGTCGATGAAGCAGAGAAAAACAGCCGGCATTATTCGGAGCAGGCAGAACGCAGGAAACGGGAAAATAAAGAACTGAAGAGAGAATTGGCCGAACTGAAGCAGCAGCTGCAGGAGATCGAGCATTCGAAGGTATGGAAAGTTTATTCTCGGATAAAAGGAAACAAATAATATGAGTGATATGTTGTCGAGTGTTGACGTAAAACAGATAGTATTTGAGGATGAGGTCCTGTTTCTATTCTATGGCTGGATCTATATGCCCGGATATTCGGGCTTTAGTCTGAAGGTAGTGTCGAATACAGGAGAGAAGATACCCGCAGAGGTTACTTTCGTAGAACGTCCTGATATCATCCCTGTGCTGGTTGGTGCAAATCTCATTGAAAAGCCCGGTTTTTTTGTGAGGATAAAAAATCTTCCGAGTTTATTCGACCTTCCCGGATGGAAACTGACAGTGGAGGCCTGCGGAGTATCCGAGATTCTTTATGAGAGTACCGGAAAGGCATTAAAGGAAGAATATGAAGATAAGACCTTCCGCTATAATGTGGAGCGTATGGATCTTCTCGGTCAGATGGTAGTGATCCAGGGCTGGGCGGTGGACCTGTTTCGCCATGACGGAATGGCGATTTCGGTAAAGGACGATAACGGAAAGGAAATCCATTTCCGAAATCAACCAGTGGTCCGTCTGGATGTGAATAAGGGAATCTGTACAGAGGAATATCCCATGGAGGATGCCCGCTGCGGCTTCAACCTCACTATAAAAAAGGATGATTGCAGAACGAGACATCTCTATCTGCAGATGGGCGATGAGCAGATTGGTACCACAGAAGTTTTTGATATGAGAAAGTTCCTTGCAGAGCATTCTTCCTTTGCAAGGCTTCGAGAGGCATTGAAGGATCATGAATCAAACCGGGAGCTGATCAGGGATAAAGGTGTCGGAGAGTTTGTCAATCATCTGCGATGTAAGATGGATCCGTTTTACGCGGATTACTCCATGTGGGTCCGCTCCCGCAGACCCGGTCGTTCTCTGCTTGAAAAACAGAGTAAAAAACGGTGGAAATATGAGCCGAAGATCAGTATCGTTATTCCGCTCTATAATACGCCGCTGAAGTATCTGAAGGAACTGATGGACTCCCTGGTCAATCAATCCTATCAAAATATTGAGATCTGCCTTGCAGACGGCAGTACGGTGGATGATACCGGAAAGTACATTAAGAAGCATTACGGAAAGGACAGCAGAGTCCTGTATCAGCGGCTGAAGGAAAACAAGGGAATCTCCTGGAACACCAATCAGGCAATAGCAATGGCCACCGGCGATTTTATCATGCTCTCCGATCATGATGATGTATTGGAGAGAAATGCTGTCTATGAGATTGTGAAGGCGATCAACGCAGATCCGAAAAAGGTGGACATTGTCTATACCGATGAAGATAAGGTGACCATGGATGGAAAGAGTTATTTTGAACCGAATTTTAAGCCGGAGTTCAATCTGGACTTTTTCCGAAGCAGCAATTACATCTGTCATATCTTCGTGGTAAGGAAGACAACTCTGGATCAGGCAGGGCTGTTCCGTTCAGAATACGACGGAGCGCAGGATTTCGATCTGATCCTTCGCTGCACGGAGCAGGCAAGAGTCATCAGGCATGTGCCGAAGGTGCTGTATCACTGGAGAAGCCATCCTGCTTCCACTGCAGAGAATCCGGACAGCAAAATGTATGCTTTCGAGGCAGGCAGAAAGGCACTGCAGGAGCATTACAACCGCCTTGGCATCGATGCGCAGGCGTACAGGACAGAGGTGTTTGGACGATACAGAACAGAGTATGCACTGCAGGGAAATCCGCTGATCTCTATCATCATCCCCAATAAGGACCATATTGATGATCTGGATAAATGTCTGAAATCCATTTACGAAACCAGTACATACAAAAACTTTGAGATCGTCGTGGTGGAGAATAACAGCACTGATCCGGAAACCTTCCGCTATTATAAGCAGCTGGAAGCAGTACATGACAATGTGCGGATCATTACCTGGAAGCATGAATTCAATTATGCTGCTATCCATAATTTCGCCGTTCCCTATTGTCAGGGGGAGCAGCTGCTTCTTCTGAATAACGATACTTCCATTATTACACCGGACTGGATGGAGCAGATGCTCCAGTATGCCCAGAGGGGGGATGTTGGTGCCGTTGGTGCAAAGCTGTACTTCCCTGACGATACCATTCAGCATGCCGGCGTGATCATCGGTATGGGAGGTGTTGCCGGACATATCTTCTCCGGAACGCCAAGGGCGGAATACGGCTATCAGGCAAGGCTGATCAGTGCCCAGGATCTTTCCGCAGTTACAGCAGCCTGCATGATGATCCCGAAAGCTGTCTATGAGGCAGCAGGAGGATTCGATGAACGATTTAAGGTGGCCTTCAACGATGTGGATCTTTGCATGAAGATCAGAAGTCTTGACAAAAAGATCGTATTCACTCCCTACGCAGAGCTGTATCATTACGAGTCAAAATCCCGTGGCAGGGAGGAAGAAACATCCTCCAAGATGAAACGTTTTCAGAGTGAGGTACGCCTGTTTAAGGAGAAATGGCCGGAGATCCTGAAGAATGGTGATCCCTATTACAGCGTCAATATGGCTCTGGACAATGGAAACTGTACACTGAGAAAATAAATAATAAATAATTATTCAGAGCAATGCGGAAATCAGTGCGAACGGTGCTGCAGGCAGGCTCAGAATAACAGTGATAGGAGAAGCAAATTGGAACAGGATATTGCATTAGTTGAGCGTGAGCGATTTGATCTTTCCAAACCCGGAAGATATATCATTCAGGGAACCTGGAGAAGGAATGCAGAGGTAGAAGCCTATCTGGATACAAAGAAACTCAGCGCATCGGTAAAAACAAGAGAATCGTTGAATTCCTTTGAGATACCCATGGATCTGGATGGAACCCCTCTGAAGAGAGTCACTGTAACAGTGGATCTTCCGGAAAATACAAGGGAGTATAAAAAATTCAGCATTTATGCTTTTGAGAATGGGAAAAGAAAGCTCTGGCATACAGTTCCGGCCAGAAAGCTGGCAGCTGCCATGGGCAGACCACAGGAATATCTGGAGTATACAGAGGTTTCCCCTGCCACAGGTGCAGCCTACGTAAGCGGCTGGGTAGCCTGGCCGGAGGAGGTGCAGATCGCAGCCTTTGATATGAAAAATAACCGCCTTGGTGCAGAAGTCCGCTGGACGGAGCGTGTGGATGTGGCGGAGATGTTTGAGGAGACAGAGATTTCTCCAAAATGCGGATTTTATATCGAGCTGGATGATCCCAGGGTAAGAAAATTCAAATTGATCTTCAAATCAGGCAGTGTCATGCGTGGTCGGGTGATCTCTCTTCGGACACCGGATGTACTGGCGGACAAGGCAGGTAAATTTACTGAGAAGGGAATCCGTTATCTTCGCAGCCATGGTACAAGCGGCATTGAGAAGACTATCCGGAAGGGAATCTGGAAGGTGAAGGTGCGCAAGATGATTCCGGCCCCTTATCCCACCTATCTGGCTCATCATCTGCCAAAGGAGGCAGAGCTGGCTGAGCAGAGAAGAGAGATCTTTGACTACAGTCCGCTCATGAGTATTGTGGTTCCACTGTATAAAACACCGGAGGATCTGCTGAAGAAGATGGTACAGTCCGTGCAGGATCAGACCTATCCGAACTGGGAGCTGGTGCTTTCTGACGGAAGCGGCAGCAATTCACCCCTTACCGGAGTGCTGAAAAAGCTGGAGGCAGAGGATGCAAGGATCAAGGTGATCACCCATGAGGAACCGCTGAAAATCTCTGAGAATACCAACGCTGCCATTGAGGCGGCACAGGGGGAATACATCGTATTCATGGATCATGATGACGAGCTGACCCCGCATGCCTTGTATGAGAATGTGAAGCTTCTCAATGCCCATCCGGAGTATGAACTGATCTATTCCGATGAGGATAAGATGAACATGGCAGGAGACAGCTTCTATGAGCCGGCCTTCAAACCGGATTTCAATCAGGATCTTCTGACCTCTGTAAACTACATCTGTCACCTCTGCGTTGTGAAAAAAAAGATCATCGATCGGGTGGGAATGCTTCGTCCGGAATACGACGGAGCACAGGATTATGATTTTATCCTGCGTGCCACAGAGGCAGCAGGAAGAGGCAAAATCGGACATATCGCCAAAATTCTGTATCACTGGAGATGTCACGACGCCTCTACTGCAGAGAATCCGGAAAGCAAGCTCTATGCCTTCGATGCAGGACGACGGGCTGTTCAGGCGCACTTTGACAGGATCGGCGTTCCGGCTAAGGTTTCAGACGGTCAGTTCCTGGGACTGTACAGAACAAAATTCCTGTGGGAGGAAAAACCTCTGATTTCTATTCTGATCCCCAATAAGGATCATACAGAGGATCTGGATCGGATCATCACCTCCATTGAGGAGAAATCCACCTACAGAAACTACGAGTACATTATTATCGAAAATAACTCTGACCAGCCGGAGACCTTCGAGTATTATAAGAAGCTGGAGGCAGAAAATCCAAAGGCACGTGTAGTGTATTGGAAAGAAGGCTTTAACTATTCAGCCATCAATAACTTTGGCGCTTCCTTTGCAAAAGGTGACTATCTGCTGCTTCTGAACAATGACACCGAGATCATCAATCCGGACTGTCTCGAGGAGCTTCTCGGATACTGCATGCGGGATGAGGTAGGTGCTGTAGGAGCGAGACTCTACTACGAGGACAACACCATTCAGCACGCAGGTGTAGTTCTCGGCTGGGGCGGCGTGGCAGGTCACTGCTTCGTGCAGCAGCTGAGAAGCGCAACCGGATACTGCCACAGGATCATTGAAGCACAGAACTACAGTGCAGTTACAGCAGCCTGCATGATGGTGAAGAAAAAAGCCTTTGACGAAGTGGGCGGTCTGACAGAGGAGCTGGCAGTTGCCTTCAATGATATTGACTTCTGCATGAAGCTTGGCAAGGCAGGGTATCTGATCGTTTACAACCCCTATGCGGAGCTGTATCACTATGAGTCTAAATCCAGAGGTCTTGAGGATACTCCCGAGAAGATCATGCGTTTCCAGCAGGAGATTGCAACCTTCAATAAGTACTGGTCCGAGAATCTCCAGGCAGGAGATCCCATGTACAACCCGAACCTTACCATGATCAGCCAGGATTTCTCATTGAAGAGAAAGAGTGAGTTCTGATTCGGTGAAGAAGCGCTGCTTGAATGAGAATCAGCAGCTGGTCATAAACAGTTCGTAATATCAGAAAAGCAAAGAGAACGTCCACCGGACGTTCTTTTTGCATGTATGAAATAAACAGGAAAGGATCCTGCACTGACATGGTCAGATTGCAGGATCCTTTTTGTGCATGAAACAAGGGCCATGAGATCCAGCTGAATTTCTTTTAAAAAATTCCCGGGAATTTTAAGGTTCATCTATGGTTGGGCGGATATACTGTGCACATCAAAAGAAAAGGAGTATAGACGCTATGGCAATACAGACTACCTTTAAGCGATATGAAATGAAATATATGATGACCAGGCAGCAGAAAGCACAGATCCTTCAGGCTATGAAGCCCTATATGAAGCTGGATGATTTCGGGCACACAACGATCCGCAATATTTACTTTGATACACCGGATTACCGGTTGATTCGCCGGTCACTGGAAAAACCGGCATACAAGGAAAAGCTTCGGATCAGAAGCTACAAGCCGGTGGGACCGGGCGATAAGGTCTTTGTGGAGCTGAAGAAAAAATACGATTCCGTTGTGTACAAGCGCCGGCTCACCATCAGTGACAGACAGGCAAGGTTCAGCTTTGAATGTAACAGCCCTCTGCCTGTGCATTCCCAGATCGGCGATGAGATTGAATACTTCCGCAGCTACTATGGCAGTCTGCAGCCGGCGGTATTTCTTACTTATGAAAGAGAAGCCTTCTATGAACTGAGCGGAGGAGACTTCAGAGTGACCTTTGACGAGAACATACTTTTCCGGGATTTTGATTTTTCCCTGGGAAGTGAGATCTACGGACATCCGCTTCTGGATGAGGACATGTGCCTGATGGAGATCAAGACTGCAGGCGGTCTTCCCCTCTGGATGTGTGATGCACTGACTGCAGCAGGAGTGTATAAGACCTCCTATTCCAAGTATGGAACAGCCTACCAGATCATGGTAAAAAATCACTTCAGGCTGCCTGTGATAGAACCGACGAAGAAGCTGCGGTATGCGTAATTTACATAACCGGACATTTTGAAAGGAGAACATCTATGTTTACATCCATATTTTCAGGACTGTTTGATACAGCCGAATCCACAGTAATTGCCCCGGGATCTTTCGTTCTTTGCGTTGGAGTTTCCCTGATCATCGGACTGATCCTGGCAGGCTGCTATATGTACAGAAGCCGCTATACCAGAAGCTTTGTAGCTACCATTGCCATTCTTCCCGCCATCGTATGTGTTGTGATCATGATGGTCAACGGAAACGTAGGAACAGGAGTGGCTGTTGCAGGTGCCTTCAGCCTGGTACGCTTCCGTTCTGCGGCCGGCTCCGCAAAGGAGATCGGAGCAATTTTCCTTGCCATGGGTACCGGTCTTCTGACAGGAATGGGCTATTTGGGTTATGCTGTCCTTGTAGCGCTTCTCCTCGGCGGAATCAGTATGCTTTATAATCAGCTGGATTTCGGAACAGGAAGAAACGGCAGACTGTATAAGACGATCCGTATCACGATTCCGGAGGATCTGGATTATACAGACGTATTCGAGCCGATTCTCAGAGATTATACAACAGCCTGTGAGCTGACACAGGTAAAAACAACCAATATGGGAAGTCTTTTCCGCCTCACCTACGATGTGACATTGAAGGATGCTTCCGAGGAAAAAGAGATGATCGACAGACTTCGCTGCAGAAACGGTAATCTGGAGATTACTGTTTCCAACCAGCAGACAGCAGCGGGTGAACTGTAAACCAGAAGAATATCGAGTAGAAGGGAGTACAGTATGTTTAATAAAAAAGCAAAATATACAGCAATGATCCTGACGGCAATGTTCTCAGCATCTGTCACGCTTACCGGATGCGGTGCTTCCGGAACCACAGCAGAGCAGACGGTGGAAACACAGGAGACAGAGACGGTTTCTGAGGCTTCTGAAGAGGTGCAGAACAATGAGACAGAACAGAATACCGATGATACCGGGGCAGCAGCTTCAGAATCACAAAGTGCGGATGATACCCAGGGAGTGGAAGAGGGTGCAGAGACTGCGGCTGCAGAGACAACTGTCACTACTGTAGCTGCAAACACCGACGGAGTACTTGACACAACAGATCTTTTCAGCGAGCGGGATCTGACCCAGACCGCAGATCTTTCCGAGGCAGTTACCTATACGGTAAGCAGCAATGAGGACATTCATATCACTGAGGCGGGCGTTTATGTGATTCAGGGAACCGCCAGCGAAGCCACTGTTTATGTAGAGGCTGAGGATACAGATAAGGTGCAGCTTGTCCTGAACGGTGTGTCCATCACGAACACTGATACACCCTGTATCTATGTGGTCAGTGCAGATAAGGTGTTTGTGACTACCTCTTCAGACAGCTCTCTTACTGTAACCGGTACATTCGCAGAGGATGAGGAAAATGCTGACGCAGCAATCTTCTCCTGTGAGGATCTGGTGCTGAACGGAACAGCAGCCCTGACGATTCAGTCCGGCGATGTGGGTGTTGATACAAAGGATGATCTGAAGGTAACGGGAGGAACCTATACGATCACTGCAGGAACCAAGGCCTTTGAGGCGAACGACTCCATCCGGATCGCTGATGGAACCTTTACTCTGAATGCGGGAACCGACGGACTTCACGCAGAAAACAATGACGATGATTCCCTGGGGTATGTATATATTGCAGGAGGAACATTTACAATTACAGCCGGGGATGACGGCATCCACGGAGTAAGTGTTGTGCAGATTGACGGAGGAGCCTTTACCATCAGCGCAGCCGAGGGAATTGAAGGAACCTATATCCAGCTGAACGGAGGAACCTTTGACATATCCGCATCTGATGACGGCATCAACGCGGCATCGAAATCCTCTTCCTATGCAGTGACACTGGAGCTTACCGGAGGAGACTACACCATCGTCATGGGATCCGGGGATACCGATGCACTGGATTCCAACGGGAATCTGATCATCAGCGGCGGTACGCTGGATATTACAGCAACCTCAGCCTTTGACTACGACGGAACCGGAACCTATACCGGTGGAACATTGATCGTCAATGGCGAAACCGTCACATCGCTGACCCAGAGTATGATGGGCGGCGGAATGCAGGGCGGCATGGGAGGCATGAACCGAGGCATGGGAGGAACCGGCGGCATGGGCAGCATGCAGCCCGGTGGTTCCATGTAAATAAAAGAGCAATCTCTCTGGAAAAGACTGTCCTGCTATTAAAGGCAGACAGTCTTTTTGCATGTCTTTGCTGCTGGTTTCAAAACGATTGCTGCGTAGATCCATGCTATAATAGGATCTGTCCATGGAGGAAAAGAGCATGTATTTGATTTCAGCATATTTTGATGACAAAACCAGGAAAGTTTTACAGAGATATATGGATGCGATTGCAAAGAAAACGGGCAATGATTATATGATCACCCATCAGGTGCCACCGCATCTGACCATTGCAGCCATAGAGGCAAAAAACTCAGAAGTGCTGCTCCCCGGGTTTCGGCAGGTGTCAGAGAAGATAACGGAAGGCAGCATCACGATCGTTTCTGTGGGAATGCTGCTTCCCTATGTGCTGTATGCTGCCCCTGTATTAAACGAATATCTGCAGAATCTTTCAGCCTGTATTGCAGAGGTATATGCAAATGTTCCGGAAGTATCGTTGAACAGATATTACCGACCGATGCAGTGGCTGCCGCACATCACTCTGGGAAAGCAGCTGACACAGAAGCAGATGCAGGCAGCTGTAGAAATCATGCAGCGTCAGTTCACTGCATTGGAAGGAAAGGTTACAAGTATAGGTCTTGCGGAGGTAAATCCACATAGAGATGTTGAGACGATTCGTCTTGTTTAAGTGCATGAACTTAAGGAATAGTTAAGGTCCTTCCAATCTTCCGTTCAGACTGTCTTGTTATAGTTACATCATCAAAAACAACACAGCACAAAACAAAAGAAAAGGAGAACAAAAACATGGCACTTGTAGCAGCATTCACAGTATTCGTAGGCGGACTCACATATTTTGCAAACAGACAGAGCGCGTGAGAATAACAAATATCGGAAAGGAGCACAACACAAAAGAACCAGGCTGAACTGCCTGGTTCTTTTGCGTTGTGCATGAAGCCTTCCTAATATAGCAGTGAACAGATTGATTGCAGCGAAGATGCCTCTGCCATTTACAGATCAAAGGTCAGATAAAGGTCTTCTTCTGAAGCATCATAGCCGCCATAGAGGATGATCTGCTCTTCGCTGCCGTCACCCAAGGAAACAATGCCGGACAAAAAGTGTGTACCGTCCCAACCAGTGCTGTATGTGAGCTCCCGTATTGTTCCATTCTTATAAGAAAGCGGTTCTTCCATAGTGATGATCCGGGCGTCTTTGTCAGCTTCAGGATCAGCTGTGAAGGCTGCCTGAGAAAATTCCCTCCCGTTCACGGACAGCACAGCCTGGCCGTCTACAATATGCAGGTCAAGATCGGCATGAATTCCGGCACCGGTAAAGGACACATCATTGATGGCATCCGTCCAGCGCCATTCTATGATCATTGGTTCGTAGTCTGCTCTATCGCTCGGCGTTGATTCTTCTTCCTCCGTATTATTATTAGTATCTGACTTCCATTCGGTCATTAGAGTACTTTCGGGAACATTCAGTCCTTCCGGAAAGGTGCTGTTTTCATAATAATCGGGAACACTTCCGGAAAATGTTACTTCGCGGAGTCCGGTGCAGCCAAGGAAAGAATGATCTCCAAGACTTTCTATTCCCTTGCCAAAGAACACTGCCGTCAGAGCAGAGTTGTCTTCGAAGGCACCTGTTCCTATATAGGTGACACTGTCCGGGATTGCCAATGCTCCGGAAAGCCCTGTACAGTCTTCAAAGGCATACTTTCTGATATGCTGCAGGCCATCCGGCAGGAGCAGCTGTCCAGATAAATTTTCACACCTGTAAAATGCTTCTGCACCGATAGAAATCAGGGAAGAGGGCAGCAGCAGAGTGCCTGCCATCGAACGGCATCCCGAGAAGGCACCATTTCCAATCACTGTTAAGCTCTCCGGAAGCAGAGGAACCTGATTCAGTCCACTGCAGTTCAGGAAGGCTTCCCGACCGATATAGAGAAGTCCTTCCGGCAGGACGATTGTCTCAAGAGAACTGTTACCGGAAAAGCAGTGATCTTCCAGACTTGTAATGCCGTCGGGAATCACCAGATCACCTGTCAGGTTTTTGCATCCGGAGAAGGCATAGCGCTCCAGCGTCTGAAGACTGGAGGGTAAGGTCAGAGTGCCGTCAAAGCCGGTGGAGCGAAAAGCCATCTCTTCAATTGTGATGATGCCTTCCGGTATGCTTAGATCACCGGTAAAGCTTTCGCAGCCGCTGAAACAATTGTCTTCGATGGTTGTAAGACCTGCTGATAAGGTCAGATTTCCATCCAACCGTGTGCAGTAGGCAAATGCATAGTCCCCCATCTCCGTAACGGTATCCGGGATCCGAAGGCTGCCGGTAAGATTGTCGCAGTGACTGAAGGCGCTGTTCTTAATGGTTTCAAGACCATCCGGAAGAATCAGCTCTCCCTTGAGCCCCTCCGCATGATTAAAGGCCTCGGTGCCGATATATTTCAGATTCTCTGAAAGCACCAGCCCCTCTGCTGTACTTACATCCCGGAAGGCATAATCGCCGATGGTCTCTACACTGTCCGGAAAAACGATCGTTCCGGACACGGAACAGCCATAGAAGGCAAAATCTTCAATCGTTGTAAGGGTAGAAGGAAACAAAAGCTCCGCTGTCAGCTCGCCGTTTCCGTAAAATGCATCCTCGCTTATGGAGGTCAGTCCCTCCGGCAGCTCCAGCTTTTTTATAGGATAACGGGTCCAGTAATATTTCGGCACATCCATGGCACCGGTCCCGGTGATGGTCAGAGTCTTTGAGGTCTTCTCATAGCTCCAGCTTAGATGATCGCCGCAGGAGCCGGATGTTTCCAGAGCAGAGTCGGAAGTGCCGCCTCCGGTACAACCGGATGCCATCAGGACTGCTGCCGCTGCCAGAGTGAAAAGAATCGTTCTGTATTGCATGGAACCACCTCCCTGTATAAAAGGATTGTCTATACTTTCATTCTAGCATCGGAACAGAAGCAGGTTCAATACAAAACGCAGGGCTGGTTTAAATACCGTGGACATTTTTTGTGAAATATTTTTTTCCATCACATATTAAACACAATTACTTGCTACTCTAGTTCCTGTAAGAAATAAAAGTACCATATCCCGCAGGGGATAAGAAAAGAGGGACTATGAGCGATATGTACGACGATGATAGAGAAAAACGAGAATCTGAAGGTTCAGAACCGATTACCTACAGCTGGGTTTCACCAAAGCTGAGAAGTGATCAGAATACTGATGGAACTGAGCAGCAGTCTTCTCAGAATAATATGGATACTGATGAGTCCAAGATTTGGAGAGCAGAAACACAGGAGAATGCTTCTGCAACACAGGGAAACACTTCTTATGCAGGACAAAGCACTTCCTATAGCTGGAGGAATGCAGATACGGGAAGCATTCCCAACGAGCCTGAGCAGAAAAACAGAAAAAGATCCGGAAACAGACGGAACGGATCCCCGTCCGGGAAAAAACATTCATCCGGTAAGAAATGGGGCGCAACGGTTGCCATGGCAGTGGTATTCGGACTGGTGGCAGGCACCGTATTTACCGGGGTATCTGCAGTAGGCAATAAAATTGTTACGGATACCTCAGAGGAACAGGCTGAGATTCCTACAACAGGACAGACGACGATCGAGACAACCGAAAGTGCTGCAGCAGAGACACAGACTACATCTGTTTCCACTGCATCAGCAGGAACGGTTGCGGACGTAGCAGCTCAGGCAATGCCGTCCCTTGTAACGATTTCCACCATTTCCGTGGAGGAGATGCAGAGCTTCTTCGGACAGACACAGCAGTATGAGGTGTCAGGAGCAGGAACAGGCGTGATCGTAGGTCAGAATGACACAGAGCTTCTGATCGCAACGAATAACCATGTTATTTCCGGGGCAAAGAGCCTTTCTGTTGGTTTTATCGATGAAACAGCTGTAGAAGGTGCCGTAAAGGGTACGGATGAAGATACCGATCTTGCAGTTGTAGCTGTGAAGCTGGAGGATATTCCCGAGGAGACCATGAATCAGATCCGGATCTGTGAGATGGGCAATTCCGATGATCTTGTTCTCGGTGAGCAGGTCGTAGCAATCGGTAATGCGCTTGGTTACGGACAGTCTGTAACCAGCGGCTATATCAGTGCATTCGACCGTGAGCTGACACTGTCTGACGGTTCCTATACTTTTACATCAAGCGGTCTGATCCAGACCGATGCCTCTATTAACTCAGGAAACAGCGGCGGTGCACTGCTGAATATGCAGGGACAGCTGGTTGGTATCAATGAGGCGAAGAGTTCAGGAAGCTCCTCCAGTGCATCCGTTGATAATATCGGTTTCGCAATTCCGATTGCAAAGGCAGAGCCGATCTTAGAGGATCTGATGACGCTTACTACAAGAGCATCAGTATCCGAGGAGAATGCTTCCTACATCGGCATCACCTGTGCAGATGTAAGTGAAGAGACTGCGCAGATGTACAATATGCCGGAGGGCGTATGCCTGACAAGCATCATGGAAAACAGTCCTGCTGAAGCAGCCGGTCTGAAAAAAGGTGATATCCTTACCAGCTTTGACGGAAGAGAAGTTTCTACTTATTCCAAACTGGTGGAGATCCTGCAGTATTATGCAGCCGGCGAGACAGTAGATGTGACTGTATACCGCTCTAATGATGGAGAATATAATGAATTGACCATCAGTCTGACACTGGGAGCCGCTTCTGACATGCCTGAGAATTATCAGTCAGGAAACAGCTCACAGGAATCGCAGAATGATGAAAGCCAGCAGAGTGAGGAAAATTCCCAGGGAAGAGGATGGACCTTCCCGTGATGCAGGACTTCCGGGCAGAAAAATAGGATAAAAGCATAGAACAAAACAAAGAAACTCTATGGACAGAGATGCAGCTGTCCATGGAGTTTTTTCTAATGCCATGCTGCAGGATAAAGAAAATATTGATATGAGAGGTACTGTCCTTACTGTTTTTTTATATTTTTTATATTTTTTTAAAAACAGGGTAGTTTTCACGAGGTTGTCAGAAAACGGTTTTTGACATATAATTTATTTTGAATTGTGAAGATCCAAAAGGATGTAATAGAAATAGGAATGAATGTCATGCGGCAAGCTCGATGAATTATGTTTTGGATCTTATGAATAATCACATTCGAGTGAAAATAGAATGAAAAGTGAGGAAAATCAATGACGGATTTTAGAGATGATCTGGAACATACATCCGGATCGGACAATATAGAAGAACATGAGACCGATGAATATGAAAAGGTCTGCATGATGTGCCGCAGAACCGAAAGCAAGGCGGGGAAGATGGTGCAGCTGATGCAGGGGATGTATGTGTGTCCTGACTGCCTGCAGAAGAGCTTTGACTCTATGCAGAACAGTCCCATTGATTATACAGAGCTGATGAAGAATCTTCCACCAAACCTGGGAGGACTGGACCTTTCTGCGATCCAGAACAGGCAGATTCCGCCGCGGCAGAAGATTAAAAAGAAAAAAGAAGAGAAATCGGAAGAGAAGAAGCAGTTCACCATGAAGGATGTTCCACCGCCTCATAAGATCAAGGCACGGCTGGATGAATATGTGATCGGCCAGGAGAAGGCCAAGAAGATCATTGCCGTAGAGGTGTACAACCACTATAAGAGGGTATTGTCTGAGCCCTCAGAGGATGTGGAAATCGAAAAATCCAACATGCTGATGATCGGGCCCACCGGATCAGGCAAGACTTATCTGGTGCAGACCCTGGCAAAGCTGCTGGATGTCCCGCTGGCGATTACCGATGCCACCTCTCTTACGGAAGCCGGCTACATCGGTGATGATATTGAGAGTGTTGTTTCAAAGCTTCTGGCAAATGCCGATAACGATGTGGAGCGGGCTGAGCATGGAATCATCTTCATCGATGAGATCGATAAGATCGCTAAAAAGAAAAACACAAATCAGAGAGATGTCAGCGGAGAAGCAGTACAGCAGGGAATGCTGAAGCTGCTTGAGGGCAGCAAAATCGAAGTTCCGGTGGGAGCAAACAGTAAGAATGCCATGGTTCCCCTGACAACAGTGGATACAAGAAACATTCTGTTTATCTGCGGAGGAGCCTTCCCTGATCTGGAAGACATCATAAAAGAACGAATGAGCAAACATGCCTCTATCGGTTTCGCAGCAGATCTCAAGGATAAATTCGACGGAGAAAAGAACCTTCTTCTGAATGTCAATGCACAGGATCTGCGAACCTTCGGAATGATCCCGGAGTTCCTGGGCAGGCTCCCCATCGTATTCTCTCTGGAGAGTCTCACTGAGGATATGCTGGTGCAGATCCTGCAGGAGCCGAGAAATGCGATCCTGAAGCAGTACCAGCGGCTGCTGGAGCTGGATGAAGTAAAGCTGACCTTTGAGGAGGATGCCCTTCGGGCGATTGCCGGAAAGGCACTGGAAAAAGACACAGGGGCAAGAGCCCTTCGTGCAATTATCGAAGAGTTTATGCTGGATATCATGTATGAGATCCCAAAGGATGACAACATCGGAGAAGTGGTGATCACAGGGGACTATGTAAACGGTACCGGAGGTCCCAGGATCCTGCTCCGGGGACAGGCGGCCCTTCCTGATCATACGATGTAAAGGTTGGCAGAGGATTGGCTGTCTCAATTCGCCTTCAGCTGAATCAGAAAATACATGGGCTGCCCTGCGGCAGACCTGCATAGATAAGGAGGAATAACAGTATGGCAAACACATCAGAATTTTTCGAAAACCTTGGAAAAACATTTTCAAGAACTGCAGATAAGGTTGTAAAGAAAACCGATGAATTTATCAATGTGCAGAAGATCAAAAGCAAGAGGAATACTCTTGAGAATCAGATGAACACTGCATACAGGAACATCGGCAAACAGATCTTCAGAGAATACTCCTCCGGAAGTCCAGTTTCTGAGGACATCGCAAAGATCTGTGAAAAGATTAAAAAGCTTCAGAAGGAGATCGATGCCTGCACCAGTGAGATTGCAGATCTGAAGGGGGTAACTGTCTGCGACACCTGCGGCAGCCCGATTCCGGATGAGGCAGATTACTGCGGTCACTGCGGCAATCCGAAGCCGGAGGGCGATCATGTAGAGGACGCAGAGTTCGAGCATGTAGAGCCGGAAGAATTTGACTTCGACTGGGACGACGAAGATGAGGAGGAAGAGCAGGCTGCTGAAGAGAAAATGGACAAAGCAGAAGACGATGTGTCTGCGGGCTCAGCTGATGAAGAGTTGAACTCTGAGAAGGAAGAGGACGCAGAGGACATCACTGAAGCTGGAACATCAGAAACTGAGGAAGAAGAGAAAACAGAGGAGTAACCGAATATGGTATATCTGAATATTCTTCTGGCTGTATTTCTTGGAGATCTTATGATCAAGAAGTATGCAGAAGCCAATCTGCAGGAGGGAGTCCGGAAGCCGATCTTAGGCGGAAGGATCATCCTGCGGAAGATCCATAACGACGGGATTGCCTTGGGGAAGCTTTCGGAACACAAAGAAGAGGTACGAAAGGGAACCTCGGTCATGCTGATCGGTATGCTGGGCTATTTTATTACTCATTTATTCCGGCAGGACAGAAACCTGGAGAAAACAGGCCTGGCAGTTTTTCTCGGCGGGGCTCTCTGCAACTGGTTTGACCGTTTCCATCAGAAAACAGTAACAGATTATTTCAGCTTCAATGTAAAACAGAAGAAGTTAAGAAATCTGGTATTTAACCTTTCGGATCTCTGTATCGCCGGGGGGATGATTCTCGCTTTTATCGGACGCATGAGAAAATCCTGAAGGGACATAGATCGGAAAAGCCGCCAGAGAGTTTCCTTGTATTAGTTTAATAAAAAAACTGCGAGTCCTGAACGGGCTCGCAGTTTTTTTGCCAATTACAGATTCTGTTCTGTTAAGCTGATGTCTGATTACATCAGCTTATATCTGCCGGATAGATGCAAAAGGTATTATACCTCAGAAGTACAGTGAGGGCATTTGGTTGCATCGATTGCAATCTCGGATTTGCAGTACGGGCATGTCTTTGTGGTCGGAGCAGCAGGCTCTTCTTCTTTTTTGCCCACCATTTTCTGCATCTTGTTGAGTGATTTGATCACACAGAAGATCACAATGGCAATGATCAGGAAATTGAGAACGGCTGATACAAAGCTTCCGAGGGCAAGCATAGGTGCTTCCTCTCCGGATCCAAGTGCAATGTTCCACTGTGAAAAATCCAGTCCGCCGGTGATCATTGAAATCAGAGGCATTACCAGATCGTTTACTACAGAGTTTACGATCGCAGTAAATGCAGAACCGATGATCATACCAACTGCCAGATCCATGACATTGCCACGGGAGATGAATTCTTTGAATTCGGCGAAAAATTTCTTCATGATTTGATTCTCCTTACTGATTAGTACATTTTGAGATTATAGCATTGAAGGAGCCTGAATACAATAGAAAACAGTTACAGTTCCGTTTGCGATTTACAGCTGACAGAAACTGCAGAAAGATAGAAAACGAAATATCTATACCACAGATTCGTTTCTGGTGTATACTACAACTATCTATGGACAGGCAATTATTAAGGAGTGATTTGGAATGAAAGCAATACTTTCTGCTGATAAAAACTGGGGAATCGGAAACAAGGGAGACCTTCTGATCCATATCCCCTCTGATATGAAATATTTCCGGGAGCAGACCACCGGTCATGTGGTGATCATGGGAAGAAAAACACTGGAAAGCTTTCCGGGAGGACAGCCCCTTCCGAAACGCACCAATGTGGTTCTCACCAGAGATCGAAGCTATAAGGGTCCCGCAGGTGTGGTAGTGGTACACAGTGTGGAGGAGCTGCTGAGTCTGTACAGTGACTGGGACACGAATGACCTGTATGTAATTGGAGGCGGAATGATCTATAAAGAGCTGCTTCCCTACTGTGATACCGTGTATGTGACGAAAATCGATTTTGCTTATCAGGCTGATACCTTCTTCCCGAATCTGGATGAGCTGCCGGAGTGGAAGTGTGTGTGGGAAAGCGACGAGCAGACATGCTTTGACATTGAGTTTGCATTTACCAGATATGAGCGTATAGCCGCGCCTTCAGAAGGATCTGAAAAAACTGTCTGAAACTGAGAATAAGGCTCCGCAGGAGCATGCTTACAGATTCGCCGAACCGGCGCCAAGTCTTGCAAGCTCGACCTGAATGAACCTACCAGCATTGCGTTGGTTTCGTTAGATTATTGTTTATGATAAAGGAGGCCGCTATGGCAAGAATGAGAACAAGGGAAGTAAGGATCGGAGACCGGGTCATCGGCGGAGAACATCCGATTCTGATCCAGTCCATGACCAATACAAAAACAGAGGATGTACAGGCAACGGTGGAGCAGATCCGCAGGCTCACAGAGGCAGGCTGCGAGATCGTTCGCTGTACGGTTCCTACGCCGGAAGCTGCGAAAGCGTTGAAGGAAATTAAGAAGCAGATCTCCATTCCGCTGGTGGCGGATATTCACTTTGACTATTCTCTTGCAATCGCTGCCATTGAAAACGGAGCCGATAAGATCCGGATCAATCCCGGCAACATCGGAAGCAGAGAGCGGGTGCAGGCAGTTGTTGATGCTGCAAGGAATAAGAATATTCCGATCCGTGTAGGGGTTAACAGCGGTTCGCTGGAAAAGGAACTGGTGGAAAAATACGGCGGCGTCACGGCGGAGGGTCTGGTAGAAAGTGCGCTCGGTCAGGTGAAGATCATTGAGGATATGGGCTATGACAATCTTGTGATCAGCATTAAGTCCTCTGACGTACTGATGTGTGCCAGAGCCCATGAGCTGATCGCCGATCAGACGGACCATCCGCTGCATGTGGGAATTACAGAAGCAGGCACACTGTACTCCGGAAACATTAAGTCCGCTGTCGGTCTGGGAATCATCCTGTATCAGGGGATCGGCGATACCATCCGCGTATCGCTGACAGGAGATCCGCTGGAGGAGATCAAATCTGCAAAACGGATCCTGAAGACACTGGGGCTTCGCAAAGGGGGGATTGAGGTGGTATCCTGTCCCACCTGCGGGCGGACCCAGATCGATCTGATTGGTCTTGCCAATCAGGTGGAGACCATGGTACAGGAATTTTCGCTGGATATAAAAGTTGCTGTTATGGGCTGCGTGGTGAACGGTCCCGGAGAAGCAAAGGAGGCAGATATCGGTATTGCAGGAGGCAATGGTGTGGGTCTGCTGATCAGAAAGGGTGAAATCGTGGGAAAGGTTCCGGAGGAGGAGCTGCTTTCCACGCTTAGAAAAGAACTGGAAAACTGGAACTGACAGTCGGGAGAGCTCCCCGGCTGCAGCCGGAGGAGTGAGTGAAATGCAAGTGACAGAGAAGGATTTTTTTGAGGTTTTTCCTGAGCTGACCGTTCAGGGAGAACTGGCGGAGCTGCTGCATCAGGTAAAAGTCAGCAGAGTCTCCTTAAACAGAGAAAAAACACTGGTTCGGATCTATATCATGAGCCCCCAGTGGATCCATAAAAAGTATATCTATAAGCTGGAGCAGGAGATCCGGAAGCAGTTTTTTTCGCGATCCGGCATCCAGATCCGGATCATTGAACGCTTTCATCTATCCAGGCAGTATACGCCGGAGAGTCTGATGGAGGTGTACAGGAGCAGCATCCAGACGGAACTGAAGAACTACAATATCCTTCTGTTTCATTTGTTTTCGAAGGCAAATTTCCGGTATCCGGATGCTTCCACTGTCTGCATGGAGCTGGAGGATACAGTCCTTGGTCACGAAAAAGAGGAGGAACTGTACCGGATCCTGGACAAGATCCTCAATGAACGCTGCGGTCTTGCTGTAAAGCTGGAGGTGGAATTCTGCCAGCATTCCCGGGAGAAACTCCGACAGGACAACGAATACCATCTTCGTGCGGCTGCCCGCCATGTGGCAGAGCAGACCGGTCTGGCAGCTCCTGCCGCAGCAGGTGTTCCGGAGAAAAACGGCTCTGAGGATGCGGCGGCAGCTGAAGGCAGTGAGCCCGGCAAAGAAAAACCCGCTGCAGGAAGATCATCCGGAAAGGATAGAAAAAGCCAGAGGAATGACCGCCGAGGAGGACAGAGAGGACGAGGCAGAGGAAGAGAGAGGGAGTTCGGCGAGGATCAGGCCCTCAGCAGATCCTCCAATCCGGATGTCCTTTATGGACGGGATTTTGAGGATGAGACGACGCCCATCGACGGAATCGAGGGTGCGATCGGTGATGTAACGATCCGCGGCTGTGTTCTTTCCTGCGAGGGAAGGGAGCTTCGGAGCGGCAGAGGTCTGGTCACGTTTGCTGTGACGGATGATACAGACACCATCATGGTAAAGATCTTTGTTGGAGGCGAACAGATCAAGGAGATGTCAGGCCTGGTAAGCAAGGGGACCTTTGTGAAGGTCAAGGGAAAAGCCATGACCGATACCTTTGACCATGAGCTGACACTGACCTCTGTACTGGGAATCAAAAAAATTCCGAATTTCAGGAAGGGACGCTATGATACAAGTCCGGATAAACGTGTAGAGCTGCATTGCCACACGAAGATGAGCGACATGGACGGCGTGACCGATGCGGCTGCTCTTGTAAAACGTGCCTACTCCTGGGGACATAAAGCGATCGCAATTACAGATCACGGTGTAGTGCAGGCGTTTCCCGAGGCAAACCATGCCATGGAGGACATTGACGGAAAATTCCGGGCAGAATACCAGAAGGAGCATCCGGAGGTGTCGAAAGAGGAGTTGAAGAAGATTTCGGCCCCCTTTAAGGTGATCTACGGGATGGAAGCCTATCTGGTGGATGATATGAAAGGAATCGTGGAAAACTCCGAGGGACAGAGTCTGGAGCAGCCCTTTGTGGTATTTGATATTGAAACGACCGGCTTTTCCCCTGTAACCAATAGGATCATTGAGATCGGAGCAGTGCGGGTAGAGGACGGGAAAATCACAAGTAAATTTTCCACCTTTGTAAATCCCAGAGTGCCGATTCCCTTCAAAATCGAAAATCTGACGGGAATCAACGACAATATGGTGCTGGAGGCTCCGGGAATAGAAACGGTGCTGCCGGAGTTTATGGAGTTTTGTGACGGGGCCGTGATGGTAGCCCATAATGCAGGCTTTGATATGAGCTTTATTGAAAAAAACTGCAGGGATCTGGGCATTGACAGGCGGTTTACATCGGTGGATACCGTGGGTATGGCCAGGTTTCTTCTTCCGGGACTGAACCGGTTTAAGCTGGATACCGTTGCAAAGGCCGTGGGTGTTCCGCTGGATCATCACCACAGAGCTGTGGATGATGCCGGCTGTACAGCGGAGATATTTGTAAAGTTCTTAAAAATGCTGAAGGACAGGGACATTCTGGATCTGGATCAGCTGAACTCTCAGGGAAGCATTTCTCAGGATACGATCCGAAAGCTGCCCAGCTATCATGCCATAATTCTTGCAACAGGAGAGGTGGGAAGAGTCAATCTGTACAGACTGGTATCGGAATCTCACCTTAAGTATTACAACCGCCGGCCGAGACTGCCCAAAAGCACCTTCCTGAAGTACAGAGAGGGACTTCTGATTGGCTCTGCATGTGAGGCGGGAGAACTGTTTCAGGCAATCCTTCGCGGAGCTCCGGATCAGGAAATTACCAGGTTAGTGGAATTCTATGACTATCTGGAGGTTCAGCCCATCGGAAACAATGCATTCATGATCCGGGACGAGAATAACGACCTGGTCAAGAATGAGGAGGATCTGCGTGAGCTGAACAGAAGAATCGTACGGCTGGGGGAGCAGTTTAAAAAACCGGTGGTCGCCACCTGTGACGTGCATTTCATGGATCCGCAGGATGAGATCTACAGAAGGATCATCATGTTCGGAAAGGGTTTTGCCGATGCGGACAATCAGGCACCGCTGTATCTTCATACGACAGAAGAGATGCTGGAGGAGTTTTCCTATCTGGGAAGTGAGAAGGCGGAGGAGATCGTCATTGCCAATCCTCAGATGATCGCCGATATGTGTGAGAAGATCTCTCCGATCCGTGCGGGAAAATTTCCTCCGGTCATTGAAGATTCCGACAAGCAGCTGCGGCAGATCTGCTACAACAAGGCCCATGAAATCTATGGACCGGATCTGCCGGAGATCGTGGAGGCGAGGCTGGAGAGAGAGCTGAACTCCATTATATCCAACGGATATGCGGTCATGTATATCATCGCCCAGAAGCTGGTCTGGAAATCCGTGGAGGACGGCTATCTGGTAGGATCACGAGGCTCGGTAGGGTCTTCCTTCGTGGCTACCATGGCGGGTATTACCGAGGTAAATCCTCTGAGCCCCCATTATCTATGTGAATCCTGCTATTATGTGGATTTTGATTCACCGGAGGTAAAGGAATACAGCGGCCGTGCCGGCTGCGATATGCCGGATGCCGTGTGTCCGAGGTGCGGGAAGCCGCTGACGAAGATGGGCTTTGATATTCCCTTTGAGACCTTCCTTGGATTCAAGGGCAATAAGGAGCCGGATATTGATCTGAACTTCTCCGGAGAATACCAGAGTAAAGCCCATAAATATACGGAGGTGATCTTCGGCGCCGGACAGACCTTCCGTGCCGGCACCATCGGTACACTGGCGGATAAGACAGCCTTCGGCTACGTGAAGAATTATTACGAGGATAAGGGCATTCATAAACGAAACTGCGAGATCGACCGGATCGTATCAGGCTGTACAGGCATTCGCCGTACTACAGGACAGCATCCGGGAGGTATTATCGTTCTGCCCTTCGGAGAGGATATCAACTCCTTTACACCGGTGCAGCATCCGGCAAATGACAACACAACAGACATCATTACGACTCACTTTGATTATCATTCCATCGATGCAAACCTGCTGAAGCTGGATATTCTGGGACACGATGATCCAACGATGATCCGAATGCTGGAGGATCTGACTGAGCTGGATGCGACAGCGGTTCCTCTGGATGAGCCGAAGGTCATGTCCCTGTTCCGGGGAACCGAGGCGCTGGGTGTGACGCCGGAGGAGATCGGTGTGCCCCTGGGCTGCCTGGGAGTGCCGGAGTTTGGAACAGACTTTGCCATGCAGATGCTGATCGATACCCAGCCGAAGGAGTTTTCTGATCTGGTCAGAATCGCAGGCCTTGCCCACGGAACGGATGTGTGGCTGGGCAATGCCCAGACTCTGATCCAGGAGGGGAAGGCAACCATTTCCACTGCAATCTGTACCCGAGACGATATCATGACCTATCTGATCAATAAGGGTCTGGACTCGGAAGAAGCATTTACCATCATGGAGAGTGTCCGTAAAGGAAAGGGTCTGAAGCCGAACTGGGAGGAGGAAATGAAAGCCCATGATGTGCCTGACTGGTACATCTGGTCCTGCAAAAAGATCAAGTACATGTTCCCGAAGGCCCATGCGGCTGCATATGTCATGATGGCCTACAGGATCGCCTGGTTTAAGGTATACCATCCGCTGGCCTATTACGCAGCCTTCTTTTCAATCCGTGCATCGGATTTCTCCTATGAGATCATGTGCATGGGTCAGGAGCGCCTGGAGTATTATATTGAGGATTACAAGAAACGAATGGACAATCTGACTCCCAAGGAGCAGGGCACCTATCGTGATATGAGGATCGTCCGGGAGATGTATGCCCGGGGGTATGATTTTGTACCTGTGGATCTGTACCGGGCGCAGGCGCACCGCTTCCAGATCGTGGACGGCAAGCTGATGCCGGCGCTGGATACCATTGACGGACTGGGTGAAAAAGCTGCCGATGCAGTGGTGCTGGCTGCCCGGGATGGAAAATTCCTGTCCAAGGATGATTTCCGTAACCGTACAAAGGTGAGCAAGACAGTGGTGGATCTGATGGCGGATCTGGGGATTTTCGGCGATCTGCCGGAGTCCAACCAGTTCTCCCTGTTTGATTTTGCATAAGGCGGGAAAGTGTGCTATGATTGCAGACTGAAGCCTGTTGGCAAAAAATAACGAAATATGCCCTGCAGGGATGCCAGGCTTGTGCTCAAGTCGGATGTCCTGCTGATGTGCAGGGAAACAGCAATAGAAAATGAGGTAGATACTATGTTGGATGTTTGCCTTCTCGGAACAGGCGGAATGATGCCTCTTCCCGGCAGGTGGCTGACCTCTCTGATGACCAGATACAACGGCAGCAACCTGCTGATCGACTGCGGAGAAGGAACGCAGATCGCAATTAAAGAAAAGGGCTGGACCTTCAAGCCTCTGGATACCATTCTGTTCACCCATTACCATGCGGATCATATCTCCGGGCTGCCCGGAATTCTGCTGGCAATGGTGAATGCAGACAGAACAGAACCGCTGACTCTGGTTGGTCCGAAAGGACTTGCAAGAGTAGTGGGAGGACTCCGGGTGATCTGCCCGGAGATCCCCTTTTCCATCAATTATATAGAACTGACGGAGCAGGAACAGGAACTGAATCTGAACGGATACAGGATCACTGCATTCCGGGTGCAGCACAGCACCATCTGCTACGGATACACCCTGCAGATCGACCGCTGCGGCAGATTTGATGTGGAACGTGCAAAAGCGCAGAATATTCCGTTGAAATACTGGAACCCGCTTCAGAAGGGGCAGACCATTCAGGAGAATGGCGTGACCTATACTCCGGATATGGTGCTGGGAGATGCCCGGAAAGGCATCAAGCTGACCTACTGCACCGATTCCAGACCGGTACCATCCATCAAAGCACATGCAGAACAGGCAGACCTGTTTATCTGTGAAGGTATGTACGGAGAACCGGAAAAAGAGGCGTCGGCCAGAGAAAAGAAGCATATGACATTCAAAGAGGCAGCACAGCTGGCCTCAGAGGCAAAGGTAAAACAGATGTGGCTGACCCACTACTCTCCCTCTCTGGTTCACCCGGAATGGTTTATTAAGGATGCAAAGGCTGTTTTCCCGGAGACCTATCTGGGAAAGGATGGAAAATCCATCGAACTGGATTTTGAGGAGGAATAAGTAATGAGAAACAGTATGGAAAAAGATATTTTGATTCTGGCGATAGAAAGCTCCTGTGATGAGACGGCAGCAGCTGTGATCAAAAACGGAAGAACCGTTCTGTCCAATGTGATTTCCTCCCAGATTGACCTGCATACGCTGTATGGCGGGGTAGTTCCGGAAATTGCATCCAGAAAACATATAGAAAAGATCAATCAGGTCATTGAAGAAGCACTGAAGCAGGCGGAAACTGCACTGGAGGATGTGGACGCCATTGCCGTGACCTACGGTCCCGGCCTGGTAGGTGCCCTTCTGGTAGGCGTTGCCGAGGCGAAGGCTCTTGCTTATGCTGCAAAGAAGCCGCTGATCGGTGTGCATCATATAGAAGGCCATGTATCTGCAAATTATATTGAGAATAAAGAACTGGAACCGCCGTTCCTGTGTGAGATCATTTCCGGAGGCCATACGCATCTGGTTATTGTAAAAGATTATGGAGAATTTGAAATCCTGGGAAGGACCAGAGACGATGCGGCGGGAGAGGCCTTTGATAAGGTAGCACGAGCCATCGGACTTGGGTATCCCGGCGGTCCGAAAATCGACAGGCTGTCAAAGGAAGGCAATTCGCAGGCAATTCCCTTCCCAAGGGCAAAGGTTGCCGATGCAGCCTATGACTTCAGCTTCAGTGGATTGAAATCAGCCGTGCTGAACTATCTGAACAAATGCAGAATGACCGGGGAGGAAATCTGTGAGGCAGATGTTGCCGCATCCTTTCAACAGTCGGTGGTAGATGTACTGGTGGATACTGCGATTCGGGCAGCCAGAGATAAAGGAATAAAAAAACTTGCAATTGCCGGCGGTGTAGCCTCTAATCAGACACTGAGAAATGCCATGGCAGCAGCCTGCGAAAAAGAGGGAATCGCATTCTATCACCCATCTCCGATTTTCTGTACAGACAATGCTGCAATGATCGGAGTGGCCGGGTATTATGAATATCTGAAGGGAACAAGAAGCGGTCTGGATCTGAATGCGGTACCGAATCTGAAGCTGGGAGAGCGCTGAGGAGGAGCCTGACTATGGAAAAAAAACGAACAGCAATCATCCTGGCAGCAGGAAGCGGCCTGAGAATGGGCGGAAACGTGCAAAAACAGTTTCTGGAACTGGAAGGTCGTCCTCTGATCTGTCATACGCTGGAGCATTTTCAGCGTGCAGATTGTATTGATGAGATCATCCTTGTGACAGGAAAAGAATCGATCGAATATTGCAGAAAGCAGATCGTTGAGAAGTTTCATTTCACAAAGGTTCATAAGATTACAGAAGGCGGCAGGGAACGGTATGATTCAGTCTATCAGGGGCTGCTTGCCAGCAGTGATGCCGGTTACGTCTTTATTCATGACGGGGCAAGAATCTTTGCTGATGAGTCTCTGCTGGAGAGAGGGTGGCAGCAGGTACAGAAGCTGAATTCTGCTGTGGCGGCAGTGCCCGCCAAGGATACCATGAAAGTAGTTGTCGGAGGGAACCACCAGGTGGAAAGCACTCCGGATCGAAGTACGGTGTGGAGCGCCCAGACGCCTCAGATCTTCGAGTACGGCAGAATCAGAAAAGCCTATGACCGGCTCTATGAGTCTGATAGAGAAGGGATAACAGACGATGCCATGGTACTGGAGCGATTCTCCGATGAACCGGTATTTCTGTTTGAGGGGAGTTACCGGAATATAAAAATCACAACTCCGGATGATCTCCCTGTTGCAGAGGCATATCTGAAGATGATGAAAGCTGAAAAAAATTAAAAAAACTGTTGACACCAAAAAGCCAAAGTGCTATTATTCTTTATGCAGTCGCGAAAAGCGAGGGCAAACAAATGGAGAGGTATCGAAGTGGTCATAACGAGGCGGTCTTGAAAACCGTTTGTCCGCAAGGGCGCGTGGGTTCGAATCCCACCCTCTCCGCTGCGATTTGTTCGCAAACTGAATACTGAATAGTGATCAGGCAATGGAGAAATACCCAAGTTTGGCTGAAGGGGCTCGCCTGGAAAGTGAGTAGGTCGTTAATAGCGGCGCAAGGGTTCGAATCCCTTTTTCTCCGTTTTGAATCAAAAAAAGATTCAAAAAATGTATTGACAATAGTGTATAAATATGATAATTTATATGAGTTGTCGCAAAACAACACCTTGATAATTGAATAGTAAAACACATCCTCGAAAATTCAAAATGAAAAGTGAGACAACACTTTAAAATCATTCTTGAATGATCGAAAGATCCTTTAACAGTAATGTTTCGCGTACAATGAGTCAAGCCGGCAAGCTTGCTTGCAGATTTGACGAATGTCGCGTAAGATGCGATGACAATCGCATCCTGGATAGAATTAGCTAGACAGTTGATTCTGACCGATCAAACATTTTTTATGAGAG